>JAUJOM010000003.1:74804-144659 GCA_030447645.1 Longimicrobiaceae bacterium | reverse complement strand
CGAGGGCGGCCGCCGAGTCTCCTACGGCGCGCGAGCAATCAGCGAGGGCGGCTGGAAAACCGCGCGGCGCTGGTCATTCCAGTCTCCTGCATCGTGTTCGCACTGGGCGGGGTGCTGATCAACATGCAGGAGGAGTTTATCGCGCTGATCCCGGTCCTGCTGATCCTCACACGACGAATGGGGTTCAGCCCACTGGTTGCGGTGGCGATGAGCATGGGGCCAGCGGCGGTGGGGGCGTCCTTCAGCCCCATCAACCCCTTCCAGGTGGGAATCGCGCAAAAGCTGGCGCAGCTTCCCCTGCTTTCCGGCTCTCTCTTCCGGATCGCCTTTCTGGTGGTGGCGCTCGCCCTGTGGATCGCGTGGACGATGCGCTATGCTGCCCGTACCCGGGTGCCCCCGAGCACCGAGGTGGTGGAGGATACGGGGCCGCACAGCAGCCGTGACGGACCCATCCTGCTGCTGGTGCTCGCCACCTTCGTGATCTTCGTAATCGGGGTGCTGCGCTGGGAGTGGGGATTCGACCAGATGTCGGCACTCTTCTTCGCCATGGGTATCCTGGCTGGCCTGCTCGGGGGACTTCGCCTGTCCGGCACGGCAGAAGCCTACATCGAGGGCTTCCGGGCCATGGCCTTCGCCGGGCTGCTGATCGGCTTCGCGCGCGCCATCTTCGTGGTGCTGGAGGACGGCCACATCGTGGATACGATCGTGCACGGATTGGTCACTCCCATCGCTGGGCTTCCGGTTGCGCTGTCGGCGCTCGGGATGATGGCCGCGCATGCGCTGATCCACGTTCCGGTGCCGAGCGTGAGCGGCCAGGCGGTGCTGACACTCCCGGTGCTCGTTCCCCTTTCCGACCTGCTGGGCTTGTCACGGCAGGTGACGGTACTGGCATACCAGTACGGAGCTGGACTGACCGATCTGCTTACCCCCACAAACGGTGCGCTGATGGCGATTCTGGCCGCGGCCCGGGTGCGCTACGAGGAGTGGCTGCGCTTTGTGCTCCCAATGTACGCTGTGCTCGCGGGGCTCGGGGTGGTTGCTATCCTCGTGGGGATTGGTACCGGGCTGCGCTAGCCGAGGCTTAGACCGCCTCGGCGACGGCACGGTTCAGTACCCGTCGCTGATCTCGTGCCAATCTTCCCCCAGCGCTTCCGCGGCTGCTCGCAGATCGGGCTCCCATTCACCGCGTCCATTCCGGTACGCCACAAGCGCCGCGGCATCATCGCGCACCGACAGTCCCGCGACCTGGAGAGTCTTGCAGGCGCTGCGGAAGCGCTCCGTCCAGGCGGCGGGATCGGGCGACGGACGCGTGCTGTCCCGAAGCAGTGCATCCACAAGTGCCCCTCGCGCGCGGGAGCTAGCACGCCCCAGGCCGGAGCGCCGACCCAGCCCGGCGAGCTCCGGGTGCCGTTTGGCATCGACCGTGGTGTCCAGCAAGAGTACCAGATCGTGCACCACGAAGAGCAATCGCAGCAGCGACCGTTCCGGAGTGGAGGCCATGAAGTGGTACAGGATAGGATAGCTGCCGTATTCGCTGCGTACCCGGGCCACCCCGTCTCGCAGCCGCGCCAACTCCCCCGCGAGCACGTCCATCGGGGCACCGCCCGCCAGGTGCTGCGTGAGCAGAATCGCGGCGTCCGCGGTGCCGGCAGACTGGTCCTGGACCGAGTCCGCCAGCACCTGCTGATGTGAGTACGCCGGGTACAGGGCGGTGAAGTAGCTGACTCCCAGTGTAATCAGCGCGAAGCCCGAACCCGACTCCACAACCGCGAGCGCGCGTAGCGTCCCGCTCAGCGGAACGAGTTCCCCGAAGCCGAGGGTGAAGAAGGTGACGCCGCTGTAATACAGCGCATCCCCCAGCATGGTCGGGCGGGGGATACCGATCCCGGAATCGAGTCCGTCCGGCAGCCAGGGAAGGTAAAGCAGTGCGAATCCCAGGATGGCGAGCGTGCCCCACGAGAGGAGCGCGAGCGGGATCAGCGCTGGACCCACGTACCCGAGGATGAGGCGCCGCCGGGGACCCGGCATCCCACGGGTGATTCGGAGCGCACTGCTCCACACCACCCGGCCCGCCAGGCGGCCCAGAAACCCACTCCCGCTCCAGTGGTGAAGCACGCTGCTGAACACCTCCACCAGCAGAAAGAGCAGGACCAGCGCACCCACCAGCGTGAGGAGCACCCCCGTGAAGCTCAATCCGACTTCTCCAGCAGACCCGCCTTGCGCAGTGCCTCGCCAACCTGTCTACGCTCCCGCTCACGCAGCGGCCGCAATGGCGACCGTGGCGGGCCGCCGGCAAGACCCAGCAGATCCAGCGCAGCCTTGACTCCCGGCACACCCAGCTTCCCGACAATTTCCTGATGCACCGGGGCGATGCGCTCCTGCACACGGCCGGCACGCGCCAGATCGCCCACCACATAGGCCTCAGAAATCTCGGCGCTCTCGTTCGGGGCAAGTAGCGCCAGCGCCAAGATCCCACCGCGAGCACCGGTCTCCAGCGCTCCGTACAGCATGGCGCCGCTCCCCACCAGCACTGTTCCATGGGGGCCGCACGCATCCACCAGCGCACCCAGCGACTTCAATTCCCCCGTGGAGTCCTTGATGCCGATGATGTTGGGGTGGTGAACCAGCGCACCGACCAGTCCGGCGGCAAGCTCAACCGTACTGAAGCGGGGTGGAACCTGGTACAGGATCACCGGGACGGGCGCGGCATCCGCCACCGCCGTGAAGTGGTCACGTAGCGCCTCCGGCGTCATTTGTGGCCGGTAAAAGGCAGGCGGCTGGACGAGTACGGCGTCGGCGCCTTCTCGGGCAGCCACCTGTGTCATGCGGATGGTGGCGCGGGTGGACTCCGCGCCGGTTCCCACCAGCAGCAATCTCCCTTCGGGAATGACGGGGCGTACCGCGCCGAGCAGCCGCTGCTTTTCAAGTGGATCGAGTAGCACACCCTCCCCGGTGGAGCCGAAGAGCACCACACCGGCCAGCGGCGCGCTCAGCCAGTGCTCTACATTGGACACCATCGCGCCCGCATCCGCTTCCTCGGTGTGCGGATCGAATGGCGTGGTGACGGGCGCGAATACACCTTGAAGGTTCATAGTTTAAACGGCACGCGAGTAAACGTGAGTAAGAGGATGAGAACCGCGAGCCAGCCGATTAGGCGCCGCGGTCCAGCGACTTCCGTTTGTGCATCCCAAACCATCGGATGGTGTACGCGTCCGCGGCCGACCAGAAGAACCAGGCTAGCCCACACCCACCATCCCCACCATCCACCCCACCATGGATTGCCTAGCAGAACCAGTCCGATGAGGGTGACGAGTCCTATCCACCGCTGCATTGGGCCAAATAGCGCATACAGAATGTGCCCCCCATCCAGCTGCGACACCGGCAGCAGGTTGAGCATGGTGACGAACAATCCGAGCCATCCCGCGAACGCGAGTGGGTGAAGCACGACCACCTGGCCCGGCCCGACGATCGCGTGCGCCATCCCGCTGAAGAGGAGCGATCCCCCCAACCACAGCGGCTCTCCACCGAAGGGTAGCGCAAAGAGCGTCGGCACCGCACCCGCCGGGACCGGGGCGACAGGGCTCCACAGCAGGCCGAGCCACACAGCCGGCAGCGACAATGCGAGACTTGCAAGCGGACCGGCTACCCCGATGTCCAGCAGCACGGCCCGGTTGGGTACGGGGGAGCGGAGCCGGATGAAAGCCCCAAACGTCCCCACCAGGCTGATCCAGGGTGGAGCAGGCAGGAAGAAGGGAGGTGACACGTCCATTCTGCGTCGCAGCGCCACCACGTAATGCCCGAGCTCATGCCCCAGCAGAATGGCCAGCAGCGGCACGGAAAAGCTCAAGCCCGTGGCGAGTGCGTCGATGGACAGGCGAAATGGCACGAACGCAAGGGGATCGCTACCCGCCATCCACGCGCCCGCGAGGGTGGTGGTGAACCCGGTAAGCAGAAAGAGCAGGACATGCAGCCACCACCGTTCCCGCCGCCGTGTTGGGTATGCGGAGCCCACGCGGCTCTTGACCCCATACGGAGTGGCGCTTAAATTGCGGGAATCATCCTCTGACAATCCGAGCAGTTCGATCTCTCGGCGCGGCGCGCCTCCTGCCCATTGGGGAAAATTTTCCGGTTCGTTCAAAATCGAAACAATCCACCGGCGAGATCTGTAGCAAGATTTTCTCGCATTTTCTAGACGTATACGGAGCACTCTGTGGACATCACCGCAATTAAATCAAAGACCATCCCGGAATTACACGAGATGGCCGAAGGCTTGAACATCTCCAACTATTCGGGCCTGCGCAAGCAGGACCTGATCTATCGGATCGAGCAGAACCTGCTGGATTCGGACACGGTTTTACGGGGCGAGGGCGTGCTGGAGGTCCTTCCCGAGGGGTACGGCTTCCTGCGGTCGCAGGACTGGAACTACCTGTACGGCCCCGACGACATTTATGTAAGCCCCAGCCAGATCAAGCGCTTCGACCTGCGCACCGGCGACACCGTACTCGGCCAGGTTCGCCCGCCCAAGGAGGGTGAGCGCTACCTCGCGCTGCTCAAGGTGGAGCGCGTCAATGGCGACGAGCCGGACAAGGCCAAGCACCGGATCGCCTTCGACAACCTGCGCCCCCGCTATCCGGATGAGCGCATCCGCACGGAAACCGACAGCGGGGACCTGTCCATGCGTGTCATGGATCTGGTTGCTCCCCTGGGCAAAGGGCAGCGCGCGGACTGATCGTGTCGCCGCCCAAGGCAGGTAAAACCATCCTGATGCAGAAGATCGCCAACGCGATCACCGAAAATCATCCGACGTGCACCTGATCGTGCTGCTCATTGACGAGCGACCCGAAGAAGTGACCGACATGCAGGAGAACGTCAGAGCCGAGGTGATCTCCTCGACGTTCGACGAGCCCGCGGACCGGCACACGCAGGTGGCCGAGATGGTGCTGGAAAAGGCCAAGCGCCTGGTGGAGCACGGCAAGGACGGTGATCCTGCTCGACTCGATCACCCGCCTGGCCCGCGCCTACAACACCACGGTGCCACACTCCGGGAAGATTCTGTCCGGCGGTGTGGACGCCAACGCGCTGCACAAGCCCAAGCGGTTCTTCGGCGCGGCCCGCAACATCGAGGAGGGTGGCTCGCTCACCATTGTGGCTACCGCGCTGGTGGACACCGGCAGCCGGATGGACGAGGTGATCTTCGAAGAGTTCAAGGGCACCGGCAACATGGAGCTGGTGCTGGACCGCGCGGTCAGCGACAAGCGCATCTTCCCGGCCATCGAGATCAACAAGTCCGGCACCCGCAAGGAAGACCTGTTGCTCACCGATCAGAATTGAACCGGGTCTACCTGCTGCGCAACTTTTTGTCGGGGATGCCCTCCGTGGAAGCCATCGAGTTTCTGCTGAGCCGGATGCGCAAGACCAAGAACAACAAGGACTTCCTGGACTCGATGGCCAAGGGCGGCTGAGCCCGGCGTGCTCAGCTCCGGATGACGTGTGCGTAGACCGGGTTGGTCACCAGCATGTCGTCTTCCAGCACCTGCCGGTCCCAGGGTACACGATGAGCGCGTCGGTTTCCAGGGCGTGAAAGTCGGGGCGGTACCCCCCGGCCGCATAAAGCTGACGGCTGTACGGATCTCCGCCGGACCCGTATCCCGCACCGCCGCCAGGGCCATGCGCAGGGTGTCGCCGGTGGTGGTGAGTTCATCCACCACCAGCACCCGCTTGCCCCGTGCCTGGTAGGGTGCGGCAGTCATGACCTCGGGCTGTTCCCGCACGCGCTCACCGTGCGCCCTGCGCGAAATCCGCATGGTGTACAGATCCGACCGCAGGATCGACGCGATGGTTGCCGCCATCACTCCCGCCGTAGCAATACCGATCACCAGCTCCGGCTCGTACTCCGCGCTACACGGAGTGCGAGCACACGGCAAAGCTCCCCAAACAGCTCCCACGACAGCTCGAACGTTTCGCCGGTGCCGAGCGCCGGGGGCATGCCGTGAATGGGGACAGTGTATGCCATGTGGACCTCCAGGTGTGGGGAGCGGCAGGCGGCACACCGTCAACTTCCGTGCCTCATGAGTAACCCGCAGCTCCGCGAACAGGCGGACCAGCGCTTCCAGCAAGCACTCGAAAAAACCGGCGCGCGTGACCCGCGGGAATTCTACCGCAAGCGCCTGCGCAACCTGAAGGCGCAGAATCCGGAGGCGTTTCGCCGCGCCGTGGAGTACCACACACGCGGCTGGTGCCCAGCGTAGCCGCCGAAGGTTCAGACCCGCTCCGGGAGTGGCTGGAGTACGGCCGCTTCCTGGCAACGCTCGTCGCCCCGGGACGCACCGTGCAGATCGATCTCACGGGACGTGCGAGCGAGTACGCTCCATCCGTGCCGGCGACCATCTGGTGCTGCACCTCCCTACCGATACGCGGCAGCCGGCGCTGGTGTGGGCCTGCCCCCAAGCTTTCTTCTGCAGCGTGCGACCTACGCCTTGTTGGTAACAGGAGCACAGGAACTCTAGGCATTTCGCCACTTCCGCCCATTTTGGTTGGTATCAGCGAGAAACTACAGGTGCATGCCTCCGTTTCTGGATCGTAGCGCCACCTCTGTCAGTTCAGGGCTTTTGCGTTAGCTTCTGGTCAAAAGAAGAGTGGTCTAGTATAGGTCTAAATGGATCAGAACTCTGCGACGTCGAGTCCTTCTTGGACACTCCTCTTTGTCCTGCCGAATCTCGCACTCCGGGGACCGGAGGAGGGGAAAGTCCCAGATCTCACGCTTGACCTTGATCAGCTGGCGATCGTCTCCTCCGACGATGGGCGCGTCCGGGCGCTATCTGAGCAGGCTCCCGCTGCGCGCACGCTTCTTGGGGCTTTCAGGGATGAGCTGAGCAACCCGATCCGCCCCGCCGTTCTGATCGGGCGCGAGGACTGGCTAACCACGAACGGTGGAGACCCTGAGCCGATTATCGCCTACCGTAATGCTGTCGCGATCACGAACGTCCTCCTGACTCGAGCTCGGGGCGTACGGGGCAGTCACATGGGATCCAGCTGCGCCGATACCTTTGACTTTCATCCCGCACAGCTTACGAAGGGTGGAGACCAAATTTTCGTACATACGCTTCCCCTAACACACTTCGGCGTTCCGCCGAAGAAGTTCAGTGTCAGCACGGATGCAGGGCTGTCCAGGTTGCCTCCGAGCCCGATTCCCGACGATCGCCTCACCTTCATGCTGAGCCGTGCATGGAGGCTTCGCTACATCCATAAGCGGGACATTCAGTTTACCCGTGCGCTCTTCCGCTCATTGGAGATCGCATACCATGCAGTCTCGCTTCACTTCAAGAACTACGGATCCCTACACGAGGCCGGCCTAACCGCGGCGCTCTGGGTGAGCGCGATCGAGATTTTAGCCGCCCCGCACAAGGCAAAGCATAACGTAGGGATTGCTGACGTGCGGTCCCTCTTGGCGCGGTATCATTGGTCGGATCAGCACCTGGCTAATAGGCGCTACCGAGTAGTCACAAGGCGTGAGAAAGGGAAAGTCAAGCAAAGGGAAAGCGTAAATCTGGTCCAGAAATGTTACCACTATCTATACGAGGCACGAAGCAAGTTTCTGCACGGCGATCGCGTCAGCGCGAGGCTTCTGCTCCCGTTCGGGCCTAGGCCAGCTCCGCCCATTTTAGATCTCGCTTCGACGGTCTACCGCACCGCACTGGTGGCCTATCTGGACAAGCGGTGGCCAAGGGATGAGTTGCCCCTCCTAGAAAGAGTCTTGGGCGGCACATTCACGGACCCTTGGTATACGCGTCACTTACTACGCGCCGTTAATCCGGACCCAGATGTCGATTTGGATTGAGTGCCCTTGATTTAGTCCCGCCACCATACTGAACGCGAACAATGGCCGAACCTGGTTGGGCGTCACCTGCCCTTTGGCTGACTGCGGTGGCCGTTTTCCTCGCAGCAGCCTCGGCAATCACGAATTACTATCTCTTCCGCACCCAGGTAGATCCGCTCGTAATCGTGTATTTGATTGCTGATGATCAGCATGTGGATCTCATCAAGATCGTGATCGAGAACATCGGAAAAGGCCTGGCCAAGAACGTTTCCTTCAAGTTGTCCGAACCACTTCCGGACCGGGCTTTGGAGGAGAAGGATAGGCCTAATAGGGGGCCCATGACTGACGGGCCCCTGATCAATGGAATCCCTGCCCTGGGTCCTGGCAGCAAGCGCGTCTGGACGTGGGGCACGTACGAGGGACTGCGCAAGGCGCCGGGGGGTCGAACGGTGACGGTGCAAGTCTATTGTGAGAGCGACCGCGTGGGTGTCTTCAACGCGGCAGAACTGGACATCGTATGCCCCATCGAGATCAGATCCTTCGCAGGAACCGACTCATCTAGTACAAATTGGGAGAGGAAATCCGCTCGGCAGCTGGAGCTGATCGCGCAGGTGCTCAGGCGTGCCAGCACGGGTTTCCAGCCGCTGAAGATCGAGGCACGCCGCCGAAAGGTGTTGAGGAAGAGAGCCGCCTCTAATGACGCTGCGGAAGAGGTGTGAGCAATGGCCTTTTCAGCTGATACCTTCATTGCGCTTGGGGCCCTGCTGATTTCGGCAATTTCAGCGTTTCACTCGGTTCGCACATCGAACCGGCAAACGAAGCTCCAGGAGCAGCTGGCAGCGTACCAGCTGAGGGCCCACAAGGCTGCGGAGGAGCGTAGCAAGCGGGCGGACGTCCGCATATCGCTTGAGTGGGGTCCAGATCGATTCGTTTTAGCCAACGTCGGCGAAGCGCGCGCGCTGGACGTGCGCCTTGAGGTGGAAGCGCAAGACTACACGGGGGCCATCTCGGAAGCTGAACTGCGCCGCAAAGTGCCGATCTCAGTTCTCGATCCAAGACGGGAGGTCGCGTTCGGGGCGCTGGTGATTTGGGAGCACTCGCCTGCGTTCGATGTGCGCGTAATGTGGAACGACATAGACGGCACGCCGCGAAGGCTCGAAACAGTACTGTATGGCTGAGCGCGAGTAGTCGCTCGACAACGGCGAATATCCAGATAACCACCTCGATGGTGAAGGATCTGCCAACACTCTCGTACCGGGAAGACCTCGTTTTACGTGTAAGCCTTCGAAGAAATGATGTAGAGTTCCCAATCGTTGCCCACTTTGGAAGTACCGTCATCCTTCCGAGATCACATTCTCTTTCCGGTAGCCGCGGAAGGATCGTGACCAGGTCATGTGGTTCGTTGGTCCTGCTGAGCCAGTGGAGTTCGTCGGTACCTGGGAGTATCAAGGCCGCGCCCAGAAGGTGCAGCGGCCACACTCGTCTCTTGCTGAGGTGGACGGCAGGGAATCGGCAAGTCGCGTCTCGGGAATTGTTGTAGAAATGGAGACCGACGCAGCCGACCTCAGCGGGTGGTACGCTCCCATTCCGGGCGGAACGAAATCCCCCGTCTAGCGCCTCCTCTGCGGTGATCTGTCGTTAATCGTGCACGTCCGCCATTGCGATCCGCCACGCGCCTTTCTACTCCAGCTGCTCCAGAGCTGAGGCTACGAAACGTGCCGTGACCCACAACCAGTGTCACTTCCGCTGATATCCCTACGCGTTGTCTGGTCACCTCCGCTGGCCAACGCTCGCAAATAATGCCGACCAGTCCACCCGTTTCAGGATCTACTACCGGACCACCACTCATGCCCCGGCGCGCAGCGAAGTCGATCAGAAAAAATCGTTACCTACGTAGACGACGAGCACCTGAATACAAGACTGCGTACCCCGAGGGATAGTTCACGGCGTCCTTGGGCGTGTTGTCCGGCCGGTAGTGCCCGAGCAGGAAAACCTGCTGCCCCTTTCTTGGTAGGCGCCCGAGGAGATTGACGTGCGGGAGCGATGTGTACTCTTCCACGGGTCCGATCAGCAGCGCGGCTAAACCGGGGATCCGATCTCCCTCTGCCCAGTGTACCTGAAAAACGGTCATCTTATACCGGTGCACACCTGAGCTGGTCACTTGGAGCGGACGCCTGCTGATGTTCTGCGAGAAGGCAAAGTAGAGGGCTTCAAGCTCCTCATAGGGAAGGCGTTCCCCTGCGCTTGTAGAACTCTGCCGCCTCATCAGCTGTGTAGGGCGTCACGTGCTCGATGAAGCTCGATGTTGTGCAGACAGGTCAGAACTACACCCTGAGGGTGCACGCAGACTCCGGCAGCAACGGTGTGCAACGGTACGCCTCCGGGTGCTTCCGGGAGCATCCGTTGGGCCGAGTGCGTTATGGGCCTTCGTCGCGTTCTCCCAGTTGGTCGGGCATGACAGCTTAACCCTTGTGGCCGTGCCCAGATCCGGGTTATAGCCGTGATGTACGATTTTGCCGGAGCTTCCGTTTCCGCTTACTCACCCTCGGCTGGTTCCGCACGATGCTCCGCACCTGGTCACCCGTGAGCTCGGCCAATCTGAGCAATCTCTCGGCAACCGCGAGTGCGCCGGTAGAGACCCACAATCCGAAGCGTCTCCGGAACCATCGCTTCGGCCGAGGCCGAGCGCAGCGCGCCACCTGTGCCTTGTTGGTGGAGGGCAAAGTCGAGTTTCGACCTTGTTGATGCCGTCGGCCATGGCACGCGCCTTGATCTTGTCAAGCAAGGTTGCACTTCAGGCTGGCCACTCGCCGCGTCACCCGTACCCCGAGTCATTGCTGTGTCTACCGTTCTCGAAACCAGCGCACCTTCATCCGTCGTCACCCTTACGCGGTGGGAGCTCCGTCCGCGCGATGGCCAGCCGCCGATTCGCGGAGAAAGCCGCGTCCTGGCCGGCACCACGCCCACCAGCACGGTGGTGATCTGCCACGGCTTCAAGGGGTTCAAGAACTGGGGTTTCTTCCCCCCCTTGCCCGCGCGGTGATCGCGCAGCAGGGGCACGCAGCCGTTTCGTTCGACTTCAGCCACAACGGCGTGGGTCCGGATGGCGTGGACTTTTCTGAGCTTGACCTGTTCGCCGAGCAGACCCATACCCGCAACGTGGACGAGATCGAGCTGGTGATTGATGCGCTGGTTGACTGCAAGCTACTCACCTGGTGCCCGCGCTCGATCGGCCTCTTCGGCCACTCGCGCGGCGGCGATCCTGGAGGCCAGCGAAGATCCCCGCGTGGACGCGCTGGTGACCTGGGCGGCCATCGCCGCGGTGGAGCGCTGGACGGACGAGCAGGTGGATGCATGGCAGCGGGGTGAGACCGTCTTCATTCCAAACGCCCGTACCGGCCAGCAAATGCCGATCGGCCTGAGGTTTGGCAGGACGTGCAGGCCAACCAGGACCGGCTGGACATCGTGCGGGCCGCCGAAATGCTGCGCGTGCCCTGGCTGATCGTACACGGCGAACAAGACGAAAGCGTATCTCCCACCCATGCGCGGGTGCTCGATGCCGCACGCGACACCACGGATCTGCTGCTGATCGAGGACGCCGGCCACACCTTCGAGCCCAACACCCATTTACCGACTCCACGCCCGAGCTTCAGGCAGCGACCGAGGCCACGCTGGAATGGTTCGACGAGCACCTGCGGTAGCTGGTGGACGGGGCACCTGCGGCACCGTTATTGTATCGCGCCTGACGCCTGAGTTGAATCCGACTGTGTGACTGGGAGATAGAAATGCCGTACATAATCACCAGGAGCCCTGCATCGGCACCAAGGACGCGAGCTGCGTCGAGGTTTGCCCGGTGGATTGCATCTACGAGGCGAACGACCAGTACTACATCAATCCACGAGTGCATCGACTGCGGCGCTTGTGAGCCGGAGTGCCCGGTGCAGGCGATCTTTTCCGGATACGGATGTGCCCCCGGAGTGGACGAGCTACATCGAAAAGAATCGGGAGCTTTCGGACGCGTAAAACGGAAGGCTCGCAACGCAGGGGCTCAACCGGCTGGGTTGAGCCCTCTTTTTCGTTGGGTTACTTGGACGTGTACAGCTTGTGGCCGTGGTCCTTTTTACCCTTAACGAAGTCGGCGTAGCCGTTGTCCGGATTCCGCCCGCGCTTGAGCGCCTTGTCTACAGTCCCCGGGCCCCGGTTGTACGCGAGCAGCGCCAGCTTTTCGTTGCCGTCGTACTTGTCCATCAGGTACCGCAGGTACTTGAACCCGACCCGCAGGTTGGTATCCGGATCACGCAGTTGCTTACGGGTTACCCCCGGCCGCATCCACCGGGCGTCGCCGGCATCAGCTGTGTCAGTCCAATCGCTCCCACCAAGCTCCTTGCACTGGTCCGGAACCCACTCTCCGCCCGCACAAGCCCGAAGGCAATCGCAGGATCGATCTCGGCCTCAACGGCTAGATCGTGGATGGTACGGGCCAGCTTCGGCGACACCTTGTATCCCTGCTTGCGGTACTCGGCGGCAAGTACCAGGCTCTCGTCCTCAACCTTCTTGGGCTCAGCCTTGGCCTCCGGCAATACCGCCTCGACCTTCGGCTGCGCCGGAACCGAAACTGCCACCACTGGCTCCGCCTTTACGGCCTCGGCCGCTGCCTGCTGCTCCGCACGACCGCGCTCTCCCCGGCCACAGCGATCACCTGAAGCCCGGCCGCCACTAGAGCACGGTCTGCACGGCTCCGGCTCCGCAGCAGGGTTGTCAGGGTATCCCGCTCCGGCTGGTTCTGCACTGTACGACGGTCGTTCGGGCGCATCGGCATTCGTCTCCTGTTCAGTGTGCGTCATACCACGGCGCGCAAAAACTTTTGACTTTTGCGATGTCTAATATAACAGATACTTCAAGCCGACTTACATCAATTTTGCGGAAACGGGCGTCGTTCATCGGCCCGGTGGTGCTCCGGCTACGTCTGAAACAAGAGAGGCGGTGTGCAAACGTCGCACGCCGCCCCTGCCGTTCCGGAACCTCCTTGTGGCTACAAGCCAGCAGTGCGGATCTCGTCCAGATCCAGATGCGCTGTAGCTGGAGCCGGTTCAGGAGCCTGTTGCAGCTCGCTGGCTCTCCCTGCTCGCGGCTCCGCACGACAGCAAGACTCACCAGAATGGCCGCGAACGCGACGAGGCTGACTTTCAAGGTGGGAATAGGCGCCTCCTATGGCTGTGGAGCCGCGGAGCGGGCACGATCCGTGCCCTACCCGCGCCGCAATTGACAGGTGAAGGACGACTGTCGGAAACCCTTGGTCACACACGTTATGCCGTGACACGATGACGTTCAGGATCCTGACGGCCACTTTTCATTGCAACTACCTTCCGGCTGGCTCGCGGAGCCCGATCCGGAAGCCGGCGGGGTCGAGGTGTATCATCCGGACGGCGTGGAACGCTTCACCTCCTCGCCTTTCCCGGAGATCCAGACGACTTCCTCGACCCGGCCGAGGAGTTGTACGCCTTTCTGGACGAGCAGGGTGTCGAGTTGCAGGACGAGGAGGTGGAAGATCTGGATCTCGTGGGCGACGCCGAGATGGCGTACACGGAGTACGTCGCGGAAGCGGATGACGGAGAGGATGATGAGCCCACGTTCCACCTCATGGCGGTCGCCACCACACCCGGCACGCTGGTCTTCGCCAGCTATAGCTGCCCGGCCGGCCAGGAAGATCGCGAGCGCCAGACCGTGGTCGCCATGTTGGGCTCGCTCCGGCTGGCCGGTACCGCATAACCTTCAAGAGTCAGGAACACTCCATGCCCTTGCAGCCAGGCGCGCAGGCGCCCGATGTTACGCTCGTCTCCCATACCAACCAGCCGGTCTCGCTCGGCGATTACCGTGGCAAGCAGCCAGTGGTGATTTTGTTCTTTCCGCTTGCCTTCACCAGTACATGCACCGCGGAGCTGTGCGCCGTGCGAGACGACATCGGATCCTACGAGGACCTTGAGTCGGAAGTGTTCGCGGTGAGCGTGGACTCGCCCTTCGCCCTGAAGCGCTTCCGGGAAGAAACAGGTGCGCCGTACACCTTTTTGTCAGACTTTCACCGGGAAGCGGCCCAGGCATTCGACGTGCTCCGCACCGCTCCCCTCAGGGCCTGGGTTGCGGAACACCACCGATCGTTCCGCATTCGTGATCGACCGGGATGGCAAGATCGCCTACAGCTGGCACTCCCTAACCCCAGCCTGATCCCGCCGTTCGACGAGATCAAGGACGCACCGGCTCTAGCGAGCCGCCGCGAGGATCTCCTGCATTTCGGTGGGGGAGAAGTAGTACTTTTCGTTGCAGAAGTGGCACACCACCTCTGTCCGCGGCTCCTGCTCCTCCTCGATGATCCGGTTCACTTCTTCCTGCCCGAGGCTCACGATCGCCGCCTCGAATCGCTCCCGTGAACACGGGCAGTGAAAGCGGATCGGATGACTGCTTCCGAGCGTGTACTCCCCCCCAAAGATCTGGTCCAGGATGCCTTCCGGGGTAACTCCCTCGCGAATCAGCTTGGTGGGGTGGGGGAGGGTCGCGATGCGCGCCTCGATCTCCTGAATCTCCTCGTCCTCCAGCCCGGGGAGTAGCTGGACGAGAAAGCCACCGGCGGCTTCCACGCGCCCGTCCGGCATCACGAAAACGCCAATCCCGACGGCGGATGGGGTTTGCTCGCTCCGTGCAAGATAAAAGGCCAGGTCGTCGCCGATCTCCCCGGATTGAAGCTCCACCGTACCCTGGTAGGTGTCACGGAGCCCCAGGCTCTTGGTGACGGACAGATAGCCTCCGGTCCCAACCACACCGGCCACGTTCAGTTTGCCTTCCCGAATCGAAGGAGCGTGGACGTGCGGGTTGGACACCAGGCCACGCACTTCGCCGCTCCCGTTCGCCGTGCAGATTACCCGGCCGATCGGTCCACCGCCGCGGACTTCAACCGACAGGGCATGCTCCGGCTCCTTCAGACCGGCGGCACCAAGCAGCAGTGCGCCCATGGCGGTACGCCCAAGCGCAGCCGTGGCGCCGGGGTAGGTGTCATGGCGACGCTGAAGCTCGCCTACCACATCCGTGGCATGTAGAGCAAAGGCCCGTACCCGCTCATCGAGCGCGGTGGCACGAACCAGATAATCAGTGTGAATCATGGTGCGTGCTACACCATCGGAGGGTGCGCGGATCCCCGGATCTGGAACAGGCGTTTTTGCTGGGGCTCCTCAGCCAACAGGCAGCTCCAGTCGGGCGGTGCACCCCTGGTGGTCCAGACGATTCTGGAGGGAAAGGGTCCCACCATGGGCTTCGGCGATCTGACGGCTCAACGCCAAACCGATGCCCGAGCCCTGAGGCTTGGTGGTAAAGAACGGAACGAACAGGTTCGCGGTTTCGGGAAGCCCGGGACCCTCGTCCTCCACCCACACCGCCAGGCGCCCGTCTCGCGCAGTCCACCCGGTGCGTACCGCACCCCCGGTCTCCAGGGACGCATCCACCGCGTTTCGCAAAAGGTTGATGAGCAGCTGGTCGAGCTGATCGCCGTCCGCGCTGATAATGAGACCAGGACCCGGGACAACCTGCACGGGGAGGCGGCGTTCCAATCCCGCTACCCGGTTCACCCAGGTAGCCACGTCCACCGGGCCAGGCTCCGGCGAGGGAAGACGGGCGAGCCTGGTGTACGCGGCGATGAAGCGGCTCAGGGAGTGGGAGCGCCCGCCGATCACGGCCAGGCCCTCACGCAGGTCTTCCTCCCAGTCGGGGGCGCGCTGGTCCAGCAGCCCCGAAAGAGTACCGGCCAGGGAATGGATGGGGGCGAGCGAGTTGTTAATCTCGTGGCTCAGCACACGCACCAGGCGCTGCCATGCCTGACGTTCCTCGTCGCGGAGAGCGCGACTCAGATCGGCGATCACCAGCAGCTGATGTGGCGCTCCGCCCTGCCGAAATGCGCTACGGCGCACCTCCCACCTGCCCGTACCGCCGGGGAACGCATGGTCCATGGTGCGTGGCGCGTCGCCCTGCAGACACCTGCCGAGGCCGATCTCATGCGCGTGAAGGCGGAGCAGGCGCCGGGCTGGAGTGCCCAGCAAGCGTTCGCCGGCACGGTTCACCAGGCGCAGCCTGTTTTCGGCGTCGAAGGCGAACACGGCGACGGGAATTTCCCCCATCACGGTTCGCAGCAGCCCCGCGGCCTCCAACGCACCGAGACGCTGCTCCTGAAGGGTGCTCCCTAGCGCATTGGCTTCCAGCAGCGCCAATCCCAGCGCATCGTCCGGGCGCGCGCCGCGAGCACGCAGGGAAAAGTCCTTCTCGCGAAGCGCCCCGAGCAGGTTGGCGAGCGTTTGCAGCGGGCGAACCACCCGTTCGCGAAGCACAAGAGCGATCCCGAGCCAGGCAAGGACGACGAGCAGCGCGAGAGTCCAACGAGGCTTGGGAGCGAACGAACCGGTCCACAGAAGAATCAGAGCCAGACCGGTGCCCGGGAGCCCGGCAAGCAGCGCCAGACCAAAGATCCGGCGCTCGAACCGAACCGCCCGCTTCACAGCCCGTGGCGCTGCAGCCGGCGGTATAGCGCGCTGCGCGACAGGCCGAGCGCTTCGGCCGCATGGCTCACGTTCCCATCGTGCCGGGCCAGTGCCTTGCGAATCAGCAGGCGCTCGACCTCTTCCAGTGAAAGCTCATCCAGCGTGGGTGCGCTCGCCGGGCGCGGGCGGAGGTTGAGGTCTTCGGCAACCACCGCATCGCCGTGGGCGAGCAGGACCGCACGCTCCACGGTGTGCTCCAGCTCCCGGATGTTCCCCGGCCAGCTGTAGTCGAGCAGTGCACGAGCGGCATCCGGCGCGAATCCCGTCAGCGCCTTGCCATAGCGCCTGGCTTGCCGCCGCAGGAAGTGGTTGGCGAGCGGGATGATGTCTTCGCGCCGCTCCCGCAGCCGCGGCAGGTGGATTTCCACTGTGTTCAGGCGGAAGAGCAGATCCTCGCGAAAACGACCTTCTTCAACAGCCACGGGAAGGTCGATGTTGGTGGCGGAGACCACGCGCACATCGGTGCGGCGGGTCTTGGATGCGCCCACGCGCTGGAATTCTCCCGTCTGCAACACCCGGAGCAGCTTTGCCTGCTGCTCATGCGGCATGGTGCCGATTTCGTCCAGAAAAAGGGTGCCGCTGTCCGCCAGCTCCCACGCACCCACCCGATCGGTGCGAGCATCGGTGAACGCCCCTTTGACGTGGCCGAAAAGCTCGCTTTCGAACACCCCGGGTGCGATGGCGCCCGCGTTGACGGCTACAAACGGTTTGGCTGCGCGACCCGAGGAAGTGTGCAGCCAGCGGGCAACCACCTCCTTGCCGGTGCCGTGCTCCCCGGTAATCAGCACGTGCGCATCGGAGGGTCCGACCCGTCCCATGAGCCGCAGAACCGGCTGCATGACTCGTGACTCGGCAATCATCACCGGGAGTGCCGCGCCACGCAGCCGGCGGTTTTCATCTTCAAGCCTGCGGCTCTGGCGCAGGGCTTGCCCGAGCTCGATCTGCGTGCGGAGGATGGCGAGTAGCCGCTGGTTGTTCCACGGCTTTTCGACGTAGTCCCGCGCACCCCGACGCATCGCCTCCACGGCGCCCTCCACGCTCCCCCACGCCGTCATCACCACCACGGGCAGTGCGCTATCGGTGCTGTGAAGCTGGGCGAGCAGATCCAGCCCTTCGCGCCCCGAGGTGGTATCCCGGGTGTAGTTCAGGTCCATCAGCACCGCGTCCAGATCCTGCTCCCGAACGGCGGAAAGTACGGCGGGCGGCGAAGCTGCCGTGGCAACCGAAAAGCCCTCCGCTTTGAGCAACAACCGCAGTGCGTGGAGCACGTCCGGCTGGTCATCGGCGACGAGAACCCGAGGCGTAAAAGCGGTATCCATAGAGTGACTATATGGTCCGGCTGAAGGAGGCGCTACGACGAGTGGACCGCACTCCCCTGCTAGCTCACCACCCAACCGTCCCGCAGTTGAATGATCCGGTTCCCATACGCGGCATTGGTCTCGGAATGGGTGACCTGGATGATCGTGGTCCCTGCCCGGTTTAACCGGGTGAACAACTCCATGATCTCCCGTGCATGGCTTGAGTGCAGGTTGCCCGTGGGCTCGTCGGCCAGAACCAGCCTGGGGCTGGCCACCATCGCCCGCGCCACGGCTACCAGCTGCTGCTGACCGCCGGAAAGCTGGGTGGGATACAGGTCCTTTTTCGCGACCATTCCGAAGCGATCCAGCGTGTCGGCGACAATGGCTTCGCGCTCCCGCTTCTTGATGTCGCGATAGGAAAGGGGAATGTCCAGGTTTTCGGCTACGGTGAGATCGTCCAGCAAATGGTACTGCTGAAACACGAAGCCGATGTTCTGCTTGTTGAGGGCGCTCCGCTGCTTGGAGTTCAGCTTGTGCACGGGCTGGTCCAGGAAGTGGTACTCTCCGTTCCAGGCGCTGTCGAACATCCCGATCACCGCCAGCAGCGTCGACTTGCCGGCACCGGAGGGGCCCATGATGCTCACGAACTCGCCCGGAGCAATGTCCAGGCTGACGTTCTGGAGCACGTAGGACTGTCCGCCGGCGGCGGGGTACGATTTGGTAACGTTGTGAAGCTGAATCATTCGGTTTACTCGGATCGAAGGGCAATGATAGGCTCCACCCGCGCAGCACGGCGGGCGGGCAGATAACTCGCGAGCAGGGCTACTCCGGTGAGCAGGAGCGTGACAGCCGCGAAGGTGGCTGGATCGGTCGGTGTGACGCCGAGAATGACGCTCCGAAGCACCCGCGCCAACGCGGCAGCGAGCACCAACCCAAGTCCGATTCCGATCGCGGCAAGGCGCACGCCTTCTCCGACAAACAGGGCAAGCACATCCCGGCCGCGGGCACCGAGTGCCGTGCGGACCCCGATCTCACGCGTTCGCTGGGCCACCCGGTACGCCATCACCCCGTACAGGCCGATCATCGCCAGGAGCATCGCAAGCCCACCGAAACCGGCCAGCAGAAGGCGCCCGATGCGGTGCCCGCTCAACTGCTCGTCAATCACCTGCTGAAGGGTCCGAACATGGAACACTGGCAGGTTGGGATCCATCGTCCGGACCTCTGCCCGGAGCGCCGGGATCAGGCGGGATGCGTCGCCGGTGGTGCGGACGAACAGCGTCAGGTCCGAACGGTAGCTCGGGGCTTGCATCTCCGGCCGGTAGAAGTAGGTAGCCTCATCCTCACCCAGGCCATCGTACCGCCCGTCCTTGGCGATGCCGACCACCGTGAGGAGCGGGCTCTCTTCATCGCCCAGCCGGATCCGCTTCCCAAGCGGGTCTTCCCCCGGCCAGAAGCGCCGGGCGGCGGTTTCGTTGAGGATGACCACCCCCGGCGCACCCTCGCGATCCTCGGCCGTGAAGTCCCGCCCGCGCACCAGCGGCGTTCCAATGGTGCGGAAGAAGCCCGGCCACACGTTGTTCAGGAAGTGCATGTTCCCGGTGCCGAAGCGCGCCGGTTCGGGAGGGCGACCCTCGATGGTTACCTCCGTGCCGAACATCGTCCCGTTCAGCGGGACCAACGCGGCAAGGCTCGCCGACCGCACGTCCGGAAGCGCCTCGGCCCGCGCCAAAAGCTCACGGTAAAAGGCACGGCTCGCTTCCGGGGTGTACCCCTGCACGCCGAGGTCGAGCGACGCGGTGAGCACGTCCGCCCGCCCGTCGAAGCCGACGTCCAGCCCGCCGGCCTTTTGCAGGCTCCGCATCAGGAGCCCCGCGCCCACCAGCAGTACCAGCGAGAGCGCGACCTGGGCCACCACTAAGGTCCCTTGCAGCCGCGATCGTCGCACTCCACCGCCGGTGTCCTCCTTGAGCGCCGGCACCACGTCCGGGCGGGCCGCCCCGAGTGCGGGGGCGAGCCCGAACAGCAGGCCGGTGCCCAGCGCAAGCGCGAGTGTCACGCCCAGCACCCGCGCATCCAGGGTGAAGTCGAGTGGAACGGAGATCGGCAGCAGCGCGAGGAACACGTCCGTCGCCCAGAACGCCACCAGCAGCCCAAGCGCACCACCCAACAGGGCCAGCAGTGTGCTTTCCGTGAGCAGTTGACGGATGATGCGTGCGCGGGATGCCCCGAGTGCCAGGCGGATCCCGATCTCCCGACGGCGCGCGGCGCCCCGGGCAAGCAGCAGGTTGGCGAGGTTGGCGCAGGCGATCAGCAGCACGATTCCCGTGACTCCCGCGGCGAGCGCAACCAGCGGCGGGGTGTCCCGGTCGTCCGGCCCCACCAGACCACGGACCGGGGCGACGGCGGCTCGGATCTGCTCCCATTGTTTTGGAGATGCGGCCGCAAGCTGTCGTGCAACGGTCCGCACCGCGGCATCCGCCTGCTCGGCCGAAACACCGGGACGGAGCCGCCCGATCACGGAAAACCTCGGGCCGCCGTGTGGATTGAACAGGTCGTCCGCCGTCGGCATCACCTGCGCGTGCATCATGACCGGAACCCACAGGTCCGCCGGCTTCTCGATCTCCAACCCGCCGAACCGGGGTGGAGCGACACCGACCACCGTGAAGCTCGTCCCGTTCACCACCACCCGCCGCCCGATCACTCGGGGGTCCGCGTCGAAGCGACGGCGCCACAGCGCGTCACTGATGACCGCGACGGAATGGGTGCCCGGCGTCCGCCCCTCCTCGGGCAGAAAGGCCCGCCCCAGCGCCGGCCGCACCCCGAGCGTTTGGAAGAAGTTGGCGGACACAAGCTGCGCCCGCACCCGCTCGGGCTCGCCGCCACCCAGCGCGGCGGGGGCCCCGGTGACCACGGCCCGGTCACTGAACACACCCGCCCGGTCCCGGTACGCGAGGTGATCCGAGTACGGCATCGGGAACGCGACACCAACGGGGCGGAATACGTGGGAAACCCACAACAGACGGTCCGCATCGTTCAACCCCGGAAGCGACCGGAAAAGCAGAGCGTTGAGCAGGCCGAACAGCGCCGTGTTCGCGCCGATCCCGAGTGCCAGTGTGACCACGGCCACCAGGGCGAAGCCCGGGCTCCGCAGCAGTGAGCGAGCCGCGTAGCGCAGGTCCTGAAGCAGAGTATTCATTGCTCCTTGTTCAGCGGTTGCCAGTGTCCAGAGCGAACGGCATGTTGCGGTGTACGTAGCCACACGGCCCGATGCGCACCGGAGGACCCATGAATCCAACCCAGACACTCCTGACCGCGGATGAGCTTCTCGCGTTGCCAGACGATGGATTTCGCCACGAACTCATACGAGGGGAGCTGCAAAGCATGACACCTGCCGGTTCTGAACATGGCGTGATTGCGATGCGCCTGGCAGGCCGGGTTTTCTCGTTTGTGGAATCCCGCCAGCTTGGTGAGGTCTTTACCGCCGAGACCGGCTTCAAGCTCGCCTCCAATCCGGACACCGTACGGGCTCCGGACCTGGCCTTCGTGCGCCGGGAGCGGATTCCGGAGGGCGGCATCCCCAAGGGATTCTGGCCCGGCGCCCCGGACCTGGCCGCGGAGGTCGTTTCTCCTGGAGACACGTACGAGGAGGTGGAGGAAAAGGTGGCGGAGTTGCTCCACGCTGGGGCGGAGCTGGTCTGGGTCGTCAACCCCCGGCGGCACACGGTTGCCGTCCACGCCCGAGGCGAGGCGGTCCGAATCCTCGCCGCGACGGACCTGCTCCCCGGCGGCGCCGTTCTCCCCGGGTTCACCTGTGCCGTCGCGGACTTGTTCCCCTGAGCGGGAAGCATTTGTCTACTCTGCCCGCAGGGCGACCATGGGGTCCACCCGCGCGGCGCGGCGGGCAGGGAGGTACGAAGCGAGCAGAGCGACGAACAACAACAGGACCGACATCGCTAGGAAGGCGATCGGATCCGTCGGGCTCACCTCGAAGAGGAGGCCGCGCAGAAAGCGTGTAAGTGCGAGAGCTGCCAGCACTCCAACACCGAGGCCCATCAAGACCACACCCGTGCCCTGCCGCAGCACCAGCTGGCTCACATCGGTGGGCTGCGCGCCCAGGGCGATGCGCACGCCGATCTCCCGAGTCCTCCGGCTGACTGCGTAGGAAATCACTCCATAGATCCCGACCGCACCCAGAAAGAGAGCGACGGCGGCGGCGATCAGCAGCAGGGCCATCGTGAAGCTCGTGCGCGCCACCGAATCGGCAACGATCCGCTCCATCGTGCGAACGTTGGCGATCGGCAGGTCGGGGTCGAGATCCCGGACGATTCGCCGCACAGCGGGCCCCAGCGAGGCGGGCGGCAGGCTCGTTCGGATTGCGACGCTCATGTGGGTTGGCGTATTCTGGATGTAGTCGGTCCCCGGCGCCTGATCCCAAACGGGGAAATACAGGACCTCGGCTGTGTCTCCACCCACAGTCTCCCTAGGTACGCTGCCTACGACGCCCACTACCGTGTACCACGGCTCCTCAGTCCCAGCCGCGCGCCGTACGCGTTTGCCGACTGCGCTCCCACCAGGAAACAGCCTGCGCGCCAACGCGGCGGTGACGACCACCGGGTTCCCACCGCCCCCACGGTCGCCCGTCTCAAAGGCGTGCCCGGCGAGCAAAGGGATGCGCATGGCCTCGAAGTACTCGGGCGTAACCAGGTTGCGGGTGGCTACCGCCGCAACACCGTTTCCTTCCGCAGCCAGTGGCTCGTCGTAGAACGACGGGAGGGGAACCAGCGGCAGTCCGCTCACCGCGCCGGCCGCTTCGACCCCGGGCAGCGCCCGTACGCGCTCCAAAAGCCGGTGGTAAAAACCCGCCGCGGCATTGTAGGTCGGGTATGGTCGGTGAGGCAACGCCAACTCCAGCGTCAGCACCCCTTCCGAGTCGAAGCCCAGGTCCACGTTCCGGAGGTTCCAAAAGCTCCGAACCATGAGCGCCGATCCGACCAACAGCGTGAGGGTCAGCGCCACCTGCGAGGCCACCAGCAACCGCCGGGCACGCTGCCGCTCCGGGCTGGTCGTCGCACTGCCTGCTTTGAGGACGAAAGCCAGATCCGGCCCGCGGCGGAGGATCGCGACGGCGCCGAACAGCAGGGCAGCGAGAATCGAGAGACCTGCAGTGAAAGCCAGGACGCCGCCGTCGATCCGAATTTCGTGCAGCCGGGGGAGGTCTTCCGGCCCGAACGCAACCAGGACCCGGACGGCTGCATCGGCGATCACCAGCCCCAGAACCCCGCCCAAAGCAGCGAGCACCAAGCTTTCGCTCACGAAGTAGCGAACCATGTCGCCGCGACTGGCTCCTAACGCCGTCCGTACCGCCACCTCCCTGTGCCGGTACTCGGCGCGGGCAAGCAGAAGGTTGACGATGTTGGCGCAGGCAATCAGTAGCACGAACCCGATACCAGCGAGGAGAACCCAGAGCGCACCACCGACGCTCCCTACCACCGCTTCCTTGAGCGGTCTGACGACGGCCCGGAACTGCGCGTCCCGCAGCATGGACGCGGCGTCAGCGTACCGATCCGCGAGCGACGGGATCAGGCGATCCAGATCGGCTTCAGCCTCTTCTGGTGAGACCCCCGGCTTCAACCGCGCGATCCCGGATAGGTACAGGTCGCCGAGCCGCGTTGCGGCGGGGTCCAGCTCCGTGGCGTACCAGACCTGCGTTTCCGGCCGGGGGAAATCGGAGCCGGGCGGCAGAATCCCCACCACCTGCTTTGGCATCTGGTTCAGCTCGACGGCGCGGCCGATGATCCCCGGATCTTCCCCGTAGCGCCGGGTCCAAAGGTCGTGGCTGAGCAGCACGACACCCGGAGCACCGGGGCGCGAGTCTTCCTCCGTGAACAACCGCCCGCGTACCGGTACGATCCCGAGAGTCGAAAGAAACTGGGACTGACCAGCGCCACCTGCACCCGTTCCGGATGGCCCTTGCCATCGGTCACGCTCACCACGTTTTCGTTGTAAACCGCCATCTCCTCGAACACGCGGTTCCGGCTCCGGTAGTGGAGGAAGGTGCCTTCCGATTGGTCCGCCGCCGGCATGTCCAGACCGGGCGCCGCATGCCGCAAGACCACAAGCCGGTCGGGCTTCGGGTACGGGAGCGGCTGGATCACGATGCTATTCACCAGCGTGAAGATCGCCGTGGTGGCCCCAATCCCGAGCGCCAGCGTGAGCACGGCCACCAGCGTAAAACCGGGGGAACGGAGCAGGGTGCGCGTGGCGAAGCGGAGATCCTGGAGGAGCGTTCCCATAAGAGGATGTCCTATTCGGAGCGAAGGGCAATCATGGGATCCACCCGCGTGGCGCGGCGGGCGGGGAGATAGGAGGCGAGCAGGGCAACCGAAGCCAGGAGCAGCGGAATGGCGACAAACGTGGCCGGGTCATTGGCGCTCACCCCGTGCAGCAGCCCGGCCAGCAGACGCGTCAGACCAAAGGCGAGTGGAAGACCGATCCCGATCCCGACAACAGCGAGCAAGGCAGCCTGGCGAAGCACCAGCCGGAGCACGTCACGGGTCTGCGCCCCCAGCGCACCCGCACGCCGATCTCGTGGGCCCGCTGGGCAACGCCGAACGCCATCACGCCGTATACTCCGACGGTGGCGAGCAGCAGCGCGATTCCGGCGAAGTTCGAACAGCCCGCCCCAGAAGCGCGGCAACCAGCGTGACTCCGAGCGCCGGATCACGTCGTTCATTGTGAACACGCCGAACGCGGGCGCGAGCCATCGAGCGAGCTGATCGCGCGACGCACCGCGAGGGCCGCCTTTCGCCCCCGGTGCGGATCACCAGGGTCATGGTTCGCCACGCGGACGCCGCGTAGGGGAGGTAAAACTGCGGCTCGGGCTTTGCCCAGCTCGCGGTGCTGAATGTCGCGAGCAACGCCGACAACCGTGTACCAGGGATCGTCAGCTTCCGAACCGGTTCGGAAGCGCCGCCCGAGCGGGTCCTGCCGCGGCCAGAAGCGCTCGGCCATCGCCTGGTTGATGATCGCGGTGCCGCGGGGCGGCGGTGTCGGCCAGCCTCACGTCCGGAGAAGGCCCGTCCCGCAACCAGCGGAATGCCGAGCGCGCGGAAGTAGTCGCCGCTGACCGCGTCGTACTCCACACTGGGCCGCTCGCCTGGAGGCAACGGCCGCCCCTCGACCTCAATGACACTGTTGGTGTTGCTATTGGACAGCGGATGATGCGCCGCGCCCACCGCTCGAACGCCGGGCAGCGTGGCCACACGAAGGAGGACTTCCTGGAGAAACGCCGCCCGCGTCTGCGTCGATAGCGGTCGCCCTGCAGCGAAACGCTTGCCGTCAGCACGTAGGGATCGAAGCCGAGCGGCGTGGCCTGCAACCGCACAAAGCTGCGGATCAGCAACGCTGCACCGACGAGCAGCACCAGCGACAGCGCGATCTCGCCCACCACGAACGCGCCACGGAGCCGCGAGCGGTGCAGACCGGCCGTGGAACCCCGCCCGCCGTCGCGCATGGCCCCGGCCAGCGCCGGACGGGACGCGCGCAGCGCGGGCGCCAGGGAAAACGCGATCCCGGTGAGGACCGCTACCGCCATGGCAAAGGCCAGCGCGCTCGTCCATCTCGAAGTGCATCCAGTACGGCATCTCGTCGCGCGAGGGGATCGCCGTTAGCGCCAGGCGGATGCCCCACGCGGCGACCAGCACCCCAACCCGCTCCCGAGCAGGGCCAGCAGGACCCCTTCTGTCAACAGCTGCCGGATGATGCGCCGCGGCTGGCACCCAGCGCCGCCCGCACCGCCATCTCCCGTTGCCGCACCGACGCGCGGGCGAGCAGCAGGTTGGCCACGTTGGCGCAGGCGATCAGCAGCACGAATCCCACCGCGCCGAAAGCGATCAGCAGCACCGTCCGGATCTCCGCGGGGAGCAACCGGTCTTGGAAGCGGATCATGCACTCCACCCGGTGTTGGTTTGGGGGAAGCGTTGCTCCAGCCGCCGCGCCCGCGCTCCGCGGTTGCCGCCTCAATGGACACGTGGCCGGAGCCGACCCCGCTTCGGATTGATTGCTGCGCGACAGCGTCGCCGGGTCCATCACCAGCGGCGTCCACAGCTCCTGCGTTTCCGGGAAGCGGAACCCCGGCGGCATCACCCCAATCACCGTGTGCGGGGTGCCGTTGAGCGACAGAGTCCGGCCGACGATGCCGGATCGCCCCCGAACCGCCGCTGCCAGAGCCCGTGGCCGATCACCACCACCTGTTCGCTCCCCCTGCTCTTCCTCGGGGCGGAAGACCCGCCCGAGCACCGGCACGCCCAGCGTCGCGAACAAATCTGCCGAGGTCTTGGCGCCGCTGACGTACTCGGTCGCACCCGCCGCGGCCAGGTTGAAGGCCCGGCTGTACGTGTACAGACCACGAGAACACCCGGTTTTCCGCCTGGAAGTCGGCGAAATCGGCGTCGGCGACGGAGTTCTGGTCGTTGCCTTCGCTTTTGGGAACCGTTTGGAAGATCGCTACCAGCCGCTCGGCATTGGGGAGCGGCCGAGCATGAGAGCGTTGATGAAGGTGAACATGGTCGTGTCACCCCGATCCGAGCCCGAGGCAAAGCACGGCGACCAGCGTGAAGCCATGCGGCGCAGCGAGCGGGCGGCGTAGCGAAGGTCCTGTAGCAACGTCTCCATAGGTCTTATTCCGAGCGCAAGGCGATCATGGGGTCCACCCGCGCGGCGCGGCGGGCAGGGAGGTACGAAGCGAGCAGGGCGACCGAGCCGAGCAGCAGCACAACTGCCGCGAAGGTCAGGACATCCGTCGGCTCTACCCCGTAGAGCACGCCTCGCAGGGTACGTGTTGCCGCCAGGGCCCCCATCCCGCCCAGCGCCAGCCCCATCACGGTCATTCTCGCACCCTCACCGACGACCAGCCGGGTGACGTCGCGGCGCTCAGCGCCGAGCGCCAGCCGGACGCCGATCTCGCGGGTACGCTGCGCGACGGAGTAGGCCATCACTCCGTACAGACCCACCGCGGC
This sequence comes from Longimicrobiaceae bacterium, assembly GCA_030447645.1. Taxonomy (GTDB): domain Bacteria; phylum Gemmatimonadota; class Gemmatimonadetes; order Longimicrobiales; family Longimicrobiaceae; genus JAUJOM01. The sequence goes on along the minus strand of JAUJOM010000003.1, from coordinate 117,952 downwards.
GAGCATCAGCGCCAGCAGCGCGAACAGCCCCAGGAAGGTCGTGAGGGTGCGGGGCTGCGCGAGCGAGTCGCGCGCCAGCTCCGTCATCGGCCGGACCCCGGACACGGGCATCCGCGGGTTGACCTCGCGAACAGTACGGTGCACCGCGCCGGCGAGGGCGGCGGGGCGTCCACGGGTCCGTACGTAGAGCCGCGCGTACGAGTACGCGTCGCGGGGGTACCGGTGAAAGAACATGGGGACCGGCTCCTCTCCCGGGCCGAGATAGCGTATGTCGCGTACGATGCCCGCCACGTACATGTCGGGATCGGCGGGAGTGAGCGGCTGCCCGACCGGGTCCCGGCCACGCCAGTATCGACGCGCCATTGCGTGGTTGATCAGCACACCCTTGGCATCGCTCGCCGGCAGCGCGTCGAACCCCTGGCCCCGCACGAGGGGAACTCCCAGTGTGCGGAAGAAGGCGTCGTCCACACTGGCGACGTGAGCCCTGATCGTGTCCCCCCGCAGCTCCGATGGGTGGGGATAGAGAGTAGTCGTCGTCTGTATCCCCGTGAGTGGCGCGGCGGTCGCGACGCTGGCCTCCTCGACGCCCGGGAGCGCGCGCACCCGCTGCAGCAGACGCTCGACGCGCTCCGCGGGCGGCGCACTGATGACTCCCCTCCCCTCGCCGGAAAAGTCCAGTTCCGCCACCAGCAGCCGCTCCACCTTGAACCCGGGATCCACGTTCCGCAGGTTGCTCAGGGTGCGTACGACCAGCCCCGCCGCCACCAGCAGAACCAGCGACAGGGCAATCTGCCCCACGACGAGCACACGCTGCAGCAGGGGGCGCCGCATACCTCCTCCCTGGCTGCCATTCTTGAGGGACGAAACCATATCCAGTCTGAACGTTTCACTCGCGGGCACCAGTCCGAAGGCCAAACCGGAGGCGAGCGCCACCAGCACCGCGAAGCCGAGCACCCGCACGTCCAGCGATGGAGAGAAACCGGCCACCCGTGGCACCAGCCGTAGCAGCTCGATCCCCCAGGCAGCCAGCAGAAGACCGCCACCGGCGCCGAGCAGTGCCAGGAGCACGCTCTCGGTCAGCAGCTGGCGGATGATGCGCCCTCGCCCGGCACCGAGCGACGCGCGCACCGCCAGCTCCCGGCGGCGCCTCGTCGCACGGGCGAGCAGCAGGTTGGCGATGTTGGCGCAGGTGATGAGGAGCACGATCCCGGTCACGCCGAGCAGCAGCGTTCCGGCGAGCACGACGGAGCGGCGCTCGTCGGGGCTAACCGTCAATCCCGCGAGCGTGCCCGCGGGAACCAGAGCCACCCGCCCCTTGGTGTGGTCCGGCACGTCCATCATCGCGATCCGTGCGGCAACCACGTCCAGCGCGGCCTGCGCCTCCACTGGTGTTACCCCCGGTTGTAGCCGCCCGAACACATCGGCGAAGCGGACGTTGCGGCTGTCGATGCGGTTCGCCGTGGGATCGAGCGCCGCCCGTGCGGTGATGGGGATCCAGACCTTTGGAGCGCCGAGCGCGCCGAAGAGCGGTTCGGAGCCGACCACCCCCACGATGGTGAATGGGTGGCCGTCGACTGTGATCGGTCTGCCGATCACGCCCCGGTCCGCCCCGAAGCGCTGCTCCCACAGCGCGCGGCTGATGACCGCCACGAACGACGGGCGTCCGATGGAGTCGTCGCCGGCGAGCAGGGTGCGCCCGAGCAGCGGCCGGAGCCCGAAGACCTCGAAGAAGCTGCCGGATACCGCCGCACCCGGTACGTTCTCCGGTTCCACGCCCACCCGCAGCAGAAACCCCCGGGGCTCGTGGATCGCCAGATGGGAGAACACACCGCTCCGGTCACGATAGTCGGCGAACTCGGGGTACGACCAGCTGCCGTAGCGCGCCTCGCTCCCTCCCATGGGTGAGGTGGTGTACAGGCGCACGACCTGGTCCGGCTCTGCGCCGGGGATCGGCCGCAGGAGGAGCGCACTGACCGCGCTGAACACGGTGGTCGTGGCGCCGATTCCGAGCGCGAGCGTGAGCACCGCACCAGCGTGACCAGCGTGAAGCCCGCATACCGGTACTCCTGGAGAAGGGTGTCGAAAAGAAACTGGGTCGGTGACCAGCGCCACGCCCGTTGACCCCGGAGAGCTCGGTCACGGATCATTTGACTATTTTCTCAGTCGGGAAACCGATCTGGCGGTTCCGGCTCCCTGTAGTGGAGGAAGGTGAAGGCTGTCCATGTCCAGACCGGGCTGGGGGGCATGACATCCTCGAAGACCTCGAACGCCTGCGTGCTATTGGGTACGGGGGGCGGTCTGGATCACGATCATTCACCAGCGTGAAGATCGCCGGTGGCCCCAATCCCAAGCGCCAGGGGAGCACTGCCACCAGCGGGGGGCGGAGCAGGGTGCGCGTGGCATGGAGATCCTGAATTTCCATAAGAGGATGTCTATTCCGCGCGAAGGGCAATCATCGGATCCACCCGCGTGGCACGACGGGCGGGGAGATAACCCACGAGCGCCGCCCCGCGAAAGCAGTGCCGCTGCCGCGAAGGTGAGCGGGTCGGTCGCCTTCACCCCATAGAGGGTACTTCCGAGCACGCGGGTGGTCGCCAGTCGCCAAGCACAATCCCGACCGCGAGGATGCGCATGGCCTGGCCGACCACCAGGCCCAGCCCTGCGGCTGGCCCCGAGGCGATGCGCACGCCGATCTCGCGCGTGCGCTGCGCGACCAGATAGCTGAGCACGCCGTAGAGGCCGACGAGCGCGAGGGCCAGCGCGAGGGCGGCGAACGCCGCGAGCAGCCTCGTCTGGAGGTTGCGTCATCGAGGCGCCGTCACGCGCATGAGGTGGAGGTCCGTGAGGAAGCCCGGCCCGGCGATCGGAAGATTGGCGATGCGAGCAGCGCCCGTCGCAGCGCGGGGATGGGCTCTGTGGCTCCCCCACCGCCCGGGCGATCAGGTAGGTGTTGCTCCATGGGTTCGCCGTCGACGAACACCCGGGGGCGGCGGCGAATCGAAACTCGCGCACGTCTGCGACCACGCCCACGATCTGCGCGGTGATTTTCTCGCCGAAGTCAGGCCGCCCCTGCGCGGCTTTGGTGACCGTCACCGTCTGCCCGACAATCACGCCCAGCGAGGAAGGTTCGGACGAAGGTTTCGTTGACAATGGCGACGTCGGCGCCCGCCAGATCGGCGTCCGCGAAGGGCCGTCCCCGCCGTAGCGGGATCTCGAGTGCCTCGAAGTACGCTGGCTGGTGCGGAAAATCGCCTCATCGCCGCCCGGCGACGATTCACGGCCACGCTCACCTGCGGGCGCGCACCGGCAAGCGGTTTGCGACGGCGGCGGTCTTGACGCCCGGCACGCCCGCTGCGGCCTCCCGAGCCGGCGGTATAGTGGCGGCAGCGGCGGGATCGTCGTAGCGGGGCGAGGGCGTGAAGATGCGGGCGACCACGTCCGGGTCGAAGCCGAGGCGCTCCTGGTGCAGCTCCCAAAGGCTGCGGATCATGCGCGCCCAGGCACGAGCGTCAAAGCGACCTGCGCGATAACGAGCGTATCACAGCCGCGCGCTCCGCCGGTCCGTACCCGCGCCCGCAGTGCCGCCGGAGCCTGGACGCCAGGTCCGGTGAGGCGGCGCGCAGCGCGGGGAGGATGCCGAAGAGCAGCGCAGCGCCGATCGAGACGACCAGCGTGAAGAGCAGCGCGCGCCCGTCAACGGCGACCTCGTCGAGGCGGGGCAGCGCGCTCGGCGCGACGGCGGTGAAGGCCTTCACGGCGGAGGTCGCCAGGAGCACGCCGACCGCGCCGCCGGCGAGCGCGAGCAAAGCGCCTCGGTGAGGAACTGGCGCACGAGGCGGCCGCGCCCCGCACCGAGGGCCGCGCGCACGGCCAGCTCGCGCGCGCGCGTGGTCGCACGCGCCAGCATGAGATTGGCGACATTCACGCACGCGATGAGCAGGACCAGCAGGACAGCGGCCGCGAGCACCAGGAGCCGCGGTCCCGCATCGCCGAACAGCGCGTCGCGCAACGAGGCCAGCTCCACGCGCGTGAACGCGGCCGCGTCGGGGTAAGCGGCGGCGAGACGGAGCGATCGCGTTCATCTGCGCGCGCGCCTGTTGGAGCGTCACCCCGTCGCGCAACCGGGCGACCACGTCGCTGTCCACACAGGTCGCGCTGCGTGAAGAACGGTCGGATGCGGGACGGGCGCTCATCGGCAGCCAGATGTCGGCCCAGAGCGGGATACGACGCCGGCGGCAGGACGACCACGAGCCCTGCGGGCCGGAGAGCGTCCGCCCCAAGACAGCGGGATCGCCGCCGAATCGCTCCCGCCAGAGGCGGTGCGAGATCACCATCGGGTAACCTCCCGCTCCGGTCTCGCCTCCCGCGAAGCCCCGGCCGAGAACGGGCCGCACGCGCAGCGTCCGGAAGAACTCGTCGGAGACGAAAGCACCTAGCAGCCGTTGTATGCCCTGCTCCCCGCGAACGTTCACGTCGTCACCGCGGATGTAGGTCAAGTCTGCGAAAACATCACTCTGCTGCGCCAGTCCTGGAACGTCGGGTAGGAGGCAGGGCGCGGCTCGTCCTGGCGTTGGCCTCCCGGAGCGTGTAGAGCCGCTCCGGCTCCTTATAGGGCAACGCCCGCAGCAACACCCCATTAACGATGCTGAACACCGCTGTGGTCGCGCCAATTCCTAGCATGAGGGTGAGCACGGCGATCAGGGCAAAGCCGGGATTACGGAGAAGCGAGCAATGCAGGTCTTGGCGCAGGGTGTCCATGGGTCTACTCCGCGCGCGCGCCTGGCGCGGCGGGCAGGAAGGTAGGAGGCGAGCAGGGCGACCGAAGCCAGGAGCAGCACGACGCCCGTGAACGTTGCCGGGTCCGTGGGGCTTACCCGACTAACAGACCGCTGACGAACCGGGTAAGCCCGAGCGACAAGAGCAGCCCCAGCCCCAGGCCGATGCCGGTCAGCACCACTCCGCGTCGCAGCACGAGCCGGAGCATCCCCAGTTTGCGCTCCCAGCGCCATGCGGACGCCGATCTCACGCGTGCGCTGGACGACTAGGTACGCCACCACCCCATACACGCCCACGGCGGCGAGCAGCAACCCAACCAGGCCGAAGCTGCCGATCAGGGTAGCAATGATGCGCCGGCATGAGCGCCACGATCTCCTCGCGGAGAGGCGATACCACCGGCAGCAAGACGTCGGGATCGAGCGCGCGCACCTCGCGGCGCAGCAATCCGCCCGCCGCGCCCACCTCGCCCCGCGTGCGGACGAGAACCTGCATGTTGTCGCTGTAGTTCTGCGCGAATGGGAGGTACAGGAACGGTTTCGGCGCTTCCCCAGCTTCTGCGTCTGCACCTCGTCGGCGATGCCGACGATCTCAATCGGGTTGGGCCCCAGGCGGATGCGCTTGCCGATCCGCGCCGGGCCAGAAGCGGCGGGCCATGCTTTCGCTGATCACCGCTACATCCGGTGCGCCTGCCCGGTCCTGTGCACCGAAGTCGCGCCCGCGAAGCAGCGGGATGCGCAGGGTACGGAAGTAATCCGGCGCCACGGTGGTGTACTCCACGCCGATGCCTTCGCCGTCCGGCTGGGTGTGTCCGTCGATCCAGACCGACATTTTCGCCTCGCCACCACTCAGAGGAAGCATGGATGCGAGGCTTGCTGCCTCCACGCCCGGGGCTGCACGGAGCCGTTCCAGCAACCCTCGATAAAATTCCCGGGAGGCGGGCTCCGTGTAGCCTTGGACCTTCAGATCTATGGCTGCGACCACGACCCCATCGGGGTCGAAGCCGGGATCCACCGTCGCGGTGTGGATGACGGTACGGAGAAACAATCCAGCGCCCACGAGCAGCAGCAGCGACGTCGCGATCTGCCCGACGACCAGGGCGTCGCGAAGCCGCGAGCGGCGGCCCGGCTCCGCCGCGTCTTTGAGCACGGGCACCAGATTGGGGCGGGACGCGCGCAGCGCCGGAGCCAGTCCGAAGATCACCCCGGTCAGCAGCGACAGGGCGAGTGCGAAGGCGAACACCCGACCATCCACGCCCAGCTCAAGCGCGAAGCGCACCGGGAACGGCTCCCTGCTCGGGCACCAGCGCGGGGAGGAGGTCGCCGAGCCAGGCGGCCAGCACCACGCCCGCCAGGCCACCCAGGGTCCACAGCAGGGTGCTTTCGGTGAGCATCTGGCGAATCAGTCGCCCGCGGCCGGCTCCTATCGCAAGCCGGATGGCAACTTCCCGGCGGCGCGCGGCGGTCCGGGCCAGCAGCATCCCCGCGACGTTGACGCTGGCAATAAGCAAAACCAGCAGCGCGGTCGTCAGCAGCAGCGCGCTGACTCCGAGCGCGCCGGTGCGCATGGACCCGGTCAGCCCGCGTAGCGGCTGGGCCTGGACGGCACGCATGCGGGCGTGGGGCGGGCTGGTCGATGAAAACTGGCGAGCACGGACGCTCAGGGCGGCTTCCGCGCGCTCGCGGGACACCCCCGGTGCAAGCCGCCCCACCATTTGCAGCCACATGTGATTGCGCGTGTCGAGCCTGTTGCCCGGAACCAGCTGCGGGGTTGCGGCCAGAGGCACCCAGACATCCATCCCCAGGATGTTGATCGTGCCGTTGAATCCGCGTGGCGCGATGCCGACCACAGTCACGGGCTTGCCGTTCAAGCGAATCACGCTCCCGACCACCGACGGGTCCGCCCCGAAGCGGCGCTGCCATGCCTCCCAGCCGAGCACCGCGACCGGTGCGGCACCGGGCACGTCGTCCTCCGGCACGAAAAAGCGCCCCCGCGCAGGCTGGACGCCGAGCACCCCGAAGTAGTTGCCGGACACGGTCGCCCCCACCGTAACCGTCGCCTGCTCTCCCGCGCCCAGGCTGAACGAGCTCAGCCCGTACGCCGTCAAGCCCGATAGGACGTTGGTTCCCTCGCGCAGATCCGCGTAGTCCGGGTAGGAGAATTCGCCGATCTTCTGTCCGTTCTCCCCGTCGGCCTCAATGGTGATCAGTCCCTGCGGCTCGTGCACCGGTAGCGGCCGCAGGAGCAGCGCGTTGATCAGGCCGAATATGGTTGTGGTGCCGCCGAGCCCCAGCGCCAAAGTGAACACCGCCGCGAGCGTGAAGCCCGGGCTGCGCAGCATCTGCCGCCCAGCGTAGCGAAGATCCTGGAGGAGTGTGTCCATGGATGTCTTATTCGTGAGAGCCGTAGCGATCCCGATTACCAAACCAGCAGCGGGACTGACCGATCGCGGTAATCGAGGTATCCGGGATACGAGCCGGGGCTCCGTCTTGATGCGTGGGCGTTCGGACCCGGCTCGACTTGCTGCACAGCGTACTGCTGCCCCGGCCGTACCGAGCTGAGGAGCGCCGTGCTTGCATGGACGCCCACGGCCACAACGAGGACCGCAGCCAGTGCGATCCCGGGGACTCGAAAAAGCTTTAACATCAGCCTAGCTCGAAGCCACTTTCTTCCAGCTCCTCCGCCGCCGGGGTTTGCTCGTCCCGCACGATGCGGCCGTCGAACAGGTGGACCGTCCGCTGGGCGTGGTTGGCGTAGCGCGGGTCGTGGGTCACCATGCAGATGGTCGCGCCCTCGTCGTGCAGCTCCTGGAGCAGCCCCATCACGGCTTCGCCGTTGGTGGAATCCAGATTTCCGGTGGGCTCGTCCGCCAGCAGGATCAGCGGCTTCCCCGCAATGGCCCGTGCCACCGCGACGCGCTGCTGCTGACCGCCGGAAAGCTGCGACGGGTAGTGATTGACGCGGTGCGCCATTCCCACGCGCTCCAGCGCTTCGTGCACCCGCTGCTTGCGCTCCGCGCCGGGCATCCCCCGATAAGTGAGCGGCAGCTCGACGTTTTCGTACACGCTCAGGTCGCCGATCAGGTTGAACGCCTGAAAGATGAAGCCGATTTCACGGTTGCGGATGCGGGCTCGCTCCGAAGCATCCAGCGCCGCGACCGGCTTGCCGTTCAGCTGGTAGTCGCCCCCGGTTGGGGTGTCCAGCAGCCCCAGGATCGAGAGCAGCGTGGTCTTGCCGCCGCCCGAAGGGCCGCCGATGGCCAGGTATTCGCCCGCGCGCACCTCCAATTGAACTCCCGAAAGGGCGTGAGTCTCGACCTCGTCAGTCAAAAAGACCTTGCTCACGTCGGTGAGTTGGATCAGTGGAGCACCGTTGCCGGTGTTGGGGTTTTGCATGGCAGATTCAGGGTTGGGTTGGTTCATTGGAGGCGCACACGTTCGCTGGAATCCCACTGGCTCATATCGGACAAGATCACCACATCGCCGGGCTGAAGCCCGCCCACCACTTCGATCGTGCTGGCGCTGGAGCGCCCGAGGCGCACAGGCACCCGCACCGCCGAGCTACGATCCGGAGCCACGCGGAACATTCCCACGGTGCTTTCCGCCTGGCCATACGCCGGCCGTCCCACGTACATCACGTTTTCGAGCCGCTCGATGTCGATCGTTCCATCCACCGACAGGTCAGGGCGCGCACCCTTGGGAAGCGCCCCTTGCAGCTTGACATCCACCGTGACGGTGCCGTTCTGCACCGCGGGATCGATGCGCATCACCTGGCCGCGAACGATTCCGTTGCGCGTGTCGATGCTCGCTAGCTGCCCTACGGCAATGTCCTTGGCCTGAGTTTCAGGGATGCGGAGTACGGCCTTGAGCAGGCCGGGCCGGACCACCCGGGCCAGCGTGGCGCCGGGCTGAACCCACTGTCCCACTTCCACGGGGAGATCCTGCAGCACCCCGTCCGAAGGAGCGCGGATCTTCATCGCCTCCACCTGCCGCCGACCGAACTCCACCAGGCCCCGCAGCATGTTCACCTGCGCCTGCTGGGCGGCGATCTGCGAGCGGGCGGACTCGGCGACGTAGCGCAGCCGCTGCTGCTCGATGGCCAGGTGGGCCCTCAGTTCCTCCGCCCGGTCGCGGGAGCGTTCTAGCTCCGACCGGGCAATCAGATCCTGGGCGGCCAGCTTTTCGTTGGCTGAAACCTGTCGGGTAGCCTCCCGGTGCTCGGAGCTGACGGTAGCTACCGTGGCTTCCTGGGTGAGGCGCTGATTTTCCAGCGTGGACTGCAGGCTGGCAAGCCCGGCCACGGCGGCGGACAGCTGCCGCTCCGCCTCAAGCGCCTGCCGGTTGACATCCGGGTTGCTCAACTCGAGCAGCAGGGTGCCGGGCTCGACCGGCGTGCCCGGCTGGACGAGACGCTGCTCGACACGCCCGGGATTCACCGAGGAAACCCAGCGGATGTCTTCGGCCACCAGCGTTCCGGGACTACGCACCTGGCGCAGCATGGTGCCCCGCTCCACGGTATCCATCCACACCGTTGCGCGTTCCACCGTGGGTGCTGCCGGCTCCAGGCGTGCGAGTGCCACGGTGAGCAGGGTTCCCACGGCGAGGGCAGCCCCGCCGATGAACCAGCGCCGGCGACTGCGGGTGGGCTTACGAGGAATGTCCACTACGGGCAATTTCAGGGTTGTGAACGCGCTCGAAGCGGCGCTCCAGTCGGGTGAAGCGACGCTCCAGCTCCGAAACCCGTGCTTCACGCAGGCGGGCTACCGAATCCAGCACCGGCTTCACCGCGAAGCGGGCAGCGAGTGCCAGAGCAAGAACCAGCAGAATCGAGCCTGCCATCCAGATGGCAACGATCGTGGTAAGATCGACTTGAAACAGATCCACCTCACACCTCCGGAAACCTGCATGGGAAACGGGCAAGAAAAACTTTGCCAGGCACCTTGTAAGGCGAAGGGTGTGCCATTCGCCCGATTTTGCTAAGTCATTGTAAAATAAGTATTTGTCCTACTGCGCTGTTTGCCTCCTACCGCACGCAGCGACCGCCTCTGGGAATCCGGTGTCCCAAAACCGAACACTTCGGTCCACCACTTGCCCCATTCACCGCAGACAGATAGGCTGTTCCCCTCCAGAAGTACGAACCAAACGCCAGGAGCAAGCTTTCCGATGAACGCAGCACAGGCCGACGAGCGATTCGATACGCTCGCCGCACAGGTCCACGAGTGGGTCGAATCAGCCGTCGCGCTGGACGAGGGGCATTTCCCGAATGAGCTGTTGAGTGACCTGCGCGACCTTATGGACGAATTGAAGGCCTTTCTCGAGGACGATGAAGGCCAGAACTACAAGCGCAAGGACGTGACGGAGCTATTCGTAACCCCCGAAATGGCCGAGGTGGTTGAGCGCTTTCCCAAGGTGCGCCGGGTGGTGGAAAACACCTGGGGAGCGGCACTCATGGATCAAATCGAGGAGGAAGGTAGCGGACTTACTTTCGATGAAGAAGACGAAGATGAGTAGCTGAATGTCGAGCGACTCTCCGCAAACCGCACCGTCGACGGTCCTCCCCGGCCTCCGGCCCGAACACCTGTACAAGGCAATCGGGCTGGCTTTTCTGCTCGCGCTGCTGTACCGGTACTTTGCCGAGATCACCCAGACCCTGCTGCTGCTGCTCGCGGCGGCGATCCTGGCTGTGGCGCTGAACCCGATCGCCCGCAAGCTACCTTTGGAAAGGAAATGGGTTGCGGCGCTTATCGGGATTGCCGTGCTGGGTGGATTGGTGGTGCTGATCTACATCGGTGCTCCACTGCTCCTGGCGCAAATTCGCGACATAGCGGCTCGTGCACCGGAGTTCGATGCCCGCTTCCGCCAATGGAGCGAATTGATCCGCCGAAGCACGGGCCTCAACATCTCACTGATGCAGGAGGTAACCAGACGCTCCAGGACTTCTTCGGTGGCGTTGACGGCAGTGCGGTGGTAGGTCGTGCCCGTGGTCTGCTGGAGGCGTTGTTCATTCCGCTGATCATCCTGTTCGGTGGCTTGTTCGCGCTGGCCAATCCCAACGACCGTCTGCTCACCCCGGTGCTGCGTTCGGTTCCTCGCACTCTCCGCTCCGATCTTCGCCGCATCTTTGAGTTGCTCGGGGTACGGTTGCTCGGCTGGCTCAAGGGCGTCGGAATCGCGATGATCGGCGTCGGAGTGCTGTCGTACGTGGCCTACCTGATCAGTTGGGGTTCCCAACGCATTCCTGCTCGCGCTGCTAACCGGGATCTTCGAGTTTATCCCCCTGGTCGGCCCGTGGATCGGCGGGGTGCGGCAACACTGGTTGCGTTCACCGACGACCCCACCAAGGGGCTGTATACCGCCATCGCCGCGCTGGCGATTCAGCAGATCGAAGCCAACGTGATCACCCCCTGGGCGATGTCCCAGCAAGCCGAGGTCCATCCGCTGGTCACCCTGTTCAGCTTGATCCTGTTTGGCAGCCTTTTCGGATTTCTCGGGGTGCTTCTCGCCTTGCCACTGGTGATGCTGTTTTGGACGGTCATTGAGGTGCTCTGGGTGGAAAGAGCCATTGATACGGACGACGATCGCATCCGCCCGGTGGTCAAGGAGTGAGCTGCTCCTGACCTGCACGGTCCCAGCCGCAGGCCTGTTCGCCATTACTACAACTATGCCCACCGATCTCGGCGCTTTCGCGCTGCTTTGTTTCACCTCGCTTCTGGCGATCATCAATCCGCTCAGTGCGGCGCCGATGTACCTGGCACTGACCCAGGGATATCCCGCGGAGCGCCGACGCCGCACGCTCCGCAGCGCCATGATAACGGCCTTTCTGGTACTGGTGGTGTTTGCGCTCCTGGGCGGAACCATTTTCCAGGTCTTCGGGATCACCATCCATGCCTTTCGGATCGCCGGGCGGGATCATTTTTTTCGGGATCGGAATGGACATGCTTCAGGCGAAGCGCAGCCGGGGAAAGACCACCGAAGAAGAAGAAACCGAAGGGTTCACCAAGGAAGAGGTGGGGATCACGCCCCTGGGTATCCCCATGATCACGGGCCCGGGCGCGATCACGACCGTGATGGTGCTGATGACCGAGGCACCCGATCGCGTCCGGATCGCGGTCATCTTTGCGCGGTTGTCATCGCGGTGCTTGCCATCGCGTGGGCGGTGCTCACCGCCGCGCCGCGGCTCATGCACTTCTTTGGACAAACTGGACTGAACGTGATGACCCGGATCATGGGCCTGCTGGTGACCGTGATCGGCGTCCAGTTCATCGTGGATGGTTCCCGCCCGATCCTGGTCGACATCCTCCGGCGCGCGGGGACTGGCGGTAACTTCCGCGCCGGGTGTGGACGGACGCTTCAGCTGGGCGCTGGCGTCGTCCACACCCCAACGCTCCGCGGACGCTTACTTGAGGTGCTGGTTCACCAGCTTGGTCATCTCGAACATGTTGACCTCGTCCTTGCCAAGACCGGGCGCAGCTTGGCATCGGCACGAATGTTTCGGCGGTTCTGCGGGTCCTGAAGATCGTTCTTCTTGACGTACTCCCACACCCGCTTGGTGACTTCCGTCCTTGGCAGCGGGTCCTTGCCCACCACCGCGGCAAGCTCCGGGCTGGGGGAGAGCGGCTTCATGAACGCGGGATTCGCGGTTCCCTGCTTCCGCCCCTCACCTCCTCCTGCACCTCCGCTCTTGCTGCCACCCTTTCCGCCTGCCTTGCTACCGCCGCTCTTAGATCCTTGCTTTGCTGTGGCCATTCGGGTATTCTCCTCCGGTGTGGGACAGACCCGCCAGATACCTTCTCGTGCTCCAACCTATGCAGCAATCTTTTTGACGCAAGCCTTTCTGGCGTACGCCCCGCTTCGGAACTTGCTGACCTGGATACGCGCGCAGTGGTGAGCACGAATTCCTCGTCGATTTCCCATCCTACCTCGACCTGAAACGGCCCCTCCCCTCCCTTGAGCGCGAGCTGGGCCCGGCCTGTGCCGCCCGCCTCCGGGTAGACAGCCACTTCCTGAAAGCTCACGTAGCGTCGCACGTATGGATCGAGCGCCTTGTAGACCGCTTCCTTGGCTGAAAAGCGGAGCAGCACTTCGCGCCAGCGCTCTTCCTGGCGGAGCGCGGTCAACTCCTGCCGCTCCTCTGGAGTGAGCACATGCCGCTCGATTTCGGCTCGCGGGACTCGCAGGCGCTCGAGATCAATTCCTACACTCCACCCGGCGGCGGGTGTTACCAGCGCCACAGCTAACCCTTCTTTGTGGCTCACGGAACCCGCTATGCTTGGTGGCAGGCAGGGTGCGCCACGATCGGTGGCGAGAATAGCCTCCGCTCTGTGGCCTACACGCTCCATCGCGCTGTGAAGCGCAACGCGCCCTCCCACCCAGGTGATCCGCCGCCGAAACGGGAGACCGGCCGCGTGCGCGCTCCTCTGCTCCCAGCTGCTCCAGGGCCAGCTCGCTGGCAGGTTCACTCGGCTCAGGCAATCGCACCCCTACGCAAAGCCCGTGGGGCAGCTCACGCTGGAAGAGAACGGCGAAGGGCATATGGAAAAGATCGCGGCGCCGCTAGGAGCCCACTGCAACGGGACGCAGGGCACGACGTGTGATGCGCTCCGTCAGTGCGGCAGCTGCAAGCTGGGAGGCGGGGAGCAGGAGCAGCACGGTTCGGGGCCACTCGCCCGGGATGGTGCGGTAGAGCGCGAATCCTGCCAGCAGGAGCGAAAACGCCAGCCCCGTACGGAGCCGCCCGGGATGCCGTACCAGGCGGTGCACCAGCCAGGGCGCGGCGATGCTTATCCCCGCAAGCAGCATGTAGAACTCCACCGCACGCCCATCCCGGAACATAACGCCCATCAGCGTCCACCCGGCCAGACCGATGCGCCCACAGGCACCCGTGACCGTGCCACGCACCACCGCCCGCAGCCGTGATCCGAGTGAGTGAGCCGAGACTGGCGACGCTGCTGCCAGCCGGGATGGAACACGAGGGGGCAGGCGCTCCGGGGACGGAGCAAGCATCGTATGGTCCGACTCATGTGGCGGTGCCGGGCTTGAGCTCGTCGCGGCTGTCACCGAGCTTGGACTCCCGGTGAGTGCAGCTGCAAAAACCCCGGCATGGGGAAAGCGGTCTGCAGGGTGGAAGGCGAGCGCACGTTGCACCGTTTGTTCCACACTTGCAGGAACGGCGGGGTTGCGCGAGCGCAGGGAAGGCAGCGGCACCGCACGCCCCTGCGCCATGCTCTGCCGGTCGCCATCCGTGAATGGGCGCTGGCCGGACAGCAGGTGGAAGGCGACGGCCCCCAGGCCCCACACGTCGCATGCGGGCGTCAGGCAGCCCCGCCCCTGCAGCTGCTCCGGCGCGGCGTACGCCGGCGAGTGCGGAGTGTACCCGAACCGGGTGAGGTGCGTTTGCGTGCTTTCATCGTCCTCGGCACCGTCCGCCAGCTGCACGATACCGAAATCGAGCAGGCGGACCCGGACCTCGCCAGGATCTTGCCCAGCTTCCAGGAAGATGTTGCCGGGCTTCACGTCCCGGTGGATCAATCCCGCCTGGTGACCGGCGGCCAAACCCCGTGCCGCATCGTTAAGAATCTGCAGTGCGAGACGGAGCGGGAATGGACCGGAGCGCGCCAGACGTGCCGCGAGATCTTCGCCGCGCAGCAGCTCCATCACCAGGTAGTCCAGATCGAGGGCGGTGTCGGTACCGAAATCATGCACCACAACCACGTTGAGATGATGCAGCCGCGCTACCGTCCGTGCCTCACGGTGAAAGCGGCTGCGTAGCGCCGCCCTGGACACGGGATCGTGACCGGGTGCAACCATCACCTTGACGGCCACCTCCCGGTCCAGGCGAAGGTCCCGCGCGCGGTAAACCACACCCATCCCCCACGCCCGATCACCGCCTCGATTCGGTAGCGATCCCCCAGCACGCGCCCGGCGAGGAGCCCTTCGAAGCCGCTGGTGGTTTCGGATGGTGTGTGGAAGGTCATGGGCTGACGCGTTCTCATCCTTCAAGGATGTGCGGCGCGCCGGTGTGCGTCAAGCACGCTGCGGCCAGCCCCCTTGTCAGCTGGGGATAACCATGGTTACCTGGTCTCCGGGGCGCACGACGATGTCATCACTGATCGGCGTCTGCCGGCTGCCGATCGGATCCGCGAGAAAGCGCAGCGATGTGCTGCCGAAAATCATTGACTGAGGAATTACCAGCACGCGCGTAGAGGTTCCAGGAACCATTCCAAGCCGGATGCGCTGGCCGCCACGCAGGACGAACACGTTCATGTCCAGAAAGTTGTGGTTTTCCACCCGCACGGTGGTCTGGGCAGGCTCAGGGCCGCGCGCCTGCCGGCTGGCCGGACCGCATGCGGCAACAAGAACTGCGAGAAGTGCGATGTATCGAATCGCGGATTGCATGGGCAGCCTCATGATGCGAATTTCGAGTTTGGAATGAACGGGACGTATCTTGTATCCCCAGCCGTGCTCCCATGTGCCTTCCCTGGTACCTCGTCTTGCGCAAAGCGTGACAATGCCGGCCGACATTGCGTTCGCGTTGATCGAAACCGATAGCCGTGTAACGATGAGATCATGGTAGTCGTGCAGCTGGAAGAGTACACGACGGTGAACAACCGGCAGGAGCTGGTGGAGCGGGTGATGGCCGATCTGCAGCGTGGAGCTCGGGAGCTTGTGCTCGACCTCACCCGGACGGTTTATCTGGACGCGGCTGCGCTCAACACACTGGTTAGTCTGGCCAAGCGCGTGCGGGAGCAGGGTGGTGACCTTCGGCTGGTGAACCCGAACGGTGACATCCGCCTGCTCCTGGACGCAAGCAAAGCTCCGCGACTTCTTCAAGATTGCCGAGCGGGCTCTAAAGCAACGCCTGGTGCAGCTTGTCGCGGTAACGCGAAAATATCGCGCGCTGCTACAAGCTGGAGGCCTCGCGACGCCATCGCGCAGAATCCACCCATATCGGCTCTGCCAGCAAACATTGTCGTTCCGCTGCTCGCGGCCATCCGCTTGGCCTATGCGTTGACACATCGTTTCGGTGGGAAGTTGCTGCGCAGAGTAAAGTTTTTCAAGGGCGAGCATGCAACTCAGACCGTTTTATCCCCTACGCCTCCTGGCGGTCGGTTTCGCGCTAACGACTGTCATTACCACGGCTGCCTGCGTGCCACCGGCGCGCAGACGCGCGTAGTTGAACCGAGCTGGGCGCGCTGCGGATCCAGTCCAGACGTAGCAGGCGTCCGCCTCGGTGAACACTCGCGCATGTGCGGGCCGCCCGCACCGCCGAGCCGCTCCAGACAACATGTACTCTCGCCTTGCGGCTGGAGCTGTCATCACCACGCCAGCCCAGGAGCCGATAACGCCGAAGTCGCCCTCGTTGCGGCGCCCCAAATCGGGGTATCCGCGTGGGCGCGCGTCTCACAGTGCACGCTGGAAGCCACCGCTCGCGGAGCGGCGACCGCGCTCAACCGGTTTCGGCAGGGGGCGTGACGTGGCATCACCACGCGCGGCCCGAACGTATCCTCTCATGAAAATTGATTGGTGACGAAGAAACCCCATCCTCACGGACACCGCCCCGAGCACTTACATCTCCTCCACGTCCAGGACCTCAAGCACTCCAAATCCGTCCAGCTCCGGCATCTGCACGTCCAGTCCGACCAGATCGGCGGCTCGTCGGCGGTGCGGATGAGCTGGTGGCCAGCAGGGCTTGCCGGTCGTCACCACACCGGACCAGGGGTTGCGATGATACCTCGATGTCGTCTTCACTCGCCGGGGTCCGGGTGGGTGATCCGATAACACGCCTTGTGCAGCGTTGGGGGCCGCCATCCAGCCGGGGGCGCGACCGTGCCGCCTATCGCTTCGGCGCCTGGGGTGTGCTGGTGATGACCGATACCACATCGAGTCCGAATCGACGTCACACTTGGCTGGTCGAGCAAGAAAACCCCGTCATCGCTGACCCCGCCTTGGCCAACACCTGACACCGAACGTATCAATTAGCGGCCAGTTCCTATGCCATGGGAACGGCGCTCGGCGCTACGAGGCCAGGTTCAACGCCTGGTGCAGCTTGCCGCCGTAGGTGCGGCTGGAGGGGAGCTTGGTGCCGTCGCGCAGAATGACCTCAGAGTTGCCTCAGGGCTCGCGGCTCGCTGGACCATGGCCGCGTCGAGCCGGGTGGTGGGTTCCGCCATGATCCCTCGCAGGTCCCAGCCGTGCCGATCAAAGGTCATCATCTGCCCCAGCCACGTGTTGTTGTCCCGCAGATTGATTTCGCGGGCGCGGCGCTGTGCCTCCCGCACCTTGGCAAGCTCGGCTTCCGTGGGACCCCGCTTCTTGACGCTGTCGATCACCGCCAGAGTTTCCCGGCTGAGCTCATCCAGGCGCTCCGGAGCTGCACCGAAGCCGATGCTGAAGCGATACTCCGGGCGCGGCTCCCGAGAGGCGGAAGCCCGCACACCGACGCCATAGGTACCACCCAGATCTTCGCGCAGGGTTTCCCGGAGCCGAATCTCCAGCACGTCCGCCAGGCCGCGCAGGCTGACGATCTCCTCGCGACTGTACTGTATCGGCCCGGTGAAGACAAGCTGTGTCCGTGCCTTGGGCTCCGTGCCACGGCGCACGGTCTTGCGAATGACCCCCGTCGGCGGCCGGATGCCCACGTCACGCCAGCTTTCCTTGCGCCCGGTCGAGGGGAGCCCGCCCAGGTAGCGCTCCACCAGTGGGCGGACAGAGTCCGGCTCGAAGCGGCCTACGAAGTAAAAGGTGAAATCCGACGCGTCCGCGTACCGGTCGCGGTAAAACGCCAACGACTTGTTCAGGTCCATGCGGTCGAACATTTCGCTGGACGGCGGGCGCGCACGCGGATGTCCCTGCGCCAGCGTGACCCGCAGGGTATCCATGAATGACTCCTCCGGACTCGCGCCCCGGTTGGCGAGCGCCGCCTTGGCCCGCTGCTGGTAGGCCAGGAACGCGACCGAGTCCGCGCGGGGTGCGGTGAAGTACAGGTAGACCAGCTGGAAGAGCATTTCTATGTCTCTGGGCGAGGCAACCCCGGAGAGTCCCTCATGCAACTCCCCGATGTCGGTGCCTACACTGGCCGCCTTTCCAGCCAACCGCTTGGAGAGCGCCACCACATCCAGCCCGGCGAGGCCACCCGACTGAACCACCCCGGTCGCGGTGAGCGCCGGGATGTAGTTGGAGTCCGGCGCCAGCGATGTTCCACCCGGGCTGTGTGCGGCAAAGATGATTTCGTCTTCCCGGAAGTCCGTCGGCTTCAGGACCACACGCACGCCGTTGGCGAGCGTCCACTCCTGCACGCCAACCTCCGGAACGCTGCGCCGCTCGACGATCGGCGCCGGCCTGGGCGCCTCCCGAACCAGGGCGCCGCTGGATACCCGATCACTGTACCGGGCCAGCCGTGTCCTGCGGGCAGCGGCCACCACCCGGCGCAGGCCGCTCTCCGTGGGCAGCCGTACGCTGTCCGTGCCGGGCACCTCCACCAGCACCACCCGGTTGCCTTCGCCGAGCAGCGCCCGTGCCTGCGTGTTCACCTGCGCGAGGCGGATTCCGGGGATGAGCCGTCGGTAAAGCGCGTACTCTCCCGCGGCATCCAGGATCGGCTCGGCGTAAAGAAAATGCGCGATGTACTGGGCGGCGAACTGGCCCGAGGGAATCTTGCTCCGCTCCGCGTAAACCTGCTCCTGCCAGCGGAGCAGCTCGCGCTTTTCCCGCTCCAGCTCCGTGGAGGTGAATCCCCAGCGCGCGACGCGCTGCAGCTCGGCCAGCAGGGCTTCCAGCCCGCGCTCGATCCCATTGTCCCTCACTTCCGCGCTCAGCACCGTCACGGCCCTGGAGCGGGTAAGCAGCCCCTGGGACGCGGCGACCGACAGGTAGGGCGCGTCCGGCCTCTGGGTGCGCTCGGAGAGGCGATTGTAAAGCATACGCTGCGCGAGCGACTCCGCGAACGCATCCCGATAGCCGCGGAAGGTCCCTCCCCCGCGCGCGGGGCGCTTCTGGTAGACGGCCACGCTCGAACCGGTAACCTCCGGGTCCGCGACGACGCTGTAGCGCGTCTCGGCGTGCGCCTGAAGCCCGAACTGGGGTCGGGAGCGTGCAGTGGCGGAGCGGGGCATCCCTGCGAACTCCGCTCGGATCCACCGCTCAACCACCACCGGGTCGAAATCGCCCACAGCAACCACGGCCATCAGCTCGGGCCGGTACCAGTCCCGATAAAACCGGCGAAGCTGGGCTGGAGTGAAGCTTTCCAGCGTCTTCAAATCGCCGATCGGCAGCCGGTTCGTGTAGCGCGACCCGCCGAACAACACGGGGAGGTGCTTGTCCCGCATGCGTGAGCCCGCCCCCTGCCCCAGCCGCCACTCCTCAATCACCACCGGGCGCTCCTTCTCGACTTCCAGCGAGTCGAAGCTGATCCCGTGCGCCCAGTCGGCCAGGATCTGCACGCCAGTCTCCAGCACGCCGGCGCTGTCCGTGGGAAGCGTGAGGGTGTAAATGGTTTCCTCGAAGTCGGTGCTGGCGTTGATATCCGGCCCGAACCGCATCCCCACGCCCTCCAGGAAGTTCACCAGCGCGTTCTTGGGAAAGCGCCGGGTTCCGTTGAACGCCATGTGCTCCACCACATGGGCGAGACCCCGCTGGTCGTCATCCTCCAGAAGAGACCCGGCATTCACCACCAGCCGCAACTCGGCACGCTTCGGGGGCTCGGCATTGCGGCGAATGTAGTACGTCAGGCCATTGGGCAACTTGCCAATGGTGACGGTGGTGTCCTGCGGGACGCGTCGATTCAGCCGCTGAGCCGACCCGGGCTCGACAGCGAACAGCACCCCCAGGTGCAGCAGCATAACGCATAAAAGGCGGCGACTCACACGCATCCGATCCTTATTCGGGGTCCTTGACAACCTTCTCCACAATCGTGGCAGCCTGCTCCAGGATTGCCACCTCATGTGGGTCCAGACGACGCAGCCGCTTCGCCAGGGAGGCGATCCTCCGCCCCCGTCCCGCTTCCAGCATCCGCACGCCCGCTGGCGTCGCGCGCACCCGCACTACGCGCCGGTCCTCGGTGTCTCCCACCCGCACGACGAGCCCCTCTGCCTCCAGGCTGGACACCAGGCGGCTCATGGTCGGGGGGCGCACCTGCTCGGCGGCGGCAAGCTCACCCAGCGTCAACGGTCCGGCAAACACGACAACAGAAAGTGCGGAAAGACGAGGTGCGGTAATCCCGATGGCATCGTCCTGCCTCCGCAATGAACGGAGCAGGTGTATCGCCGCGGAATGAAGACGATCAGCAACTTCCGCAGGGCGTTTATCGGGTACCCTTGCATCACGCGATTCGTTCATTCAGAGGTTATTTAGCAACGCTAATCAAATTCCGCCACTGCAATCTGGGAGGCACCATGCAGACCGCAGCCAGCTTCGGACTTCAGCAGATCGGTCAGATCTCCGTCACCGTTCATGAGGTTGAAAAAGCCGTAGCGTTCTACAGGGACTCACTTGGAATGCGGTTCTTGTTCCAGGTCCCGAAGATGGCGTTCTTCGACTGTGGCGGCGTTCGGCTGATGCTTTCACTTCCCGAAACGTCGGAGTTCGATCACCCCGGCTCCGTGCTCTACTACAAGGTCCCGAACATCCGGGAGGCGTTCGGCAGCCTGTCAGCGCGTGGTGTTCAGTTCATCGACGAGCCGCACCTGGTGGCTCCGATGCCAGATCACGACCTGTGGATGACGTTCTTTCATGATCCTAGCAAGAATACCCTGGCGCTGATGAGCGAAGTACCTCGTGAACCGTCATCAGTGTAGGTACGGCTTGGTCAGTGCGGCGCCGATGGCCAGCCGAGTCGTCGTGGGTGGCCCCCGGGCCGTGCTGATCATCGACGACACGGCGCTGGTCAAGCAGGGAACGCACTCGCCGGGGCGGTTATTGCTCCAGGATCTCCCGGGCTCGTGCTAGCTGCTCGCTCTGCTCCGGGTCCGGCCTCGGATACTCGGAGTGCAGGGATTTGAGCTTTGTCGCAATCACCGATGCCACGACCGCGCACGCGAACCAGCGCCGATCCGCGGGAATGACGTACCAGGGGGCGTATTCCGTATTGGTGTGTGTCAGCGCCTCGCTGTACGCGGCCATGTATTCCTGCCAGTAGCCGCGCTCCTCGACGTCGTCCTGTGAAAAGCGCCAGCTCGTTTCGGGGCGCTCGATCCGCTCCAGAAGCCGCCGGCGCTGCTCCTCCGGCGAGATGTGCAAAAAGAATTTGAGGATGTGGATACCGTTCTCCACCAGGTACTGCTCGAAGTTGTTGATGTGCTGGAACCGCTTTTCCCAGATACCTTTTCTGGCGTAATCAGGGAGCCGATGCTGATCCAGCCGCTCCGGATGCACCCGTTCCACCACCACATGCTCGTAGTACGAGCGGTTGAAGATGCCGATCTGGCCTCGCGCCGGCAGGGCGCCCACCGCCCGCCACAGGTAGTCGTGTCTGATCTCCTTCTCGGTCAGCGCCTTGAACTGCTTGAACTCACACCCGCGGGGATCCAGCTTCGCCAGGACATCCCGGATCGCCTCGTCCTTTCCCGAGGTGTCCATCCCCTGGAATAGGACGAGCAGGCCATGAGTTTCATGCGCCATGAGCATGTCCTGGTAGCGGAGCAGGCTCGCAGTGTCTTCGCGCACGCTCGCCTCGGCTGCATGCTCGCTGCCGAACTCCCCGCTCGTACTCGGATCAAGCTGCTCTAGCTGTACCTTCTCACCCGGCTCGCGGAGGAATTGTCCATACTTCATTGATCACCCCTGATGCGCTTGAGTCGCAACCTGCTCAGCTCCACGACGCAAACGATGCACCATGCTCCGGCACGCCCGTTGCCCTCATACCGTTTGCAGCCACCTTGAGCAACAGGAGATCATCATGCCGAAGAACCTCATCTTTGCCATCGCCGCGCTGGCCGGACTCGCCGCCTGTGGTGGAAACCAGGAGGAGCAGCAGGAGCAGGCAAGGGAAAGCACCACCGCTTCACCAGCAGGCGACGCACCGCCCGCAGCGATCACCAACCCCGCCTCTCCGGCTCCCATCGGGACGGATGTAGGCACGGTGGGGACGGATGCGACCGCCGCGCCTCCCACGCCGGGTGATACGGCGCACCAGGGCGCTCACCCCTGATCGGGCGGGACTAGGTGAACTGATCCAGGAGGTGCTGGGCGTTCGCCGGGGTAATGATGCGTCCGATTAGCCGGAAGCGTACGCGCTCGCCGTCCACGAGGGCGAGCGCCGGGACGAAAGAAGGCCAGCTTCATGCGCTGACTACGGCTGGCGGATGAGCGACAGTCTGAGCTTGTCTTCGCTGGCGGTAATCACCAGTGCATCGTCCGGGCGAAGCTGCTGCAGGGGAGTCGCGTCGATGAATTCGCAGCATGGCTCATCTCCTACCTGAACATCGGCACGGTAGCCGCGGGCGTACGCGACCCGGGCATCTTTGCGCTGCTTGGCATTGCTCTGGAGATAGACCCCGCAGTCGTTCATCAGCCACAATCCAGGTGGAGCACCGGTTTCCGGGTGGTCGGGGTCCTCGTCCCAGGTGTCGTCTTGTGCGTGGAGATTGATACCGGCTGCGACGTAGCGCTGCGCCTCGGTCAGCAGCCGCTCCCGGGCAGCATGGGACTCCTCCAGGAGTGCAAATACCTCGGAGCCTTCGAATTCAAAACGGCCTTGCATAGCCTCAGCCTCGCGCAACTGAGTGGCGGTGCTACCTGTGGTCGGAGCACCCTCTGCATTGACTGAGCCGCTGAAGCAGTGAACAGGCTCTTTAGCCCTTTATTCGGCTTTTATTCGGCATACTTCCTGCTGGACAATGTACGGGTCGCGTATTCCGGCCGCACGGAACTCCAAAAATCGAGGATCTGATGACAGACAAGCGCACACAGCAGGACGCCGAGCAGGGTAATACCATCAAGGATCCGGATCAGTGGACCACGGGTGATGAGCCGATGACCGGTGCCCAAAAGTCGTATCTGCACACGCTAGCCGACGAGGCGGGCGAAGAAATCACGGATGATCTCACCAAGGCGGACGCCTCGAAGAAGATCGACGAACTTCAGGAGAAGACCGGGCGCGGCAAGTAGCTTGGTGGACTCGGTCCGGCCTGTGCATACGAACGGTGCTGCTCCTCCGCAATTGGATGGGTGCATGTCACACCACCAAAGCCACCATGCCCGACGAAACGGCACCGCTCGTATCCATCATCATTCCCTGCTACGCCAATTCGCCGCGGCAGCTTGAGCTGTTGGACGAAACGCTGCACACAGTCGCGGCACAAACGTGCCGCGACTGCGAGATCATCGTGGTGGATGACGGCTCTCCACTCGAAATCAGCTCGATCACTACCCGCCATGCGGAGACCACAACATTACGGCAGGCCAACGCAGGGTCGGCGGTAGCTCGTAACACCGGCATCCGCGCCAGTCGCGGCCGTTCCACCGCGGGCTCACGCAGCTAACCGAGATTTTTCGCGACTGCTTGCGCGAAAACGTCGAGGATAGGGTGCGAGCTGGGGAGTGGAACCGGGCACTGCGCAGCGCGCTGCTCCTCGCGCGGGAAAGTCCGCAGCGACTACTCACCGCCGCCGCGCGGGGAGTGCGCGCCGCGCTGGGTGCGACTCCCCGCGCAGCGTAGTCCAGCCTCAGCTCGCTCCGGCACTGAGCTGCTCTTCCAGCGCTTCCGCCGAGATGTCGAAGCGCGCCGTGTTCCATTTCGGTATGCCATTGCGGAACAAGATCAGCTGCGGCGACTGGTGCTCGATTCCGGTTGTCTGTTCGATGTAGCCAGACACGTCCGCGGAATCATTTACGTCGACCATGTAAAACGGGGCGTCGGGATTTCGCTCGAGGAACTGCTCCATCTCCTTGTGTGCCGCAGCGCTGATAGGGCAGCGCGTGCTGTGCTTGTACAGGATTGCTGTTTCGCCGGAAATGGCGGAATCGACTTCTTGAGAGGTATTGAGCTGCTTCATCGGTTTTACCTATCACCTGTGTTCGGTAGAATGTTCGGCCAGCCTTCCTGGAGCAACTGATGTGCCGGTGAGCACCGGCAACGATGCTCAGATACGCTTCGCTACGAGCCAATCACGCACGTGCGTCGGGAAGTAGGAGAGCGCGACGGCCACGCGGGCATCACGACCTACGATGTACCGGGGTCTGGGGCGTCGTGCGGTCAGGGCATGAGCCACCACCCGGGCGACCCGCTCCGCGGGAATGCCCCCAATGTTGTCAACGCGGCGCCGGATAGCCTCGATGGCTCGCCCGTAAAGGGTATGCGCCTCCTCGGGCATTTCCGCGAGGAGATCTTCGGCGGCCAGCAGCGACTTCCGCCAGATCGGTGTGGCGATCACACCGGGTTCCACGATACTGACGTGAATACCCCAGGGGCGCAGCTCCAACCGGAGTGAGTCGCTGAGTGCCTCCAGCGCGAACTTGGAGGCGCTGTAGGGTCCCAGGAACGGGCTCGCGAAACGCCCGGAAACCGAACCCATGTTGACGATCCTGCCACGGCCACGCCGAAGCGAGGGGAGAAATGCCTGTGTAACCGCCACCTGCCCAACCACGTTCACCTCGAACTGACGGCGTAGCGCGTCCAGCGGGACGAACTCCAGCGGGCTGGCGACCGCGATGCCCGCGTTGTTCACCAGGCCGTTCAGCGGCGCATCTCCCAGAGCGCAGGCAACCTTTGCCGCCGCCGACCGCACGGACTGGGCGTCGGTGACGTCCAGCTGTACAGGTACAAGCCGATCGGATGCGGCCCTGCTCAGCCTTTCGCTATCCGCCGGATTGCGCACCCCAGCGAAAACACGGAACCCGAGTGCATCCAGGCAAAGAGCGCATGCCTCACCGATCCCAGTGGATGCCCCGGTGATGACTATACGGCCGTGAGATGCCATTAAGAGGCGAGAAATTGGAGGATGGTTCAGGGACGCCGCAGCGTACGCTCAAAGAAGGCCCAGGTGCGGTTCCAGGAGTCGATCTGTTCCGGCGAGTCGTCACGCTCCAGCGTTTCACGGTTGACACGGCGGCTGAAGCTGTGCCCGCCGCTAAAGGGGCCGGGTGTCGGGTTCCAGTAGATCTTGGTTTCCGCCAGCTGCGGCTTCCGGGCGATCAGCGCGTCGATGAGCGGACTCGCTTCCTCGAAGTTCACATCCGTGTCGTTGCTCGCCACGTGCACCAGGATCGGTACGCGCAGGCTGTCTACATGATAGTAGGGCGACCGCAGGACGTACTCTTCGCGCTTCTCGAATGGGAGGCCGCGTAGCCCTGCCTGTGTCGAAAAGCTGCGCTGATAGCCGGGGCCTTTGTACGACAGTCGGAAGATCAGGTTGGTCACCGGCACGATGGCCGCGCCTGACCCGAAGGGTGTCGCTCCGCGGAAAAGCAGGTGGGCGGCGATGAAGCCGCCATGGCTCCACCCCATGACGCCAACGCGCTCCGGGTCCACGTAGGGCAGCGTCTTCAGGTAATCGTAGGCACTCAGGACGTCGTCCACCTCCTGGCCGCCGTAGACGATGGCCTTGTAGAGCGCGGCACCGTAGCCAGTCCTCCCACGGTCTTCAGGACTCGACTTCGTCCGCCAGCTGCCTTCGGAGCGCGTCGATGCTCGCTTCCTCGATGTGTGAACCAGGATCGGTACGCGCAGGCTGGAATGGGCACCCCGAGCTCCCGCGCTTCTCGAATGGGAGGCCGCGTAGCCCTGCCTGGCGAAAGGCGCTGATAGCCGCCTTCCACCGCAGGTTGGTCGGCACGATGGCCGCGCCTGCCGGAGCTGGGCGCGATGATTGCGTGCGCGAGTAGCTCTTTTCCAGGCACTCTCGTCCATCCGCTCGTAGTCGATGGCATCGCGGCACCGTAGGGAGTAAGAAGGTTGAGGTTGGATGCAATTCACACCGGGAAGCAATGTAGCGCGAGGCGGTGATCGGGGGCTACTCAGCGCTCCGGCTCTTCCAGGTCCTCCTCGATCTCTGCCCAATCCTGAGTCACATCAAGATCGTCGAACTCCCAATCGGTTTCGCCGCTTCGCGCCCGCGCGGCGGCGATTTCGAGTGTATCCAGGAGTGCCTCCTGGGCCGGTGAGCGCTCGAGGTCGTACTCGCTCTTTTCGTACTCGCCAGCGAGATAGCGGGCCATTAATTCGTACATCGTCGGCCGATTGGTTTCGTAGACGGTGGGTTCCTCGGCTGTTTCACTCAAATCCAGCACGAAGTGATGCAGGTTCCCCTCGCCATCCAGCGAGTCACGGAACTCGTAGTGCCCGAGTGTGAAGAGCGGTCTTGTTCCTCCGTCGGATTTTTGGTCCAACTCGTCGTGCGAAAGGGGCTGGAACATGGAGGTGTGTGGTGATGTGATTAGCAGTAGTAGCGGCGAAGGGCGGCTGCGACGCCGTCGAGCCCGGGAAAAAGCCGCCTTTCGTCTACCGCGACCAGATCCAGCTGATCGCCGAAATGCGCGGTCGCGCTGGCCGGGATGATGAACTTGGTCAGCGATTCTCCCAGACCGTGATGGTGAAGAAAGGCATCAAAGGACTGACGGGTATCCGAGCACAGAGTGAAAACCGCTGCCTGCGCGATGATCCGCGCGTCGAGCGACGGCGGTTCGATCATGCACGCGAAGGCAGGGGAGCTGTTGGAAAACAGGTTCCACGGGGTGAATGCCTGTTCCTTCCCGAAGAGATGGCGCAGGTCCTCGATCAGCAATGCGAGAGCGGGCAGGTTGAAGGCCGCGTGTACTCGTTGCCAGTCCAGGCGCCAAACGGCGCAGTCCTGCCCCGGAGCCGATGCGCGTATGGCGAAATGCGCGGCTACCAGTGGCGAGTAGGACCAGTCCAGCAGACGGGTGGGGACGGTGTGGTGCTGCGCGACGACGAGCAATTCCCATGCGTCGGTGGGCTCGGCGGGGAGGTAGGGGCGCGAGTAGCGGATGAAGTTGCGAAGGATGTGCGCCTCCAGGTGCGCTTTGGTATGGGGGGGCTCCGTGCCGCCGAGACGATCCAGGCTTGTGAGCAGTGCATGCCACGCAGCGGAAGCACCGTGATAAACTCCCGTATCGCGCCTGCGGCCGATCTTGGGATCAGGGTCGGGAGGCGTAACCGCGTCGATGAGTTCTCCCACGCTGCAGACAGTCTGCTCCCGGATCGCCATCACAGCACCCGGCCGAAGAGCGCTTCGATTTCGCTCGGGGGAGCCGGCCGTCCGAACAGGTATCCCTGGATCGCATTACAACCGAGCTCCTTCAGGATTGAAAACTGCTCCTCCGTTTCCACCCCTTCCGCGATCGTCCGCAGCTCGAGACTCTCCGCCATGGCGATGATCGCTCTCACCACGGCCACAGCGTCAGGATCGCCCGGGAGGTCGCGAATAAAGGAGGCGTCGATCTTCAGCGTATCGATGGGTAGCTGCCGCAGATAGCTGAGCGAGGAGTATCCGGTACCGAAATCATCGATGTAGATGACCATGCCCATCTCACGAAACTGCAGAATCGCGTTGACGGCGTCCTGCATGTTTTCCATCAACTCGCTTTCGGTGATTTCCAGGCCCAGCGACAGGTAGTGAGGGTCGAATCCGCTATCCCGGAGGATCACTGTGACTCGCTTGACGAAATCTTCCTCACGGAGCTGATCCACCGACACATTGACGTTGATTCGGATATCCTTGAATCCGCTTTGATTCCAGCGCTGGCCCTGCTGGGAGGCGGTGACCACGATCCATTCACCGATGGGCTTGATGAGGCCGGTTTCCTCGGCGACCGGGATGAACGTGCTCGGTGGGATGTTCCCCAGCGCCGGGCTCTTCCAACGAATCAGTGCCTCCACGCCGATAACCTCCCGTCTCTGGGTATCGACGACGGGCTGATAAAACAGCATCAGCTCTTCGCGCTCCAGTGCGCGCCGCAGCTCGTGCTCGAGCTGCCGCTTCTGCTGTGCCTGTTTGTTGATGTCGGCTGAATGGAAGCCGATGGTGTTCGCTACCGGCGAAGCGGCGGCGTGCTGCGCCAGGCCTGCATTCTGGATCAGGGCGGGTCCGTTGTCACCGTCCAGCGGGTAGATGGCCACGCCGATACTCAGGGTGACGAAAACCAGTTCCTCATTGGCCGAAACCTGCTGTGGGGCTCCCGTCAGGATTTCATTGGCGAGCGTGGCCACGCGCTCGGGATCTTCGACGTCGGCGAGTACGATGCCGAACTCAGCGCTTCCCAGTCGTGCGATGGTGTCACCCTCTCCGATCGCACTGGAGAGATACCCGGCCATCTCCCGGAGAATGGTATCTCCCGTGTGGTGGCCGAGCGTCGCGTTGATCTCCACCAGACGATCGACCCCTGCCACGAGCACGGCAACATTGTTTTCGCTCTGTCTTGCCACCGTGATCGCCTGCTGGAGGCGGTCCGCAAAGAGCGTGCGGTTGGGCAGGTTGGTGAGCGTATCATAGTTGGCGAGGTACTCGACGCGCCGCCCCCTTTCCAGATACTGAAGGCCGAGAGAGGTATCCGCCGCCAGGTCCCGGAGCAGGTGCACCTCCTCGGAGTCGAAGAAGTTTGCTTCGCCCGCGAAGAGGGTGAGCACAGCGGCGACCGTATCATCTACCCGCAAGGGGAATAGCCCCACCGATCGGAAATCCTGGGCATGCAGCCAATCTTTCCAGGGAGTCAACCGCGAATTGACGACGGTGGTGTCGGCGCAGACCTCGGAATCTTCCTGGAGGACAGCCTCAACCAGGGGGCGATGCAGATCCCCCAACCCTTCCGGCACCGTGCCGGACCAGGCCACCATCTCCCGATCCTGTCTTTGCGGATCCACTCGGTGCACCACCGCCAGCCTAAGCCCCCCGTCCTCTACGGCGATGCGGCAGAGCTCACGTAGCAGCTCATCCTCGGTGCGGATGCGCAGGATAGCGCTGTTGATGCCGCTCAGCACGGCGTACACACGGTTCAGGCGTGCGATGCGGTGCAGGTGCGCCGTGATCTCCGTATCCCGCTCCTGGATGGAGCCGGCCATCTGATTGAAGGAGTGCCCCAGCTCCGAAATCTCACCCCGGTTGGCTGCGACCGGTGCCCGGGCACTCAGGTCTCCGGAGCCGAGCTGCCGCGTCGCGGTGAGTAGCGCCCGGAGCTGCCGGAGAACAAAGGCATCGCTCCCCCACCAGGCAGCCGAGAGCATGAGCAGCCCGAGGAGCAGGAAAGTAATCAGATTTCGCGTAAGCCCCCGGTCCACCGTCGCATACGCTACCCGGGAGGGAATGCCCACCGTGACATACACGTGCCGCCTCCCCGGGAGATCCTGGAGCGGAGTGACGGCATACAAACGCTTTACTCCGTCCAGGCCAGCGGCTTCGGCCGTTCCATCCCCGCCGCTCTCCTGGATCACCGTCGCGATGGCAGATCCCCGGACGCTCCGGCCCAGCCACCCGTTTTCCCTGGGGAATCGGGCGAGGACGGTAAATGAAGGGTCGATGACCGTGATCACCGATCCCGCCGGGAGTTCGGCTTCCGCGAGGCGCTGACGTAGCCAATGAAGGGGCAATGCAGCATAGACGACCCCTTGCACACGCTCCTGGGGATCCAGCATGGGATAGGCGAAGTTGATCGTGGCTTCGCCCGTTATTCTCCCGATCTGGTAGTCGCCGATAGCGAAGTCACGGGTGGTGACAGCACGCCGAAAGTAAGTGCGGTCAGCGAGGTTGACGGAGTCAGGCACCGGAATGGCGCTGCAGGTCACCTGCCCATCGGGCAGGATCACTCCAAGGTTTGCGAAGCGCTCGTCACGGGTACGGAGTTGGGCCAGGAAGCTGCTGCAGCTCTCCGAATCGCTGCCGCGGACCTGATCGAGATGCGCCAGCAGGGAAAGCAGTTGGCGAGTTTCCAGAACCAGCCGGTGCTGGTCCACGGCGACGCTTCGACCCAGGCTCATTGCTTCCCGGCGCACCTCCGCAGCCGCCTGGCGGCGCTGCTGGAGCCCGGTGTAGAGAATGACGCTGAGTGCCGGTATTCCGGCCAACAGCACCAGCAACAGCAGGCGAGCACGCAGGCTCGCCGCACGCTTCCAGGTCATGAGCTACGGCGTACTCGGGTAAATCAATTCGTTTGGCGCCAGCAGGAGTGGGATGCTACAGAGCCTCTCTCGCGACGAAATTTTGCTAGCTGCTCACGGGACAACCCACTCACCGCATGCTCAATTTCGTCAATGGTGCTCATGGTGGTCAATTTATATGGGCGTTATGCTCCATACAACCAGCGCCTGGAAAGCGTTCGCAGTTCTCCGATTGCTCCCAAGCAATGTGACGGTCTGAACCTTTTCTTTTTGCCTACCCATCTCGTGGCCGGTAGATTGCGCGGTATTCCCGCTCGACCACCATTCACCCGAGCCTGCGCACCGTGCCCGCACCTGAAGCCACCCGCCCCCGCCTGTACCTGCTGGACGGCTATGCGTTGATCTACCGCGCGTTCTTCCATCCGGCGTGTTGAGCTCTCTAGGCGAACCATGAACGAGATCGTCTCCGGCGACTACCCAGGACTACTAAGTGAGATTCGGGAGCGCATCCGTGCCGCCCAGTACGAGGCGCTACGCGCGGTCAACCATGAGTTGATCGGTCTCTACTGGGACATCGGCCGGCTGATTATGGAGCGGCAGACTGGGAGCACGTGGGGTAAGTCCGTGGTAGAGACGCTCGCACGCGATCTCCAGATGGAGTTTCCCGGTTTACAGGGTTTCTCGGCTCGTAACATCTGGCGGATGCGTGATTTTTATCTCACATACCGCGACAACGAAAAACTGTCACCATTGGTGACAGAAATCGGGTGGAGCCACAATCTGGTCATTCTCACGCAGTGCAAGACTGATCCCGAGCGCGATTTCTACCTGCGCATGACGCGGACACACGGCTGGACCAAGAACGTGCTGATCCACCAGATCGAGAACCGAACCTACGAGAAGACACTCCACAGCCAAACCAACTTTACCCAGACTCTCCCCTCGGAAATTGGTGCTCAGGCGAGGTTGGCGGTTCGGGACGAGTACACCTTCGATTTCCTGGAACTGGGCGACGAGCACTCCGAGCGCCAGCTGGAAGCAGCCATCCTCGCGCACGTCGAGCCGTTCTTGCGCGCGATGGGCGGTGTCTTCGCATTCGTTGGCAGCCAGTACCGTCTGGAGCTCGGCAACCGAACATACTATGTCGATCTGCTGCTGCACCATCGGCGCCTGCGCTGCCTCGTGGCGGTGGAACTCAAGATCGGTGAGTTCCTTCCCGAGTACGTGGGAAAGATGCAGTTCTACCTTGCCGCATTGGACGATTTGGTGCGGATGCCGGACGAGAATCCTTCCATCGGGATCATCCTGTGCAAGTCCAGGGACCGAACGGTCGTCGAGTACACGTTGCGGGAATCAAACAAGCCGATAGGAGTTGCGAGCTATCAGGTGGTGTCCACGCTACCGCGGGAGCTAGCAGCGGAGCTTCCCGCACCAGAGCAGGTGGCGCAACTGCTGGGATGTGTGGAGGGATGACGCGCATAACCCACCGACTCCTTCTTTGCTCGCTCGCCCCTGGCCCGGTAGATTGCGCGGTATTCCCGCTCGACCACCATTCACCCGAGCCTGCGCACCGTGCCCGCACCTGAAGCCACCCGCCCCCGCCTGTACCTGCTGGACGGCTACGCGCTGATCTACCGCGCCTTCTTCGCCATGATCTCGCGGCCGCTGATCTCCTCGCGAGGAGAAAACACCTCGGCGGCGTTCGGCGTCACGCGCTTTTTGCGCAAGGTGTTCGAGCAGTACAGGCCCGAGTACCTGGGCGTGGTGTTCGACGCGGGCATGTCGCAGCGCCACGAGATCCTCCCCAGCTACAAGGCCACCCGGGAAAAGATGCCCACCGAGCTGGAAAGCTCCATCCCCCGCGTGCAGCAGGTCTTCGAGGGGTTCCGGGTGCCGGTGGTGCGGCTGGAGGGGTACGAGGCGGACGACGTGATCGGCACCCTGGTGCTCAAGGCGGCGGAGCAGGGGCTGGAGGCGGTGATCGTATCGGGCGACAAGGACTTTTATCAGCTCATCCGCCCCAATGTCTGCCTGCTGAACCCGGGGCGCGGCGGCCCCGCGGCCGTGGAAGAAGAGTGGGTGAGCACCGACAACGCCCACGAGCGGCTCGGCGTCGCCCCGGAGCACGTCACCGACTACCTGGGGCTGATCGGCGACACTTCGGACAACGTTCCCGGCGTGCCGGGGATTGGGCCCAAAACCGCCATCCAGCTCATCGAGCAATACGGCACCATCGAGAACATCCTGGAGCACCGGGAGGAGATCAAGGCCAAGCGAGCGCGTGAAGCGCTGGAGGCGCACGCGGAGGACGCGCTGCTTTCCAAGCGGCTGGTCACCATCCATACCGATCTGGACGTTCCACTGGACCTGGAAGCGCTCCGCCTCAAGGAGCCAGACCGGGAGCGGCTCAAAGAGGTTTTCCTGGAGCTGGAATTCAATTCTATGGTGCGGGAGTTCGGTGCGCCCGCACCGGAGGAAAAGCCCGTCGTCGCGGTGGACTACCAGCTCGTGAAATCCGTGGACGAGGTGAACGCCATCGTGGAGCGCATCCGGCAACTCGGGCGATTCGCGGTGGATACCGAGACCAGCAGCAAGGACGCCCTGCGTGCGGATCTGGTGGGAATGTCCATCGCGATAAGCCCGCGCGAAGCGTACTACCTTCCCTTTGCGCATACGGCCAACGGCAGTGGGGACCAGGCGGATCTGCTGGGCGAGGAAGTAGGCAAGCCGGTGGAGCTGGCGGAGGAGGTGGAAGCGGCGGAGCAGGGGGGGGTGGAAAATCTGCCGGACCTGCACGATCCGGCGATGAAGCCGCTGCTGGAGGTGCTGGAAGAGCCCTGGTTTGAAAAGGTGGGGCAGAACCTCAAGTACGATCTGCTCGTTTTTCGCCGCGCCGGTGTGCACATGCACGGCGGGGTCTTCGACACCATGATCGCCAGCTACCTGCTGGAGCCGGGGCGGCGCGACCACGGGATGGACTCGCTCGCGCTGCAGCACCTTGACCACAAGACGATCACCTACGAGGAAGTCGCCGGAAAGGGCAAGAACCAGATCCCCTTCGCACGGGTCAGCCTGGACGCCGCCCGCGAGTACGCCTGCGAGGACGCGGACATCACCCTGCGGCTGGCCGAGTACTTCGAACCCCGCCTGCAGGAGCTGAAACTGGATGAGCTTTTCCGCACCATCGAGATGCCGCTGGTGGAAGTGCTCGCCGACATGGAATGGGCCGGCATCCGCATCGACGAAGGGATGTTCGCTGAATCCGGCAAGCAGCTTCGCGCGGAAAAGGGGCGGCTGGAGCAGGAGATCTACCAGGAGGCCGGGCAGGAGTTCAACATCGGCTCCAACGCGCAGCTCCGGGACGTGCTCTTCAACCAGCTGGGGCTGAGTGTGGTCAAGAAGACCAAGACCGGTGCCTCAACCGATGTCGAGGTGCTGCAAGCCCTGGCGGCGCAGGGGCACCGGCTCCCCGAACTGCTGATGCAGTACCGCCAGCTGGACAAGCTGCAAAGCACCTACGTGGATGCGCTTCCCAGGATGGTGAACCCGGAGACCGGGCGAATCCACACCTCCTTCAACCAGACGGTGGCCAGCACGGGCCGCCTTTCCTCCTCCGATCCCAACCTGCAAAACATTCCCATCCGCACCGAAATGGGCGCGGAGATCCGGCGTGGTTTCATTCCGGCCGAGGGCCATGTCTTCCTGTCGGTGGATTACTCGCAGATCGAGCTGCGCATCCTGGCGCACTACTCCGGCGATCCCGCGTTCGTGGAAGCGTTCAGGTCCGGCGAGGACATCCACCGGCAGACGGCGGCGCTGATCTTCGGTGTGCCCCTGGACCAGGTGAACCGGGAGATGCGCGGTCGCGCCAAGACCGTGAACTTCGCGGTGATCTACGGCATCGGGCCGTACAGTCTGGGGAACCGGCTGGGTATCTCCGGAGCCGAGGCGAAAGAGTTCATCGCCCGCTACTTCGAGCGCTTTCCCGGTGTGCGGCGCTACCTGGACGAGCAGATCGAACTTGCCCGCAAACAGGGGTACGTGGAAACATTAACGGGGCGGCGACGGTACATTCCGGAGATCACCTCCAGGAACTTCAACGTGCGAGCGTTTGGGGAGCGAGCGGCGACCAACGCGCCAATCCAGGGCTCCAGCGCGGATTTGATCAAGATCGCGATGATCAGTATACACCGCGCGTTGAAGGAGGAGAAGATGCAGGCACGCATGCTGCTGCAAGTGCACGACGAACTTTTACTCGAGGTGCCGCACGGCGAAATCGACGCTACCCTCGCTCTGGTCAAGAACCGAATGGAGGGCGCGGCGAAGCTGGATGTACCGTTGCTGGTGGAAACCGGCACCGGGAGCAACTGGCTGGCCTGCAAATGAGCATGGCTCACTTTCATGTGAGCACACAGGTGATTATGTTGTGAACTGCTCAGTACCAGAATTGGAGAAGGACTAGTGGCAACGATCTTGGACCAGCTACACGCTGCGTCGACCAACGGCGCGAGCGAAACGGGGCGTGCGCTCCCCTTCGTGCTCGGGATCGTGGGGGATTCCGGGAGCGGAAAAAACACATTGGCGGACGGTGTCCGCGCGCTGATCGGGGAAGACGCGGTAACCAACCTGGAGCTGGACGATTATCACCGCTACACCCGCGCCGAGCGGGCGCAGCGTGGCATTACATCCCTGAACCCCATGGTGCACAACCTGCAGCTCATGCAGGAGCACCTGCGCCTGCTCCGCGGCGGGCGTCCCATTCGCAACCGGAGCTACAATCACGCCGATGGCTCCTTCGGCCCGATCCGGGTGATCGAGCCGCAGGACGTGGTACTCGTGCGGGGATTGCTGGGCTTTCCCACGGACAAGCTCAGAGGGGCCTACGATCTGGCGATCTTCCTGGATCCGGAGCCGGATCTGCTCTTCCGCTGGAAGCTGCGTCGCGATACCCGCTCGCGTGGATACACCGAAGCCGAGGTGCTGATGTACATCGCCCAGCACCTGCTGGACTCCAAGCAGTACGTGCGCCCCCAGGCGGAACGTGCCGACGTGGTGGTGCGCTACGAGCTGCCGGAGTACGACGCGCCGGACTGCGAGGTTCGCACCTGCATAGTGCTGCGCCGCGGCGCCGCGGGGGCGGTGCGGGACGGTGGCTCACTCGACCGGTTCAACGGTGGCGTGGAGATGGTGGAGGGGGCTGACCAGGTGGAGCTGCGCATTTCTCCCATGCTTGCCGGGAGCGACGTCGACGCATGGGCACGGGAGCGGTTTCCGGAGACCTACAGTCCGGAGCGAGTAGGCGCCTACGCAACTGAAGAGGGCGCCAGCGCGTGCGGCCCCCAGCTCATGTTCACCCAGGTGTTGATCGCGCGCCTGGCGCAGCGGCTCCGCCGGATGGAGACGGCACCGATCTAGGTGGCATTTCCCCCGGCACATATGCTGGTCGGCGCAGGCACGGCGGCCGTGGTGTGCGCGCTTCTCCCGCCGATCAGGCCGTGGCTGGCGCTGCCTGTGGCGGCGGTGCTCGCCACGCTTCCCGACGCCGACTTGTTCCTGGGGCTCGCCACCGGGCAGGCAAACGCGTATCACGGCACTTTGACCCACAGCATCACCGCCACCCTGGTCGTCGCCCTGCTCGCCGGAGTCGCGGTGAACTGGCGCTGGGCGGTACTTGCAGGTGCAGGCTACGGCTCGCACCTGCTGGTGGACCTGCTGGACGAGCGCGGCAAGACCAATGTGCTGCTCGCTTGGCCCTGGAGCTCGCGCCAGGCGGACGGAATCGCGCCGGTATTTCCAACGGTTCCCTTTGACCAGGTCCATGGGATCCGGCAGGCGATCGCGAGCCTGTTCCGGCCGGACGTGTTCAAGTACCTGCTCGTGCAGACGGCGTACGGATTTGCGGGGTTCCTGCTTCTACTGGGCCTGGCCTGGGTGCTGCGTCAGAGGGTGGGGTCCAGAGTCCAACGCGTGTAGCAGCTCGTCCATCGCAAGGGAGCAGCCGCGCGCCTCCGCCCCGCGCGCGCGCCCAATCAACCGGAAGCCTCCCGGCTCGCACACTCCCAGATCCGCGGTCTGCAGCACCATTACCGAGTCCAGGTTGGCCAGGTCCCAGTGGCGCAGCACGCCGACCTCGCCGTCCGTCAGGAGGCGGAGCGTTTCGGGGTCCGCGGCCCGGGTGCGTACCCAGGGGGGCGGGCGGTACGCGCGTAGCCGCTGCACGCCGGTCACGCCGTCATAGAACTGCGAGCCCATCTCCGTCATTCCGTATTCGTTCACGCACCACTCCGGCGCCACGCCTAACCGGTCCGCGAACATGGCGCGCAGGTCATCCGGGATGACTTCTCGCGAGCGCCCCTTGAAGCCCCCGGTGTCCATGATGCGGCTTCCCGCGGGAAGCTGGCAGCGTGCATCTCCGAGTGCGTCCAGCCAGTGCACGAAGGCGAAGCTGGTGCCGAGCAGACACACCGGATCGCCGGTGCTTTCGGCCTCACGGAGCGCGCCTTTCAGCCCCGGGACATCAATCCCGCTCGCATCGGCATGGTATGCGCTCCCCGGTGCGCCGAAGTCGTGCATCACCGCGCGGATCATGTAGGATAGACTGGAGTCCGGGAACACCTCCGGTGAGGGGATCAGCGACAGTATACGAATGGAGGGGC
This sequence comes from Longimicrobiaceae bacterium, assembly GCA_030447645.1. GTDB lineage: Bacteria > Gemmatimonadota > Gemmatimonadetes > Longimicrobiales > Longimicrobiaceae > JAUJOM01. The sequence goes on along the minus strand of JAUJOM010000003.1, from coordinate 81,482 downwards.
GGTCCGGGAGCAGGTGGGCGACGAAGCTGGCACGGAGCGCCGCATCGTACAGCGCCAGGTCCCGCAGGTAGTGCTCGCCGCGGTGGCCCTGGGTGGTGCCGCTGGTCCGGAAGACGATGCGTGCTTCCGCCGCATCCCCGCAAACGAGCGGCGTCGCCTTGAACGCATCCGTGGGAACGGCGGGGATTTCTTCCCAGCCGGTCAGCGAATGCGGCTGGATTTCCCGCCGCTCGCAAAAGGCGCGGTACGGCGCGTTGCGGGTGAACTGGTACTCGAATACGAGGCGGGCCAGCCACCGCCACTCGGCGTCGGGAATGGGGGTGCCGGCGCGGATCCGTTCCAGTAGTGCGGAGCGGAGAGCGCCGGCGGTGTCACTCACCGCCCCGTGTAGTTGACGAGCAGGTTTCCTAGCTGGGTTTGGGCACCCCGAGCACCCGAAGTGTTGCGCCCGTTGTAAAGCAGACTAAACACCACCGTATCGCCGCTGGCCGTGGGCACGTAGCCGGAGAGCGTACGCACGTTGCGGATGTAGCCGGTCTTGGCGTGCAGCTTCCCTTCTGCTGGAGTACCGTTGAACAGGCTGCGCATGGAGCCCCTCCGATCCCCCGCAATCGCCAGCGACTGGTGGAAGCTGTTGGACCAAGGCTGGCGGTGCGCGTACACCAGCGCTGACACCAGCGCCCTGGAGCTGGTACGGTTCAGCGCCGACAGCCCCGAGCCATCCGCCTGGTACAGCTGCCCGTTGGGAGCGTGTGCCTCGCGCACGTAGAAGGCAGCGGACGCCAGGCCGGCCTTTTCGTACGTCCCCTGGCCAAGGGTCTTGGCCGCCGCGGCCTTGAAGACGTGCTCCGCGAAGAAGTTGTCCGAGTCCCGGTTCAGCTTGGGCATCATTTCCCCGAGCGGAATGGAGAAGTGCCGGTGGAGCAGGGTCGCGTTCTCCGGGGTCTTCCCGGTCCGGACCGGACCGCGCACCTCGATTCCTTCCGCGATCAGCGCTTCCCGCAGCGCAGCCGGAGCGAGCAAGGCGGGATTGGCTACGCCGACACCATAGCGTCCCTGCCTCGCTACCGAGCCCCGAATGATGATGGTGTCCCCATTGGGCCGGCGCGTTGCAAGTGCCCGCCCGCCGCCGACGCGTGCCTGAATCACCACCGGGATGCCGGTCCCCGCTGGGCTTTCGGTGGTCACCACCCGTCCGCCTTCCGGCCGTACCGTGATCCACAGCAGGTTGCGCTGGAAGGGAAGGCCGCTGACGCGGGGCGCATAGTAGCTCGCGCCGCCCTGCGTATCCTGCGGCCAGGCCGGTCCGATCAGTGAATCGCCGAAGATGGTCGCATCACCCATCACACCTCCTTCCACCACCCGGACGCCGCGCGCTTTGAGCTGCTGCGCCATTACGCGCAGCGGCCGCATCGGGTCCTTTTCGAAGTCGGGGTAGCCGAACGCTGGATCACCCGAGCCCCGTATGACCACATCACCGCGGACGACCCCATTCTGGATCGGCCCGGTGACCAGCATGTCGGTGGGGAAGCGGTAATCCGGCCCCAGGGCATCCAGTGCCCAGATGGCGGAAAAGACCTTGTTGTTGGACGCCGGGATGCGGGGCTCGTCCGCATTGATGTCGAACAGGGTTTGCCCGGTCTTGATGGACCACGCCATGGCGCTCCACTTCCCGCCTGTCGCATTGGTGATCGCCTGGGCCTGCCCCTGCAGAGCGCCCTGCGCCGGAGCGCTGGTGGTGGTGCTCCCGAGGGCGGCCGCTACCAGCAGCGCTCCTCCGGAAAGGTGTACAAGCTTGCGCATCAGGTCGTGGTTTCTGCGACGGGGGGTGTGGTTGGGGCGCGGGATTGCTTCCCCTGGCTTGCATCCAGCAGCATCTGCTGCACGCGGAATGTAGCGCGGGTGTTTTCTTCGATGTCGATCAACACACCGAACATCTGGGCAACTACGAAGAGCGAGATCGCCGCCAGGATGCTGCCGAGCAGGATCGACAGGCCCGCCATCGGCGGCAATTCGCCGGGGCCAGCACCCGTGCCCAGGAAGAAAACCAACAAACCAACGGCAATCGTGATGACCCCGAAGAAGCGTAGCACGCTGAGCAGGATGCGGAGGCTGCCGTAGCGTCGCTCTACCCCGGCTACGCGGTGCGGTGTTCGCCGCTCACGGAGCAGGGCGCTGCAATTCGGGCAGCGATCCACGGTCGGATCGTTCACCACGGTCCCGCACTGAGTGCATTCGACCGGGGTGCTGAACAGGTGCATAGCCATCGTTATACGTCACTCGGATTTGGATGTTTCAGCATAAATATGGAGCGCAACGCGCGTGCCAGGATTGTGTCACTCGACCTCCCAGTCGCACCAGCGCACCAGGTCCGCTAGCGGAGGACGTCCGTCGTGGTGCCACTCAGGCGGCGGCCATGCCATCTTGCCGATGGGGACCACGCGGCTGGCTCCCCCGGAGCCTAGTGCGTCCGCCAATATGCGGCTTCGCTCCGGGTCCGCAGCCACACCTACGCTGTGCAGCGCGGGGGCGGCCGGGTGCGCTCGCCGCGGCGCGGGCGCCCGCTCCCGCACGGGCTTTACTCGCACGGTTCGGTTGAGGCAGGAGGCGGCGAACACCGGGTCCGGGTCCCACAGCACCGTCCAGGCAGTGCCACCCGGAGAAGCGTGCACTTCAGCGCCGGGGCAAATTCCGCCGCCCCGCGAAGCTGCTGGATCGCCGCGGCTTCACCCGGACTGATCGCACCCGGGGTAGCTCCGCCTCCTGCTCTCCAATTGCGTCAGCGAGCAAGCGTGCCCACGCTGGTGGTGCAACCTCGCCGCCCTCCTCCACGTAAAACAGGTGCGGCGAAACGCACCCTTGCTGGTCAAAGAGCGCTACGTCCCCGGCGGCACGTCGTGCTGTATCAGCATTCGCAGCTTCACGCCCCACCACGCCAAAGCTCAGCCGGTGGCCGTAGCCCAGGAAGCGGGCGTGCGGCGGTGTGCGAATGCGCACCGCTTCAACCGCTTCGGCGCCGCCGTACACAACCACTGCATCCGCGTGGGCCAGCGCTGCCCCGGTAAGCGCATCGTCCGCACCCGGCCAGTGCGCAACCGCGATGCAGGCCCCAAGCTCCGGGTCCGTTTCGGCGATCCCCTGCGCAAACAAGGCGGCGAGCAACGGCTCACCGGCCGCCGGCTTGCCGAACGAGGCCGACTTGACCAGCAGTGTGCGCACCAGCGCAGTCACCGCCACACCGGGCACGTTGCCGCTCCACAGCTGAAAGGTGAGGCGGGGACCCCAGGCGCGTGTCAGCCCCGGCGAGCCAGGCCGGGGACGGAAGCCGTCCAGCACGCCGGGATCTCCAAACTCGGCCCGGAGCAGCGTCCAGGCTCGCTCGGCGCGCCAGCTGGCGGCCATACGGTCAAGGACGTGGCGTACCATGGGCGGGGAAAAGCCGGTTGCCTCCGGCAGCGCTGCTTCGGCGGCACCGCGCAGCGGATCGGCCGGATCAAGAAAACGCTCCGCAACCCGGTCTACCACCCGGACAATCTCCGCAATGGGGCGTTCGGCCAGGTGCTCATCGCGGGCCGTGCCGAGCGCCTGGAGCTGCCGGGTCAGCAGCTCCGGCGTCAGGCAGGCGAAGCGCAGGGTGCCGCGCTGTTCGGCCGGTATGTTGGGGAGGGCAGGGAGGTGAAACGCGTCGGTCACATCACAGAAAGTTCCAGAACGACGGCCGGGTTTCGATGATCAACTCCCAGCGTCCCCCCGAACCCAGTCCGCGCGCCAGGTCTAGCCGAAGGATGTCATAAAAGATGCCGAGTCCGGCACCCAGGCTCGCCCGCATCCCGGCTGGCTGCGCACCCCATAGCTCCAGCGAGCGCCCACCCGCAGCACCCACGCCGGCGGCACCCAGAGAGCCGAGAATGCGCCCCCGAATCCAGGGACGGGCCAGATCCTGGGAGAATACACCCTGTGCCAGTCCGAATCGGTCCCCGCCGAAGGTACGGAAGTGGTAGCCCGGAAGCGTTCCCCGCCCACCGAGCAGGTACAATTCCTGGCGGGGCAATTCCCCGAACGCCCACCCCGCTGCGCCGCGAAGCTCCAGTGCCGCATCGCGCTGAGCCCAGCGCCGTGTATAGTCGATGCGCACGCGTGGCTTGGCGAACGGGTAGTTGTAGAAGCAGTCTGCTTCTTCGGCGCACGCTCCGCCGTCCCGAGAGGCTCCGTTGTCGTTCGGCAGGAGGAAGCCCAGGTTGACACCCACTTCGCCCCCCAGCTCCGCGCCGCTCCCGTCGGGGCTTCGCGGCGAAGGCCGAGCGCCCCACCGATCATCGTACCATCATCGATGGGCCGGACCTCACGGAACCCGGTGCCGAACAAACCGGACGCGACCTCGAGTTGCGCGGATCGCTGCGCTTCCACACGTCCAGACACCCATATTTGCCGGGTGCCGGTCAGCCCATCGCGTGTACCCAGCTCCACCCCGCTGGCATAAAACAGGTCCGTGTAGTCCCGGCCCGCGGTGAGCCCCGCCAGGGTGTTGATCACGCCGGAGGCAACCGGCCCCACCCCCACGTCCCGCGGCTGGTTTCCATACAGGGAGGCGGAAAGCAGCCCGGTGCCCGTGCGCCGCTCCACCTCCAGCTCACCCAGCGGGTGCCCGGCTCCAAACGCCCAGCCGGCGCGAGCCCCCACCCGCCATGCTTCCGCGGGACGGAAGCTCGCACCGGCACTCAGCACCGCACCTTCCGCACGGTTGTATCGGAAGACGTCGGATGCCGCCCCGATGTTGAGGCGCGTCCGGGGAAGCCCGCTCAGCACGCGCGCCCTGGCCAGCTCCGCCGCCTGACGGCGGATCGCTTCCAGGTCCGGCTGCGGGTCGATTCCGCCTTCTTCCCGCAGCTCCTCGTGGATGCCGCGCTCGAACTGAAAGGCTTGTCGTGCAGCTCGGGGGGCAAGCACCACAGGTGCCCCGGCAAACAGGGCCGGAGGGAAATTCTGGTTGAACTGGTAGCCACCGATCCGCATCGTCCCCCGGATCACCCCGCCCGCGGGGAAATCCAGCTCGGGGAGCTGTCGGCGGATTTCGATGCGCTGCTGGTTCGGGAGCCAGAAGCGCCCCTTCCACAGGCCGTTGTCCAGCGAAACGTTGATGTAATCCAGCTGCCGGTCTACGTACGCGGATGGGGTGAAGGTGAAGTCCATCCGCACCAGGTCGCCGCGCCGCTGCTCCACGAACACGCTCCCCACGAATGCGGGGCGGCTGGCGTCCCGGGGGCGAACCTGCACCTGGTAGACGCGCACCGGCTCCGCCGCGCCCGGAAGCTGAATGACCGTGGAATCCGCCAAGCGATACTCGTAGATCTCCCGCGCGCCGGGACCGGCGGGGTGGGGAACGTCACGCACCTCATCCCCATCACCCAGGCGGATCTGGTCGCCGAAGTTGTCCTGCACCACCGCCAGGTGGTCGATGTGGTAGTTGATGGTCGTGGGGAGCGTCTTCTGGTCCCGCCACCCCACGATGCGCTGCTTGGAGGAAGCGGGCGCCTGCCAGAACACCTCCAGCGCGACCTGGTCGGTCTTCACCAAGGTACGGTCGCCGGTGTCCTGCCGGTCCAGGAAAAAGTACACGTGGCCGCGAGCATCCGCCCGGTAGCTCGCCAGCCCCGTGTCGGCCTGAGTGTCCGCGCGACGCTCCTGGGCGCGCCCGATCAATTCCAGCGCCCGCGCGCCGTTCCACGCCCCTCCATCCTGCGCCACGAGCCCGCTCCAGGGCGCCGCCAGGAGCAGGGCCGCCACGAGTGCACGGGTTAGCTGCACGGACTCCCTGTGATCACGAAGCGGGCTGAAGCATTCCCTTCGATCTGCTCTGGGAGATTGGTCTGGCTGATCCCCGCCAGGCGTGCGTAATCCGCCCGAGCCACCCGGTAAACATCCTGGTTTTCCGGCGATGCGTGGAAAGCCTTCGGGCTGGTTTGCACCTCCAGCCTAAAGCGTGGCGGGAGGAGAAGCGTGGACGCAACCTGGACAGCGTCCGTGAACGCAAGGGTGACCGTGTTGCGCCCAGCTTCATAGGTGCCACTGGGGCGCCGCACCAGCACGTCGTTGCGGGGCGTGTAGGCCAGCTCAAAGTCGCGTACCTGGGTGCTCAGTGTCAAGCTGGCAGGGTTTGGACTTCCCGGGGTGGTGTCCATCACCGCTGCGCGGACGTTCACTGTTGGCAGCGTGCCACCACCCGGGGTGAAGGCGAGCGAGCACACCTGATAAACACCGCCGACGTCCTCGGCGGTGACCGGTCCTGTCGAGTCCCCGCACGCGGCGAAGAGAGGGGCGAACAGCAAAAGTACGAATCGGCGCATGAGTTCTCCGGACAAAAGGTTCATCCTATGTACCGGGCCGGTCCACCGCGCGTTCCAGTAGCCGGGCATGGGGGTCCAGGTACGCCTGCAGGCTGGACAGGATCGCCCGGTCCACCATGCCGTCGATCTGCTCCATTGCCGTATACGCGGCGTCGATGCGCGCGCCTACCGCCGTGAGGTGCGCCCAGATTGCGCGCCGGAACATCAGCAGCTCGGCGACGGTTTCGGCCGCGTTGTATCCATCCAAGCGGCGCATGAAGCCGTGCACGCTCGCCATGTGCTCCGCCTCGTCGCGCGGGCGTCCGATCTCCAGCCGGTCGAGAATCGCGTCGAA
>JAUJOM010000003.1:54383-74704 GCA_030447645.1 Longimicrobiaceae bacterium | reverse complement strand
TCGTACAGGAGGAGCAGCGGCAGCGCCAAGAGCAGGGAGTAGCTGTGGGTGCGTGAAAGGGCTAGATATCGTTGCATACCGGAAGATAGGACATGGCCCGCCGATTGCGAACGCCCCCGCGCATGATGACCCCCCGTACCCTTCTCCAAACCGCGTACCTGACCCTGCTGCTGACGGCTGCCGGATGTGCGCCGCGCCCGCGCCCGAGCGCGATTGTAGACCGTTCCCAGGACGACCGTATCCGGCGGGAGGTGGAAGCCCGTCTGGTGAATGAGCCCTCCGTCGATGCATCCAGGATACGCGTCGTGGTGAACGGCGGCGAGGTGCAGCTCCAGGGCGCCGTGCGCGGGTTGGGTGCGCTGCAGTGCGCCATGACCAACGCACAGCTGGTGCGGGGAGTGCGGCTGGTGATCGACCTGCTGGTGCTCGAGCGCGGTCCGACGACAGTCCAGTGCCTCGCACCGCGCCCCGTGCAACCCGCCACCACGGGGAGGTGACCGGGCGGGCCTGGTGTATTAAATTCCCTGCATGCCTCCCCGCCGCTCCAAGCACCGCCGTGCTTCCCGCAAATCCCGTCCCCAGCGCTTCCCGCTCCTGGTGGTGCTCGTGTTGGTTTGCGTCGCCTGGCTGGCCCCGGTACGACGTGCTGCGGTTGACCAGTGGGATGCGCTGCTGCACCGGCGCGAAGTCCGGGAGCAGGCGCGCCGCTACGGGATCAAACCGGAACTGGCGCAGGCCATCGCCCACGCAGCGCGCAGCGAAGGAATTGATCCGGAGCTGGGCTTTCGCCTGGTTCGGGTAGAAAGCGGCTTCCGGGAGCGGGCGGTAAGCCCGGTCGGCGCGCTTGGCCTCACCCAGCTCATGCCCCGCACCGCCGCAGAGCTGCAGCCGGGGATCACGCGGGACCAAACCTTCGACCGTGACATCAACCTGCACCTGGGCTTCCGCTACCTTCGCTGGCTCCTCCACATCTTCGACGGGGACATCGCGGAAGCGCTGCACGCCTACAATCGTGGGCCAGGTACAGTCCGGCGTGTGCGGGCCGCGGGTCGTGACCCGGCCAACGGGTATGCCGAGCGCATCCTCGGGCCGTACGGACCGGTTCAGCGCTATCAGGGTCAGGGCTTCATTTCCGCGATCGCGCGCTTCTAGTGGCGGCCGGCATTTCCCGGCTGGCCCAGGTACGCGATGTGCTACAATCGGTGTAGCAGTATTGACACCCCTCGCTTCTGCGGAGATCATCTTGGGAGACGGCTACTACCATTCGCATGACCTGCCTCGCTTTCCGGAAATCGGCAACGACGCGCCGGAGCTGGCGAGAAAGTTCTTTGACTACTACAACGCGGTCTTCGCGGAGGGTGCGCTCTCCGAGCGGGAAAAGTCGCTGATCGCGCTTGCGGTCGCGCACGCGGTCCAGTGCCCCTACTGCATCGATGCATACACCCAGGACTGTCTAGCCAAGGGTTCCGACGGCGAGCAGATGACGGAGGCCGTCCACGTGGCGGTGGCGATCCGCGGTGGCGCGTCGCTCGTGCACGGACTGCAGATGCGGAACGTGCTCGACAAGATGAGCATGTAGCGGTGGGGCGGGTTCTCCCTACACTGCAGAAACGGGGTGCTGCCCTGGCTTCGTCCAGCTCGCAGCGTGCTCTGCTCGGCGCTCTGCCGCTGACCCGCAGCTTCGAGGACGCACTCCAGAGCTCGGCCCTTTATCCGCTGCGCCCCACGGGAATCGAAATCCTGCAGGTCAACGTCGGCAAGAAGTGCAACCAGACCTGCCGCCACTGCCACGTGGACGCGGGCCCGGATCGCACCGAAATGATGCCGGACGCGGTGGTGGATCGGGTACTGGAAGTGCTGGAATCCACGGATATCCCGGTGCTGGACATCACCGGCGGCGCCCCCGAGCTGCACAAGCGCTGGAGGGAGATGGTGATCCGCGCGCGCGCGGCCGGCAAGCACGTGATGGACCGCTGCAACCTGACCATCACCACGCTCCCCAACTACCGCTACCTGCCGGAGTTCTTTGCGGAGCACCAGGTGGAGATCGTCGCCTCGCTCCCACACTTTCGCGCCAAGAGCACGGACACGCAGCGGGGCGACGGAGTCTTCGAGCAATCGGTGGAAGCGCTGCAGCGACTGAATGCTCTGGGCTACGGCAGACCCGGCACCGGCCTGCTGTTGAACCTGGTGAGCAACCCGGTAGGCACCTTTCTGCCCGGAAATCAGGCTGCCCTTGAGCGGGACTGGAAGCGCCAGCTGCAGCGCCTGTACGGCATCGAGTTCAACCGGCTCTACACCATCACCAACATGCCCATCTCCCGCTTTCTGGAGCACCTGGAGGAGAGCGGCAATCTCGGCGAATATATGGATCGTCTGGTGAACGCCTTCAACCCCGCCGCGGCCGCCGGGGTGATGTGCCGCAACACCCTGTCCGTGGGGTGGGACGGCACCCTGTACGACTGCGACTTCAACGGCATGCTGGAGCTTCCCGTCCACCCCGGTGCGCCGCGGAGCATCTTCGGCTGGAATCTGGAGCGGCTGGAATCGCGCGAGATCGTCCTCGGGCCCCACTGTTTCGGGTGCACCGCCGGTGCCGGCTCCAGCTGCGGGGGTGCTACCGCGTGATCGGGGTGATCGGCGGAACCGGCCTGTACAGCATGGAGGGGCTTGAGGTCACGGACACCCACACACCGGATACACCGTTCGGTGCGCCCTCTGCCCCCGTGGTCGTCGGCAGACTGGGATCGAAGCCGGTGGCCTTTCTTCCCCGCCACGGGCCGAACCATGAGCTGATCCCCAGCGAGATTCCGTACCGGGCGAACCTCTGGGCGCTCAAGTCCGTGGGCGTACGCCGCATCGTCGGTGTTTCCGCCACGGGAAGCCTGCGGGAAGAAATCGAGCCGGGAGACCTGGCGATCCCCACGCAGTACTTTGATTGGACGCGGGGCAAGCGCGCCAGCAGCTTTTTCGGGGACGGCATCGTGGCCCACGTGTCCACCGCGGAACCCACCTGCCCAGCGCTCGCCGCTCGCATCGAGCAGGTGGCGGAAGGGCTCGGCACCCGGCTGCACGCCGGCAAAGCATACGCCTGCGTGGAGGGTCCCCGGCTTGGAACGCGAACCGAAAGCTTTTTTCTGCGGAACGCGGGGTGCGATCTGGTGGGAATGACCAACGTCCCCGAGGCGTTTCTCGCCCGGGAGGCCCAGCTTTGCTACTGCACAATCGCCATCGCCACGGACTACGACTGCTGGATGGACGATCCGGAGCAGCACGCCAGCGTGGACAAGATCCTGCCCCTGTACAAGCAGAACCTTGGTCGCGTGCAGGGCATCCTGAGCGCACTCCTCGCCGAGAGCGAGGGCGAGTGGAGCCCGTGCGGCTGCAGGGAAAGCTTGAAGTACGCGGTGGTCACCCCGTCCTCAGCCGTACCACGGGAAAAGCAGCACATACTGGATTTCCTCCGCGAGTAGACGGCATGGACCCACTCGCCGATCTGGCCGTGGTGGTTCCGGTCGGTCCCGGAGATGCGGCGTGGCGGTCACTTGTTCCTGATCTGGAGGCGCTCCCCCCGGATGCCGAAGTCGTGTTCGTCGGCACCGAGCCGCTCACTGCGCTTCCCTGGACGCGCCCGACGTGGAGGTGGATTCAGGCGTCGCCTGGACGCGCTCGGCAAATGAACGCGGGTGCACGCTCGAGTACCAAGTCCTTCCTCTGGTTTCTCCACGCGGACTCGCGCTTCGCACCTGACACGGTAGCCGCGCTTGCCCGGTCCATTCGGGAGCACCCAGATGCAATCTTTTACTTTGATCTTGCCTTTCTATCTGACGGCCCTCGACTGGTAAAGCTCAATCAGCTCGGCACCTGGGTGCGCTCCCGCTGGGGCGGGATGCCGTTCGGGGACCAGGGGTTCTGCCTTCGGCGAGAAACTTGGGAGCGGCTGGGCGGATTCGACACCCATGCTCCCTACGGCGAAGATCACCTCTTTGTGTGGAAGGCGCGTCGAGCCGGGGTGCCACCTCGCCCGACAGGCGGCACCTTGCGCACTAGTGCACGCAAGTACCACGAGCAGGGTTGGCTAGCTACCACCACACGTCACCTCCGCCTGACAGCCGCACAGGCATTTCCCGAATGGATCAAGCTGCTCCGCGCGACTTGACCGGCGCCATCGCCATCTGGGTGAAAACACCGGGTTTGTCGCCGGTGAAAACACGGCTCGCGGCAACCATCGGCATCAAGGCCGCCGAAGAGTTCTACCGGCTGTCGGCACAAGCAGTGGGTGCCGTGGTCCGGCAGGCGGTACGAGCTTCGCCCGAGTTGCTCACGCCATACTGGGCTTTAGCCGAAGAAGCGGCTCTGGGCCACCCTGCCTGGCGGGACTTCGCTACAGTGTACCAGGGTGAAGGCAACTTGGGTGCACGCCTGTCGCACGTGTATGACATGCTGCTGCATCGGCACCCCTGGGTCATCTTCATCGGGGCCGATGCGCCCCAGATTACACTGGAGCTGCTGGCGGAAGCAGCCCAGCTCGTGAGCGAGACCGGCGATTTCGTGCTGGGGCCTGCTGATGACGGCGGCTACTACCTGTTTGGCGGCGCGAATGCGCTTCCGCATACACTCTGGATTGCGGTACCGTACAGTGCAGCCGACACGCTGGATGCGTTCGCTGAACTGCTCCAACCACTTGGCGCTATCCAGTACCTACCGGAGATGTTCGACGTCGATAACGCGGATGATCTGACCCGACTCACTAGGGAATTGGCCAAGCGGCAATCACTTCTGCCGGAACAGACCAATCTTCTCTCGGTGCTGGGCGGGTTAAACTACCGCACTCACGGAGAAACTCGGCCCCGCAGACCGCCTTAGTGCCGCAGGCCTGGTCCGGTTGTGCGTACCGGACCTAAGCCCGTAGGTTCTTCGACATGATCCGATATCTTTCCGTCGCGCTGTTCTGCGTGGCTTCGCTCGACGCGTGTACATCAGCTGCTTCTCCCGCGCTACGCCCTCAACAGGCCGGGGCACCCACGCCAGAGGACACGGTATATGCCGTCGTCCTGGATAGTCTCTACTCGCGTGCGAACCTGCCGATCCTGCTGCTTGCGGATAGCACCATGGGTGCGATTCCATTTGGCCCCCGCGATTCCACAGGTCTCGCAACTTTCGCTCGTCTTGTCCGGGACCTACCGGCGGAAGTGGTTGCAGATTTCCAGGCTCGGAACAGTCGTCCCGCGCGCCTACGAGTCGAGGCAATACGAGGAGTGCGGCTTCCCCTCGCTATGCTCACAGGCGAGCAGGAGAGAGCAGCTGAGGAGGACTCTCTTGGTGTGTGGGTATTTCAGCAGTATCCCGGTGCGCGTGTGGTGCTCACACTTTCACGTGTGGGATTTAGCTCTGATAGGAGGTTAGCACTTCTGCATGTCGTCTCTACCTGTGGCTCGCGTTGCGGCGGCACCCGATTGATCCTAGTTGAACGGCGGGCGGATGGACGTTGGGCGGTACGAGATACTGAGCGGGGTATCACATTCTGAATTCGCGTAGCATGCAGGCATTTTCTTCTAGCGTCATTCTATGGGGTGCCTTATTTATAGTGGGAGCCTGCATGCGGCCGGTCCGGGCGCCTGACGCGACGCTGTCATTTGAAGAACGCATCGCAGGTTGCTATGCGCTAGAGCCGGGACCGTGGCAGACCGATTCTATACTGGCTATCCCTTCGGCGCCCTTTTTTGCACCTACTCGGTTCCGTCTCGAAGTGACTCGGCTCCCAGGTTGGGACCTGCCAACGAGTGACACACTCCCGCTCTACGTGGCGCGCAGCTATCCCGAAGCGAGGCAGGATTCGACTATGTTCACCTCGTGGCGACGGATGCGCGTGGGCTCAGATACGATCCGCATCAGCGATCCGCTCCCTCTCGCGGGAGTTGGTTTGCTCGTCGCGCCTGATGGCCGTGATCTGGCGGGACAGATCTATACTTTCACTGATGTAGTGAGCGAAGGCGGACTGGGGTACGCCCATGCACCTATCCGTGCTCGCCGGATTCTGTGTCCGCGTTTATGAGCTCGTGCCTCGCTCTTCGCGGCAGTTACATCACCGGCCAAATCCTTGCGGTGTGCGGCGAGATGACCACGAGCTGAGTTTTCCCCCTCTCGTATCCACACGTATGGCCACCAAGACCAAATCCAAAGCCGAGTCCACGCAGGCAATCCAGATGGAGATCGAGGATGGAATCGCGATCGTCACTCTGGATCTCCCGGGAAAACCGGTCAACGTGCTCAACGCCCAGATGATCGAGGAGCTCACCGAGATGCTCGGCCAGCTGGAGGCGGGTGGTGCCGGCGCGCGTGCAGCGGTGATCCTGTCCGGCAAGCCGGGTAACTGGATCGCCGGTGCGGACATTGAGGAGTTCAAGAAGTGGGAAACCGCGGAGGATGGTGAACGAGCGAGCCGCACGGGTCAGGAGCTGCTGGGGCGGTTGGAGAACCTGCCGATCCCCGTGGTGGCCGCCATCGATGGGGTGGCGCTCGGCGGTGGACTGGAGACGGCACTCGCCTGTGTGAATATCGCATCGCCAGCAACTCCCCCAACACCAAGCTGGGTGTGCCGGAAGTGCAGCTCGGCATTCTTCCCGGCGCGGGGGATCGCAGCGGCTGCCGCGGCTGGTCGGTATTCGGGCGGCGCTGGACCTGATGCTCACCGGAAAGCAGCTCGACGCGCGCCGGGCAAGTCCATCGGCCTGGTGGACGAAGTGGTCCCGCCGGAGATCCTGCGCGGCGTTGCCATGCGCGCGGCGCGGGAACTTGCGAAGGGAACCGTGAACCGCGTGCTGCGCGACCCAAGGGTTCGCCGCAGTGGATCGAAAACCTCCCCGGTATGCGGGCGCTCATCTTCAGCAAGGCACGCCAGGGGGTGATGGACAAGACGCGCGGAATGTATCCCGCACCACTGCGGATTCTGGACGTGGTGGAGCGCGGCATCGACAAGCCGCTGGACCGGGCGCTGGAGATCGAAGCCGAGGGATTCGGGAGCAAGCGTCACCCCGAGGCCCGCGCGCTTGTGCACCTGTTCTTCGCTACCACCGCGGCCAAGAACGATCCCGGTGTGGACACCAGGGATGCTCGCGACGTGGAGCGCATGGCGCATGATCGGCGCCGGCTTCATGGGCGCGGGGATCGCTGCCGTGTCTGCGCCGAGGCGGGCATCCGCGCGGCTCAAGGATGTGACCCCGGAAGCGGTAGCCAGGGCTGCGCACTGCTCGCGATATCCTGACCAAGCGAGCCAAGCGGAAGAAGAGCCCCAAGTACGCCGTCACCCAGCTGGTGGACCATGTGGAAGCGACGCACGAGTACACCGGCTTCCGCAGTGTTGAGCTGGTGGTCGAAGCCGTGTTCGAAGACCTGGATGTCAAACACCAGATCATTCGGGACGTGGAGCCCACGGTCGGCAAGAAAACCGTTCTGGCCTCCAACACCTCCACCATTCCCATCGCCCAGCTTGCCAGGGCATCCAGGCGGCCCCGAGCAGATGCTGGGACTTCACTTCTTTTCCCCCGTGGAGAAGATGCCGCTGCTGGAGATCATCGTGACTCCGGAGACCGCCGACTGGGTCACTGCCACCGGACATCGCTACGCCAAAAAGATCGGCAAGACGCCCATTATCGTCAGCGACAGCCCCGGCTTTTACGCCAACCGGATCCTAGGGCCCTACATGGCGGAAGCGCTCCAGCTCCTGGAGGAGGGGGTGCGGATCGAAAAGATCGACAGCGCCCTGGTGGAGTGGGGATACGCCGTGGGGCCCATCACGCTGTATGACGAGGTGGGGCTGGACGTCGCGCTCAAGGCGGGCACCGTGATGGCCGATGCCTTCCCGGATCGCTTCGAACCCTCGCCTATCGTGCAGCGGATGAACGACGAAGGGCGCCTGGGACGCAAGAGCGGGCGCGGCTTCTTTCTACGAGGATGGAAAGAAAGTCGGTGTAGACCCGGAGGTTTACAAGCTGATCGGCGCTCGCGAGCCCAGGAAGCTTCCCGACGAGGAGATCCGGGACCGTTGCGCGCTGCTCATGATCAACGAAGCGGTGCGCTGCCTGGAGGAGGGCGTGCTCCGGACACCCGGCGATGGGGATGTCGGTGCGGTGCTGGGGATCGGCTTTCCACCCTTTCGGGGTGGGCCCTTCTGGTACCTGGACACCGTGGGTCCACGCAAGGTGCTGGACCGGCTGCACGCGAGCTCGAAGGGCGCTACGGACCACGCTTCGCGCCGGCAGGGCTGCTGGTGGAAAAGGCGGAGTCGGGTGACCGCTTCGGGGAGTAGCACACCCGAGGAAGTCGCAGCGGGCGTTTTCCGCATCACCATCCCCCTGCCGTTTCCCCCCGGCGAAGTCGCGGCCTGGGCGATCCGGCTGGGGCGAGGGTGGATGCTGGTGGACACCGGCATGGACACACCCACCGCACGGACGGTGCTTCTGGGCGGTGCCCGCTCGCTCGGCATCCGCCCAGCGGACCTAGTGCAGGTGGTGCTCACGCATGTGCACGTGGACCACTACGGGCTCGCGGGGCTGGTCCGCGAGTGGTCCGGCGCCCGGGTGGTGATCCACGAAATCGAGGAGCGGCTCGCCCGCCGCTGGGTGGACTGCTGGGGGGAAGACCGCTCCCTGGTGGAGGCTGATCTCGGCGCTGCCGGCATCCCAGCCGACGAGATCGTCCCCATGCTGGAGGTGGTGGATGTGGCGCACCGCCTTTACCCGGCTTTTCACCCGGATCGGGTGCTCCATGGCGGGGCAGGGGAGCTGCCGGATGCGGACGGCTGGGATTGGATTCTCACCCCGGGGCATTCGCCCGGGCACATCTGCCTGTATCACCCCGAGCGGCAGATCCTGATCAGCGGCGACCATGTCCTGCCGCGCATCTCCCCCAACATTGGCGCGGACGTTCATGCCACCGATCCGCTCACCGGGTACCTCCAATCGCTCCGGTGCCTGCGTGACCTCCCGGTCGAGCTGGTGCTGCCCTCACACGGACCCCCTTTCCACCATTTTCGGGAGCGCATCGGCGAGCTGCTTGCGCACCACGACGCGCGCAACGACCAGCTTCTCCACCTGCTCGAACACCCCCGGACCGCCCATGAGCTGACCGTGGAGGTGTTCGGTCCGCTTCCGCCGGAATCGCGGGTGCACGCACTGCGTGAAACATTGGCCCACCTCGTGCACCTGCGCGGCGCGGGCCGGGTGGAGCGCCTCGCCGGGGAGCCGGAAACATGGGTAGCTAGCTGCGGACTTGGCGCCGCCGCATAGCCCATACGAGTACTGCGACCACCACCAGCGCGAGCAGCGCCCAGCGCTGCACGCCCACGGCGCGTTCCACCCACACCCTTGCGGTCGCGCCAAAGACGTAGCCGAGCGACAGGTACACGGCGGTGAAGGCGAGCGAGCCGAGGGTGTCGAAGGCGATGAAGACCGGGGGACGGAAGCGCGCGGTGCCCATGGTTACGGGGAGTACCACCCGGAAGCCGAAGGCGAAGCGGGTAAAGAACGCGGCGAGCCGGCCCCAGCGACGCAGCAGCAGGATCGCTCGTCCCCGCAGGCGCCGAAGCTTTGGGTAGCGTCGGAAGATGCGCGGGCCCTGGAACCAGCCCAGGGTGAAGTACAGCGTGTCGCTGGTTACTCCACCGGCTGCGCCGAGCATATAGGTGAGTGTGGGATCGAGATAGCCACGGTAGATGGCGTACCCTGCGAGCAGGAGAAACACTTCACCTTCGATCATCATGCCGAAGAACACCGCCAGCGGGCCGACGGTTTGGATCCATGATTCTGGCATCAACTCGTACGTAAAGGAGCAGTCATGACCGATTGGCGCACGAACCTGGTGGAAGACAGTGCCGGCATCCGGGAAGTTTTCCAGGGGACTCGCCGCATCGCGGTGCTCGGCATCAAGACTGAGGCCCAGGCCGGCCAGCCCGCTTTCTACGTTCCCGAGTACCTCCAGCGCGCCGGGTACGAGATCATTCCCGTGCCTGTCTACTACCCTGACGCCACCACCATCCTCGGCCAGCCGGTCTACCGCCGCGTGGCGGACGTGCCCGGCCCCGTGGGTCTGGTTATCGTTTTCCGCCGGTCACAAGACGTGCCGCCGCACGCGGAGGACCTGCTTGCCGCCAAGCCCAAGGCGGTTTGGATGCAATCCGGCATCCGGAACCAGGATGTCGCACGCCGCCTTGCCGAAGCGGGGATTCGCGTGGTGCAAGATCGGTGCGCCATGATCGACCACCGGCGGCTTGCGGCCTGAGCGTGTGAGGGAAATGCCTACGGCGATGTGGGGTGTCCCTGCTATTGCCGGAGGTTGGGCCGCGTGTTATATCCTCGTCACCGTGCCAACTTCGTTCGCGTAGCCCATGAAACGCATTCTGATTCTGCTGGGTGTTTTGCTCCTGCCCGTCGGTGCCTGGGGTGCGTACCAGGGTCTTGAAACGTATCAGGACGAGCCTGGAGACAAGCGGCAGGGTCCCGAGCAGCCAATTGCCTTCTGGCACAGCGTGCACGCCGGCCAGAACCAGATTCCGTGCATGTACTGCCACTATTCGGCGGAGCGCTCCGAGGGGGCCGGGCTGCCGAGCGTGCAGGTGTGTGTCGGGTGTCACGCGCCGGGGAGCGGAGCACTGCCGCCGGAACAGGCGCAGCTCGGCTTTCCCCAGGCCACCCGCAACAAGTTCTGGAACGCGGAAGCCACCAAGCTCGTGGACTACTGGCGCCGCGGAGAGCCGATTCCCTGGGTCAAGGTGCACGACCTGCCGGAACACGTTCAGTTCCCGCACCAGTCCCACGTTCGCGTGGGGCTTCAGTGCTCCACCTGCCACGGGCAGGTGCAGAACATGGAGCTGGTATACCAGGCCTCTACCCTTCGCATGGGCTGGTGCATCTCCTGCCACACGGGCGAAATGGAGCTTTCGCCGCAGGAGGACGCCACCGTGCGGCAGCGCTCCTCCTACATTCAGGGTGTTCGGGCGCTCGCGGCTGCGGGCAGCGATGTGCGCGGGGTCGACACGCGGTGGCCTCATCAGCGCGCTTCGGTTGATTGCACCGTCTGCCACTACTAAGGGAAACGCATGTCTGACGGAATGAAGCGGCGGGACTTTTTGAAGACGGTGAGTGTCGGCGGCGCGACACTCACCGCAGCGTGCAAATCGGACGGGGTGGAGCGCTTGATCCCGTACGTAGTGCCTTCGGAAGAAATCGTCCCTGGCGTGCCGACCTGGTACTCGACCACCTGCCGGGAGTGTCCGGCGGGGTGCGGGATGCACGTGGAAACACACGAGGGGCGCGCCACCAAGGTCGAAGGGAACCCCATTCAGCCGATCTCACGCGGCAACCTGTGCGCGCGTGGACAGGCGTCAGTACAGGGATTGTACCATCCCGACCGCTTGCAGGGCCCGCAGGTAGTCGAAGAGGGGCTGGAGCCCCGGAATATTACCTGGGGGGGCGCCGAGCAGACGCTCGCCCGCCGCATTCGGGAGCTGCAGAGTGCCGGCCGCGGTGCAAGCATCGCCTTCCTGACGGAGCGGTACACCGGCACCATGGACCGGCTGGTGGACGACTGGGTGCGGGCAATCGGTGCCCGGCGTGTCGTCTACGATCCCTACCAGGACCAGCCTCGCAACCTGCAGTTCGCGGACGCCGACTTCCTGATCTCCTTCGGGGCGGACTTCCTGGAAACCTGGGGCTCGCCGGTTGATTACGCCTGGCAGTTCGCGCAGATGCGGAGTCCCATGATCGGGCAGCGGGGCAAGTTTGTCTGGGTAGCCCCCCACCAGCCGCTCACCGGTCTCAACGCCGATGAGTGGGTGGCGCCCCGGCCGGGTACGGAGGCGCTGGTCGCGCAAGCGATCGCTGGCACTGTGGATGTGAATTCGGCTGCCCAGCAGACAGGCGTGCAGGCTCAGGTGCTGCAACGACTCGCCACCGAGTTCCGCGGCGCCCGCAAGGCCGTGGCAATGGGGCCCGGCCAGGCGACCGCGGGCTCGAATGCCTCGGCGCTCCAGGCCGCCGTGGACCGCTTGAACGGACGTGCTTCGGCCCCGCAGGGTGGGGACATGCGGCCGCTCATCCAGCTGGTCCAGCAGATGCGCGCCGGTCAGGTGCAGATGCTGCTGATCAGCGCGCACAACCCGGTGTACACGTTGCCGGGTGGTCTTGGCTTCGAGGCTGCTTTGCGACGCGTGCCGGATCGGGTGTCGTTCAGCACCTTCCCGGACGAGACCGCGATGCTCTGCACGCTCCGGCTCCCGGATCATCACTTCCTGGAGCAGTGGAACGACTACGTTCCACGGCCCGATGTGCGAGCGCTGGTGCAGCCAACCATGCGGCCGGTGTTCAACACCAAGCAGACCGGGGACGTGCTGCTCTCGGTGGCTCGCTATCTACGGCTCAATACGGTAACGCCGGGAAACAACGGCGCGACCTATTACGACTACCTCCGCAACGCGTGGGGTGGGGGCACGGGCGATGCATGGCGCGAGATCGTCAAGCGTGGTGGAAGCTACCCGGCCGTACCCGCAGGCCCGAACACCGCCGCCGAAGTCGCGGGTGCCGTGCCGCCCTTTGCGACGCAGCCGGCATCCGGAACTGCGGCGGGTACCGCGAATGTGAATGCGCCCGCGGTTCCGGGGCTGGAAGGTACGCAGCAAGTGGTTACTCCGACTTCGCCGCCGTCGCTGGTAACGGCGTTGCCGGTGGCGACCGGGAGTCCCGTATCCACCTTCGAAGGCGGTGGTGATGCGCGCTTCCACCTGGTGGTCTACCCGTCCTATCGCTTCTTCGATGGTCGTACCGCGAACCGACCATGGCTCCTTGAGCTGCCGGACCCGGTTACCAAGGTGCCATGGACCTCGTGGGCGGAGCTTCATCCGGCATCGGCCAAGGAGCTGGGTGTGCGCCAGGGCGAGATCCTGGAGATCCGGTCACCCTTCGGGGCAGTGCGGGTGCCTGCATACGTGTATCCCGGTGTGCGCCGCGATGTGGTGGCGATTCAGACCGGGCTGGGGCACAAGGCGTTTGGGCGGTACACCGAGAACCGGGGCGTCAATCCCAACCTGCTGCTCGGCCCGACCGCCGCGCCCACCGGGGCATTCGCGCCCTACAGTGTTCGCGTTTCGGTGCAGGGAACGGGCGAGAAGTCCGGCGAGCTGTACGAGCAGGGCAACCGCGTCCAGCTGGACCGCGAGATTGCCCAGGCGGTTTCGCTTTCGGAGATGCGTGCCTTCGACGCCGTTGTCGGTGCAAAAGTCCCCGGCACCATCCCGGGCCAAAACATGCAGGTCGAGACGCTGCGTGGCCATGGGGGCTTCCAGCCGGTGGAAACCCCGACCGACCCGGCGGCGTACCCGCCTCCCGGGACCGAATACGGGCAGTACACCGAAGGGAAAACGCGCTGGGCGATGGTCATCGACAATGACCGCTGCATCGGTTGCGGTGCCTGTGTGACCGCGTGCTACGCGGAAAACAACATTCCCGTGGTTGGGCCCGACCAGGTGCGCAAGGGGCGGGAAATGTCCTGGCTGCGCATCGAGCGCTACTTCGGCGTGACGCAGGACCAGGAGGAAGCACTCCGAGACGATGCCACGTCCGACGTGCGCTTCCTTCCCATGCTCTGTCAGCACTGCGGCAACGCTCCCTGTGAGCCGGTCTGCCCGGTATATGCCGCGTACCACACCCCCGACGGCCTCAACGCGCAGGTGTACAACCGCTGCGTAGGCACCCGTTACTGCGCCAACAACTGCCCGTACAAGGTGCGCTACTTCAACTGGTTCACCTACCAATTCGCGGCGCCGCTGCACTGGCAGCTCAACCCCGATGTGACCGTCCGTGAAAAGGGCGTGATGGAGAAATGCACCTTTTGCGTGCAGCGGATCAACGAGGGGCAGCGCAATGCCTCCCTCGAAGGCCGCCCCCTCAACGATAGCGAGGTTACACCGGCGTGCGTGCAGACCTGCCCGGCGGAAGTGTTCGTGTTCGGGAACATTGCTGACCCGAACAGTGCGGTGGCTCGGGCGGCGGCGAGCAATCGGAGCTATCGCATTCTGGAGGCGCAAAACACGCAACCGGCCATCGTTTACCTGCAAAAGGTCACGCTGCGAGAGCCGAAGAAGGGGCACCATGCCGACGAGATGTACGGCAAGCGTGGGGAGGCTGGCCGTGAACACGGCGGGGCCGCGGGTACGGGCTCGACAGGCTCGCAACTGGAACCGCACCGGGCGCCCGCCGGCGCCGGGTCGCACTGAGCAGCGAGAGGGCCGAACTAATGGCAAGTACTTCGGACACACTGGTCCACCCGGACGTACGCGGCTACGCGGACGTCAACCGCGATGCGATGCGGCTGCTCACCCGGCCCGGGCCCGGCTACCTGGCGCTGCTCGGGATGTCGGTGAGCCTGGTCGGGCTGGCTGCCTTCTGCTGGATGTGGCAGCTCGCCTACGGCATGGGGATGTCCGGGTTGAACAACCCGGTGGGGTGGGGTACCTACATCACCACCTTCGTTTTTTGGGTTGGTATCGGTCACGCGGGGACGCTGATCAGCGCGATCTTGTTCCTCTTCCGAGCGGCCTGGCGGCAGTCCATCTACCGCTTCGCCGAAGCTATGACGGTCTTCGCGGTGCTCACGGCGGGCCTTTTCCCGATCATCCACATCGGCCGGCCCTGGCTTTTTTACTATCTCCTGCCCTACCCGAACCAGCGGCAGATCTGGCCCAACTTCCGCTCGCCGCTGCTCTGGGACGTCTTCGCGGTCACGACGTACCTGACGGTGTCGTCGGTGTTCTTTTTTATCGGCCTGATTCCGGACATCGCCGCGGCGCGTGACGCGGCGGTCGTGCCCTGGCGCAAGAAGGCGTACAGCGTGCTGTCGCTCGGCTGGCGCGGAACGGACCGGGAGTGGAAGCACTTCACCCGCGCGTACCTCTTCCTGGCGGCCCTGGCGACGCCGCTGGTGCTGTCGGTGCACTCGGTGGTGTCCTGGGACTTCGCCGTGTCCATTGTGCCGGGGTGGCACACCACCATCTTCGCCCCGTACTTCGTGGCCGGCGCGATCTTGTCCGGTGTGGCGATGGTGATCACCATCGTGGTACCGGTCCGCAAGATCTTCCATCTTGAGGCGTATCTGACGCCGATGCACTTCGACCGGCTTGCCAAGCTCCTGCTGCTTACCTCCACCATCGTCGGCTATGCCTACGGGATGGAGTACTTCATGGCCTGGTACTCCGGCGAGCTGTACGAGCGGGACGTCTTTCTGGACCGGGTGAGCGGGGATTACTGGTGGGCGGGGTGGTCCATGATCACCTTCAACGGCATCGTCCCGCATCTGCTCTGGTTCCGGCGAGTCCGGGAAAACCTGAACTATTTCTTTATCATCTCGATCATCGTCAACATCGGGATGTGGTACGAGCGCTTCGTGATCATCGTGCCTTCGCTGGCGCACTCGTACATGCCCTGGCAGATGGTGAACTACCACATGTCCTGGGTGGAGGCCGGCATCCTGATGGGTTCGTTCGGCTGGTTCTTTATGTGGTTCCTGCTCTTTCTGCGCTTCCTGCCCGGCCTGTCCATCGCCGAAATCAAGGAGGTGCTGCCGCCGCCGATGCGCGGAACGCGTGAAACGCGACTGCACGCGCAGCAGGTTCCTGAACGGCAGGAGATCGTGGAACAGCCGGCGCCCGCCACCGCTCACCTCAAGCGGGCACAGGGAGAATGAGGAAGCCGAAGACAGGTGTGCTGGGGGTTTTCCCCTATCTCGACGACACCACGGAGGCGATCCGTCGCTGCCGCCAGGAGGGAATCCCGGTGACGGTGTACTCGCCTACGCCGCGGCATGAGATCGAGGAAGCACTCGAAGCGACTGAAAGCCCGGTGCGGATCTTTACGCTCGTCGGTGCGTTCACCGGAACGGCTTCGGGTGCAGCGCTGGCGATCTGGACGTCACTGGACTGGCCGCTGATCACCGGCGGCAAGGAGATCGTTTCGCTGCCGGCGTTCACGGTGATCATGTTCGAGTTGACGGTACTTTTCGGTGCCCTGGCTACCGTGATCGGCCTTTTCATCAACGCCCGCCTGCCGCAGTTCTTCGGGGAGGGCAAATACCACCCCTCCTTTTCGGCGGGCAACTTTGGGGTGTTTGCTCACATTGCGCCGGAAAAGTTCGAGACCGCGCGCACCATCATGACAGAATCCGGGAGCGAGGAGGTACTGGTTGAACATGCGCAGTAGCCGTCTCGCCCTCGGTCTGCTCCTCGCCACTCTCGCTGCTGCTTGCAGCCCGAGGCCGGGCGAGCGCTGGGACTTGGGCATGACGCACGTGGACTATATCTGGGACAAGTTCACCTGGACCGCCACTATGCGTGAAAGCCCGTCTTACGACCGCTACGAGCTGCCGCGCCTTCCGGCCGAGGGAACGGTTCCGGTGGTGAACCCGAACGGGGACGTGGCGACGCCCTTTACACAGGCCGAGCTGACCACGATCGCGGCGGCGCTCCCCAACCGACTCCCGGCGACGCCGGCAGTGATCGCTCGGGGCAAGTACATCTACCAGAACCATTGCGTGGTTTGTCACGGTCCCACTGGGCAGGGTAATGGTCCGGTGGTGGGGCCCAACAAGTTCCCGTTTGCGCCCCCGGTAGTCGGGCCGCAGGCCAGCGGATACTCGGACGGCTACCTGTACGGAATCACCCGTGTGGGGCGTGGGTTGATGCCGGCGTACGGCAGCCGCATTCCCGAGCCGGAGCGCTGGGCTCTGGTCCACTACCTCCGGGTAATGCAGCGCGGCGGTGGCGTGGCGCAGCCGATGCCGCCCAATTGGCAACCCGTGCCCCCAGGCCCTTCACTGCGGACCGGCCAGGCCGCGGCTCCGGTTCGTGGGCGCGACGGACAGACGCAATAACCCGTACCGCTGACCATGCCACCGAATTCCATACCGGAAACCATACCGTTCCGCACGCTCGACCGGCTGACCGGAGCGCACAAGGCGATCCTCGCGGTTCTGGTGCTGATTGGTGTCGCAGCCGTGGTGCTCGCTGCGGGACATCCCGAGCGTCTCTGGCAGGCGCTGCTCTTCAACTGGCTTTACTTTTCCTCCGTCGCCATGGGGATGGTGATGCTGGCGGTGGCACTGCACCTGACCAACGCCAGGTGGGCCTGGTCCATCCGCCGCTTCCCTCTGGGCGGCGTGGCGTTTCTTCCCATTTCGTTCGTGATCCTCCCCTTCATTCTGCTGGGAGGCAAGGAGCACCTCTTCCACCACTGGCTGCACGTGGAAGGGGACGGGGTGATCGAGGCGAAGCAGGCATGGCTGAACTTCCCAGGATTGTTCGCCCGCGACATGTTCGCCCTGATCGTGCTCTTCAGTCTTGCGCTACTGTTCGCCTACTTTTCGCTCCGCCCGGATATGCACGACGTGGGCGAGGAGCGCCACCGGGGTTTGTACGCCCGGATGACCAGCGGCTGGCGAGGACAGCGGGAAGAGGTGGCACGCTCGCGGCACCTTCTGAACCGCCTGGGGGTGGTGCTCGGTATCCTGTACGCGATCCTTTGGGGGATCATCGCCATCGACCTGGCAATGTCGCTGGCGCCGCACTGGTTCAGCACCATGTTCCCGGTGGCGTTCTTCATGGGAGGCTTTCATGCCGGCATCGCGTTCACCGCGATAGCCATCACCGTCATGCGCCGCCACCTGGGCCTGGAAGCGTTCATCACCCGTAATCAGTACCACGACCTGGGCAAGATGGTGTTCGCCTTCGCCGTCTTCTGGATGTACCTGCAGTGGTCTCAGTACATCGTGATCTGGTACGGTCTGCTTCCGGTGGAGCAGGAGTGGGTAGCGCGGCGCTTCACGGGACTATTCGCCCCCCTGGTCCAAGCAGCCGTGTTCCTCGTGTTCGTGCTGCCGTTCTTTGGCCTGCTCACGCGTCCGCCAAAGAAGGTTCCGACGATCCTCGCCTTCTTCGCGGGGCTGATCCTGGTTGGGCACTGGATCGAGCGGTACCTGCTGGTGGTGCCGTCCCTGTGGGAGGGCAACACGCTTCCGCTGGGCTTGACGGAGATCGGTATCGCACTGGGCTTCCTGGGCTTGTTCCTGGCTGCGTACCTGGCGTACCTGTCGCGCGTGCCGCTGCTTCCCTCGGCGGCCTCGCTCGCGGTCGCGGAAACCCAACCGGTGCCGGCGACTACGACGGCGCCCCAGACATTGTGAGTACAGGGCGCTGTAACTCGTTCGGTTGCACCGCGATCATACCCTTTAGTTAGGAACTTTCCCCCGGGGTAGGGGTTTGCAACCGCACGAGTCCGATTGCGCCCCCTGCTCCGGTTTTGTGATGCTACGTTTAGATGGGCGAGCACTTCCCGTTGTTCTGATCGCGCTGGTCTCCGGGGCCTGCGCCACTGGTGGCGCATCGCCCTCCTCCGGACCAGAGCCGGAAGGGAACGTCTTCACGCGCATTTTGAAACGCGGGAATCCCTTTCGTGTCAAAGCGGTCCGCCCCGGCGGCAAGTACGTCCTGATCGACATCAACAGCAACGAGCTTCGCTTCATGGATGGGGAGCGGGTGGTCTGGTCCGCGCTGGTGGGGACCGGCACCGGGCTCCGGCTTCGGGGTGGCGATGGCGACTGGGACTTCGCCACGCCTACCGGCACCTTCCAGGTGGAGTTCAAGGAGCTGGACCCGACCTGGATCGTGCCCGACTGGTACTTCATCGAGCGCAAGCTCCCCGTCCCACCGGAGAATTCCCCCAAGCGCCGGCTCAAGAACGAGCTTGGGGTGGCTGCGGTGTACTTCGGTGAGGGACTGGCGATTCACGGGACGGACAAGCCCCAGCTTTTGGGACAGCGTGTTTCCCACGGCTGCATCCGCCTGGCGGACGAGAACGCCCTCCGCCTCTTCCACAACGTACAGGTGGGCACACCGGTGGTGATCGTCGGCCGGCAGCGACGGGTCGCGCAAACCGACGTGCCCCCCCTTTCCCCGCCCAGCGCGGCAAAGCGAAGCGCACCCAGGCGTCCAGCCGGGGCTGGCCTTTCCACCACACAGCTGCTCACCCGACTCGACCGGCAGATCGCCGCCGCCGGGACGAGCAGCGCCTGGGCGCAAACTGCCTCCGCACTGATTGCACGGGGAATCAACACCGACACCCTTGCCCTGCGTGGGCTGCTGGTTCGAGCAGGGCGCTCCGGCAACGACAGCTTCGAGCGCGAATACGCTACCTTTCTGGCGGACGCGTTCTCGCGGGGAAGCACACGGACGGTGACCGCCCTAGGCAAGCTCGACAGGGTGACCCGGGAGCGTGCCGCTAGTGCGATCGTGGACGCGGTGCTCGATCTGTACCACGGCCCGACCACCTCCACACCCTGGCCCACCGAACGCATCCCTCGGTGGAGGCTTGGACCCGTAGGCCGCGAGGGGTGGCACGCTCTTGAAACAGCCGAGACGGGATGGCGCAGGGGGCCGCCGCGGAGCGCGGAGTGAGTGAACTTCTCGGGCGGCAGGACCTGCACGTGCACACGGACATGTCCGACGGGGACCTGACGCTGCAGCAGGTAGTTGAAAAAGCGGCGGAGCGGGGCGTGACGGTGGGCATCGCGGACCACGTATCCATGCGCAACGCCGACCAGTTCATCGCCTCGGAGGCTGAGCTGCGCCGCTACCTTACAGCGCTGGAGAGTGCTCCAGTGTTCCGGAGCGGCGAGTTTTGCTGGTGCGACGTGCTGGTGCACGGCCTGCCGGATGAGCTGCTCGCGTGCTTCGACTACCGGGTGGGCTCCAATCACGGTTTTGCGCTCCCTGACGGCACCATGGCTTCCCCCTGGTGGCGGACGCTTCCCGCGCCGTGGGACCAGCAGCCGGAGGCGGTCATGGAGCACCTGGTGGACAACCTTTGCGATCTGGTACGCACCATGCCTGTACAGATTGTGGCCCACTCGACGCTGCTGCCGCCGGCGCTGCTGGAGCTGGAAAGCGACGTACACGCCTGGTGGACCGCGGAGCGGGAAGACCGCTACGTGGAAGCGCTGGCCGGGTCCGGGGTGGCGCTGGAGATCTCCAACCGCTACCGGCTGCCTCACGACCGCTTGCTGTGCAAGGCGAAGCAGGCCGGGGCCCGTTTTTCGCTGGGAAGCGACGGCCACACCGCCGAGCAGGTCGCGCGGCTGGACTGGGCGACGGATGCCGCGCGGCGTGCCGGCGTAACCGACGCTGATCTGTTTGTACCCGCGCGAACCCTGCGCGCGGCATAGGCGAGGCTCTTACTGGAGAGGGAGGCGGGCCAATGGAACACGACACGGAAGCACAGCGAGCA
>JAUJOM010000003.1:35971-54283 GCA_030447645.1 Longimicrobiaceae bacterium | reverse complement strand
CGCATCTACGACAACCTGCCTGACGCGCTCGCGGACTGCACCTGGGTGGTGGGAATGACCGCCCGGGAGCGCCGCGCGAAGCGCTCGGTCGGACGCCCCCGGGAGATGGCACCGGAGCTGCTCCGCCGGGCGGGCGAGGCGGGACCTGTCGCGCTGCTCTTCGGGCGCGAAGACAACGGCCTTTCCAACGAGGCTCTGGATCGGTGCCACCGCACCGTCACCATCCCCACCAACCCGGAGCATTCGTCCCTCAACCTGGCGCAGGCCGTGCTGCTGATGGCCTACGAGCTGTGGATGGCGGACCAGGGTCAGTCGCAGCCCTTCCGTGAGCCGCGCCATGTCGCACCTCCCGCCACGGTCGAGCAGCTCGAAGCGCTCTTCGCGGACGCCGAGCGTGCTTTGTGGGCGGTGGACTTCTTCAAGTCGCGTCGCACGGAGGCGGTGCTGCGCACCCTTCGGGAACTGGCGTACCGCACCGAGCTGGATGCGCGCGAGGCAGCCTTTCTACGCGCAATAGCCATCGAGGTGCGCAAGTTCATCGGTCGTCAGGGCTGAGCCGCCCGCAGCAGCTCCCAGGCGCGAGCGACGTGTGCCTGTGTAGTGCGCAGGTTACCCACTGCCAGCCGTAACGCATAGCGCCCACGAATGCGCGTGTGTGACAGGAACACCTCACCAGATGCGTTCACCTGCTCCAGCAAGTGCTCATTGAGATCGTCTTCCCCGGAGCGACGAAAAACAACCACGCTCAGTGGGACCGGGGCGAGGCGCTCCCAGCCTGGCTCGGCATCCACCCACTCCGCGAACTCGCGGGCCAATCGGCAGTGCTCCCGAATCCGCTCTGCCAATCCTTCGCGACCAAAGAAGCGCAGCGTCATCCACAGCTTGAGCGCCCGGAAGCGGCGCCCGAGAGCCGGGCCGTAGTCCATCAAGTTGGTGACATGCACGCCTTCCGGCGTTTGCAGGTAGTCAGGGACCAGCGAAAACGCGCGCCGCACGATCTCCGGTCGGCGCAGGTAAAGCGCGGAGCAGTCAATGGGCACGAAGAGCCATTTGTGGGGATTCACCACCAGCGAGTCGGCTCGTTCGCAGCCGGCGAGCAGATCCCGCATCTCCGGCACCACGCCTACTGCGCCGCCATAGGCCGCGTCCACGTGCAGCCAGAGACCATACCGGGCACATACGTCCGCGATCTCCGGAACCGGATCCACCGAAGTGGTGGAGGTGGTACCCACCGTGGCGACAACACAAAAGGGGCGCCACCCATTAGCGGTGTCCTCCTGAATGGCGGCGCTCAGCGCATCGGCCCGCATGCGGAAGATCTCATCGGTGGGGATCTTGCGGACTCCGCTTCGGCCCAGGCCCAGGGTGATGGCCGCTTTCTCCACCGATGAGTGTGCTTCCGCCGAGCAGTACAGGCGCATGCGCGGCAGACCCGCCAATCCGTGCTCGCGCACCTCCAGCCCGGTGCTCTCGCGCGCGCCGGCGATGGCGACCAGCGTGGAGAGCGACGCCGTGTCCTGGATGTGCCCCCGGAATGGGTCCGGCAAGCCGATCATCTGGCGTAGCCAATCCAGCGCCCGCTCTTCCAGCTCAGTGGCCGCCGGGCTCGTCCGCCAGAGCATGCCATTCACGTTCAACGCGGCAGCAAGCGCTTCACCCAGAATGCCCGGTCCCGAGCCGGTGATCCCAAAGTACGCCATAAAGCCGGGATGATTCCAGTGGGTAATTCCAGGCAGCAGGGTGCGCTGAAAATCCGCCAGGATCGTCTCCATCGCCACGCTGTGCTCCGGCGCCCTGACAGGGAGCTGGCCCGCGATTTCACCCGGCCGGGTTCGGGCGAGCACGGGATAGCTTTCGATCTCGCGCAGGTATGCCGCAATCCAGTCTATTGCGGCGCGTCCATGGTGACGAAATTCCTCCGGGTCCATGTCGCCCGGGTAGACGGGGGTGCGGAGTGTCTCATCCATGCCCTAAGTTACTGCCCTCGAATGTACACCGCACTAGAAAATACATGTACGGGAGCACGCAATGAACGAGCTGTCCAGGATTGTTGTCTCGGGGGAGGTTCGCACGGCGGTGGAACGAGGTGATCCCGTGGTGGCACTTGAGTCCACGGTGCTTGCCCACGGATTGCCGCGTCCTCGCAACCTTGAGGTAGGGCATCTTCTGGAGATGGATGTTCGTGACGGCGGCGCGCTTCCGGCGACGATTGGGGTGATCAGCGGTATGCCGACGATAGGGCTCGCTTCCGGCGAGTTGGGACAGCTTGCCACAGCAGACGGAGTGATGCGTCTATCTACGCGCGATCTGCCGGTAGCCGTCGCACGTCGGGCTGATGGCGCCACCACCGCGGCAGCCACTATGTGGCTTGCGTCCAGGTGTGGGATCAACGTGTTCGCTACTGGCGGAATCGGAGGGGTGCACCGCGGCAGCGGGTGGGATGTGTCGTCGGATCTGGCTGAGCTTGGTCGCACCTCGATGATCGTAGTGTGTGCCGGCCCCAAGGCTATTCTGGATGTGGCCGCCACTCGGGAAGCACTGCAAACCCAAGGGGTCCTCGTGGCAGGGTGGCGAACGGATACGATGCCGTGCTTCTACGGAACGTGCGACGATTTGGCGGTGGATGTGCGGGTGGATACGGCTACCGAAGCAGCGGCACTGTGGTGCGCGCACGGAGACCTGGGCACTCCAGGTGCCCTGCTGCTGTGTGTCCCTGCCCCTGCTGAGCACGTGATTTCTAGTGAGGAGATCGAGCCCGTGATCCAGCGCGCGCTGGAGCGGGCGGAAAGCGAGGGGGTGCAGAACAAAAATGTCACCCCGTTTCTACTCCGTGCGGTTGCCGAAGCCACCGGGGGACGCTCACTCGAGGCCAACGTCGCCCTGCTCCGCCAAAACGCGCGCATTGCTGCGGCAGTGGCGACGGAACTCACGTGCTAACCAAGGCAGTCCTTCGTCGGGAGATGATCGCGCGCTTGCGTGCCCAGTCACCGGCAGAGCGCGAAATGGCTGGGGCCTGCATCGCGCGGCGCGTCTGGATGGTTCCGGAAATTGTCAGGGCAGATGTTCTCCTGGTCTACGCTTCCCTTCCAGAGGAGGTGCCGACGGACCGCATCGCACTTGAAGCGCTCCGGCAGGGAATCACCGTCGTCTACCCGCGAAGCTCACCCGGGGGGAGCATGGCACTGCACCAGGTAGAGCTGGTGAAGCAGCTCGGAGCAGGGCCCTGGGGCATCCGGGAGCCAAATCCCGCCATCCATCCCCAGCTTCCAGTGAGCGTCGTGGACGCAGCACTGATTCCCGGACTGGCTTGGGACCGCGCCGGTAAGCGCCTGGGGCGAGGCGGCGGCTTTTACGACCGCCTGCTCGCCGCGCCTGAGTGGCGGGGGTTTCGGTGCGGCATCTTCTTCGCCGCGCAGGAGATGCCCGGGCTTCCCGGCGATCCGTGGGACGTGCCGCTGCAGTGCGTCGTTACCGAGCGGGAGGTGTGGCGCCGCCCGGGCACGGCTGACCCTGCCAGCCCTTGACCCAGCGCCCGCGGCTGTCCCGGTGGATCAGCTCGTACCAGCTCTGGGCGGGTCCGTACACCTGTACCAGGATCTCCTGCTCTCCCTGGCCGTTCATGTTCAGGTGGTCCACCAGCCGTGGGGCGGCCTTGCCGCCGGCCTTGTCGTAATTGCGTACCTCGGAGTAAATCGGCTGGTAGCCACGCCGAGTCTCGTAATCCGCAATGTAGAACACGCTGTATCCGCCTGGCTCCGCCGGACCCACACCCAGCCGGTCTCCGGAAAGGTAGGTAGCCGCCATCTCCGGATCCGCGCCTTGCAGGACCTCGAAGGCTTTCAGGTCGCGCTGCGCACCCGGCCAGCTGCGTGGGCGTGGCAGGCCCGCCTGTAGCACCAGCCGCTCGGCGACGATGGACGCATAGCGGCTCATCGAGCCGGTGATCTGTGGGGGATTGTAATCGGCCCGTATCTCTGGACCCAGTCCCCGTTGGAAGGCGAGAAACTCCGGCACGCCCGACGCCGCTGCGACGGTAGTGACAATGCCGGTCGCGGTGGGTACACCGCAGGGAGTGACCGGTCCCTGTCCCTGGACTGTAAAGGTCCCTACGGGGGCACCACGGCGGTACAGGGTGTACTGCGCACCGGGCCGCAGCACCGCTTCGCGGAAGCGGGACTCGAATGCTTCTGGTGCGACACCCGCTGGCCGGCGGATCGCCCGGAGCGTGTCGCCAGACAATTCAGCAATGGGAAGAAGGGTTGCGCCCCGCTCGCCCCGGGTCACGTGGAAGAGAACCGGCGCACGCGGCAGTCCGAGATCCATGAACTCTGTCGCATCCGGTTGGATCTCCGTCATTCCGGAGGGCGGCGGCGGCGGGACTACGTGCCAGTCCCCGCCACCCCACTGGACGTTGTCGCAGGCGGCAAGGACGGTTACAATCAGGAGCACAGCCGGACGGAAAGAGCGCATGGTTATCTGGAAAGTCGATGACGGAGCCGGGTTTCGGGCAGCCCAACGCACGGAGCAAGATATTAGCCATGTAATCCATCCTGGGCCAGGAGAACGAAACGTGCGAACGGGTCGGGCACGGAGCCTTTACGATGGGGGGAAGTGGACGCGAGATGATCGACCCGAGCGAGTTTCGCCGCGTGATGGGCCATTTTGCGTCCGGCGTAGCCGTGGTGACTACCTGGGGGACCGACGGAAAGCCGCAAGGGCTCACCGCCACTGCGGTCTGCTCCGTTTCGCTTCGACCGACGCTGGTGCTGGTGTGCATTGAGCGCACCGCGGACAGCCACGACCCTATTCGCGCCGCGGGCGCATTTGCCATCAACGTGCTGGACGCAACCAAGGGAGAAAGCCTGGCTCGCCGCTTTGCGGCAGGGGACGAACCAGACAAGTTCCGGGGCGTGGCCATTCGCCAGGAGCGCAGCGGCGCTCCGGTGCTTTCGGATGCCCTGGCATGGGCGGACTGCGAGATCCGTGAAGCGATTACCGGAGGTGATCACACCATCTTCCTCGGCGAGGTAGCCGCGGCGGATGCGCAAGAAGGCTCGCCGCTGCTTTACTACCGAGGGGGGTATGGCCGCTTCATCCCCTGACTCCGTTCGTCACTCACTCGCGCTCCGCGCGTCGATCCTCGGCCTAGCGCTTGGTGTGGTGGTCTTTGCCGCGGGTGCCGTGGTGCTGTACGAGGCCCGGGGACTGCTCGCCGCCACGACCGGGCTGTTCGTTACCGGGGCGATTGCGCTGGGCGCCGGACTGTGGGCCGGAACCCCATCAGACGAGGCGCCTGAGAGGTCCGGCAGCCCCGTGGCGGCACGCTGGCTGGGTGCGGCACTGGCTACGGGCCTCGCGGGCGCGTTCGCGGTGTGGCTGGCCGGCGCGGTCGCAACGCGTAGTACGCCGGCGATTCGGGTTGCTTCGCTGTTGCTGATGGTGGCATTCCCGCTGTACCGGATGGGGCTGCTCTTTCCCACGCTGCTCACATGGGCGGAAGGGGAGGAGGAAGATGAGTCATCCACGGCGCCCCTCGCGGCGCTGATCGGGGGCACACTTAACGGCATGGTACTGGGGGCCACACTCGCGGGGCTGGTGCTCATGCCGCGCGTTACCCCGGGGGCTCTACTCTTTGGGGCGGCGGTGCTGCTCGCGCTCCCGTTGATCTTTCCCGAGAAGCGGGGCACAACCGCGCGGGAGCACCCGGTGTACGAGGCGGAAACGCCCTTTGGCACCATCCGGGTCATCGACACCGTCTTTCCCGGCCAGCGGCAGCCGGAGCGGGCGCTGTATCTGGGGGAGGAGATCGAATCCGGCGAGATGGTGCGAAGCGGGGCTCCAACCTTTGGCTACATCGCCGCGGCGGAGCGCTGGCTCGGTGAGGTGAGCGCACCTGGCGACACGTACCTGTTTCTGGGAGGCGGCGCGTACACCCTGCCGCGCCGTGTCGCGGAGCGGGACCCGTCTGCCCGCAGCACGGTGGTGGAGCTGAACCCCGAGGTTACCCGCGTCGCCAGGCGCTTCTTTGGGCTCCGGCCTGAGCATGGCATCGTTTCTCTGCACGGGGATGCTCGCGCCGTGGCCGAAGGGCTACCCGCAGGTGCATGGAACCGGATCTTTGTGGATGTTTACGACGGTCAGGAAGCGCTTCCCTACCCGCTGGTCACCCGCGAAGCGTTCGCGGTGCTGGAGCGCTTGCTCCGCCCCGGCGGAACGCTGCTGATCAACGTGATCGGCGAAGCAGCCGGGGAGGGGGCCCCGCGCTTCTGGTCCGTGGTGCGGACCCTGGCGGAAAGCTTTCCGTCCGTGGCGGTGTACCCGCATTTCGGCCCCGACACCACCGGCAGGCAGAACTTTCTGCTCGCGGCTGCACCGGAAGCCGGGCGCGGCTTTCCCCCGCGGGCAGGCCTGTTCGACCTGCTGCCGCGGAACGGATGGCCGGGCGGGGAAGGGACGATCGTGTTTCGGGATCGATTCCCCTCGGCGGACGAGGTCCGGTCAGCGCCGGCGCGCGACCCGGCTAGCGGCGCTTACGACCCTTCTGCTGTTGCGCGATGACGGTTTGCACATGGCGGAGCGCATCCTGCCTTTGCTTGAGGTGACGCCGCATCTGCTCTGACTGCTTCAGCTTGGATCCTTCGGTGCCCCGGTAGCGCTGCGCATTGAGCAACCGGTTCATCAACCGGAGGATCGGACCACCCACGTAGCGGAGCATCACGGCCTTCCAGCGGCGACCGTGTTTTTGGTGATCGGCAATTGCATAGGGCAGCGCCTGCAAGCTGTCCTGGACTTGCCTGTGCATTTCCCCGGGAGAGCGCTTCTTTTTCTTGGCCATGGAACGTGCTATGGGCTTTGAGCAACCGGCAACAAAGGTAACACGGTCCGGCAGCGGCAATCAACGCTCATGAAGATTGCCCACCTGGCGGACCTCCATCTGGGCTATCGTGCATACCACCGCGTGACCGCGCGCGGAGTGAATGCCCGTGAGGCGGACGTGTCGGGCGCGTTCCGCCAGGCGATCGAGCGGGTCATCGCTCTGGCCCCGGACCTGGTGCTGGTGGCCGGCGACGTTTTCCACACGGTGCGCCCTTCCAACAGCGCCATCGCCGACGCCTTCCGTCAGTTCAGCCTGCTTGCCGTGTCGCTCCCGGACGTTCCGGTCGTGGTGATCGCCGGCAATCATGATTCTCCGCGCTCGTCGGATACGGGCAACATCCTCACGCTTTTTCGGGAGATTCCGGGGGTGGTGGTCGTCGCCGAGGAGGCGAGCGCGGTTCACCTGGAGGCCGTTGACGCTTCGGTGCTCTGCCTGCCCCACAATGCACTCACCGCAGGGGGTGAAACCCTTCTGGAACCGGATTCGCGCGCACGCCACAACGTGATGATGCTGCACGGCACCGTCGGCGGCAGTGTGGCCGAGCAAAAGCTGCGCTACGTGTCGGAGTACGGCGGGGCCACGGTGCACGACACGCAGATCGGGCCGCAGCGCTGGGAGTACGTCGCGCTGGGGCACTACCACATCGCCACCGAGCTTGCCCCGAACATGTGGTACGCGGGCGGGATCGAGCGGACCTCCACCAACATCTGGCTGGAAGCGGGCGGGCCCAAGGGATTTCTGCTGTACGATACGGATACGAGCCGGATCACCTTTTATCCGCTGGACACCCGTGAAGTGTTGGACCTGCCGCGCTTCAGCGCACGTGGGATGACCGCTGCCGAGGTGGACGAGGCCATCCGCACTGCCGTTGATGGTGTCACGGGCGGTGTAGCCGGCAAGATCGTGCGCCAGGTGATCACCGATCTGGATCGGCAGCGGGTGCGCGATCTCAACCACCGGCGCATTCGCGAGTGGAAGGCGGCGGCGCTGCACTTCCACCTGGATGCTCGCCCCCCCGAAGTCCGGCGCGTTTCCGCGTCCGGCGCTCCGCTTCGCCGTCAAACGCTCGATGAGCAGGTGGAAAACTTCCTGCTGCGGGAGTGGGAGCCGATCTCCCCCCTGATCCAGCGAGACCGGCTGGTCTCACTGGGCAAGCAGTACCTGCAGCGAACCGGCAAGGACGCGTAGCCCATGCGCCTTTCCTTTCTGCGCCTGCAAAACTTCCGTCAGCACGCGGACACCCAGATCGAGTTTCAGCCCGGACTGACCGGGATCATCGGTCCGAACGGGGCGGGCAAGTCAACCATTCTCGAGGCGATCGCCTGGGCCATCTACGGCTCGTCGGCGGCGCGTGGCACCAACGACACTCTCCGCTTCGTGCGCGCCGGGACGCGCTCCCGCGTCGCCGTGGAGCTGGGTTTCGAGCTGGGGGGACACGCATACCGGGTGGTGCGCACCCCCAATCAGGCCGAGGTGTTCCTGGACGGCGGAATCGCACCGGTAGCGGCCACGCTGGGTGGCGTGTCCGCGTATCTGCAGGGCCGCCTGGGAATGGCCCGTGACGAGTTCTTTAATACGTACTTCACGGGCCAGAAGGAGCTGCAGTTCCTGGCCGCCATGGGTGCCGTCGACCGCGGGCGCTTTCTGAGCCATGTGCTCGGCTACGAGCGGCTTCGCGAGGCGCAGGATCTGGTACGCTCCCGCCGCAACGAGCTGCGCCACGAGGTGCGCGCACTGCGGGCCGCGCTTCCTAACCGAGAAGCCATCCTGGCCGAGCGAGCTGGAGCGGAGCAGCGCGTCGCCGGGGCGCTGCGTGGGCTGGCGGACGCGGAAACCGACCGCGTCGCAGCCGCGAATGCCGCAGCCAATCTCGCTCCACGCTGGGCGGAAGCACAGACCGCGCGAGAGCGCTTCCGCGAGCTCGCCCACCGGGTCGAGGCCGCCGAGCACGACCGGGCTACCGCACAGCGCGAAGTGCTGCGGATCCAGGGCGAGCTGGATAGCATCGCATCCGCCGAGGCGGAGCTCGCCCCCCTGCATGCGCAGCTTGTGCCCTTGCTGGGACTCATCGCCGAGACCGAGCACCTGGACGGGCTCGCCCGAACGGAGGAGCGCCGCAAGGTACTCGTGCGTCAGCTTGAGGATCTGGACGTCGAGCTGGCGCAGCGACGAGACCGCCTGTCGAAGCTGGACCAGGCACCCGAGCTGGTGCGCCAGATTGGTGCGGAGCTGGAAGCGCTGCGTGCCGCCCGAGAGCGGCTGGAGAACGAGCTAGAGACGCTCAAGTCCGCCTGGCTCAAGGACCAGCAGGACGCGCAAACCAAACTGCAGCGCTATCGTGAAGAGGGCGCGGCGCTGAAGGAGCAGATGCAGCAGGTGCGGAGGCTGGGTGCGGAAGGGCCCTGCCCGACCTGCGGGCGCCCCCTGGGCCGGGACTACGAGCGCCTGTTGGGTGAGCTGAACGGTCAGTGGACCGCGGTGGTGCAGGATGGTAAGTGGTGGAAGCACCGCCACGATCAGCTTGCTGCCAAGCCAGACGAGGTCAAGCGCCTGGAAGCCGAGATGGCGGCGCAAACGGCGCAAATAGACGAGCGAGCCCGCAAGCATGTGCGCTGCGAGGCCGCCGTGCAGGAAAGGGCGACTCTGCAGGGTGAATTGAATGATCGAGTCGCGCGGCGGGTGGAGCTTGCCCGGCAGATCACCGAGCTGCCCACCGGCTATGATCCTGAACGCCACCGGGCCGCGCGTGCCGAGCTTCAGGCGCTACGGGTCACGGAAACCCGGGCCGCGCGATTGGAAGCCACGGTTGCGCGGCGGGATGTACTGGAGCGCGACCGCGAGCAGGCCCGGGCGCGCGAAGCGGCGGCGGCCACGCGGAGCACAGCCACCGCGGCGGAGCGGGATGCGCTCGGCTTCAGTGAGCCAGCCTTTCTGGCGC
The DNA here is from genome assembly GCA_030447645.1 of Longimicrobiaceae bacterium. Taxonomy (GTDB): domain Bacteria; phylum Gemmatimonadota; class Gemmatimonadetes; order Longimicrobiales; family Longimicrobiaceae; genus JAUJOM01. Next base: position 44,468 of record JAUJOM010000003.1, on the reverse strand, counting down.
TGCAGGAGGAGCAGGCCGCTGCCACACGCCGTCTGCACGGCGTGGAGATCCGCGTGACGGAGCTGCGCGGGGTGCTCGCTGCCGCCGAGCAGGCGCGCACCGCCGCCGAGCGCGCCGAGGCCGAGCTGGCTGAGCGGATGCGGCAGGTGGAGCTACGAGAAGACGAGCAGCGGTATCACGACGAGCTCGACTCCGCCCTGTCCACGCTGCGCAATGAGCTCAACAATCACGTCCGTCCTGAGCTTGCCGAGCTCGCCTCCAACTTTCTCACGGAGCTCACCGACGGCCGCTACACGTCGCTGGAGATCGACGAGCAGTACAATATCCTGGTGCTGGACGAGGGGGAAGAAAAGCCGGTGATCAGCGGCGGTGAGGAGGACGTCACCAACCTGGTGCTCCGCCTGGCGATGTCGCAGATGATCGCAGAGCGAGCCGGTCACCCCCTGTCGCTGCTCATCCTGGACGAGGTGTTCGGCTCGCTGGATGTGGCGCGGCGCGACAACGTGGTGCAGCTTCTGCACCGTTTGCAGGACCAGTTCGATCAGGTGATCCTGATCACCCACATCGATGGGATCCGCGAAAGCCTGGACCAGGTGCTTCGGGTAGAATTCGACGAGCGAACCGGCGCTTCTCGGGTGGTGGACGAGTCGCCGGGAGGCGGCGACCCGTTCTGGGAGCCGGAGTTGGCCGCGGACTAGCGGTTACCGCTCCGCCAGTCCCATCCAGCGCTCGCCCTGCGCGGCGTTCCGCTGGGCCGCCGCCGCATTCCCCAGCCGGTTTTCGGCTTCCGCCAGCGCAAAGTGCGCGTACCCGTAGTAGGTGGGAATGCCACGGGTGGCGTCGTCCGCCCAGTGGGGCTGGTTGATCAGCTCCCGGTGCTTGAAGACGTTCCACAGCAGCTGCTGCGTCCGCCCCACGTCTAGATAGGCGCCGAAAATGGGCGAGTACGGCTGGTTCTGGGGCATGGGAACCAGCCCCTGCGTTTCGGACGGGTCCACCAGCTTGAACGCCACTCCCTGGCGGGCCGTGTATGCGTCCAGCCCAAGCTCGCGGTGCAGGTTGGTGGTGGCGGCAAAGTAGATCGGCCGGTCTCCCCACGACTCCTTGATCATGGTGAGCACGAACTGGTCGCGCGGCTGCAGGTACATCCCCGCCGGCAGCGTGGCGCGAATCCCCCGCGCTTCGAACACGGCCTCCTGGGGTAGCTGTGGCATTCCGCTCCGGATGGCGGCGTCGATCTCCCCGTCCGAAAGGGGGAGCGCCGTGCGGGTTGGCCGGGCAGGGTTGCCGTAGAAGGCGGGTGCCCGGTCCAGTCGGAAGGGGCGCTGGCACACGATGCGGGTGGGATGCTCCGCCCATGCGTTAGGCGCCGGGCAGGGCCGGGTAAGGTCCCGTACCTGCCGGGCGTACCACGGAGTGTTGAAGTACGACCCGACAATCACCGTTACATCCTGGCGGATTCCTTCCACCTCTTGCAGATACCAGAGCGGGAAAGTGTCGTTGTCCCCATTCGTGAACAGCACCGCGTACGGCTCCACCGATTGGAGCAGGTTGTACGCCCAGTCGCGGGCAGCATAATCCCCGCGCCGGGATGCATAGGGCCAGTTGAGCACCAGCGGGATCAGCGCCAGTGCCAGCACGGGAGAAGCCAGCAGTGCGGCACGGGACCGCCCCGCGAACGACTCGATGCCGCGCAGCCAGAGCGCCGCGATCCCGATCCCCGCCCACAAGCCCCAGATGGAAAAGGAGACCAGGAAGAAGTAGTCGCGCTCGCGCACCTCGGACAGGTCGAAGCTCAAGCCGAGGGCCTGCACCTGGCCGTAGCCGTACTTGAAGTTCAGGTAAAAGACCAACCCCACACTGAGCGTGCCGAAGAGTGTGGCAATGTACGCGAAGCTCTTCCGGTCTCGCCGCCAGTGCTCCAGCGCACCGAACAGCCCGAGCGCTACGAACAGCAGGGTGAGTGGCACCCGTCCCGGCGCGAAGTAGCCGATGCGCCCCTGGATGGAGCGCGCCCACTGCCAGTCAAAGTACTGGAAGTAGTTGGCCATCTGCGTGCTGAACGGCGCGAGCCGCTCGGATACCGGGGGCTTGGCGTACTGCTCACGCGCCAGCGCCGCGGACAGGTCCGTGCACCCGGACTTGCCGAAGGTGACGATGCTCTGCAGCGCTTCACCGATGGACGAGCAGACAGGCGCCGCTTCGTTGATGATGGGGTCCAAGCCGGAGCGGATCGGCAGGTACAGGTGCACCGACAAGCCCAGCACCGCGAAGGGTACGGCCCACGCGTACAGGCGCCAGTTGAGCAGCGACTGCGCCCGCGTCATGAGGATGAAGATAAGCAGCGCCGGCGCCGCCAAAAAGGCCATCAGGTGGTTGGCGACCGAGAGGGCCAGGATGTAGCCCATCAACAGGAGCATGTTGTCGTCGTGCCAGCGCCGGTCGCTCCGCCCCCGGTGCGCTTCGACCTGATCGCGCCACAGAAAGGCGAGCCACGAAAGCAGGGCAATGGTGAACAGGCTGACGGTGTAAACCTTTTCGTTGACGTTGCTCTGGTTCCACACGGTGAACGCCGTGGCGGAAACCAGCACCGCCGCGCCGGCACCGATCCGCCGCACCCACTCGTCCCGGGTGAAGAACGCCAGGATCCGATGCGCCACCAGGAACCAGAATCCGGCCGCCAGCGCTCCCATCAGGGCGGAGAAAAGGTTGATCCGCACTGCCACGGACAATCCGAACGGGACCAGCAGCAGCTCCCACGCGCGCGCCAGCAGCACGAAGAGCGGGTTTCCGGGTGGGTGCGGGATTCCCAGGATGTGCGACGTGGCAATGTATTCGCTGGTGTCCCAGAAGGCGGTAGTGGGAGCAAGAGTGAGCGCATAAAGCGCGAACACCAGCGCTCCCATCCCCAGGGCCCACAGGTAGGGCGGACGCTCGGCTACGACTGCGGACGACTCCACCGCACGGGTGCGTGCGGGGCTCGGGGTGGCGGAAACGGTTTGGCTCATGGGTGTGAAAGTAAATCTGTGCCCTGAAACACAAAAGGGGTCGGCATCGCCAGCCCCTTTGATCCGGACAAGTTCCTGACGTGGCAGAAGCGCAGCTCGGCTCCGCGCGGGAGCGGCGCACGCACGTTGACTTCGGATGCGCAGAGGCGAAGATTGCCGCGCCATGTCTCTGCAGCCCACTTTCGCCGAGTTTCGGCGCCTCGCCGGCAACGCAACGCTGATTCCCGTATGGCGGGACGTTGTTTTCGATACGGACACGGCGGTGTCCGCATACCACAAGCTGGCACGCCCTCCGTTCGGGTTTCTGCTGGAGTCCGTGGTCGGTGGTGAGCGGTGGGCACGGTACACCTTCCTGGGAACCGAGCCGCGCTCCGCGTGGCGGCTGGTTGGAGCCCGCGTCGACCGTTGGCTTCCGGAGCAGGGCTGGAGGGAGGGGAAGCTATCCGCCGATCCCCTGGGTGAGTTCGACCGCCTGCTTCGGCAGCACACCCCGGCTGAGGTTGCGGGGCTGCCTCGCTTCTGGGGTGGCGCGGTCGGGTTCCTCGGCTACGACACGGTCCGACATATCGAGCACCTGCCCGATCCGCCCGCAGGCGGGCTGCCATTGCCGGATGCGCTCTTCATGCTGACGGGAGCGGTGGTCGCCATTGACAACCTGTTCGGCCGCGCCTCGGTCATCGTCGCCGTGGAAACAGAGAATGCCGATGATGCGACGCTCCGCCGCAAATACACCGAGGCCAAGGCAGAAATCGACAGGTTGATCGCGCGCCTGCACGCCGGAGCACCGCCGCCACCGATTCGCCTGACACCTCCGCCCGAAAGCGATCCGGATTTTCGCAGCACCACCACACGCGCGCAGTTCGAGGCTGGTGTGCGCCGCATCCAGGAGTACATCCGTGCCGGTGACGCATTTCAGGTGGTCTTGTCCCAGCGCTTGTCCGTGCCACTCCAGGTTGCTCCTTTCGCCTTGTACCGGGCGCTCCGCACCCTGAATCCATCGCCGTACCTCTTCTTTCTGGATCTGGATGGATTCCAGCTGGTGGGCTCTTCACCCGAGGTGCTGGTCCGAGTGGAGGATGGAAAGGCGACGGTTCGTCCGATCGCCGGCACGCGGCGGCGGGGGCGCGATGCCGCTGAGGACGCAGCGCTGGCCGCCGATCTGCTCGCCGACCCCAAAGAGCGCGCCGAGCACCTGATGCTGGTGGATCTGGGGCGAAACGACGTGGGTCGGGTAGCCCGCTTCGGAAGTGTGCGGGTCCCGGAGCAGATGGCGGTGGAGCGCTACTCCCACGTCCTGCATCTGGTTTCCACGGTAGAAGGCGCGCTACGCGAGGGCCTCACCGCTCTGGATGCATTTCGCGCCGCCTTTCCCGCCGGTACGGTATCTGGCGCGCCCAAAGTGCGTGCCATGCAGATCATCGACGAGCTGGAGCCGGCTCGCCGGGGTCCCTACGCGGGTGCTGCCGGCTACTTCGCGTACGGTGGGCGCACGATGGATACAGCCATTGCGATTCGTACTCTGGTAGCCACGGGCGGATGGGCGCACGTCCAGGCTGGGGCCGGCGTTGTAGCCGACTCGGTTCCGGAGATGGAGTACGAAGAAACCCTCAACAAGGCTCGTGCGCTCCTCAGGGCAGTGCAAATGGTGGAGCCCGGTGTGTAACCATATGGTAGGGGGAGTGTCACACAACGTCCTTGACATGCTCGAACGACCGTTCTATGCTGCCGAACCAACGTAGTACGCTCGTTGATTGCCTGATTTATTCATCGCCACTCCCCTTGCCACTCCCCTTGCAGTTCAGCTTGGCCTGCAATACTCCAAGCTCGTGTTTGCCATGAACCCGACTTCTTTGCTGTTTCGTTCACCCCAGCTCCGGAGGTTGAACTTGTAGCAATATCCCCAGGGAGGTGATGTCCATCTCCAGGCATTTGCGTTGTACCGAGGCGCAATTCTTCCGCCTCGGTAGTCGGAGCAGGATCGCTCGCCGTCGTTATTGCAGTCAGAACTCCAGCGAGTTTAACAGCCCGATGTGCCATGGGTACCTCCGCGAGGAGGGAATGTTGATAGACGAGGGGTTCTCGCCAGGTTTACCTGGCTGCCGCGAGTGCTGATCGTTCGAAGCTGGGTGGCACCTGCCCTCCAGGCCGCGTGTCGCCGAGTGGTTGTATTCCTAACCAAAACCAGCCGCATTTATCACGCCGACCGGTCTGCGGCGACAGACCGGGTCTTCTTCGTGCCATTCGGATCGGGTGGGCCTGTGCGTCAACGCCTTGGACCGCTTTGCGCTGGGGTCGCTTACACATCGCATCAAGGTTCCCACACCTGTTTACACTACCACTCTTGACATGCTCGAACGACTGTTCTATACTGCCACCATAGCCCGATATTGAAGCACGCTCATTACTCACTTGCACTCGATGGTGGGTGCATGGGCCGCATAATAGCACGTAGCGCTGGGTCGCTTTTTCTCGCCCGCGAACTGGTACGCTGACACATTCCGAAATAAAGGCAGCCACCACTGCATCGCAGGTGGGCGTTTGCTACCGCAGGTTTTGATGGGGTTTGGTAGATGTTGAAGCTTACGTGACGCAACCGCGTGGGTCATCAATGCTATGGTGTTCCATCAGCTCTTTCGACCACTTACTTGCCGTAAAGCCATTGTCAGCGAAAGGAGGACCTATCTCTCGCAAGACATAGCAACATGAACGTCCACCCTGGACCCGCTACCGCTCTTATATCGGTGCGGATGCTTGAATACCTGGGAGGCGGTTGGTCAGATGGTTTGTGCGATTCGAAGGGACACTCTAAGGAGACAACTAATGAGCAAATTTCGTTGGCTTGGGGCATTTGTATTCGCCCTAGCTATCGCTCCGGGATCGTTGCTCGCGCAGCAGGCGGCGACGATCACGGGCCGGGTGACGGGTCCAGGGGGCGAAGGTGTCGCCGCCGCGATCGTGCGCATTCCCGCCATGAACATCGGTGTTAACACGCGCCCGGACGGCAGCTACACACTGCCGATCCCAGGGGCGCGAATCACCGCTGGGCAGCAGGTGCAGCTCACTGCCACGCGCGTGGGCTTTGGCGCGCAGACACGTTCCGTAACCCTGACTCCGGGAGCTACGGTCACGCAGAACTTCCAGCTTGCCGTTGAGGCGCTGGGCCTGGAGGAACTGGTGGTCACCGGCGTGACCGGTGGCGCCACGGAACGGGCCAAGGTGCCCTTCACCGTCGCGCGTGTGGATGCGGCGCAGATGCCGGTGCAGGGGGTGAACCCGCTGAGCCAGCTGCAGGGCAAAGTGCCGGGGGCGAACATCGCTGGGGTGAGTGGCCGTCCGGGCGTGGCGCCTCAGGTGATCCTCCGCGGGCCGACGTCGATCAACGCCGCCGGAAGAGGCCAGGAGCCGCTGTACATCGTCGACGGCGTCGTGCTTGGCTCCAGCATCGCCGACATCAACCCGGCGGATATCGAAAGCGTGGAAGTCGTCAAGGGCGCGGCGGCAGCAACGCTCTTCGGCTCGCGCGCGGCGAGCGGCGTCATCTCCATCACGACCCGGCGCGGCAATCAGGAAGGGCTGCGCTTTACGACTCGTTCGGAGGTCGGCTTCAACGACGTCGAGCGTGACTTCGGCATCGCGCGCTTCCATCCTTTCCTCCTGGACGAGACGGGAACGCGCTTTTGCGCACTCGATGCATATGGCTCCTCGAACACCTGCACGCGCACCCTGAACTACCGCGCAGAGCAGGAGCGCATCAACAGTGCCCCCGGCAACTTCGCGCTGGGTACGGTGTCATTTCCCGTTGATCCGGGTGCGGTGACCTCGGGTGATATTTTGCGCCGCGCCTTTGTGGCGGGCCGCTATCCAGGCACCACCTTCAACGCTGTGGAGCAGCTGGTGGATCCGAAACCGCTGGTGCTCAACGACGTTACGATGTCCGGACGGGCTGGCGCCACCAACTTCTTTTCCAGCGTCGGCCATACGCGGCAGGGTGGCGCGATCATGGGGCTGAACGGGTACGAGCGCATCAACGGCCGGGTGAACCTCGGTCACCGCATCGGGGACCAGTGGTCGGTGGACGTCAGCTCCTACATCAGCCGGAGCGAGCAGGACGGCTCGAACCAGGAGGAGGGCGGTGTCGGCTTCTTCCGCCTGACACGGACGCCGGCCATCGTGGACATTACGCAGCGGGATGCGCTGGGGCGGCTTTACATCCGGCCGAATCTCGGCTCCGGCGGGACACAGAACGAGAACCCGCTGTATTCGTTCGAAAACATACAGCGCTCGGACGTCCGCTGGCGCATCCTGGGCAGTGGCAAGACCCGGTATACCCCGGTCGAGTGGTTCGAAGCCGACGCGGATTTCAGCGTGGACCGGCTCAACCTGAACTTTGAGCAGTTCTCGAATCGTGGCTTCAGGACGACGAACCTGAATCCGGCGACCAACGAGGGGCTGATCTTCAACGGCGTCAACAACACGCAGTCGATCAACACCAGCGCGGGTGTCACCCTGCGCCCGGAGATAGCAAGCTGGGTGAACCCCCGATTCACCGGGCGCTGGCTTTACGAGCAGCAGGATTTCGACAATCGCCAGCTCCAGGGACAGTTCCTTCGTGTGTCGGACGTAACCGATGCTCGGAATTCAACGCAGCAGCAGACTATCCAGTCGTTCGCGAACAATACGCGGCAGATGAGCTTTTCCGGCGGTGCGTTCTTGGACATTCTCGACCGCTACACCTTCGACTTCGCGCTGCGCCGGGATGGCAGCTCGCGCTTTGGTGCGGACAATCGCTGGCAGACGTACGGGCGCGCCTCGGCGGCCTGGCTCATTGCCCGTGAGGAATGGTTCCCGTCCGACGTAGTCAGTGCGCTTACGGTACGCGGCTCAGTGGGCACCGCCGGCAACGTGCCCAGCTACGTGGCGCAGTACGAGACGTTCACGATCGGTGCAGGCGGGGCGCTCACGGCACAAACGCTCGGCAACCCCCAGCTGCGCCCCGAGGTGGTCACCGAGGTGGAGGTTGGTGCCGACCTCGAACTGCTGAACCGCTACGGCTTGACGGTCGCGTACGCCAATTCATTGGCCAGGGACCAGATTCTGCCCGTGCCCGTCGCCGTTTCGACCGGCTTCCCGCGGCAGTGGCAGAATGCGGGCGAACTCCGCAACCGGACGTTCGAAGCGGCGCTCACGCTCCCGGTAATCCAGAAGCGCGATTTCAACTGGACGACCCGCGCGAACTACACCCGGAACCGTGCCATCGTGGAGAAGCTGAACGTGCCACCGTTCTTCATGGGCACGGACCTCCAGGCCACGGGCGAGATCATGCGCGTAGAAGAGGGTGTGCGGTTCGGTACCTTCTTCGGCCGCGCTTTCATGCGAAGCTGCGATCAACTCCCAGCGGCCTTCCGGGATCAGTGCGGCGGGTCGACGAGTGCCTTCCAGGTGAACAACGAGGGATACGTCGTCTGGGTTGGGCAGGGGAACAACCCGGG
>JAUJOM010000003.1:14149-35871 GCA_030447645.1 Longimicrobiaceae bacterium | reverse complement strand
GGCGGCAATCCGAACGGGCTCGGAGGGTTCTACGACATTCTCGGCCCCAACAACCATTTCGTGGAAGACGCCAGCTTCATCAAGCTGCGTGAGGTCTCGGCGGGCTACAACTTCGGCAATGTTGCCCTGCTCAACAACTTTGGTGACTGGTCGGTGAGTGTCATCGGCCGTAACCTGAAGACGTGGACGGCCTACAAGGGCTTCGACCCCGAGGTCGGTGCGGGTTCCTCCGGTGGGCAGTCGGGCAGCGGGCTGATCAACGCGATCGATGCGTTCACCTTCCCGCAGCTCCGCTCGGTGTCGTTCGTGGTCAGCACGAGCTTTTAATTCCAACTTTCATTAGCGTACCGCCCAGGCGGTACGCTAAGGAGCATCATAATACATGCGATTCATTCGGTACCTTACAGCGGCCACACTTCTCGGCGCGACGTTCGGATGCAAGGACGTACTCGAGGTAGAAAACCGCAACAATCCGGACCGGCAGCGGGTGCTGCGAAACGCGGCGGACGTCGAGGGACTGGCGGGCTCGCAGTTTCAGCAGATCATCTCCGGGACGCTCGGGAGCACCGCCCGCGTTCAGACCGGAATGATGACAGCGTCATTCGAAAACGCTTCGGGGCTGGCCAACAATGGGCTGGGGCCGCGTAGCGGCATCCAGCGTCAGCCGATCGACAACGGCCGCGGCAACGCATATCAAACCGAGAACTTCAACGACTTCCGGATTCTCTCCAGCGTTGCACGTAACTCGGCCGATATCCTGGCGCGCGCCAAGGACCCCTCATTTACTCTGGGTGCCAACCGGGCCGGTGACGAAAACCGGCTGAAGGCTTGGACGCATTTCCTCTACGGCGTCTCGGTCGGCTATCTTTCCCTGGTGTACGATCAGGCGGGTATCCCGCGCCCGACGGACACTCCGACCACCATTCCAGAACTCGAGGCATACCAGGCGGTCAACGCATATGCGCTCGCGCAGTTAGATTCGGCGCTTGCGTACGCGGCACTGCCGGGCACGACCGCGCTTCCCGCGGGATGGCTCACCGGCCCCGGCGGTCCCACGGTATCCGTGGCGCGCTTCAACCAGGTGATACGCTCATTCAGGGCACGCATGCGGGCGGGCGTCGCCCGTAATCCCGCCGAGCGTGGGGCAGTGAATTGGGAGCAGGTGAGTGCGGATGCGACGGCCGGAATCCAGGAAGATCTCCTGGTCCGCATGGACCCGGCCCAAAACTGGGATTACACCTGGCTTGCAACGACCCTGCACTTCCGCGATGCCAACTGGCACCAGATGACGTACTACATCATCGGCATGGCGGACGTCAGCGGTGGCTTCGAAAACTGGCTTTCGCAGCCGCGTGACGCGCGTACGCCGTTCCTGATCATCACCCCTGACCTGCGCTTTCCCCAGGGGGCGACGCGTGCGGCACAAAACGCGGACCGGGGCGGGCAGGGGGCACCTACGGGCCGCAAGTACTTCCGGAATCGTGACCCCGGCGGCGATCAGGCCGCGGTGGGCTGGGCAAACTCGCAGTACGATCATTACCGCTTCCGCGCCTTCGCGGACGCCGGGCGTATCGGTGATTTCCCGTTCTTCACCAGGGCGGAGAATGATATGCTCGGGGCTGAAGGCCACATCCGCAGGGGGAACATTTCGGCGGCTGCCGCGCTGATCGACCGTACACGTACGACGGCGGGATTGCCCGCCCTGGCCGGAGCGGTCACCACCGGGACGCAGCCGGTGCCGGGCGGCGCCCAGTGCGTGCCGCGCATCCCGGTTGGGCCGAACTTCACGAGCACCGCCTGCGGGAACATCTTCGAGGCGATGAAGTGGGAAAAGCGGATGGAAACCGCGTACACGACGTACGGTGCGTGGTTCTTTGATTCGCGCGGCTGGGGTGATCTGCCCATCGGCACGCCGGTGCACTGGCCGGTGCCGAACCAGGAACTGGATGCGCGCGCACTCCCGATCTACAATCTCGGGGGCGTGGGTCAGACGGGGCGCCGGGCCGAGCACGTACGGCTACGGAACCGGAGACCGCTAGCGCGTTCTCATGCTGCTATCGGCGATCGGGTGGCGAGGCGGGAAAAGCCGCGCGCGAGGCATGCCCTCGCGCGCGGTCCCGGCACGCTCCTCCGCGCGAGTGTCGCGGTTGTGTTGCTGGTGCTCCCCCAACTTGCCGGGTGCTACCGCTACGTTCCAGTGAATAGCCCGGCAACGCCAGTGGGCGCCGACATTTCCGTTGGCATCACCGATCGGGGCCGCGTGGCGTTGTCCACGGGGATGGGGCCTGGGGTGCGGCGCATCAGCGGCCGGGTGCTGGCAAGCACCGACACAGCGCTGGTGTTGTCCGTTGCCTCGGTGCAGTATCTGGAAACCAACGTCCCGGCACGATGGACGGGCGAGCGGGTAGTCATCGCCCGTGACTACGTCGGCGATGTCGGTGAGCGGCGCTTGTCACGCTCGCGCAGCGCGATCGTGGCGGGCCTCCTCCTGGTTGCGGCTATAGCTGCATCGTTGATCGCGATTGAGGGCTTCGGTAGTGATGGCGGGAGCGACCGGCCCGGGGCGGCGAGCCAGGTCAGCAGTAAGCAGAAATTGAGGTATTCAGCAAGTCAATCAACCATCCGCATCTGTGGAATCTTATGAGATACGGTAATCTTGTGATGTGTGCTGTGTCGCTCCTGGCGGTCGCCGCCTGCAGCGATCCGAGCGGAGTGAACGAACAGCCAGATCCGGGACCGGTGGCGCTGGTCCGCTTCATCAATGCCGTGCCTGATACGGGCACGGTGGATCTGCGCTTTGTAGACCGGGTGGAAAATCTGCCCACGCTGCAGGGAGTTGCTTTCCGCTCCACCAGCGGCTTTTATCAGCGCGTCGAGCCCGGCTCCCGTGCGGCGCGCATCTTTCCGAACTCGACGAATCCGGAGCTGACCAAGATCTTCCTGGTGGACACAACCGTGCCCCTGGCGGCGGATACACGCTACACGCTGGTGTACGCAGGGCGAGCAAGGGCCGGCGCTCCAGCCGCCGAAGGCCATCGGCTTGCCGTGATCGAGGATCCACGGGATCCTCCAACTCCGCCGGCGAACCAGATTGCGATCAAAGCACTTCACGTCGCGGTGGGTACCGGCAACGTGGATGTATATCGTGCCGGTCGCATCGGCAACGGCGGCTACCCCGGCGGACTTCGCAACCAACAACGCAGGGGTGGTGCGCAACGTTTCATTTCTGGCTCAGAGCAACTACGTGAACGTTCCGGTACGCCCGACTACGGCTGGTGCACTGTACCGGTTCGTGGTGACGGCTGCGGGTTCCACCACACCACTCTTCGCGGCGACACCGAATCTCCCCGGTGTCGCAGCCCCAGGCGCTGGGCAAGCCGGCCAAGGCACGGTTGGGGCGCAGCCCGGCGTGCAGATCTCCGGGTCTGTGCTGACCATCGTCATTGCCCCCGGCTCCACACCTGGGACCCGGCAATCGACCACTGCCACCCAGACTCCAACGGCCGTGTTGATCGTCGACAAAGTGCTTAATCCGTAACGGCCTAGTCGCTCAGCATTTGTATGGCGCGGGATCGCATCCCGCGCCATACTTGCTTCACAAGTACTTTGTTTCCAATCGTGGCAATCAACAACCGATCTCGCTTGGGGTGCTCTGATTTTGGGCTGGTGCATTGCTTCTTTGTCGGTCTAATCTGGACAGCGGGCTGTGTCGCGGCTCCGATGCGGTCCACGGCGACGGATGAAATCGGCTCTTCTTCCCGACAGCCACGCAGGTGTACCCTGGAAAGCGTTCCGCAGCAGCTGCCGGCGGCTGCTGCTCTGGTGGATACGGCTTCGCTGACGCCAGCAATACGGGAGTTGCGGAGGGGAGCCGCCATTGACAGCGGGTCTGTACTGCTTTCACTCGGCTTCGAGCGGGATGGGCTGAACGTTCGCAGAGATGTCTTGCGACACACGCTCTCCCCACTGGTGGCGGACTCCATTCAAAAGCTGGTGTTCGCCCATCGCAGGACGGCGCCCGCATCTGAGCAGCCGTGGGGTGCACGGCTTCGTATCGGGTTAGGAGGGCCGGTCTCGTACACGGTTGAGCGGCGGGAGCATTGTCCTCCACGCCCCCGGGATCGTGAACTGGAGTCAGCGGCTGAGCAGTTCATGGGGACCGGCCTCAGTTCTCGTGGGGGACGGCTTGAACGCACCATCTTGCTCCGTGTGCTCGTGCACCCGGGCGGATACGTCGCGGATGCCAAGATTGTCCGTGGCGAGGCGTCCGGCGGAACGCTGGAGCGAAATCTGACCGACTTTATTCGTCGGTACCTGTTCGAGCCAGCATCGCTGGACGGAGTCCCGGTGTATGGCCACGTAGACGTACCTGTACGGGTGAGGGTGTAGCCCCTTATCCCCTGTCCTGCCTGGCCCACTCCTTGCGCCCCGGCGCGCGCATGGCAACACCCGAAAAACCCGCCAAAGAGCGGCGCAAGTCCGGCCGCGACCGCCGTTCCAGCCGCAGCACACCACCCGGCCCACTCGACGACCGCAAGACACGGTTCACGTTCGGCTACTTCATCCTGGCGTTCGGGATCCTGATCGCCGTTCAGCTTTTTATGGCGCGGCAGGGGACGCAGTCGATCGCCTATAGCGAGCTGAAGCAAAAGATCGAGGCCGGACAGATCCAGTCTATCCGGCTCGCGGAGCAGGTGATTCATGCCGAGCCAGCAGATTCGATCCAGAAGCGCACCGGGGTTCGAACATGGGCAGCCGAGCGAGTGGGGGGAGACGACACACTGGTGCCACTCCTGGACAGGCGGGGAGTTAAGTACACGGGCGCCGCAACGAGTTGGCTGGCGCAGGCGGCCGGATGGCTGCTCCCACTGGTGCTGATCCTGGCATTCTGGTTCTGGATGCTGCGCCGGATCAACCCCGCGCAGGGCGTGCTCACCGTGGGAAAGAGCAAGGCCCGCATCGTGGGGGAAGAGGGAACCGGCGTCACCTTTGAGGATGTGGCTGGCATCGACGAGGCGGAGCAGGAAACCGCCGAGATCGTGGAGTTCCTGAAAACGCCCGAAAAATTTGCGTCGCTCGGTGCCAAGATTCCCAAGGGCGTGCTGCTGGTTGGCCCGCCGGGGACGGGGAAAACGCTGCTGGCCCGGGCGGTGGCGGGAGAAGCGGGCGTTACCTTCTTCCAGCTGAGCGGTGCGGAGTTCGTGGAGATGTTCGTGGGCGTGGGTGCCGCGCGCGTGCGTGACCTGTTCGCCCAGGCCAAGGCGCAGGCGCCCTGCATCATCTTCATCGACGAGCTGGATGCGCTCGGGAAGGCGCGCAGTGCGGGCGGGGTGATGGGCGGCAACGACGAGCGGGAGCAAACACTCAATCAGCTGCTCGTCGAGATGGACGGGTTCGATCCGCGGCTCGCGGTGATCATCATGGCGGCGACCAACCGCCCGGAGATCCTGGACCCCGCGCTGCTCCGCCCGGGCCGCTTCGACCGACAGATCGTGGTGGACCGTCCGGACGTGAAGGGGCGGCTGGACATCCTCCGCATTCACAGCAAGGACATCAAGCTCGCTCCGGATACCCACATGGAGCGGATCGCGCGCCGAACCCCGGGGTTTGTCGGCGCGGATCTGGCCAACCTGCTCAACGAGGCGGCACTGCTGGCCGCCCGGCGCAACCGGGCGGACGTGTCCATGAAGGAGATCGACGACGCTATCGACCGCATCGTCGCCGGACTGGAAAAGCGCAACCGGTTGATCAACGACAAGGAGCGGCGCATCGTGGCCTACCACGAGGCCGGGCACGCCATCGTGGCCGAACGGGTGGAAACCGCCGATCCGGTGCACAAGATCTCCATCATTCCCCGGGGCGTAGCCGCACTCGGATACACCCAGCAGCTCCCCACGGAGGACCGCTACCTGCTCACCAAGCAGGAGCTGCTGGACCGGATCGCCGTACTGCTCGGCGGGCGAGTGGCGGAGGAGATCGTCTTCAACGAGATCTCCACGGGCGCGGGGAACGATCTGGAACGGACGACGGACCTGGCCCGCCGTATGGTTACGGAGTACGGGATGAGCCGGGAGCTTGGCCCGGTGAATTACGCGGGACCCCGCCGTGCTCAGTTCATGCAGATGCCCGAGGGCATGACTGAGGCACGCCAGTACTCGGATGACACCGCGCGGGAGATCGACCGCGAGATTCAGGGGATTGTCGAGGGTACGTACGCTCGTGTGACCGAGATCCTGACTGCGGACCGGGCCACCCTGGAAGCCCTTGCCCAGCGTCTGCTCGAAACCGAAGTGGTGGACGAGCACGAGCTGCGGGAAATCATGGGCCTGCCACCGCGCAAGCAGGAGCCCTCCGAGGACCGGATCATCGCACCGCCTCCCGTTATTCCGGACGCAGCCGCAACCAGCACACTGAAGCCCAGAGCATGAAAACAGCACCCAAAACCGCCGACGAGCAGGACTACCCGGAGCCGGAGCGTCCCACCAATCCCCAGGAAGACGCCGGGCAGGACATGGCACAGCTCGACAACCCTCCACAGGCCGAAGGCGACCGGGACGACGTGTAGACGGGGGTACCGAGCGGAGGTGCCGGGGCGATCAACGCCCCGTCTATGAACGGCAAGCGCCCGGAGGGCGCAACCGCCCCTGCCCGACAGGGCGGTTGCCGGTTCCAAACGGGTCCTTTATGGGCCCGGCTTCTACGTGCTGCCACCGTCCAGTAGCCCCTCAATGATCTTAGCCCCCCGTTCGGCTGCACCAAGACCTGCTTGCACGTAGGCCTGTGCCGCATCCCCAGCAGTGGTCCTGCGCACTTCGTGGTGCACCAGGTCACGAACGTACTGCTCCAGAGCAGCTCCAGTGTCGGCGCTGAACGCTCCTCCTGCTTCGAGCAACTCGCTCGCTTCGCGGGCATTCGCGTGCTGGGGCCCGAACAGCACCGGCGCACCAAACGCCGCCGGCTCAAGCACGGAGTGCAGTCCCGCGCTTCCCCATCCACCTCCCACGTACGCCAGATCGGCCACCGCGTACAGGTCACCCAGCACGCCTACGCGATCCACGAGCACTACTTCCGGCGCCCGGGCACCCTCGAGCACGGTCGCGAGCCGCACATGGGTGAGCCCGAGCCCATCCAGTGCAGTTTCGCTTGCCTGAAGGTGTTCTGGGCTGGGCTCGTGTGGCACCAGGATGAGCCGAAGGGCGTAGCCAGCGTCACGGCAGCTACGCACCGCGGGGAGCAGGCGCGCCTCGTCTTCGGGCCAGGTCGAGCCGGCAACCAGGATCGGGACGCCAGTTCCGGCGAAAGGACGGAGCAGGGACGAAGAGCGATCTACCCCCTGAGCCCGCTTCCAAACCTGGTCAAAGCGGGCATCCCCCATTACGGTGCGGCGCTCCGCAGGTACTTCCAGTGCCGCAAAGCGCTGGGCGTCTGCACTGGAGATCGCAGCCACGCGCTCCAGTCGCCTGTAAGCCGGAGCGAGTAGCCAGCGTGCGGTCCCGGTCAAACGGCTCGATCCCGCGGGAAGGGTAGCGCTGAGCAGCGCCAGGCGAATCCCGCGTTCGGCTGCCTGGCGGGTGAGCGTGGGCCAGACATCCGTCTTGGAGTAGGCCAGCACGTCTGGCTGGAGCGTATCTAGCGCACGCCGGACGTCGCCGGGCAGATCCAGCGGGAGGTAGTCGGCAAAGTCGGCCCGGACAGTGCGAGCAAAAGCTTCGGCGGAGGGTGAAAAGAAGGTGTAGGCGATCTGCACGTCCGGTCTACGGGCGCGGAGCGCGTCGACCGCGGCACGGGCCTGCAGCCCTTCGCCCACGCTGGGGGCATGGAACCACGCCAGCGGTCGTTCGGGATCGCGCTCCACCGCGGCCCAGCGTTCCATCCGTTCGAGCACACCCTGGCGCCCCCGGAGGCCGCGGGCGAGCTTGCCGTTGCCGTGGGCGAGCAGCGGGAGCACGGGCCGGGCTGCCCCAAGGGCCAGTGTATAGATGCGTTCTGCAGCCGACATGGGAAGCCAAGCTAAGCGCCTCGCGCGACGTGCGCGACTTCGGTATCTTTTCGGCTATGAAGAACCAGATCCAGATTCGCGGTGCCCGTCAGCACAACCTCAAGAACCTAAATCTTGATCTACCCCGGCGTGCCCTGATCGTCGTGACGGGGCCGTCCGGCTCGGGAAAGTCTTCACTTGCTTTCGATACGATCTATGCTGAAGGGCAGCGGCGCTACGTGGAGTCCCTTTCCACCTACGCAAAGCAGTTCCTCGAGCGCATGGAAAAGCCGGATGTGGACCGGGTGGAGGGGATCAGCCCGGCAGTGGCCATCGAGCAGCGCAACCCGACCAAGACCAGCCGCTCCACCGTGGGCACGGCGACCGAGATCTACGATTATCTGCGGCTACTGTGGGCACGGGTGGGGCGCACCTACTGCCCGGTATGCGAGCGCGAGGTTCGCCCGGATACGGTGCAGAGCGCCACGGATACCGTGCTGGCGCTTCCGGCCGGGACGCGCTTCATGGTGTGCTTCCCCCTGCCGCGCTCAGAGCGGGTCACGCATGCGGTGCTGACTGAGAATCTACGCGCGCTGGGCTTTCTGCGGTTGCTGGTGGACGGGCGCTCCGTGCACCTGGATGATCTCGCGAGCGAGTCCGCGCTGGACCTGACCCGGGCCGACGAGCTGCTGGTGGTGGTGGACCGCCTGGCCGTGGACCCGGAAGACGTCGCTCGGCTCGCTGACTCGCTGCAGACGGCGTTTACTGAGGGCGAAGGCGAGGCACTGGCCATCACGTCGGAAGGCGAGCGGATGCGCTTCACCGAGCGTTTCCGCTGCCCTGATCATCCCGAGGTCGCGTTCGCGGTGCCGTCGCCACAGCTTTTCTCCTTCAACAATCCGTACGGAAGCTGCCCGGAGTGTACCGGCTTTGGTGCCGTGCTCGAGTACGATGAATCGCTGGTGGTGCCCAATCCCGAGCGCACGCTGCGGGACGGCGCCATCGATCCGTGGAGCAAGCCACGCTACGGTGCGCAGCGCAAGCGTTTGAACGAGTTCGCGCAAAAGAACGTGGTGCGCACGGATGTGCCCTGGCGTGATCTGCGGGAGGACTTCCGCCACGCGGTGCTGCACGGCAATCGGAGTTTTGGGGGTGTGTTCCCGTTCCTGCGCGAGCTGGAGGAAAAGCGCTACAAGGCGTACATCCGCGTCTTTCTTCGCCAGTATCAGAGCGCACAGTCGTGCCCTACCTGTGGCGGTGCCAAACTGCGCCCCGAAGCGCTGCGCGTTCGCGTGGCCGGGTGGCCGATCGCACAGGCGGCCTCCCTTCCCTTGCGCCCGCTGCGCGAGTGGGTGGATGGCCTGGGGGCGCAGCTTTCCCCTACCGAGCAGGGTATTGCCGAGCTGCTGCTGCGAGAGCTGCGCACTCGGCTCGGATTCGTGGACGACGTGGGCCTGGGCTACCTGACGCTGGACCGGCAAACCCGCAGCCTGTCCGGTGGTGAGGCGCAGCGCATCACGCTGGCGAACGCGCTCGGCAGTCGCCTGGTGGACACGCTGTACGTGCTGGACGAGCCGACCATCGGTCTCCACCCCGCCGACAACGAGCGCCTGCTCCGCTTGCTCCTGCGCCTGCGCGAGGCGGGCAATACCGTGCTGGTGGTGGAGCACGACCCGGATGCCATGCGCCTGGCGGACCATCTGGTGGAGCTGGGGCCCGGGAGCGGCGAGCGAGGTGGGTCACTGGTCTTCCAGGGTACACCCGACGAGATCATGGAGGCGGATACGCTCACCGGGCGTTACCTGTCGGGAAGGCAGGAGATTCCCGTCCCCACCGGCCGGCGTCCGGCCAACGGCCTCGCGCTCCGCCTGGAAGGTGCCCGGGAGCACAACCTGCGCGGTGTGGACGTGCGTATTCCCATTGGCGCGCTGACGGTGGTCACCGGTGTCTCGGGGTCCGGGAAGTCCACCCTGGTGCATGACGTCCTGTACCGGGCGGTGGAGCGCGAGCTGGGGGGCGGCGAGACCAGCGCCAAGCGCCACCTGGGTGAAGCCGTGGGGGCGTACGACCAACTCAGCGGGACCCAGCACATCGAAGAGGTGGTGCTGGTGGACCAGTCCCCCATCGGACGGACGCCGCGCTCCAATCCGGTCACCTACATCAAAGCCTACGACGAGATCCGGCAGACCTTTGCTGCTCTCCCCGAATCCCGGCAGCGCGGGTGGGGGCCGGGGCGCTTCTCCTTCAATGTCAAAGGGGGCCGCTGCGAGGCGTGCAAGGGGGAAGGACAGATCCAGGTGGAGATGGTGTTCATGGCGGACGTATTTGTCCCCTGCGAGGTGTGCGGCGGCGCCCGCTTCAAGGCGGAAACGCTCGAGGTTGCCTACCATGGATTGAACATCCGCCAGGTCCTGGATCTCACCGTGGAAGAGGCGATTCGCCACTTTCTCCAGGAGGACCGGCTCGGCGAAGCCCTCTGGCACCTGCGGCAGGTCGGTCTGGAGTACCTCCGGCTCGGGCAGCCCGCGCCCACCCTTTCGGGGGGCGAGGCGCAGCGTATCAAGATCGCGCGGGAGCTGGCACTTGGGGCCCGACGTGGCGGCAGGAAGCTGTACATTCTGGATGAGCCCACCACCGGACTGCATCTGGACGACATCGCCAAGCTGCTGCGC
Source organism: Longimicrobiaceae bacterium (assembly GCA_030447645.1). Classification (GTDB taxonomy): domain Bacteria; phylum Gemmatimonadota; class Gemmatimonadetes; order Longimicrobiales; family Longimicrobiaceae; genus JAUJOM01. Next base: position 25,221 of record JAUJOM010000003.1, on the reverse strand, counting down.
GTGCTCGCCAGCCTGACCACGGCTGGCCATACGGTGCTGCTGATCGAGCACAATCTGGAAGTGATCAAGACCGCTGACTGGGTGATCGACCTTGGGCCGGGTGCTGGCCCGGAGGGAGGGCTGGTTGTGGCCATGGGTACCCCGGAAGAGATCGTCGGCGTTCCGGAGAGTGTTACTGGGCGTCATCTGGCGCCCTTGCTTCACGGCGCCCCCACCCCCGGCCCCTCCCCCAATGCTGGGAGAGGGGAGCTTGTCTCGCGCGCTGTGGGTGCTCTTCCCCTCCCCTAGAATGGGGGGAGAGGTCAGGGGTCGGGGCCTGTCTGCCGAACTCTCACCTGCGTATCTTGTTCATTCCGGACCCGCCAGTTTCTTTCTCAGCAAAGTACCATGTCCCACGCGCTCCTGATCGAAAACATCTCCAAACGCTATGCGGGTCACACCGCGGTGGATAACCTCAGCCTGGCCGTGCCGACGGGGAGCATCTACGGGATTCTGGGGCCCAACGGGGCGGGGAAGTCCAGCACCCTGCGCATGGTCCTCAACATCATTGTGCGGGATGAAGGGCGTGTGTCGCTGCTCGGGCACGATCCGGAAGCGGACCGCTCGATCCTCCGGCGCGTGGGCTATCTCCCCGAAGAACGTGGACTTTACAAGAAGATGAACGTTCGCGACGTGATCGTGTTCTTCGCCCAGCTGAAAGGGGTGGCCGCTCGGGATGCACGACGGGAGGCGGATCGCTGGATCGACAAGATGGGGCTCGGAGAGTGGCGAAATGGAAAGGTGGAGACGCTCTCCAAGGGGATGCAGCAAAAGGTGCAGTTCATCACCACCGTGCTTCACGATCCCGACCTGCTCGTTCTGGATGAACCCTTTTCCGGGCTGGACCCGGTAAACCAGGAGGTGCTGCGGGACACCGTGTTGGAGGCGAAGCAGGCTGGCAAGACGGTCATCTTCAGCACCCACGGAATGGAGCAGGCGGAGCAGCTATGCGAGTACGTCTGCATCATTGCTTCGGGGCGCAAGGTGCTGGACGGCAGCCTGCGCGAGATCCGGCGTGCCAACCTGGGGAATCGCTACACCATCGAGTTCGACCACCCTTGCGAAGCCGCGGACCGCTGGGTGCGGGGGAGTCGCGCCTTTATCTGGGCGGAGCGCGACGGAGATGGCGACGGCTGGCGGGTGGAGCTGCAGCCGGGTACCGACACACGCGACGTGCTGAAAGCTCTCGCCGATCTGGATGTGCCCCTCACCCGCTTCGCCCGCGTGCAGCCCTCGCTGCACGAGATCTTTGTCCAGCGTGTCGGCGAGGCCGCCATCGCCCATCGCCGCCCGGAAACCGCCCATGTCTGAAACCCTGGTCATTTTGAAGCGTGAGTTCCTGGAGCGGGTTCGCACCAAGAGCTTCGTAATCTCCACGCTCCTCTTCCCCCTGTTCATGGCGGCCATGCTGCTGCTCCCCGCCCAGAGTGGCGGAGGTGGCGGGGACCGGGATCTGGTGCTGGTGGACGAGGCCCCGGCGGGTGTGGGAGATTATCTGATCACCACCCTGTCCACACCCGCGAGCGAGGATGCGCCCAGCTACCGGATCGAGCGCGTGCCCGGTCGCATGGAGGAGGTGCGGGACGAGCTTGCACGGCGGGTCCAGGCCAGGGAAATCGATGGCTACATCTACCTGCCCCCGGACATCCTGGATCGCAACGAGGTGGTGTACCGGGCGCGCAACATCGCCAACTTCGATGTGCTGCGGGACATCCGCCGTGCGGCATCCCAGGGCGTACAGGCAGCGCGGCTGATGCGTGAAGGTCTCAACCTGGGGCAGGTGATGGCGTTGGTACGTCCGGTCGACATGCAGACAGCGCGCATTACCAGCCGCGGCGAGGAGGGTGGAGACGCGGACTCGACGTTCGCGGTCGCGTTCGTGGTCGCGTTCCTGATCTACTTCATGCTCATCTTTTATGGCATGAACGTGATGCGCAGCGTGCTGGAGGAAAAGACCAGCCGCATCGCGGAGGTGCTGGTGAGCTCCGTGGACGCTACCCGCCTGATGCTGGGAAAGATCGTTGGTGTGGCCTGCGTGGCTTTGTTTCAGGTTGGGATCTGGGCCGTTTTCGTGGCCATCGCCCTTTCACAGTCCGATCTGATCACCCGGCGCTTTGGGGTTCCGCCGGAGGCGTTCAGCGCAATGCGAGTGGATCCGTGGGTGGGTGCGAGCCTGCTGACCTTTTTCCTGCTGGGCTTTTTTCTGTACGCGGCGCTATATGCCGCCCTGGGTGCGGCAGTCACCAGCGAGCAGGAGGCGCAGCAGCTCCAGGTGGTGGTGCTCCTCCCACTGATCGTGCCGATCATGCTGATGACGCGCATCGCCGGCGAGCCGCTGGGTACGCTGGCCACGGTGCTGGGCATGGTCCCGTTCTCCTCACCGCTGAGCATGCCCTTCCGCATGGCTGCGACGAGCATCCCCACCGCGCAGGTAGTGGGCTCGCTCCTGCTGCTCGCGGCTACCGCGCTCTTCGTGACCTGGATTGCCGGAAAGATCTACCGCGTTGGTATTCTGAGTACCGGCAAGCGGCCGACTCTGCGCGAGGTGGGCCACTGGATGCGGGCGGCATGATCCAGTTCTAGGCACTCGGCAAAGATTATGGTGACTTTGTAGCCGTCAGCGACTAGTCTTTCCGGCTTACTGCGGCTCGACTTCGGGCGAGGGGGTGGGCATCACGCTGTCAAGGGGAGCGAGCGGCTCCTCGACCGCGGCGGGCTCGTTCTCGAACGTGGTGACACCCGGCCTTCCGGCTGCATCAACCCCTACGTTCACTCGGGTTTCGCCGCCACGGTCAGCAAAGGCGAGCGCCGAAGATCCGTCGGCGGGCAGGCCGAGCACAGCGCGGGTTTTCCCGGCCTGATCCGCGAAGACCAGGCTGGCAGTTTGGTCAGGGAGGAGCCCCAGTACGGTGCGGGAGCGCCCATCGCGGTCGGCTAGGGTCAGGCCGGGAGATCCATCCGGAAGCAGCGTCAACCGAAGACGCTCCCTTGCATCCCGGTCTCGCAGAACCAGCCGTGCCCCACCGTTGTCTGCCAGCTCCCACACACCGCGTATGATACCCTCCGCGTCACGCAGCACGAATCTGCGTGCTTCCACTACATCGGCGCCACCGCCGGAGAACGCACTGACCAGGCGGCCGATCAGCATCAGGGCCAGTAGTCCCATAACCGCCGCGCCGCCGATCGTCAATAGCTTGCTCTGTCGTTTAAGCTGAGCGTTTTCCTGCTCTAGACGCTCCAGGCGGTGTGTAAGATCCACCTCTGGGCCCTGCATTTTCCCGGGCTCGGATTCAACCCTGATTTCGCTCATAGGTCTTCCATCTTCACAAAGTAGGAAAGGCTGGCACGGTTGAGCAGATCGTCGGTCATGGCGGGCTCTACGTCCAGGAAGCGCGCGATGTCGCCAACGTGATCCAGGAGGTCGCGTGGCTGGCACGACCGTGGAGGAATTCCAAGCCGATCGTAGAACTCGCGATAAAGATAGTTCACACCGGACTGCATGAAGGGGATGCCCCGCGCTGCACAAACGCGTTTAAAGATTTCCGTGTACTGCTCCTGCGATGGGCTGTTCACGCTCACCTTGTAACGGATGCGCCGCAAAAACGCCTCGTCCGCGAGATCCGTCGGGTCCAGATTGGTGGAGAGGACCAGCAGGCAGTCAAAGGGCACGGGAAACTTGCCGCCGGTATGGAGCGTGAGGAAATCCAGCCGCTTTTCCAGCGGCACGATCCACCGGTTGAGCAGGTCCTTTGGTGGGACCCGTTGGCGCCCGAAGTCGTCGATGATCAGGATGCCCCCATTCGCCTTCATTTGAAAGGGCGCCTGGTACATCTTGGTGGAGTGGTCGTACTGGAGGTCCAGCTGGTCCAGCGTCAGTTCTCCGCCCACCATTACCACCGGGCGCTGCACGCGTGCAAAGCGGCGGTCGAACTCCAGCTCCGTTCGCCGCCAGAGCGAAGCTTCAGCAGCGACGTTGGAAAAGTCTTCCTTTACCGGGCGGTGATATACGGAGTCGTACACGGCCAGGATCTGACCGTCCACGTCCACGGCGTAGGGGACGAACAGGGCTCCACCCAGCATTCCCGCGATCGCATCCGCGATCATGGTCTTGCCGTTTCCCGAATCACCAAACAGGAAAAGTGACTTCGCGGAGTTGATGGCGGGTCCGAGAGTTTCGAACAGCTCCGTGTTGAGCACTACATCACGAAAACCATCCTCGATGCGCTCACGGGTGACGTGCACGTTTTCGATCGTTTGCTTCTTCACCCACTCACGATACACGGCGAACGGCACCGGCGCGGGGCCTACGTACTGGCTTGCTTCCAGCGCTTCGCGGGCACGATCCCGCCCCTGGCCCGTAAGGTTGAAGGTGTAGCCGAGTCGGCCGTGGCCGCTCGTTCCCTTTACCTCGACGAACCGTCGCTGCTGGGAGTCCATAAGTTGTTCGTCGAGGAGATCGAATGGCAGGCAAACGAACTCCACCAGCTGCTGACCGGTGCGGGGCCCCTGCACATAGAGTGTTTTCAGGAGGAGGTCGTTGATCGCCTCAGCACTCAAGCCTGTATCCTGGACACGCTCCGGCACTGGAGGGGCCATCTGCTGTGGAGCAGGCGCGACGGGTGGAAGGGTCTGAGCTGCTTGAGCTGCGTTCATGATGCGGATAGGGTTGGCGAAACAGGGTGTGTGGAAATGCTGGGCTCGCGCGTATCCGCCGGAGAGCAACGAAGCCTATCGCCTACCTGGGTGCCGGTGGCCTCCAGAGTACCCGCGGGAAGCTCCAGCGCAGAGCGGGCGGATGCATGCCAGCGAGTGCGCCCGCCGGGAGCAATGCCGGGGTACAGGGCCACCACCGTACCCTGCTCATCGAGGAACAGGACGTCCAGCGGGTACTTCATTCCAGCCATGTGAATGGCACGGCAGGGGGTCAGCAGGAGCCCTTCACCAGGTTGCAGCGCCGGCCGGCCTAATAGACCGCGAAGGCGTTGCCACCACCGTTCGGCCACCGCAACACGCTCGCCCAGCTTTGCTCCACTCGCTGCCTCCACGATTTGGATACACCTCATAGTTCTCCGCTCAACGTGTTGATGATCTGGATCACAGCCGGTCCCAGAATCACCACGAACATGGCGGGAAAGATGAACATGACCAGCGGAAAGAGCATCTTGATGGTGGTCTTGGCGGCAGCCTCCTCGGCGCGCTGTTTGCGCTTTGCCCGGAGCGTATCCGAGTGGACGCGGAGGGCCTGAGCAATGGAGGTGCCGAAACGGTCGGTCTGAATCAGCATCGCAACCAGCGAGCGAAGGTCTTCCTGCCCGGTGCGTTCTCCCAGGTTCCGCAGTGCCTCTTCCCGTGAGGTGCCTGCGCGGATTTCCAAGTTGACGAGTGCAAACTCCTGGCTCGTCACCATGCTGACGTGGCGGATCTCTTGCGAAACTCGAACAATCGCTTGGTTCAGGCCGAGTCCCGCCTCCACGCACACCACCATGAGGTCCAGCGTGTCCGGAAGCGCAAGCTGAAGTTCTTTTCTTCGTGCTTTCGCCCGCCGTCCGACATAAAAGGCGGGAGCTATCCAGCCGATCGCTGCGAGCCAAACTGCTGCGAAAAAGGCAGCACCCAATGAGAGACCGACGACGGGCGCTGCGAATATCGCCGCGGCCGCTAGTCCGATCGGAAGCGCAACACGAGTCCCCCGATACAGTGACAACGCGCGTGAACCGCGCAAACCGGCCTGCAGGAGCATTTTCCGCGTGGGACCGTCATCCTTGGTGGGGTGCGTGATTCGTTCACCAAGTGCCTCCACGACGCCTTCCCACCGCTCGCGCCGCTGCTGCCGCCGCCGTCGCTGCTGCGTTTCGAAAGCCCCGGCGTTGATGTCGCTAATCTCCGCAAGACGGCGCCCGAGCCCCGGCGTCCGGGTAGGTATCAGTTGGGCCACAAGCACAATGACCAGAGTAACCGAAGTGGCGACCAGGCCGGCAACAAAGTAAATCATGCAGTCATCTCCTAGATTTCGATGTTGACGATCTTGCGGATCCACAGATATCCGCAGACCTGCATGATGGCCGCGCCGCCGAGCATCAGGCGCCCGATCGGCTCCGTGAACAGTGTCCCTATGTAATCCGGATTGAGAAGATACATGGCGAAGCCGATGACGATCGGAAGTCCGCCAAGCACGTAGCCGCTGAGTCTCCCCTGTGCGGTATAGGTACGAAGCTGCCTCCGAATCTGGAACCGCTCGCGCACGACATAGGCGATCTTATCCAAAACCTCCGCCAGGTTTCCGCCCACCTCCCGCTGAATGAGGATTGCGGTCACGAGGATGCGGGTATCCACGATTGGTACGCGGTCGGCCATGGCAACCAAGGAGTCATCAAACGGCATCCCGAATCGCTGCTCTTCAAACACGCGTCGGATCTCTCCGGCAACAGGCTCGGATGCTTCATCCGCAACCATCTTGAAGCCGGATGAGAGCGGGTGGCCGGCGCGGATTGCCCGCGTCATCAAATCAATGCTGTCCGGCAGATGTTCCTCGAAGGCGGCGACTCGCTTACCGATACGGCGGCGAACATAAAAGTGCGGGAGCAGCGCACCAAGGACAGCGGCGAGAAGCACAATCATCCAGCTACCGGTCAGCAGCATCGCAGCAATCGCCAATCCAATGCTGAAACCCGCACTCCGAAACAGGTAGCTCTGCGGCGTCCAGGCAAGATCCGCCTGGACCAGGCGGATCGCAATGTCCACCAGGTGTGGCATGCGTGCGGCAAGCCCCGGCATCCAGGATGCTTGTGCAGTCTCCCCGTCCCGGAAGGCCGAACCCGCCGCGGCAGCACTCATGGATGATTCCGTGGTGAGCTTGCGAAGCTGCTCGACAGCTCCGCTGCGGCGTCGGCGCTCCCGCGCCCACTCCAGAGTCATAGCGATGGCGACCATCGCGAGGACTACCGCCAGGAAGACGACACCAGCGGTGATCCATACAGTGATGGGAGCTCTTACCACCGTGCACCTCCCGCAGCCCCGGCCGGCGGTGTGTCGACAAAGAGTGAGGCAGGCAATTCGATGCCGTACGATTTCAGGCGGTCGGCAAAGCGCGGGCGGATTCCGGAGGGGCGGAAACGCCCTATCACTTTGCCGGTTTCATCCGTCCCGAGTCGCTCGTACATAAAGATCTCCTGCATTGTGATGATGTCCCCCTCCATGCCTACGATCTCCGCGATGGACATGATCTTCCGGGTTCCGTCGGACATGCGGCTCGCCTGGATGACCACGTCAACGGCGCTGGCGATCTGCTGACGCATTGCCTTCTCGGGAAGGTTCAGGTTCGCCATGGAGATCATGGTTTCCAGGCGGCTGAGAGCGTCGCGCGGAGTGTTGGCGTGCAGCGTAGTAATGGAGCCGTCGTGGCCGGTGTTCATGGCCTGCAGCATGTCAATGGCCTCGCCGCCCCGCGTTTCGCCCATTACAATCCGGTCGGGCCGCATGCGAAGGGCGTTGATGAGCAGTAGCCGCTGCGGCACCTCGCCATTCCCCTCGATGTTCGCGGGGCGCGTTTCAAGCCTTACCACGTGCGGCTGGCGAAGCTGCAATTCCGCAGAGTCCTCGATGGTGACGATTCGCTCGTTGTGCGGAATGTACGAGGAGAGAATGTTGAGCAGCGTCGTCTTACCCGCGCCGGTGCCGCCGGAGATCAGAATATTGAGGCGGGCTTTCACGATCCCTTGCAGCAGTTCCAGCATTGGGGCCGTGATGCTGTCGGTCCGAAGCAGGTCCTCTCCGCCCATGGTATCCCGCTTGAACTTGCGGATGGACATGCAGGGCCCATCCAGCGCGAGCGGCGGGATGATGGCGTTGACGCGGGAACCGTCGGCCAGGCGTGCGTCCACCATGGGCGACGAATCATCAATCCGTCTTCCTACCGCGGAAACCACCCGGTCGATGATCTGCAAGAGGTGCCGGTCGTCTTTGAAGCGCACGTCGGTGGGCTCCAGCTTGCCATGGCGTTCGATGAACACCCGATCATAGCGATTCACCAGAATGTCGGATACTTGCGGATCCTTGAGCAGTGGCTCCAGTGGGCCGAGCCCGAAGATCTCGTCCAAGACCTGATTCACCAGCTCGTCCCGCTCGTCGTAGTTGAGCGGGAGCGTTTCACGCGCGAGGAGGTCATGCACCACTTTGCGGATCTCCGTGACAACCTGCTCCCGGTCCAGCGAGTCCAGGTTGGACAGATTGAGCCGCTCCAACAGTCGCCGGTGCACCCGGCCCTTGATTTCGTTAAGCGCGGACCGGTCCGCTACCTCTCGCACGGAGCTCGCGATTTGCGGCGGTTCGCGCGGTGGGATCGGTGTCGGCGGAGGTATGGCCGCCGCACCCACCGGAAGCTCCCACGGCAGCGGGGCGCGATTGCCGGTCCCGTTCACCGCGCCAGCAGATTTGTGCGTATCACTCATGGGCAGCACCTTGATCCTTCAAACCGAGAAATTTCCTGATTGAGCCAAGCGGCCCCTTGCGGCCGCGCTTGGTAACAGCACCGGTACCAGCCAGTCTTGCGCCGAGGATACCCAGATCGTTGTTGAACTTGGACTTCCGCTCCAGGGCAATCGGCTTTCCGGTATTGATCGAGCGCACGATGGCCTCGTACTCGTTTGCCAGGACAGCATCCACTTCCATCCCGACCGTGCTCGTCACGTCCTCGAGAGAAATCGGGTCCTCTAGCAAGTACCGGTTAACGATCAGCCTGATCTTGTCTCCGGACCGCCCCGCCGTACGCTCCAGGAAGGGAAGGGTACGCTTGATGTTGCGCAGCGAGGGCAGATCCGCATGGGTGATCAGCAGCACTTCATTCGCCTGCTCCAGTGCGGCCATCGTGACAGGCGCAAATGACGTGGAGGTGTCCACAACCACGTAATCGAAGTGCTGGCGGAGGAGCCCCAGGATCTGGTGCACCCCGTCGGCGGTTAAGGCGTCCGCCATTCCGGGCTCCTCTGGGCCAGCAAGCAGTTGCACGCCCGATTCGTGTTGCTCGATGTACGAGGCGAGCAACTCCGCGTCCATGCGGTGCAGGTTGCGGAGCAAATCGATAAAGGTAAACCGCGCTTGCAGCCCCAGGAACAGCGCGACCTCCCCCAGCTCCAGGTTGAGGTCCACGAGCAGCGTTTTCTTGCCAGTCAGCCGCTGGAGGCGAACGGCAAGGTTTGTCGCCACCGTGGTGGTGCCGGACCCGCCCTTGACGCTGAAGGCGACAAAGAGTTTCCCCGGCAGCCGCCCCGCGCCATCTGCGGGGATTCCCAGCTTGCGCGCGGCCCGGTCCAGCGCAGCGCTCAGCTCTTCCGGGGAAACGGGCTTGGGAAGATAATCGGAAATCCCTGCGCGCATCGCTTGCATGAGCAGCTCCGGCTGCAGCACGGGACCGACGGCAACGAACTGGCGGCGCGGGTTGGACTCGGCAAGGAAATGCGCGAACTGGACGCCAATCACGGGGTCCTGTTCCAGATCCAGGAAGATCAGCTCCGGATTGATGCGCTTCAGCTCGCTGACCTGGTCCGGACCCATTTGGGCCAGCGGCTGCGTGATCTCGGAGCTGATGGTGATCGGACAGCCAGAGCTGGCGAGGGCCTGCCGTAACATGCTGCGGAAGACCGGATCGGTGGAAATCAGTGCGCTCGGTGTATCTCGTTCTCCGGCCATATATCAAGTAGTCATTCATTCGGAACCGATTTGCACAGTGCGCAAAGCGCACCGTAACGGGTGCGGGGCGTTACCCGCTCCTACTCAACGAGCCGAAGCGCCTGCAGGTTCCGGCGGCAGTTGCCCTTCTTCATGCAGTCGTCCGGCACGCCTCGCACGTTCAGCCAGCGGCCGATGATGTCTCCACTTCCATTTATCGACTCCATGAAGAAGCTGCCGAGGTTGTGGACCTCCATTGGCGCGGAAGTACCACTCGGAATCTGCTTGGTCGGGTTGAACAACGGGATGTTCAGAATGCGCGGGCTCCCATCACCGCTGCCCCCGCCGAAGGCGCTGTTCACGATCTTGGCCCCCTCCCATCTGGCATTCGGGTCCTGGGCGATCCGGTCCTGCATGGCCTGCTTCGTGGGCCCCTGCATGGCGCCGGGCTCACTGTAGACCAGATCCCCGATGGACAAAGTTCGCGGGGGACACGCTTGGCCTAGATCCGTGCGGTAGTCATCAGCGCCGGTGTTGTTGCCGAGTCGGATCGGGAAGTACCAACCCGGGTTCATTGCTGCACTGGGAGACCCGGTCTTCAGCGTGACCTGCCGCCCCACATCCCCGTAATACAGGCCCTGAGTGGCAACGTACACGAAACCAGGTTGGCCAGGATCGCGGTACGCCATACCGTAGCCGGTGACCACCGGGTCGTAGTACTCGCCGGCCGTGTATTTTCCGTCGAGGTTGCTATCCACCCACCAGTCAGGGATCATCAGAGGCGCGATGCACTCCGCCGTGCCGCTCTGAATCACCTGCGCTGCGGCAACTGCGCCTACATCCGCCTGCTTGACTCCGAACATACGCGCGAACCACAGAGGGATCGCCCGACGGCGCACGGTGGCGCGGACCCGGCCCTCGTCTTGGAAAACGTCGACTGCTACCTCGCCAGCCTGGACCATCGTTCCGTGCACGCGGTTCGAGCCGGCGTAGTGCGTTGCGCGTGCTCTGGCAGTGTCTACCAGTTCGTTCGCCGGCAGCGCAGTCTGAAATGTGGACGCACCAGCGAGTGCGGCAGAGTCGGCGGCCCGCTGCGCCTCGCTCCGGGAATCGAACAGCATCCCGAGATCGATCGCGAGCGCGGCCATGGAGAGGAGCGCCGCCATCGAAACTGCGACCATCACTATGGTGGTTCCCTTCTCGTTTCCCACGTGTTTGCGGAGACAGTTCATGCTCATTCCCTCAGTTGGGGTGTCCACCGAAAGTCGTTGCACGCTACTTGGATCCACGGGTGCTTAGCTCCCCGGAATTAGCAACTTCTGGCCGATGCGAAGGGTATTGCCGGACAGGTTGTTGGCCGCACGAATGCT
>JAUJOM010000003.1:9976-14049 GCA_030447645.1 Longimicrobiaceae bacterium | reverse complement strand
GTGCGGGAGGCGTCACCGCGAACGGTCACGGGGCTCGGCTCACCCGGTGTCGTCGAAGATCCACCTTGAGGCGTGACCGGCTGCGGGGAGGGAGCCGCTGGCCGCGACGGCAATGCCTGCGGCGGGCGCCCCTCCAGCGAGCGGTCCCACGGCCAGGTTTCCGGTTCACCCGTCGGGACGGGCGGCGAGGCATTTAAGGGCTCCACCAGGCGGGGTGTTACCAGCACCAGCAGCTCGTTGCGCCGCTGACGTACCTCTCTGGACCGGAACAAGTTTCCGAGAATGGGAATATCGCCAAGGAATGGGATCCGGTCCAGATTGTTCAGGATGGAATTGTCCAGTAGACCGGCGATTGCAAAGGTCTGCCCCGGACGCAGCTCGACCTGCGTTTTTGCCCGGCGAGTCAGGATGCTCGGGATGGCGAAGCCGGAGAGACGCAGGCCGCTGCTGAAGTCGAGAGAGGAGACCTCGGGTTCTACCTCCAGGCGAATGTTGCCTGCGGCTGTTACGCGGGGGATGAAGCGCAAACGGACACCAAACTCTCTGAATACGACCGTGATCGTTTGGGCACCACCTGCCCCGCCGCCCGCTTGCGGCACAGGATAGGGGAATTCACCACCTGCGAGGAATGACGCTTCCGTACCATCCAGCGCGAGCAGGTTGGGTTCGGCCAGACTCCGGAACAGGCCACGCGACTTGAGCGCTTTGATGACAGCCTCGAACTGGATGTTGTCCCCAAATACGGAGATGTTCAGCAGTCCATCACCCGTTGACAGCCCCAGAACGCGATCCCCGGCGCGAGGGGTAAGAGGCGTTAAAAGGGTACTGGTTTCGCCCACGCGGTAGTCCACTCCAAGCTCAGTGGCAGCAGTCCGGCTGACCTCAGCGAAGCGAACCTGAAGCAGGATCTGCTGGGCCGCAGGCACGGAGAGGTTGTCTACGACCGTGGCGCCAGTGCCTCGGGCGATCTCCAGCGCTCGAGCAGCAGCGGCCGCGGTGGTGACCTGCCCTGAGAGGATCACCATGTTGCCACTGGCGGTAACGGTAATCTGCTCACGGGGAAAGAGCGCGCGAATCTGCCGCTGCAGCGCGGCGGCGTTCACCGTTACCTCGATGTTGTAAATGCGGCGGTTCTCGTTGACATCCCACACGAATAGCGTCGTGGAACCCAGCGCCCGCCCGTTCACCAGCACTTCGCGCGGTGATATGACCACCGCATCCGCAATCGCGGGATCACCGATGGAGACTCGCCGGACCGTGGTGGGCTGTGGGAGCAGAGCCGACGTTCCGCGTCCCACGGTCACTGTCGTTTCGCTGGTGATGACCTGCGCAGGAAGCGGTGAAGAATGGAACGCAGAAAGGGCCAGGAGGCCCGATAGAAACCAAATGGGACTGCTACGTCTGCGGCCGATCATGTACCCCCGGAAGAGAAAGTAGATAAGGTGCGTTCACCACCACGGATGGTTTCTACTACAGTGCCCGTCTGGCGCGGGGCGGATCGCGATCCAGGACGGCGGGTGGTGCTCTGAACCTGGACAGCGCGGACCACAGGAGCCGCGGCGCGCGTGCCCCCACCCATCAGAGACGCTGCTTGCATCCCTGGCGTCCGGGTCTCGGTGGCATCAAGGGTATTCCGTAGTGCGAGTTGAATGCGGCCGTCAGCGGCAGCCAGGGCAAGCTGCTCGGCCTGCGCCGGCGTTACCAGAAGGGTGATCACGGTGACCGTCTCCGGCTTGCCTTCTACGTCTTTTTGGAAGGTTTGACCCGCAGCCAGGGCAGGGATGTTTTGCAGGATCAGGCGTGTGACGTTCACCTGGCGTTCCGCGCTGGGCGACATAGTAACCAAAACGTCTACGCGCGTACCGGCCTTCACGAAACCCGCGACGCCGATTACCTCATCGACCTTTACGCTGACCGCGCGCATCCCTTCAGGGATCACGATCGGAAGGCCGCCCCCCGCCCCCTTGTCGGCGAGCTTAGTAGTGAGGAGCGGCTCATTCGTGGCAACCGGCGTGATGACACCACGCCCGATGACAGCGGCTGCGGAGTTCGCGTACCCAGCGGGCAGCGCCCCGCCACTCCAGTCGATCAGCCGTACGTCTTCAGCGCGCAAGACAGTGCCGAGCGGGAGGTCTCGCGCCGCCACAGCCAACTGGCTGGTACGGGCCTGCGCGGCGGCTCCCGGCGCGGCAGGTTGACCCATGTATCGGACCGATAGGTACGCCGCGCTCAGGCCGCAAACCAGCGCCAGGAGCAGCACAATCAGCAATCGTTTCTGTTTCATATGACTTCCGCAGTCCTACTCGTTTCGCATTACAAAGGAGGTCCGGAGCGTTATGGAGGACTGCCCAGTCGTCCATTTCATCAACGGAGCGAGAAACTGCAAACGGTACGGGTACGCGATCTGAACGGTTGCGGAAGTTCCCGGAGATCCGCCGTTGCCGCTCACGCACAGCATGGGTCCCGCAGCTGTGGTGCACGTACTACCGAGGGCAGTCGGCTGCAAGCCCGCGCTGGAAAGCGCGTAGTTCACGAGAACCTTCACACTATCGGGGCCCGCCTTCGAACCTGAAACAACGGTAGTCCGTGCTCCCTCGCGTGCGGCATTGGTGATGACCTGACGGGCGTTCCACGCCCGGCCAAAATCCACGATCCCCAGGAGCACCATCAGGAGGATCGGGAGCACGAGCGCGAACTCGACCATGGCCTGGCCGTTTTCGTCTGACAGAAAGCGCCCGCGCATACTGACGCTTGCGTTTGCTCGACCCGTTAGTTCTTTCATTTCAGTAACTCGGGGCTTGGGGCCAGAGGAACCATACTGCCAGGGAGCCGATGGCGATCGCCAGTCCATAAGGGACGGTGACAGCTCCCGGAGCGGTAATCGTCGTTCGGTGGCCCAGGCGACCGCGCGTCAGAATGTGGCTCGCCAGTCCTGCACTGTTGAAGAGGAGTGGACCCACCGCGCCTCGGCGAACGCTCTCGCCGACGGCAAGCACACCCCCCACAACCGCGGTTGCGAGCAGCGCGAGCACGAATTGCGTGGGTTGCATGAACGCGCCAACAGCTACCAGGAGCTTAAGATCTCCGCCACCGAGAGCACCAAGCATAAAGAACGGCAGCACCACCAACAGTGCGATTCCCGCGCTCTGAAGACCCTCTATCACTGCGCCCGGCCCGAAGCTGGAGCGGAGCGCCAGGGCGATCAGGAGGCCTGACACCGTCAACACATTGGGGATACGCCGCGTGCGGAGGTCCAGCGTCGCGGCAGTAACGACGAGGCCGACAAGGGCGCTGGTGACAAGCACATTCTGCATGGGTCCTCCTGCTAATCTCTGGGGCAATTGAGCATGCCGGAACCGGACATGAAGAAAATCTTTGCTGTGGCTAAAAGCTGCCGGTCGAAACCCTGCTGAGGTGAGATCTGCACACCATTGGGAGGAGAGCCGCCGACGGCAAGGAGATCCTGATAAGCCCTGCCAGGAGCCTGGAGGTACGGATATCTACGTCCAGGCTCCCGCCAAACGCACGCGCAACCTCTCTGCTTGTTACGCCGCAGTGAGCGCGTCGCTAATCTTTTTAAATGTGGCGGCAATTGTGCCCCGCAGGACCGTCAGTGCGGCGACGAGGAAGATTGCCACCAGCGCGATGATCAGCGCGTACTCCACGAGTCCCTGTCCGGACTCATCGCTCCACAGCTTCTTAACGAGTGTAATCATGATGTTTTCTCCCGGCCCGCAGGCCAGTTGGGGGGTAAAATCGGGCGGCTTTCTCCGCCCGGGGCTAGGCTCTGTAGGTCCGCGTTCGCGGCAACGAGCCTGGGAAACTCTTGGTCTGTCTTAGGCGGCCGGTCTGGCTGGGTTGTAGCAGCCTGTGCACCGGTTTCGTCGCGAGACTGTAAAATAATGGCAGAACATGACTTGGTCGAGGTCTTGTTGTAGCCCGAGTGCCTTAACTGCTACGCCGCGGTGAGCGCGTCGCTGATCTTTGTGAAGATGGCGGCAATTGAGCCCCGCAGGGTCGTCAGTGCGGCGACGAGGAAGATTGCCACCAGCGCGATGATCAGCGCGTACTCC
>JAUJOM010000003.1:0-9876 GCA_030447645.1 Longimicrobiaceae bacterium | reverse complement strand
CGGCTTTCTCCGCCCGGGGCTAGGCTCTGTAGGTCCGCGTTCGCGGCAACGAGCCCGGGAATCTCTGCGTCATCCTCATGTGCTTCATCTGCCACCCTCAGGTGGCCCGACGTGTCAGGGTGTTGGCAGCTATGTGATACTACTTACGGGATTTTGGCTTCGGCTTTGTGGCACGTCCGGAGCGCTCCAAGTGTGTGGGCGCTTGCGTGCAACTTCTGAAGTCATAGAGGGATACTCGCCGCTTGCTATGCGCACCCCAGGATTGAGGACAGCAGAACAGGCACTGATTGGTGAGTTCCCGGTTTGGAGAGTGCTACAGGGCATGACAGATCCTCTCTTCGGTGGCCCGACGAGCATGGCGAGATAGTTTCTCGCTGTAGCCTCGTGGCTTTGCGTCCCCACCTTTCGACGGGTTTGCCGTTATCGGAAATCGGAGTTTCTTTCAGCCAAGGAGATTGGCGAAAGGCATACCGCACTTTTGTCGGTCTGGTAATTGTATACAAATAAATAGGCTACGCAAAGGGGGTGCACGTGCGGGAGCAGAATTAGCCTGGCATTTTGCAGTATCCCCTGCAAAACGCGCGGAGGCGGGAAGTGTCGGGACTCGTCGTTCCACAGATTCTTGACCAGTGTCATCATGGTATGATGGCTTCTCCCGGCGCGCAGGCCAGTTGAGATAGGATCGGGTAGATCTGTCAGTGCGGCCGCTGCCGCTCACGGGTCCTGATATAAGCGGGATGCGTGCCAAATGCCGTCAACACGCCAAGTCGTTGCGGCATGTCAGCTTAGGGTGTTTCTTTGGCGAGACCGCAGCCGGTCCTGAATGTCCAGGAATTGGACAGAGGCGAGCCCGGAGTGGAGAAAACCCCAGCACTAGCTAGGAGAAAGGGACATAACTGCTTAGCTATTGCGCACCGCCCAGAAATTAAACACCGCCCCCACCACGAGCAGAGCCTCCCCACCCTCCGGTACATTCCGAAACGTCCAGAGTGTCGCAGTTGACACTGACTTCCATCGCTACTGTTGCCTCTAAATGCCGTCATGGGCCCGGTGTCAGCCAGAGTGGCTGATGCCTGCTTCTTGTCTTGCCCCAGCCGCTGAACCGCCCGAGTTTTGTACGGCTCGAGGCACAAAATCCCAAACTCGTCAGCGCCCATGTCACGATTGACCTGGATGCCCAATTTTACTAGTATCCGTGCTCGCTGGATTCAAATGCAAAGTGGAAGGTTGGGCGGAGTTTAGCTGAATAAGCAGCCTCCCTGTTTGATGTAGCTCCGAGGCAAGCCCTGCCTGTTCCTGCGGCCGATCGCCCCGCCGTAGTGCCCGCAGGTTCTGCTACTGCAACTTCGTCAGCACGTCGGTTTCCACCCTGCTTGCCAGCGAGTGCTGATGGACGAATGCACGTGCTCGAAAGACGCTTCCGCTCAGCCACCCAAGTAGGCCGCCAGAAGTTCTGAGCCCTTGCTTGGAAACTCCCAACCCCGCCTCGCTTGGGCTCGGCACCCCGCCCCCAAAATTAGGGGACGGGGCGGGGTTGTTGTGCTCCCGCCAGCATTGGGGGGCCGGGGGGGGCCTGCCGAAGCACGCGGCAAAATCAACAGAACTTTTGACCACGTACTTAGAACAAAGGCCGGTTTGATGCATCCGCACAACAGATCCCGCTCATCACACGCCGCAGCGCGCGCCGTGTTGGTGATCGACGACGACCCCGGCGTCAGTCAGGTGCTGGAGCGCGTCTTCGCGTGGGAGGGCTGGCGCGTGCTCCGCGCCCAAGATGGGCCAGCGGGGCTGCGTGTATATGAGGCCGAGCGGCCGGACCTGGTGCTGCTCGACCTGGCGATGCCGGGCATGAATGGCCTGGAGGTGCTGGAGGTGCTGGTGCCTCAAGGAGCCGCGGTGATCATGCTCACCGGCCAGGCCGACCTGGAGAGTGCCGTGGAGGCAATGCAACTCGGTGCGGAAAACTTCCTCCCCAAGCCACCCAACCTGGTGCATCTGGCCGCCGCGGCAGAGCGCGCCTTTGAGAAGGTGGAACTGCGCCGTGCAAATCGCCTGCTCGCCGACCGGATGGCAGGCGAACGGGGGATCGACAGCCTGGGCACGTCGCCGCGGATGCAGGAGCTGGCACGGCAGGTTGACCTGCTCGCCGCTTCCGACGCCACCACCGTACTGCTGCTGGGCGAAAGCGGAACCGGCAAGGGGTGGGTGGCGCAGATGCTTCACGCCCGGAGTCCGCGTTCACGGGGCGCGATGGTGGAAGTGAACTGCGCGGGTTTGTCCGCCAACTTCCTCGACAGCGAGCTGTTCGGATATGAGAGAGGTGCATTCACGGATGCCAAAACCGCCAAGCGCGGGTTGTTCGAAGTTGCGGATCGAGGCACCCTTTTTCTTGACGAGGTCGGCGATATGCCGGCCGAGATTCAGCCGAAGCTGCTCAAGGTGCTGGAGTCGAAATCCTTTCGCCGCCTAGGTGGCACTCAGGAGATCCGCTCGGATGCGCGGCTGGTCGCGGCCACCAACAAAAATCTGTCGGCGGAAACCAAGGCCGGGCGGTTCCGGGAGGATCTATTTTATCGCCTGTCGGTGTTTCCGCTGGTCATCCCGCCGCTCCGCGAACGCTCTGGCGATGACATCATCGAGCTGCTCGAGCGCTTGCTGCGGGACGCTGGACCTCGCCATCCACGCTCACCTACACGGCTAGCACCCAGGGTGCTGGATCGGTTTCTCATCCACCACTGGCCGGGGAACGTGCGCGAACTGCGCAACGTGCTTGAGCGTGCCCTGGTGCTCGCCGCAGGCGCGGAGGAGATCCGCCCCGAGCACCTGCCGGCCGCGTTGAATGGACAGCCGGGGGCAGCCGGACTCCCCTCGCGTGGTACACGGGAGCTGCTTCCCCTTGCAGAGGTGGAGCGGCGCCACATCGAGCACACGCTCGCCGCCCTGGAGGGTAACCGTACGCTGACTGCCAAAACACTGGGCATCTCGCGAGCGACGCTGCATACCAAGATCCGCGACTTCGGCCTGGAGGACGTGGGGCGCTTCTAAGTGACTTCCACGCCCAAGAGGGTACGCACAGCCCCGGAGTGGAACGCTGTGCCGGCGCCTTTCTCCCGCAGAGCCATCGCCTCTGCGGGCGATTGGCTGGTGCGCAATGAGCAGTCGGAGGTCATCGCGTCGTACAGCGTCCGCCACACGGAGAATGCTAACGAGCAGGAAATCGGTCGCATGCAGCAGAGTGTGCTCGGCAGGGGTACTGTGAGGTGTAACGTGGTGGGCGAGACTGTCCAGACTTTCTACAAAGGCGGGTCCGGCTATTCACAAATCATGAGCTTCTGTGCGACATTTCACGAAGGTGTCCAGATTCCGTAGGTTGAAGGAAAGTTTAACCGCGGGGAGGGGTTGGGGGTGGGCGTCTCTTGGACGCGGGTGAATTCTCAAACCATGGAGGAGGTATGCGAAAACAGGCAGGTACGACGGGATTGCTGCTGGGCACCCTGCTGCTCGGCAGCGTGTCCACCGCCGCTCAGGCGCGGCCCACAGCGGGAAACATCCCCATTGAAACGTACCGGATGGACAACGGGCTGCGCGTGATCCTGTCGCAGGACCGCTCCACGCCGGTGGTCGCGGTGAACGTGTGGTACGACGTGGGGAGCAGGAATGAGCGCGCGGGGCGCACCGGGTTTGCCCACCTCTTCGAGCACATGATGTTCCAGGGCTCGGGGAACGTGGCCAAGACGGAGCACCTGCAGCTGATCGAGCGGGCCGGTGGAAGCATGAACGGCACCACGTCGGCGGACCGCACCAACTACTTCCAGACACTCCCCGCCAACCGGCTGAACCTGGGTCTTTGGCTGGAAGCGGACCGGATGCGGTCGCTTGACATTACGGCGGAAAACCTCAAGAACCAGCAGGAAGTGGTAAAGGAGGAGCGTCGGCTCCGGATCGACAACTCACCCTACGGCTCGTCGTCCCTGGCTGCGGCGTACGAGGTGCCCTACAACAGCGAAACTTGCTTTGCGTATGGGCACACGGTGATCGGCTCGATGCAAGACTTGAATGCTGCCGAGCTTTCCGACGTACGCGACTTCTTCAGCACCTACTACGCACCCAACAATGCGACTCTCACCGTGGTGGGCGACTTCGACATCGCCCAGGCGAGACAGCTCATTCAGGAGTACTTTGGTGACATCCGGCGCGGTACGCCGCCCGCCCCCGTGCAGTGCGAGCGCCCATTCTCGCACCTGCCGGTGCGCAGGACCATCGAGGACCGGAACGCCAATCTGCCGGCGCTCTTCGCCAGCTACGGCATGCCGGACGCTGCGAGCCCGGACGTGTACGCCCTGTCGTTGCTGGGGGACATCCTGGGGAGTGGCGAAAGCTCTCGCTTGCACCAGCGGCTGGTCAAGCAGGAGCGAGCGGCGCTCCAGGTACAGACCGGTGCCGACATTCGCCGCGGGCCGGGGCTCTTCACCGCCTTCGCGCTTCCCAACCAGGGAGTGCCCGTGGATCGCGTGGAAGCGCTGATTAACGAGGAGATCGAAAAGGTGCGCCGGAACGGGGTCACCGCGGACGAGCTGAATAAAGCCAAGAGCCGCTATCGAGCCCGTACCATCTTCGGGCGGCAGACTACCCTCGGCAAAGCAGAGGCGCTGCAGTACTTTGCCCACTACCATGGCGATCCCGCCGCGTACCAGGCCGTCTTCGACCGCTACATGGCTGTCACCCGGGACGACATCCGCCGCGTCGCCAATCAGTACCTGACCCAGCAGAACCGTGCCCTGGTGCTGACCCAACCCGCTGCCAAAGCGAGCAACCAAGAATGAGCAAGCAGATGATGCCAATAAGGGCGGGGGCGCTGCTCGGAGCGCTCGGAATGCTCGCCGCGTGCGCACCCCAAACTCCTCCACCCGCGCCGGGCCCGGCGACGGTGACGCCAGGACAGCCCGCGGAGGCCGCGCGAGTCCGAACTCCACCGCCGGCTCCTATGCCGCTCCAGCCGGTGGAGTTTCCCGCGTACCGGGAAAGCACGCTTCCCAACGGGCTGCGGCTGATCGTGGTGGAAAAGCGCAATCTGCCGGTAGCCAACCTCAGCCTGTACGTCCAGTCCGGTTCCGCCACGGATCCGGCGGCCAAGCTCGGCCTCGCGGAAATGACGGCGCAGCTCCTGACCAAGGGAACGCCGCGTCGTAACGCCCTGCAGATTTCGGAAACGATTGAAAGCGTGGGGGGCAACCTCAACGCTTCCGCCGGGCTGGACTACATGTCGGCCTCCGCGAGCGTCCTGGCGGACCAGCTCCCGCTTGCGTTCGACCTGCTCAGCGACGTGACGCTCCGCCCCACCTTTCCGGCCGACGAGCTGGAGACCGCTCGCAAGCGCACTCTCACCGGCCTGCAGGTGGCGCTCAGTCAGCCGGGGCAGATCGCCCAGCGGCGGCTGATCCAGGAGATCTACGGCGAGGAGAATCCGTACGGCCGCTCCACGCTGCCGCAAACCATCAGCGCCCTCCAGCGAGCGGATCTGACCCGCTTCCACCAGGAGAACTTCAAGGCAGACAACGCTCTGCTGGTGGTTTCCGGCGATGTGAGCGCCGCGCAGGTGGAGCAGCTCGCCCGCCAGCACTTCGGTGCGATGCCGCGCGGCTTCACGGCTCGCGCCCCCCTCACCGACCCGCCGGCTCGCGGCCCGGCGCGGGTCACGCTGATCCACAGGCCAGGCTCGGTGCAGTCCAACATCCTGGTTGGGCACGTCGGCATCCGTCCGGACAACCCGGACTTCTATCCGCTGCAGGTGCTGAACAAGATCGTCGGCGGCGGAACGGATTCACGCCTTTTCCTGATCCTGCGCGAAGAAAAGGGCTGGACGTACGGAGCGTACTCAACCCTGAGCCGCCCACGAAACGTGGGCTACTATCTGGCCAGCGCCGAGGTGCGGAGCGAGGTAACGGACAGCGCCCTGGTAGAGCTGATGAACCAGCTGCGCCGGGTGCGTGAAGAGGCAGTTTCTCCTGCGGAGCTGGAGGCGGCCAAGAGCTTTCTGGCGGGCTCCTTCCCGCTGCGCATCGAGACTGCCTCGCAGATCGCGTCGCAGGTAGCGCAGAACCGACTGCTCGGCCTGCCCACCGAGGCACTGATCCAGTACCGCGACCGCATCAGCGCCGTCACCGCGCAGGACGTGCAGCGCGTGGCCCGGCAGTACGTCCGGCCGGAGCAGGCAGCCATCATCGTGGTGGGGGATGCAGCCAAAGTTGGGGAGAGTCTGCGCCGCGTCGCTCCGGTAGCCCTCTTCGATGTACAGGGTCGGGCCATGGAGGGCTCAGCCCTGGAGGTGCGCGCCTCGACCGAGCGCTTCGATGCGTCGCGTCTGCGCCCGGTGACGCTCACCTACCGGGTCATGGTGCAGGGAAACCCCTTCGGCACCGCAGTCAGTTCGCTTGCCCAGCAAGGGGGTCAGTGGGTGGGTACCAGCAACGTCCGGCTTGGCCCGGTGACCCAGGAGTCGGAGACGCGCTTCACCAACCAGATGGTTCCCGTTTCTACCCGGCAGAGCGCCGCGGGCCCCGTGCAAAGCCAGGTGGAGCTCCGGTTCGCCAATGGACGAGTGACCGGAACCGCGAAGCTTCCGCCACAGGCAGGGGGTGACAAAACCTTCAACACGGAGGTTGTGGGAGGCACGCTTCTGCCGGGGATGGATGAGTACGTGCTCGCCGTGGCTGATCTGCAGCCCGGCCGGACCCTCACGCTGCCGGTGTTCAGCGCCCAGAGCGGCGGCGTCGTGAACCACACCGCCCGGGTGACGAGCACCGAGAGTGTGACGGTCCCCGCGGGCACTTTCCAAACCTATCGGCTGGAGGTGACCGGGGGCCAGCAGTCGTTCACGCTGTTCGCCCGGCAGGAGCTGCCCCACATCGTGGTGAGGCAGGAATTCGTCGGCCAGCCGGTGATCCTCGAGCTGCAGTCGATCAAGTAGGGAGCCCTCACCCCGGCGCTACGCGCCACCCCGCTCCCACGCGTGGGAGCGGGACTGCAACTACAGCAAAAGCGCCCGGAGCACATCGAATGTGCTCCGGGCGCTTTGCTTCAGGTAGTTCTCCCCTCCCCTAGAATTGGGGGTGGGGTCAGGGGTGGGGGCGCCTACGGTCGCCGCTGCAGTATCGGCTGGTGGTTCCGGCTCGGGTCGTTGCGTGCATGCCAGCGCTCGTGCTCGGTGCTGCACTCGGCACGGACCTGAATCTGCCAGCGAACGTCCAGGGGGCGTTGAGCGGCCCGTTCGCGGCACTGGGCATCATGCACCCGGTGGAAGTAGTCGTGGCGCTCCTCGAACGAGCCACGGTCGTAGCGATCGTCATCGGAGCGGCGATCGCGGCGATCATCGTAGCGCGGGTCGTACCGGTCTCCATTCCGGCCGCAGTTTTCCGGGGTGTTGTGCGGGTTGCCACGCCCAATGCACCAGCCTGGAGGGACGCCCCGACGACGACCGTCCTGGCGGCTGTCGTCCCGATCATCGTGCCGAACATCACGGCGCTCAAAGCGATCATCGTCACGGTCGCGGTCCCGCCGCACCTGCTCGACCTTGTGCTTGCCCTTGCCGCCCTTGTTTTCCTTGCTCTTGCCTTGCGCATCAGCGGGGGTGACTCCAAGGGACACTCCCGCGGCCAGTACCAGGGTCAACCAGATCGTGCGTGCCTGCTTCATGATTTTCGCTCCTGTGTGCTCGTTGGTGACTTGCACCTTTCCCTAGAGCAACACGGATGCCACCAACAAAGGAGCGTGTAAGCGTTGTGCTGGCTGGTAGTTAGCTTTTTTCTTGTCAGCTGCCGCGCTCGGAGTGTCCTCCCTCGCGGACAATGGGCATGGCCTTTGGTGGACAAGGAAAGCGCTCCGGCCTTGACGCTGCTTCCGCGAGAACGGTAGTATGCGACCTTCCGATTTACATTCTCCCAGGAGTCGTTTCATGACACGTGCGCTACCCGCGCTCATGCTCGTGGGTCTCGCCGGATGTGCGCAGGGGGCTCGCCGCCCCGCAGCCGCTCCTGCGCCCCGAGATACCCTGGCAGCCGCTCGAGCTGCCAATCCGTTTCCATCCACCTATCGTCCCTTCGCTTCGCGCCCGACGCTGATCCGGGGCGGTACCGTGATGACGGCGACGGGCCAGACCATCCCCAACGGGCAAGTTTTGCTTGTGGACGGCAAGATCGCCGCGGTGGGCCAAACGGTGGAAGCTCCCGCCGACGCCATGGTCGTCGATGCCACGGGCAAGTTCGTCACCCCCGGTATCATCGACACCCACTCGCACCTGGGGGCCTACCCGAGCCCGGCGGTGCAAGCACACTCCGATGGCAATGAGGCCACCGATCCGGTCACGGCTGAGGTGTGGGTGGAGCACTCTGTGTGGCCGCAGGATCCAGGCTTCACGCGAGCGCTGGAAGGCGGGATCACCACTTTGCAAATCCTGCCTGGGTCGGCCAACCTGTTCGGCGGCCGCAGTGTGACGCTGAAGAACGTTTCGTCCCGCACCGCCCAGGGAATGAAGTTTCCCGATGCTCCCTATGGGCTGAAAATGGCGTGCGGTGAAAACCCCAAGCGCGTCTACGGAAGCAGGGGACGCGCTCCATCCACCCGGATGGGCAACGTCGCCGGATACCGCGCCGCCTGGATTCGCGCCGCCGATTACCGCCGCAAGATGGACGATTGGGAACGGGGCGAGCGGCAGCCGGACAAGATGCCCACCCGGGACTTGGAGCTGGAAACGCTCGCGGGCGTGCTCCGGGGCGACATCCTGGTACACAACCACTGCTACCGCGCTGATGAGATGGCTCAGGTCATTGACATCAGCAAAGAGTTTGGCTACAAAGTTCGCTCTTTTCATCACGGAGTGGAGGCGTATAAAGTTGCGGATCTGCTTGCCCGCGAGGGGATTAGCGGATCTCTCTGGGCGGATTGGTGGGGCTTCAAGATGGAGGCGATGGACTTCACCAAAGCGAACGTTGCAATGGTGCACAACGCAGGCGCCCGTGCGATCGTCCACTCGGATGATCCGGTCGGGATTCAGAAGCTGAATCAGGAGGCGGCGAAGGCGCTGGCGGCGGGGCGTGCGGCGGGGATCAACGTTTCTGAGAACGATGCCCTCCGCTGGATCACCGCCAACGCCGCATGGGCCCTTGGAGTTGATGACAAGGTGGGCACACTCGAAGCCGGCAAACAGGCCGACGTGGTGATCTGGTCCCACAATCCGTTTAGTGTGTACGCCCGAGCAGATAAGGTTTTCGTTGACGGAGCGTTGCTCTTCGACCGGAGCAACCCCGCCCTACAGCCGAAGACAGACTTCGAGGTGGGGATTCTTCCGCGCTTCCCGGAGTGACAACCATGACGAGACCAAGTATTTCCGCACTGGCCCTGCTGGCTGCGCTGGGGACGGCAACGGCCGCCGCGCAGACCATTGCAATTGAGGGGGGCACCGTTCACACGATGACTGGCGCCCCCATTCAGGGAGGAACCGTTCTGATGCGCGACGGAAAGATCGTCGCGGTGGGCCGGAATGTAGCGGTTCCAGCGGGCGCGCAACGGATCGACGCCCGCGGAAAGATGGTGACACCTGGCCTTTTCGATTCAGGCACGAACATCGGACTGGTTGAGATCGACGCTGTCGTGGAAACCAATGACTTCCGAATCGGTGAGGAGGAAGATGATCTGGTTGCCGCGGCATTCAACGTGGCGGATGGTCTCAACCCGAACTCGATGGTAATTCCCATCACCCGTATCGCCGGGGTGACCACGGTGGTGAGCCGACCACAGGGCGGATTGATCGCGGGG
This sequence comes from Longimicrobiaceae bacterium, assembly GCA_030447645.1. Taxonomy (GTDB): domain Bacteria; phylum Gemmatimonadota; class Gemmatimonadetes; order Longimicrobiales; family Longimicrobiaceae; genus JAUJOM01. The sequence continues at coordinate 66 of JAUJOM010000003.1, read as the reverse complement.
CAGGGCGTCGCGATCGATCTGCTGGGCCGTGACGTAGCGGCAATGCTGATCCGGACACCGGTCGCC
>JAUJOM010000041.1 GCA_030447645.1 Longimicrobiaceae bacterium | reverse complement strand
TCACCGGGCGCGAGGACAGTTACCAACCGGCGAAGCTCGCCCAGAAGCTGCTCCCGGTCCATCCCGAGAGTGACGAGGCTCGGACGCGCCTCAACTACGCGGCGCACTTCACGCTCGGAGCCATGTGGGGCGCGGCGTACGGAGTGGCGGCGTCTAAGGGCCTACGCGGGACGCGTGCAGTAGCACGGGTGTTCCCCGCGATCTACACGAATGACGTTGTCGTGAGTACCTCGCTCGGGCTGACCAAGCCTTGGAAGTGGTCGCGCCAGGGTCTCATCGTCGACGTCGTCGACAAGTTCGTGCAGGTTGCGGCTACGAGTTTCATCTTTGACCACTTCCTCGACCCGACAGACCGGAACGAACCCACGGCTCAGCGTTCCAAGTTCCCCGAACAGCGGATACGGAGACCGGATAGCCGAACCTCACAGTTCGACGAGGAAATTGGCAGGCTGGAGCGGCGCCATCTGTCGAATTAGCCAGACGAGTCGAAAGAAGCGGCTCGAACTTGGGAAGCCGTGAAAAAGCCACGGTCTCCCGAGCTGCCCCTGCTCTCCTATAACAGGCTTGGGTTTGGAGATTGTGGCGAGATACATCCGCTGGGAAGGAATTTGGACCAGGATCAGGTAGAAGACCAAACTCACCCATCGAACCGCCAGGCGGGAGGGGCATGAACATGGAATCGGTAACGGGGGCGAGCAGTACCGTCTCTGAGACAGTGGCACGGCAGGGCTCCCGTACAGTCTCTCTAGACGAGGACCGACCTGAGCAGATCGCTGTAGGCTTTTCCTTCCCGACCAGCCTCACCTTCGATTGGGAGGGGATTGCGTACGTCGCCGAATCCGGGCTCTCCTTCGGCGGTGCACCTGCGGGCGGGCGGATCTGGCGGCTGGAGCTGGATGGCGGCCGTCAGCTCCTGCTGGATCGACTACGCCCGCCGGTGAACGGTCTCACCTGGCACGAGGGGAGCCTCTATATCTCCGAGGGAGGACACCCCGGGCGCATCAGCCGCCTGGACCCGAACGGTGAGCAGGTCACGATTCTCGACAACCTGCCGGGGCCGGGGAATTACCACACCAACATGCTCGCCTTCGGCCCGGATGGGAAGCTGTACTTTAGCCAGGGAGCGATGACCAACACCGGCATCATCGGGTTGGACGCGTACGAGCTGGGATGGCTCAAGCGCCTACCGCATGCTCATGATCTGCCGGGCCTGGACGTAGTGCTCGCCGGGGTGAACGTCCAAACCTCCAACCCACTTTTGGAGGAGCCGGGCGCACAGGTGTCCACGGGTGCGTTCGTTCCCTTTGGCACCTCCACCAAGCTGGGGCAGCGCGTCCGGGCAACGCTGCCCTGCACCGCAGCGGTAATGCGCTGCAACGCAGACGGGAGCGATCTGGAACTGGTCGCCTGGGGGATTCGGAATGCCTACGGGCTGGGCTTCCTGCCCGACGGACGGCTGCTCGCCACGGACCAGGGCGCGGACGACCGTGGGAGCCGTCCGGTGGGTAACGTCCCGGACCTGCTCTTCGAGGTTCGGGAGGGTGCCTGGTACGGGTGGCCCGATGTCATCGGTGATCGACCGATCACGGACCCCGAGTACCGACCGAGGCGTGGGCCCGCCCCGACTTTCGTACTAGCCAATCACGACGAGATGCCGCCCCCTGAGCGGCCGCTGCTCGAGTTCCCGCCGCACGCGGCGGCGGTGAAGTTCGACGTGGCGCCCCCGGGGGGACCATTCGTCGGCCAGCTTTTCGTCGCCCTCTTCGGCGACGAGGCCCCTATGACGGCGCCGCCGGGGCCGCGCGCGGGCCGCTCCGTGGCGCGCGTAGACCCCAGCGACTGGAGTCTTCACCCAGTCGTCTCGGAGTCCCTCTCCCGGCCTATTGATGTGCGTTTCGGCCCCGACGGCGCGTTGTACGTCCTCGACTTTGGAGCGTTCGAGATGCACGCCGAGCGGGGCGTCGTGGCCGAGGCGGAGAGTGGAAAGCTGTGGCGGATGTGGCTCGCGGACCGAAACGAATAGTGGATTCTTTCTCCAACTCCCAAAAGGAGCAACAATTTATGGCAGACCAGAGCGACCAGCCGAGGCATGCTGAACCCGAAGGCCCCCATGCTGGACAGCATGCTGGCCTATCTGTACTCCGTGATCGGGCCGGTGACGAAGAAGATTCCCATCACCCGGGAGGGCTCGCGGCCCACGATCCGGAAGACATCCCTGCTCCCCGAGGGCTATGTCGCGGAGGTGGTCGCCACCGGTTTCCACTCTCCCGTGCACTGCTGCTTCGACGAGCAGGGTTCCTGCCTACGTCAGTGAGGCCGGGCACAAGATCGATTCCAAGCCGCGCGTCCTGAAGGTGGACGTGAACGCGAATACGAGACCTTCTTCGAGCTGCCCGAGGAGCGGTGGATCAAGACGGGCGCCTTCGCCGGGGCCTGCTGGCACCAGGGTCAGTTCTGCTTCATGAACACCGACACTTTCTCGCGTCTGCGCCCCGACGGCACCATCGAGGACCTGGTCACCGACCTACCTGGCCGGGGCGATCACCGAGAACAACTACCCCGTGGTGGGCCCGGATGGAAGAAGATGTACTTCGGCAGGGGAACCGCCACCAATTACGCGGTGGTGGGTGCCGACAACTTCGCCTACAGGTGGCTGGCGAAGTTTCCGGACTTCCACGACCGGCCGGGACAGGACATCACCCTGACCCGGCCGGAACTACCAGTTCCAGAACGTGCTGGGCAATATCATGGAGACGGTGCGCACCGGTGCCTACGTACCCTTCGGCACGGAGACGCAACCAGGGCCAGGTGATTCCCGGGCACGATCAAGTGCAACGGCGCGGTCCTGTGCTGCAGCCCCGACGGAAGCGATCTTGAGCTGATCGCGTGGGGGCTGCACTAGCCCGTATGGGATCGCGTTTCACCCCGACGGGCGGCTCTTCGTTACCGAGCACAACAGCGATGAGAGGGTGCGCGCGCTCCATGCGTCCGAAGACTTCTACGAGATCAGGAAGGGAATGGTACGGCTGGCCTGACTTCGCGTCCGGGATCCGCCTGGACGACCCGCACTGGGAGCGATCGGGGACGCGGGCGCGAGCCGTGATTGCGCACCATCGAACCCGAACCCGCCGAAGCCCTTCGCCACTTTCGATCCCCACGCGGGGGGTAAACGGTTTCGACTTCTGCCGCGACCCGCGCTTCGGTTTCGAAGGCGCTTTCATCACCCTCTTTGGCGACATCGCGCCCGTCACCGCGCACCCATCCACACCGCGCGGGTTCAAGGTGGTGCGCGTGGAGATGGCCAGGGCGTCTACGACTTCGCCGTCAACAAGATCGCCGGCGCCGCCTCCCAGCTCCCGCACGAGGTTCGAGCGCCCCTCACTGCCAGTTCGGGCCCGACGGCGCGCTCTACGTGGTGGACTATGGCGAGTCCACATCGCGCCGGAGGTCGGAGGGATCCGGATGAAGAAGCAGACCGGGACGCTCTGGCGCATCCGGCGCACCGACGGACCCCGTGGGGATCGCCCACCCGAGCCGATGGTGATTCCGCTCCACTTCCTCCAAAACACGGCCACGCTGGTCGGGATCGTCGAGACGACCGTGGTGGGGGGGCTGCTCATTAAACGGGCGCTAAGCGGAGGAGACGCTGAACCTCGCACGTTGGTGAGGCACGCCAGCGGGTCTCGAAGAAAGAAGAAGCTATTGCTCGCATGGCTGAACGATGCCTACGCGATGGAGAAGCTCTGATTCCCATCCTGGAGAACCACGCCAGGGATGCCAGGGATTATCCCCACATCCGGGCAAAGGACCTGGAGCATTTGGAGCGACTCGCCACCATGCCGCCTATTGAAAAGACTGCATCGAGCGACTGGGGAGAGCCCGTCCACCACCAAGACGGCGCTGGGAAACCTGATCGGGACGATAAACAGCGTGGCCACGGGTCCTTTGAGGACGAGTTGGTCAAGAACTTTCTGTCGGACTACGCGGCCGAGCACCTGGAGGATCGCTTCGTACAAGGCGCTCATCGCTGCTGCGCACGAGGTGGGTGACCGGGAGACAGCGCTCGTCTGCGAGCAGATCCTGTGGGAGGAGATGGCCCGCTGGCTCAACGCAAACACGCCGATGGCGGTCCGGGAGACACTCCGAAAGCAGGGCAGGTAAATCGCTGCCGAGCAGGCGGGGACCAGGCTACGGAAGGCTTTGGCCTTGGAACAAACCACTTCATGCAAGGAGACAAACATGGGCAAACGAAATGGAAGCAACAGCAGGAGGAACGGAGATCTGATCGGGGACATAGTCAAGGCCGTCGCCGGCGCAATCAGATGTGGGTGATGGATCGCGTGGGGTGGGACATGTACCTGAGTGAGGATCCGAAAGCCTTCGAGCAGGAGAAAGAAGCACAGGTGGAGAGTACGCGGCGCACGTGGCCGTGGGGAAGATAGCGGACGCAATGGGCAAGGAGCGGCCGAGACGCAGCAGCATAAGGCCGGGAAGGTGATGCACTGCGGGCTCGGCGCGTCATGCCGGGTGCGCTCTACGGCGCCCTCCGGCACCGGGTGGATGGAGCTTGGTGCGGGAGGGGGACTCGCCTACGGGCTGGGCCTGTTCCTCATGAACGTGAGGTTATGGACCCGCTGATGGGGCTCTCGTCCCGGGCCAACGGCGTATCCTGGCAGGCGCACTGGCGCGGTCTGGTCACGCACATGGTTCTTGGCGCGGTCACGGACAGCGTGCTCCGACGCCCTCGACCAGGTAACTTGAAAGGAGACTCACATGAATCGCTATGGACGAGACTTTCACGGAGGCCGCGCGGGTTGGAACTGCGAAGGCCGGCGGGTCAGCCGAGACTACGACCGGGAGTATGGCGACCGCTGCGGCGCCTACCACGGCCGGAGTAGCGGTGTTCAGCCCCACCGGATCGGGGCCTACCCGGGGAACCGCGGTTACGATGCGGTGGAAGGGTATCGCTTCGGCAATTGGGAGGATCGGGGTGGATTCCGCCGCATGGTGCGGAGAATACCGCGATGGAGTCCCCGGAGCGCATCGCCGGGCCGCCCGTGAGGGCGGGACCGGATACAGCAGCCGCTCGGACCGCGCACGACCGAGGGCGGGGCCGCTACGACCTTGGCTATAGAAGGGGATACGATCGAGGCTGGTAGGCCTACGGGACCCGGTGGCACACGTTTCCGGTGGCGGGAGCCACCCGCAGTTCGGTGCCGCCCTCTCCGGACGAGGCCAGGCCACGTGGGTGAGCGAAGTTTTAACCACATTCTACAAACAAGGAGAACGGCATGGAAGAGCGGATCGCGGACCGAAGGACCTCGAGACTAGCGAGCGTATGGCGGCGTTGGCGAGCGCGCAGGCGGACGCCCTGAAACACAAGCTCCAGGGAGCATGAAACCGAGCACGGTGCCCGCCATACCGTGCCGCTGAGCCAGGTAGAGGCGCTGATCGCGGATTAGCCCAGCGCCCCGAAAACGGCCGCCCAGCAGATGCTGGAGCAGTATGGGGCGCCGAACGAGGCGACGCCGACAAAGCTGTTTTGGTATCACAACGGCCGTGGAAGCGGACCCTGGTGACGAGTGACATCGTGACGCACAACTTTCCCCGTCACGCACAGCGACTTCCTCACGCAGTGGATCGACTATCACGTGCCGATCGAGATGTTCGACGCAATCGGCCGCTTCGACGGCAGCTGCCTGGTGGACCAGGACTGCGGGCGAGGTGGCGGCGCGGTGCGACTCCGGGCGGCAAATACGATCACGATCAACCTGATGCACGAGATCGTTACCGGGGGAAGCGGGCGTCGAGGACGCACGAAAACCTTCGCGGAGAATGCGGCGGCGTACACCCTGGGGCGCCCCGCGCCGTATGCCGAGCGGCTCCAGTTCGTGGTGCCGCAGGGGAACACGCACGATCCCGATGAGTCGATGATGGCGGGAGCCATGGCCCGGCAGGCCGTCGGAAAAGTCAAGGACCTGCTGACCGGCGCCGAGGAAGGACCCTCGAGCCGGTAAGCGGTGCTGGAGCACCTGGACAATGGTGGCCTATCACACAGAGGAAAAATGACCCGCAAGCAAGCAATTTCTAGGCAGTCTACTCCCGGTTTGGCCGCGGCCCCCGGTCGTTGGCTGTTTGGAGGCCGAGGCGGCCCCCGCGAGATGGACAGGAGATCCCCAAGCTGAAGAAGTCCAAGCGGAATGGCGCAAGCTGCTCCCTCCGGCCGCCTTTGCCGTGCTCTTCGGGGAACACGGAGCGCGCGGGATCGAGTCCATCAATGAAGAAAAGCGCAAGGGAACATACATTTGCGCAGCCTGCTTCCTTCCGCTCTTCCAGTCGGAGGCGAAGTTCGAGTGGTACCGGATGGCCGAGCTTTTATCAGCCGAGTGCCGGGCGGGTCGGCACCAAGCAGGACTGGCTGCACACGGGTATCACTGCATCCGCTGCGAGGGTCACCAAGGGCGTCTTCAATGACGGCCCGCCGCCAGCAAGCGCTACTGCAACAACGGGGTGGCACTGCGATTTGTGGCCGCAGGCGAGCCATTCCCGGCGCTCCGGACCTGAGATGCGCAACCTGCGGTGCCGCTTGTCGCACTACTAACCGTAGCCTGCTCCGGCGGCTCGGATGCCCAGGTCGACAGAGCTTCCGGTCCGGTGCACCGCTCGATACGGCGACGTTCGCGGGCGGCTGCTTCTGGTGCGTGGAGGAGGCCTTCGACAAAGTCGAGGGGGTAGTCTCTACCACCACCTCCGGCTATACGGGCGGGCGCACGCAAAACCCAACCTATGAGCAGGTCATCACGGGCAGAACGGGACACGCTGAGGTGGTGCAGGTTCTCTATAGCCCGCAGAAGATCAGCTACGCTGAGCTACTGAACGTGTTCTGGAAGAACATTGACCCGTTCACCCCTAACCGGCAGTTCTGTGACACCGGCTCGCAGGTCGATCCGCGATCTTCGCTCACGGCGCGGAGCGCCCGCTGGCCGAGGCGTCCAAGCGGACGCTGGAGCGGTCCGGACGCTTCAAGCAGCCGATCGTTACCGAGATCGTGGCTGCGTCGCGCTTCTACCCCGCGGAGGAGTACCACCAGAACTACTATCGAAGAATCCGCTCCGGTACAAGTTCTACAAAACCAGCTGCGGTCGCACAACGCCTCGCAGAGATCTGGGGAAAGGGGTAGGCAGGTACGCGGACGGTTGGTACAATGTGTTGACGTGGGGCCCTCTGCGAGGGAGCCCCGTCGTTTGGCCCTGTCGGGCCACACCGAAGCGGACCCAAATTTGCGCACCGCCGGCGGCTCGAAGCGAATGCTGACGGATCTGATTTGAGGCGGGGAGGAGTATGCCGAGAATGCGGTTGCAGAGCAGGTAGTGGTCATTACGGGCGCGTCCAGCGGAATCGGTCGCTGCACGGTTCAGCACCTGGCTGCGAAAGGCGCCCGCGTGCTGGTGACCGCGCGCCGCGGAGACGCACTGGAAGAGCTGGTCACCGAGATCGAGCAGCAAGGGGGCAGGCAGTGGCGGTGCCGGGAGACGTGACTCGCCAGGAAGACCTGCGAGCGGTGGCCGTCGCCGCGGTCGAACATTTCGGGTGGATTGATACCTGGATCAACAACGCGACATCTACATCCAGGGACGGGTACAGGACATTACTCTGGACGAGTACCGCCGCATCATCGATGTGAACCTGGTGGGCGCAATCAGCGGAACCCAGTGCGCGCTGGAGGTGATGCTCCGTCAGGCTGCAGGGAACCATCATCCAGGTTTCCTCCGTGATGGGAAAGCACGGTGCGCCATATGCCGGCCCGTACTCGGCCGCAAAGGCGGGAATCGACGGGTTTACGCAGGCGCTGCGCGCGGAGCTTTGGGCACCGATATCCGCATCGCGACGCTGTACCCACCTACGGTGGACACCCCGATCTATCAGCACGCGCGAGGAAAGTTCGGCACAATTCCCAAGCCTCCGCCCCCGGTAGAAGATCCGGAAAAGGCAGCGCGGGTCCTCGCCGAGCTTGCCGTGCATCCACAGAACAGGCGCACCCTTCGGCCCCTTCGGCCCTTCTACATGGGCCTGTCCAGGCTCCCGCAGAGCTTCGCGGACTGGGTTCTGCAGCACGCAATTGGCTTCGCGTTGAGCGATATCCCCGATACCGCGGATAACCTCGATCGGCCGATTCCGGGCTCGAAACCGGCTGTCCGAGCAGGATGGGCAGAGCCGGGGTGGAAGGGGAGTAACGTTGCGGGAAACAGTGCAGGTGCTTCCTGGGAAGCGCTGCTCGGCGCCGCAACGCTTGGGTTCCTCGCAGCGCGCGCCACAAGACGCCAACGCCGCGATAAGACATAGCGGGACCAATCACCCTACACGCGGAGGAGGAGCTAATGCGCCGAAACGGTAGAAACACGGATACACTCACAGAGGTGGTGAAAGGCGCGATTGCGGGCGCGGTAGGTGTTTGGGCAATGGACCAGGTGGGGTGGTACATGTACAACCGGGAAGCTCCGGAAGTGCTGCAACAGGAGCAGGAAGCACGGGTGGAGGGGATGGATCGGCGCACGTGGCAGCAAACCGAATCGCGGACGCGGTCGAAACTGCCTGCCTACGCCCCGGCAGCCACACCCGGCTGGAATCGGCGTCCACTACGGGCTGGGGGTTATGCCGGCGATGCTTTACGGCCCCCTGCGGCACCACGTCGAGGGGCTGGATGCGGGCCACGGTCTGCTCTACGGGTTGGGGTTATTCCTGGCAATGGACGAGATAGTGGCCCCCGCGCTCGCTCTCGCGGCCGGCCCCACGGAGTACCCATGGCAGGCGCATGCTCGGGGTCTGGTTGGGCACCTGGTCCTCGGAGTAGTCACGGACGTAGTGCTCGACGTGCTCGATCGGGCAGGTTGAGCGGCAGACTCCTGCTGCGGGGTGCTGGCGCTGTCGGCCGGCTGGTGGCCATGGATTACGTTCTGCGCTTTCTTTACAACCACGAAGGCGCAAGGTGCGCAGGCAGGAGGACAAGCTGGCTCGCGGTGGGGATTCCGGCCCTGGAGGTGATGGCCGAAGAGCCGGGCTGGCCGGGAGCCCGCTCTCTGGGGGAGGAGCGGCAGAGAGCGGGCACGGCCCTTCAATGGGTTATGGGGATCGGAGCAGGCATGCTGTATACCGCGCTCGGGACCGCATCCCTGCAGTGCGCGTAGGGCATGGCCTTGCCTACGGGGCCGCGTTCTCGCTTGTCGTGGACGAGGCGCTCACTCCCCTGCTGGGCTTCGCCCCAGGCCAGGATGCCTTTCCCTGGCAGACGCATGCGCGCGGCTTCATCGGTCATCTTGTCTTCGGGGTGGTCGCAGAAACCACGCTGGAGTGGCTGGCGATTTCAGCAGACAGCTCGTCACTGCGAAGGCTGGAGGTACTCCGCGGGTCTAATCTCCCGATACTCAACACCGGAGAAACTAATGACTCGCAAGCGCTTTTTGGGAAACCTGCTTGGCCTCGCCGCGACACCACTCGTCGGCCGTTTGGAGGCAACCGAGCTGGAATCGGTCGATGATCCGCAGGTGCCGAAGCTTAACAAATCAAAGGCAGAGTGGCGCAAGCTGCTCGCTCCCGCGGCATACCTGAAAACCCGTCGCCTGTGGAAGTGCCGTAGCCAACTGCGAAAAGCAGTTTTCGGTCAAAGTGGGACGATCTTCGAGGATTCGCCGATTGGTCTTTCTAAATGCTTCCCGCCATGTGGATGCTTGTAGCTGCAAGAACGGGATTAGCAGCCATGAACTAGCGCGGGCGCTTAGCGTGACAGAAAACCGCGTGGTTCATGCTGCACCGCATCCCGCCTTGCTATGCAGTCTCAGGCGACGTTCGGCAAGATCGGCGGTGAGGTGGAAGTTTTGATGAAACCTTCATCGACGGCAAAGCCCGCAACATGCACAAACCAAGCGGGAGCGCGTTATCGGCACCGGTGTTGGCATGGGCAAGGTTGCTGTTATGGGCCTCTTGGAGCGCCACGGACCGGACAGCACCGCGAAGCACTCCCGCGTGCGTACTCGCGTCATTGCGAACACCCGTCGCAAGACCTTGCACAGCGAAGTAAGCAGCATGTCGAGCCGGGTTCGCAGGTCTTTATACTCCTTCCTACGGGTTGTGGCGAATACGTCCACAGCGTCATCGACCATGCGGAGTCCTACGCCGCTGAACGTCCACTGGTCTGGAGAACTTCTAAGGTCTCCTGAAGCGCGGGATCAAAGGAACCTATGTGACGTCGAACCGTTCCATCTTTTCCGCTACTTGGATGAACAGTGTTTCCGGTTCAACAGCCGGAAGGATTCAAACCGGGTCGCTTCATGCAGGCGGTTGCGTCCATTCTGGACAAGCGCCTGACTTACAACGCACTGACCGGAAAGGGGCTGTTGCAAACGTGACCTCAAGCGAACCCCATCTCAAGACGCGGCCCCAAGCGACGACCGGAAGGATAAGCGGTCGTCGCTTGACCGCTGGCAGATCTAACGCGAAGGTGATCGCTGTTCGCAGGAAGACTTGCCGACACCCGATCCGCGAAAGATGGCCAAGTGAGCGAAAACAAACCCGCGCCGCCGCACCTCCACCTCCACCGCCCGATACGAACACCGGAATACCAGACGCGCGGCGGCAACCCTAAGACAACTGTCACAAAGCAAACAGGATAGCTTGGACTAGAAACCCGAGACTCAATACGTCAAGCCAGTTCGCTTTGCACTGCACGCATCGCATGTTCTCAGAATGGTGCTCAATCGACCATTAAAACGATTCGATATTTCGCTTCTTCCGGCGAAGGTGGAGATATTTGTTGTAAATCACCTTGGGGTCCATGACCCATAGCGTGCCGGTGTGCACTTGCATAGCCCCGAAGAAAAATTGCAAGGCCGATAACGAGGGCAGCAGGAGAGGCCACGCAGTATAGTCAAGTTGCTGCCCCTGTGCATTTCAAAGGGATCGCCAGCGATACCGTGACCGTTAGACCGCCAGTGCGCTTATCCTTCCCTCAATCACGTCAAAGACGCTTCTGCGGCGCTTCGTACCACTCGCCTATCCGCTCAGGCAACGTCAATGCTGGGGGTATTCAGTGAAGTCAATGTCGGCGCTCATCTGTTCCGTCTCCTGTGGAGTTCCGCTTGTTGTGCTCTATGAGTCCAACTTCGCTAAACGATACCCCTTGTGAATTGCTAACTGCTCCATGAAGTCCTTGACGGCGTTGTAGACCCGAAGGGCTTCCCTTTCATCGTAGGTGGCGCGCGAATGTGCCACGTGGTTGCGCGAGGCTTCCTTGAAGTACCAGAAGTGGTTGGCAGCGTTGCTGTAGAACTGAAGGGTCGCTGATGTCTGTGCGCTCTTGGGTTGCTGCTCAATTGCCCTGATCTGCTTCTCGATTACGTCAATAATGTTCTTCCAGTTCTCAAGCTCGATTGACGTAGGAAACGACGCTTCAACGAGTTGGGCGAATTGCCTGAGTCCATGTTCTAAGACGCGCATCAGGTGGAACACGGCGGCGGTCCATTGTTCCAGGGCAATGCAGCGCCCGGCATCTGCAATATCCGCGTTGACGCCCTCGACAAACTGCGCTTCTACATCGAAACCAAACAGCGGCTCGGGCGGATCGTAGTACTCGCGGTACTGCACTGGGACCACTAATACAGGTGGCTATCTGGCTCATCAATCACAGCTTGCGATATTTCCGAGTTTAGATGCCCGACAATGGCTCGCGCTCTGTCTCTGCGTCGAAGCTGAACGCGTTGACCCGGTCAACAAACGCTGCAATTGATTTTGGACGGGCTGCGAGATAGGGAGGGCACGGCACGCCTCAACCACGCCCGCCATGCTAACTTTGAATGCCTTTATATCATCTTGTGACGGCTCGCCGGAGATCAGCGTTTCTTTGTGTACCATGTTCGCCATGGCCCGCGTGAACGCGACGGCGTTAAACTTCAGCATATCAAGCAGGCTCCGTAGTCGTGGCCCCGCCTGCCGAGTTTTGGGGTTGACGCACCAAATGGCGGGATGCTGAATCATAGCGCACCCCCTCCCTAGGTGAGTCAAGTATATTATTGCCCTACATAGGCTCCAAAAGTGAGGCGGAATTCAGGTTGAGTCGAATAATCATTTCAGACGCTCCCGGGCGGATCGAAGGACAGCGTGGGCGAGTGAGGCACGATCATAGGAAGCTCCACATCGTCCAGCAGGCGACGCCGTGCGGCACGCGTCAGCAGCACGGGCTCGGACGGATCAAGACGAGCAACCGCCCATGCATCACCTGCAAGCACGATGTGCGCGGTCCTACCGTCTCCCCCGTACACGTACCGGATGCCGCTCCCCGAACCGCGCATCGGCGCACACTACCGTCAGATCGCCCTCCCGCAGCCGACGTTCGACGGCATAGCCTATCTCCGGGTTTGCACTCACCACGACGAGCGGCTTTTCAAGTCCTTCAGTCGAGCCCGTGAATCAGGGCACCATGGAATGCGGTCGTGACTTCACGAGATCTACATCGCCCAAGGCTGCCCGAAGGTAGTCCCCGTCAACCGCCGACTCAGATTCGTGCACGGGGGTGTCTTCAAGGTAAACCGGCTTGCAGGCTAGACCGAAGGCGGGCTCCAATTCGGCACAGAATGCGGTCATGTGATCCTCGTTGGATTCCACGAACGCGCACCGGAGTCGGCAGATTCGGTACAGCGACGGATCATCTCCGGTAGCGCCGGGCTCGTGATTCCGCTGTGCTTCGGCCATGACGCTGGCCAGCCAGCGGCTCGTCCTCCGGGCATGTGATCCACTACTCGCTCCTGCGCCGCGACGTAGACGCCGGAGCGCCCACGAATTTCAACCAGTCCCTCCGCTTCCAGCGTCCGGTACGCATCCGCCACTACCCGATGGTCGGCTCCGGTCTCCTGAGCCATCTCACGAAGGCTCGGCAACCGGTCGCCCCCGCGCAGCCGACCACGGTGGAGCCCACTCACAATGCGGTCGCGTATACGGACCGTGAGACTTTGCTCAGTAATTGGCACAACAGGCTCCAAAAAAGGAAACTTCAGGATCAGTCCGGGTCATCCGTGGTGCAAGCCGCGTGGGTTCCCCACGTCAGTGCTCCCCATACTAGGGTGTGAACCCTTCCGCGCACAATGCTTCAAGCACCTGTTCGTGCAGCCGTGGCGGGGCACACTCCTCTGCCTGCGCAGCTTCGAGCGCCGCGAGGAACTGCCGTTCGAAATCGTAATGCCGATAACAATTGGCGCAAATGGCAAGGTGTGCATGGACGGCCTCAAGGATTCGCTCCGACAGCTCGCCGTCCAAGTACTCCCACAACCTCCGCATCGCGGCGTGGCAGTCCAGCGCCTCGGGAAAGTCACTCATGATCACTGGACTTCCGACGTATTCCGGCACATCCAAGGCCAACATCGCGCGCATGAGCAAAAAGGACTTCTTGCCGCCCCGCGGTAGCCGCGCGGACTGCCGACTGGCACAGCGAGCAGCTCCGCTACTTCCTGGCAGCTGTACCTCTTTGTCCACCAGAAGCACCCACGGATCGGAAGGGCTCCGCAAGCATTTCCAGTGCATCCCGCAGTGCGGGTACCAATTCGATCTGCGTGACAGCGCGTCCGTCCGCGTCGCGGACTGCGTGAGCGTGCGGGATCACAGCGGGAAGGGCGTCGAGATCACCCTGTCCATGGAACTCACGCCGCTGGCTCTTTCTCGGCTGCGGAGGAATGCGTTGCGGCAGATCGCGTAACAGCCATCGGCGGCAATCCATACTGAGAAGAAAGGTATACCAGGAGCGATAGGCACGCAGAAAGGTTTCCTGCACCAGGTCATCCACGTCACGTTCTTTCATGTGCAAGCGACCGCGCAAACCGGAAGACCGCATCAAGACACGGTAGCGCCTCGCGTCAAACGAGCGGGTATGCGGGGTTACAAATTTGCTTGTGTCTGTTACGTCCGCAGAAAGCTCCATAAAACTGTATCCGCCACCACCTACCATAGTTCCGAAGTGGCATCCTACCGGGTTCACGGTATCCGTCAAATAGACCCGGGAACTTTCCCGTGAAGACGGCGGATAAGTATATGCGCCAGGTGTAACAGAAAGAGATAACTGATGTGAAAACCTGGCCTGGAATCTGCTCATGCATAAGTTCGAGGTATCGATACTACCTTCTCGCGGAAAAGACGCATGACGCAGCTCTCACCGAACACGAGAGAGATAGCTCGGCGTCTGCTCGAGCAGGAGACGAAGGGCGCCGAGATCCGGAGGAGCTCGAGATCGCCAGCAACCGGGCTTGCGCGGAACTCCACCAGGAGCTGGAACCTGGTTGGTCCGGGGGGGTCCACGCTCTCATCGGGAAGGGCCCTGCACCTGGCGAAGCGGGATTTCCCGTTTTTGGGCGAATTGCGCCCGTGGCGGTCTCGAGTGGCTGTCTCGAGGGCGTACACAAATCCCTACAAGGGCTGGAACGGTCCAGGCAGAGGCGAGCATGGTCGCCGTGTTCACCGAACTGCTGACCAGCTTTCTAGGTGAGTGAGAGATGGGCCTGCACCCCGATCCGCAAGATCTGGCCTGCTGAGAACGTCTGGGAACATGACCTCATACACTTAGAGAGAAGGCAGTGAGCAGGAAAGTCCCGGCGCCTATCAAAATGCTGCCCACCGGCGTACCCGGCCTTGATGAGGTACTAGGCGGGGGATTGCCGGAGATATTCTCAATTTGATCGCCGGCGGGCCGAGGCGGCGGCAAGACCACGATGGCGCACCAGGTCCTGTTCCGCCAACAGCACGCAGGAGCGGTGTGCCCTCTACTTCACGGTGCTCGGTGAGCCGCCCATCAAGATGCTGCGGCGTACCAGCAGCAGTTTTCTTTCTTCGATGCCGACAAGCTGGAGGGCGCAATCCGGTCGTACACACCCGTCAACGAGATTTATGTCACCGCCCGGAAACGGCGTGTGGAACGAGCAGCTCAAGACGGACCGGGAAGCGTGACGGCGCTCAAGCACCTGGTCGCCGTGGGAGCATCCCCGGCACGCACCGCATCCTTCTGGCAGCGGCCCGATGCGGATCGTAGAGTGAATCGGCGGAGTACATCCACCAGGCGTGCGACCCAGTCGGCGGAAACCGTCCGGCCAACAAGATGCGTTTCCTGCGTTGACCTGCTCTACGCGTTTCCGCCATGACGCCGACATGTACAAGCCTACATGGCTGACGACGAGGAAGAATACGAGGGTCTGGCGAAGGCGAGCCGCCGGGCTACCAAATCAAGGTGGGGCAACGACTACGGGCGCAACGAGCGCATCTGAAGCCTAACGGAGCTGGTGCCAGGCGGAGGACGTGCTCGGCTGGTACCAGATCACCAAGGAATACTACGAGCGCTACAAGAAGCCGGTGATGCACACGGAGACCAACCTCTTCGATTCCGAGGTCGCGCCGACCTGGCTCTGGAAGCAGTGGGTCAACGTGCTGCGCATGCGCCAGGATGGTGTCGCGGTGCTCGGCTTCACCTGGTACAGCCTGATCGACCAGATCGATTGGGACGTACAGCTCGCTGAAAAGCTCGGCCACGTGAACCCCTGCGGCCTTTACAACCTGGACCGCAAGCCGCGCCCGGCCGCCGCTGCATACAAGATGCTGCTTCAAGAGTTCGGGCAGATCACCATCGTGCCGCACGGCGAGATGTTCGACGTCACGGACCGCGAGGCGCGACTTAAGGTGGAGGTCTGAAGCGGTGCGAGTCGCGGTGAACGACACGGTGTTGAACGTTGCCCGATGGGGAGAATGCCGGACACAAGGCGAACGCCCGACGCTGGTCTTTCTACACCACTTCGGCGGCTCCTCGCGCACCTGGTTCGAGGTGATTAACGGGTTACGAGACGAGTTCCACTCCGTCGTGCCGGACCTGCGCGGCTTCGGCCTCTCTGGTGCGCCCGCCGCCGGCTACACCGTCAGCGATTCGGCGGACGACGTCGCCGCGTTGATCGACCAGCTGGGCGTCGACCGCTACACGCTGATCGGACATTCCATGGGCGGCAAGATCGCGCTCGCTCTGGCCGCCCGCCGCCCGGCGGGGTTGGAATCGCTGGTACTAGTCGCTCCCTCGCCCCCATCGCCCGAGCCGATACCCAACGCCAAACGCGCTCGTCTGCTCAAGGGGCATGGGGACCACGCCGCCGCCGAGCAGACCGTCCACGGGATCACCACCCGACGGCTTGCCGGCGCGGTGTTCCGCCAAACGGTCGCTGATGTGGAGCGCAGCTCAGCACCCGCCTGGCACGCCTGGCTGGAGCACGGCAGCCGCGAGGACCTCACCGGGGAGATGCCACGCGTCGCCGTGTACTGGTGCTCGCGGCACCACCCGGGATGCCAGATACTGCTGGAAGTCCGGCTCGACGCCAAATGGTGACCGCCGGATGCGGGCCACCTGCTCCTCTGGAAGCCCCTGGGGGCACTGGCGGAATTGGTCAGGAGCACCCAGACCTGGCACGTGCCGCAGCATGCCACTCGGATCTTCGCCCCACAGGCATGAATGCGCGCCGTCACGTGGCCGCCGATCCATGGCTATTCGACCTAACCTATTCCCCCCGTTCAACCAGGGAGATCTGATGCCGAAAATTCTTGAAGGAGCGGGGATGATCCGTGTCGCTCCAGGCGCATCACGCCGCTGTCTACCAGCCGGAAGCAAAACAATCCTATGCTGGAGCTCTGCAAGGAATCTTGCGACAATCACGGATACGTCTGCGGGAGCACCTGGGCAGTCTCAGCGTAACAGCGGTTCCGATGTCCGTGACTAGATGCAGCCAGGCGGTGGGGTGCCCAGCAAACCTCTCCCGCCGTCAGATCCGAAGGCCGCCTGAGTGAAGAGAAGATTGAGCCGTTAATGGGACTGTACCTCCTTGCCTACCTGGGCGGTCTGCTCGCCATCGCGGGTCCCATGCGTGCTGCCCGTGGTGCCGTTCGTCTTTATGCCGGGCAGACCAGCCGTTTCGACGCAGCGGATTGCCGACGCTGCTCAGGATGGCCGCTACTTTTGCCGTGGTTGCCAGCGCGGCGACGCTCGGCGGCGGCGGGATCGTGGGAGCGAACCGATGGGGGCGCATCGCGGCGCTCGCGTTGCTTGCGGTGCTCGGTCTTGCCCTGCTCTCCTGCCCCCTATGGCCGAGCGCATGACGCGCCCGCTGGTCCGTTTCGGCGCGTGGCTCGCAGGCGACGCTACCCGGCCGCCGAGCGTTCGTGGCGCACTCCTGTCCGGCGTCGCCATCGGATTTCTATGGGCACCGCGCGCCGGCCCGATCCTGGGGCTCGTCCTCACCGGGGCCGCAATCGGCGGGGCAAGCGCCGGGACGGCACTGCTGCTGTTGTCGTTCGCCGCCGGGGCGGCGACGTCGCTGGCCCTCGCGATGATCGCGGGGGGCAGAATCCTCAACGTGGTGAAGCGCCGTCTAGGCGCGGAGGCGTGGATGAAACGGGCAATCGGAGCAACCGTCCTGGCGGGAGTGTTCGTCCTCGCCATGGGGTGGGACACGGAAATTCTGGCCAAGGCGACCCTGGTGAACACGGCCGCGGCGGAGCAGAAGCTGGTCGACCCGCGGCCAGACCGGGGAGCAGGCAAGGCGGCAAGGGCCGAACCACCTGGCGAATCGCTGGACGTGTTCGTGGCGGAGGAAAACAGCCTGGCGCTGGTGGACGAGGGGCAGATGCCGGGCTTCGAGGGCGCCACCGCGTGGCTGGCTCCCCGCCGCTGACTCCCGCAGGGCTGCGCGGTAAGGTAGTGCTGGTCGACTTCTGGACGTTCAGGCTGCTGGTTGCCTGAACGCGCTGCCGCACGTCAAGGCGTTGCACGCCAAGTACAAGGGCCACGGCCTGGTCGTGATCGGTGTGCATACCCCGGAGTTCGCGCACGAGCGGGACCCGGAAGAACGTGGAGCGGGCGATCCGGCGCCTGGGCGTCGAGTACCCGGTGGTGATGGACAACGACTACCGGATCTGGCGCGCGTACCGCAACCGCTACTGGCCGGCGGCCTACTACGTGGACCACACCGGCCGCATCCGCTACCACCACTTCGGCGAGGAGGTACGCGGAGCAGGAGCAGGTCGTCCGCAAGCTGCTGGCGGAGGCGGCGCTGGCTGCGCTCCCAGGACCGTCCAACCCCTGACCGGAGCGAAACCATGATTCCGCAAGCATTGGCCGGACTCTTCCTCTTTGCCCTGCTTGGCGCCCCCGCCCTGTACGGCGGACGGTTCTCGGCGCTCGACGGCCACGATGCCAGCGGGAGTGTGCGGGTGAGCGTGGAGGGAAACGTGGCCACCCTCAGCTTCGGGCAGGACTTCCGTCGGAGCGGGGCCCCGACGTCCACGTGTACCTGAGCCGCTCCCCTAACTATCGCAAAGGCGACCGGGTGTACGTCGCGAGGCTGCGGCGCGCTTGGGGCGCCCAGAGCTACTCCGTGCGGCTCCCGGGCGGTGCCCCGTTTTCGCATGTGATCGTCTGGTGCAGAAAGTTCGATGTCGGCATTGCGCAGGCCCCCGCTGTCGCGGGCCGCAACGCTGATGGGTGGTGCGGCTGACGCACTGGGTGAACGTGGTCGCGTTCACCCTCATGAGTGGGTTCGGGGGGGCTGCGGATCTTTAATTCCTACCCCACGCTTCGCCCGCCGGGGCGGGAAACCTTGCTGCTATCCGTGGGAGGGCACGGCGATTCCGTCCTGGCTCACGTTCGGCGGGCTGGCTGGCCGGCGCGCGCAACTGGCACCTCGCCATGATGTGGGTGCTGGTGCTGAACGGCCTCGTTTACCTGGGCTTCGTCTACCTGCACGGAGAGTGGCGCGACCTGGTGCCCCGCCGCGGGGACCTGCGCGACGCGCGGGAGATGCTCAGGTTCTACCTGTTCGTCCGCAAGGACCCACCCGCACCAGGGCAAGCACAATGCGCTGCAAAAGGGCGCCTACTTTCTCATGCCCATTGTTGGCACGATGATCGTGCTCAGCGGCCTGGCGATCTGGAAGCCGGTGCAGCTCGCCCTGCTCACTGACCTGTTCGGCGGCTACGTGTGGGCGCGTTACTGGCATTTGTGTCCATGGCGCTTCTCGTGGTCCTAGCGCTCGGCCACGTGTTCATGGTGTTCGCCGTGGACCCGTACTCCATCCGTTCCATGATCACCGGCCGCTACAGCGAGCGGCTCTCACCCGAGACCCGCAATGCCCGCCCTTTGTACCACCTGTGCCGCGCCGGGGAGCGCAAGGCGCCATGAACCGTCGAGTTTCTGCTTCAGGGGCGGCTCATCCTGTCAACCGCGCTGCTCGCCGCCTGCAACTCGCAGGGGCCGGAGGGTGCCAAAAGAGCTTCTCCGTTGGGCGGAGCGCCGGAACGAGAGCGTGGAGCGCGTTCTGTTCCGCCACACCGCCATGGACACGGCGGAGGGATCCTCTGCCTCGCGGGAAGTGCGTTGCCGAGCTACTACATTTCGCCGACAGTCCCAGTGTGGGATGCGTCACGGCGCGGCCCTTGGGTGCTGGAGGTCACGGGCTCGGTGCGCAGGCCACTGCGCCTGACGCTGGGTGGACCCGGCTGCGTGCTGTCACGCATCGGGTCAATCACTACTGTGTGGAAGGGTGGACGGCGGCCACCCAGTGGACCGGGGTGCGGGTGAGCGAGCTGGCCAGGCTGGCCGGGGTACTTCCGGATACCGAGTACGTGGACTTCGAGTCATTCGACAGTGGATACCACGAGAGGGACATGGAAAGTGCGATGCACCCGCAAACGCTCGTAGCTTATGGTTACCACGGACGGATCGCCAGGCCGGCACACGGGGCACCGGCCCGGCTGCACTCCCCGGTGAAGCTCGGCTACAAAGCACGAGAAATCTCACCAAGGTCGTATTTCTGCCCACCCAGACCGGCGGGTACTGGAGCGACAGGGATACGAGTGGTACGCGGGAGTGAGAGATGCCTCAGGATGTGCTGATGGGAGCTTGTGGGAACTCCCCCCCCCTTTGCCTGGACACGTAACCCGAGATTTTGCAGGAACTTTCGAGGTACTCCGCAGGTTTAATCCCCCGGTTACCCAACACTGGAGAAAACCAATGACTCATAAGCGCTTTTTGAAATCTGCTTGGCCTCGCCGCGACGCCACTCGTCGGCCGTTTGGAGGCGAGCGAGCCGGAATCGGCCGATGAGCAGCAGGTTCCCAAGCTAAAAAAGTCCAAGGCGGAGTGGCGCAAGCTGCTTTCCCCCGCCGGCGCCGCAGTACTCTTTGAAGAAGACACGGAGCGGCCCTGGCTCCAGCCCGTTAAACAACGAAAAGCGCGACGGGACATTCGTCTGCGCGGCGTGCTTTCTTCCTCTCTTCGAGTCCAAGGCCGAAGTACGAAAGCGGCACCGGCTGGCCCAGCTTCTGGAAGCCGATCGCAGGGGAAGGTCGCTACCAAGACGGACTTCAAGATGATTATTCCGCGCACGGAGTATCACTGCGCCCGCTGCAGGGACACAGGGCCACATCTTCAACGATGGGCCACGGCCTACCCGGGAAGCGCTACTGCAACAATGGTGTGGCGCTGCGATTTGTGGCCGCGGGCGAGCCGCCTGCTGAGGACCTGATTATGCGCAATGTATTGATTCCGCTCGTCGCACTGCTCACCGTAGCCTGCTCGGCTCGGAAGCCCAGGTCCAGCAGAGTGTCCCCGCCGGCACTCAGCTCAAGACCGCGATCTTTGGGAGTGGCTGCTTCTGGTGCGTGGAGAGGCCTTCGACAAAGCCGAGGGCGTAGTCTCTACCACCTCCGGCTACACGGGCGGGCGCACGCCAACCCTACCTATGAGCAGGTTTCTTCCGGAGGCACCGGCCACGTTGAGGTGGTGCAGGTGGTCGAATATGATCCGGCCAAGGTCAACTATCAGCATCGCTGCTGAACGTATTTTGGAAGAACGTGGACCCGCTCACGCCCAACCGGCAGTTCTGCGATCGGGGCCCGCAGTACCGCTCAGCGATCTTTTACCAGGACGCGGAGCAACGCCGGCTTCAGAGGCATCCAAGCAGACGCTGGAGCAGTCCGGACGCTTTAAGCAGCCGATCGTCACCGAGGTGGTAGCCGCGTCGCGCTTCTACCCGGGCGGAGGAGACCAGAATTACTATCAGAAGAATCCGCTCCGCTACAAGTACTACAAGACCAGCTGTGGCCGTGTCCGGCGTCTCGAAGAGGTCTGGGGAAAGCAGTAGTGAGGTGCGGTGGCGGGTCAGCTCGCCACCGCTACGCCTGCAGATCAGAACACACTCCCTCTTCCGGCGGCGACTGCGCGCTCGTAGGCAATCGCCGCCGCTGCCACATCCTGAAGCGCGGTGCCGGTGGAGTCGAAGACGATGATCTCTGCCTCAGACGTGCGGCCCGGCTTTCTTCCCGCCACGATTTCTCGAGCTCGCCGTACGCATCCTTGGTGCCCATGATCCCGGCCTCCAGGGCGTGATGCAGCTCCCCACCCGAGCGCACTGCTCCAGGAGATCCGCCACCAGAATGCTGGAGGCTACAAGCCCGGGCTGGAGTTCCTGCTTGTAAGGGTTGTCCGATCCCACTGCCGCGACGAACGTCCCGCGCGCAACATCAGCCCCACTCCCAGGAGCGGCTCCCGCGAGGTACATCACGATCACGTCATCTGCCGTGCCATCTCCCCAAGATCGCCGGCGGGAGTAACCTCGATCCCGAGTTCCGCCGCCATTTCCTGCATACCGCGCCACGCTTTCTTCTCGCCTGCCGAACGCATGCACCCTCTCGATTGGAAGCACCCGTTTCAGGAAGCGGAGCTGCGCCCGGCCCTGAGTGCCGGTGCCACAGATCGTGACTACGTGGGAGTCCGGACGCGCCAGGTACTTCGCGGCAACCGCGGTCGCTGCGGCGGTCCGCTGGATCGTGATCACCGAGTCCATGAAGGCGGAATGGAATACCGTTCTCCCCATCGAAGAGCAGGATTCCACCGTGAACATACGGCAGCCCCCGCTCCCGGTTCTGCCAGAGAGCGCCGTTGCACTTCACCCCCACATAAGTGCGATCTAGCGCAGGCCCTGAGGACTTGATGTGAAACTCCCCGCCGTGCGAGTCGATGTGCAGCAGACCCGTGCTGAGGCTCCGGGCGTTCCCGTACGCCTCGAAGGCGCTCTCGACTGCCTGGATGTAATCGTCCGGCGTGAGGGTGACGAGATCTCCGTTCGGTTCAGGAGGAGAGTGCCTTTGGAGTGCATCAGATTATCTTCCCAAGCTGACTAGCCTCGATGCCGTTGTCGTAGTCGTAGAACCTGAGCTCGCTGACGCAGCACGGGTACTCCTGCTGAGCACGCTCGACCAGCGCGATCGAATTTCGCAGAAACAACAGGACACTCGGGAGGTCTCCGCGATGAGATCTCCAGGATCGAAGATCCAGCCGCCCCTCCGAACTCCTGCCCTTTTTGATCGATACCCGCGCGATTCGAGCTGATCCACGCAACAGCCGGATACGATGGCTGCCATGAGAGCGCGGTCTTCCATCGACGCAATGAAGCTTGCCCCACCGCCCGTGGAACCGCGATGACGTGTGCCCCCTCGCGCCCGTAGTGTCGCGCCCACTCGTTGAACATCGCCTCGGTACAGATCAGAAAGCCAACTTTCACGCCCTCCACGTCGGCAAGACGGAAGTGCGGTCACCCCGCGGGCGAACCAGCGCGCTTCGTAGTACCCCTCCTCATCAGGGAAGAACTGCTTCGTATGGACGGGCTCAACCCCGGTACCTGCTCTCCAGACGAACGCCTCGTTGACGCTGCGCCCCTGATCGTAGACTGGATGGGTACCCAGAACCGAAGGGGCGCCGAGTTCCGCCAGACGCCGCATCCCTGCTTCATGCGCCTGGTGCGACGCGAGGAGCGTCGCCTCGTCCACCTTCTCCCCGCAGAGATCCACGGCCCGAAGGGCATCTCGTTGAGAAAAAACATCCGTGCGCTCTTCCCGCACTCTTGCCGTCAACTGCTGCCAGTCCTCGCCGCCCGGGGCCATCTCCGGGGCAGCTTCGCACACCAAAACGCATCATTCCTCCAGTGGGTATCTTGGTTCAGGAAGAAAATAGCTCGGTTTCACACCCTGCTCCGTGGTACGTCCTCTCATCCTCGCCGTTGTATCGTCAAGGCGCACTCATAGAGGGCGGGGCTGGACTCCGCGCCAGTGCGTTTCGATCTGCGCCAAGTGACGTTCATTATGCCAGGCAACCTTCTCGAACTCGTCCCGCAGGGTACGCACCCCGATTTCGCTATGAACGAATTCCAGGTGCCACGCTCTTCTCGTAGTGAGCACGCGCCTGATGGACAACCGCCTCCGAACAGCGGAGAAGATCCGCTGAGAAATACCGAGTGGAGCGCTGCCATAGTCCAGACGCGCGGCCCAGGCGTCCTGATCGAAGGCCCAGATTACCTGCCTGTGCTCACTGATGACTCGGCGAATCCGGTCGTAGAGCACCGTCTCGATATCCGCGAGGTGATGCAGAATGAAGCGCACGAACCACTTGCCGGGTGCGTACCGCGTCTCAAGATCCGCTTCAGAAAGATCAAAGAACGGGAGCGTTCGATCCCGCGCAACTTCGTCGAGAGATGAGGTCCATTAGGTGAGGCTCAGGATGAGATCTGCTAGGTTAAACCAGGCAAATTCAGGTCCGTGCGCGCGGGCGAAATCCGAGCCGCCGGTCGAGCGTCGCGGTGTCATCCTGGGCGTTGAACACCAGCACGATGGAAGCGGCAACAATCACGATGGAGGCGAGGAAGAGATGGTTCACGCTGTCACCGTCCGTGAGACCAATCGCGCCCCATGGATCCAGGATCTGGCGCCAGACCGACAGCGTCGAGGTCAGGTTGATTGCCAGCACGAGCCAGGCGGTGACGACACGGAGGAGCCCCGCCGCGAGCGCCAGCCCCAGGACGATCTCGGCGATGCCCGCCACCTGTACAAGGGTCACGCCCAAGTTCACCGAGTAGGCTCCCGAAAAGATGCGCTGCCCCACCTCGGTGGCCATCAGCTTATCCAGGCCCCACGCGGCGATAAACACGCCCATGCCGAACCGCAGAATCGGCATCGTCCAGGAGGAAAGCGGCTGCGTTATGTGCATACCCGGGGATGTTGGATCGGTGTGGGACTCCGCATTACAAATCCTCGAACGCTGGCATGGGTTCCTGGCAAAGGTGCACCCGATTGCGAGCTGACCGACATGATGGAAAGCAGTTAGTCCGCGCGCGGAGGATTCACGTCTCGTCGGAGTTGCATACGAATCGCCGGTGTAGCCCGCTCGTTGACATGGAGAGCGGAAGATGTCGGGCCGAGCGTAGTGCCCCACGACGTCCAGGTCGTACTTGCCGCGGGCGACATCACCCAGGTCGAGATCGGCGGTCAGGATGCACGGAGCGTTGTAGCTGGGGCCGGCAAGGATCTGACCGAAGGGTTCACGATGCAGCTTCCACCGCGGATCATCACGGCTTCCAGGATCATTGCCATGCACCGGGTCATAGTCCGTCGGAAAGTCGCGGCGACGGAGATATTGACAGCTCGACAGCACGAAACAGCGTCCCTCTGTAGCGATGTGCTGCATGGTGGGGATCCACGAGTCGCGGTCATCCACCGTGGGCGCGCAGTAAAGCTGAATCCCCTTGGGTACATCGCCATGCGCAGGAGCGGCATGTAATTCTCCAGCAGATCACCGCTCCCAGCCGGCCAAGCGGTGTCGGAATCACCGGCAGGGTGGGAGCCGTCCCCGAAACCCCACACCAGCCGTTCCATCGCGGTTCCCATGAGCTTGCGGTGCTTGCCCATGAGTGTTCCATCGGGGGCAAGAAGAGAACGGTACAGTAGAGCGTACCAAAGTCGCGTTCGATAACGCCAATTACGAGATACACCTGATTGACACGGGCAGCAGCAGCGAGGGCATCAGCGGCGGGGCTCGGAACGTCCACAGCGCTCTCCCAGTAACGGCGAAACTCCTCCCGGCCCTCGGCGTGCGCATACCGACACGGGCACCGAAGTCCACGCCTTTGGGGTAGGCTGAAACGAACGCCTCGGGAAAACACTACCAGTTGTGCACCTGCCTGAGCGGCTGACGTGGTGAGGACCCGGACCTTCTCGATGGTTTGCGCTCACGGTCGAAGGCAACCGGAGCGTCCTGAACGACGGCGGCGCGAACAATATTCATGCTCTATCTTCGCAGTCACAGGTTGTATGCTGTTCTCAGACACCGCCCGGTCAGGCACGTGCTGTCGCTGCTGGGACGGCAGAAGCACGGAGAGCCTGAAGGAGCGCCGCAATGTCGGCCTCATCGTTGTACACGTTCGGGGAAATCCGGAGCACATCCCCCGTACCGAAACTGACACCCTGCGTGCATGCAATGCCGCCCGGATCTGATCCCGCCGTCAGCCCGGCGGGCGGGCGTACGCCGAAGAGGGGGATGCGCGCCCCGTCTCCTGCACAGCAAAGCCCATCTCTCGTGCCTGCTCCGCGAACTCCGCCGTCAGGCTGCCACAGTAGGCCTGGATGTGCTCAGGCCCCCACGCCAGGATCTGCTCCAGCGCGGCAATGAGCATTGGGAGCAGGATGGGATTGGACCGTTCGCCCACATCAGCCAGCGCAGCGCCCCCGGCTGGTACTCGTCCCGGTAACGGGTCAGTCCCGCGAAGTCCCTCGCTTCCCAGCCCGATCCAGTTTTCCTCGAGCGGCGTGCCCCCCTCATAGCGCGGCCCGAAGTACGCCATCCCCGACCGTACGGCCCCAGCAGCCACTTGTAGGCGGTGACGACCAGTGCGTCAGGGCGGACCCGCTCCACGTCAAAGGGCGGGGCTCCGACGCTCTGCGTGCCGTCAACCACGAACGCGGCGCCGACTCCGCGCCCGCGTGCCAATCGCTGGTCAAAGCAGGTGCCGTCGGCCCGGTGTACATGGCCGGTAGATACCAGTGCCGTATCCTGTCGATTGCCTCCAGGATGCGGGCGTTCCAGGCCTCGGCACGCTTGCTTGCTCCCTCGGTGCACCACCATTCGTACTTCCGCACCGTGCTCCCGCGCGGAGCGCGCCACGGGTACACGTTGCTCGGGAACTGCTCGTGTGCAAGTACCAGGTTCTGCCCCGGCCGGACGGTGTTTCGCGCGACAACCGCCATCCGCCGAGACCGCCGGGATGATTGCCACGCGCATGGGATCGGGGGTGTTCGCCAGCCGGGCGAAGAGGCTCCGGGCAGTGTCCGTTTCCCGAAAAAAAAAGTCCTCCGATGGCAGCCGGGTTTGCCTTCCGGCGTATCCCTCGATCCCCGCCTGCTCCGCCCGCCGGAGCGGGGACCGATGGTAGGCGCAGTTCAGGTAGTGCAGGTCGTCCAGGGAGGGAGAACAGGTGCTTTTGGCAGGTAAGCATATGCCCGAGCAGTGGCCAGTGTGCGCGAATGAATGTACGCGCCCAACTCTTGCGAGCGCCATTGGCGGCGGCAGATTCCCGCGGATGCTGGGCTGCTTCGTTACGGAGGAGGGTTGATCATCCGAGAACCTGGGGACAAGAACATGAAAGAAAAATCATTGCTCTTCCTGCGGGTCTCCATCAAGATCCTGATGGTGCTCTGGGGAATCGACAAGCTGGTCAACGTGAAGCATGCGCGATGCAGGTGTCTGAAGGGTTCCTACTTCGGAATATTCTCTATGCCGGCGCTGATCCAGGCGTTTGGCGTGCTGCAGATCCTTCTCGGAATCCTCATCATCCTTGGCTTCGCGCGGGCTTCCTGTACCCGGCTCTGCTGGTAATCACCGAGCTACCGTGCTGGCCGTATGGAAGTCCATTGTGGACCTGGGGATGGGTGCTGGAAGGCAGCAACGTGCTGTTTTACCCGTCGCTTATCATCCCCATGAGTAGCCTCGTTCTATGGGCGTTCCGAAGGAAAGACACCCCTGGCCCTCGACCAACGGCGGGGAAAAAAGGGCTACGCCATAGCATAGAAAATGCGCGTATACCAGACATATGTCCCTACCCCGTGTTGAAACACACAGTGATTGTTCTGCTCGGCGGAGTCGGTTCCCGTTGGCGTTGACCGGATGTATGACACAGCAACGCAGGAAAACAGTGATGCCCCAACCATCGCGCCGCAATAAATCCCAGAGCAGAGACATCGTCACGGGCTCGATCACTGGAGAATCGGCAGGATCGAGCAGGTGGAGGCGACAGACACTTCCGCTACGGCAGCATACCTGGTCGTTCGGCGGCGGGGTCAGGTAATGGATAAAGTTCTCCGAACGGCTCCAGCATGGCCGACTGCGGGAGGAGCGGCAGCGGCAGATCTACATCCCGATGGATGTCCCGGTGAAGCGTGTCGGAAGTAACGTCTTCATCGCGTACCGCATCGTTGTCCGTAAGATGCCATGGAAGGAGCCGCCGACACGCGCGATGCAGGAGGTGAAGCATGGTCCCCGTGCTGAACAGGTGGAGAATCTCTGCCGAACGGTAGCTCCTGCGCTTCACGAGCAACGGCCCGCCGCCACAACCCAGTTCTCGGCAATCCGTCGAATGCTGACGCCCTGGGATGGGGACTAGTTCAGGGGATACGAATCGCGGAAACCGCCATGCTCAAGCGATGAAACATACCTGGCGAAAGGGAAAGCACGGCTCGTATTCCCACGAGGCCGAACCGCACTTCTGATCATGATCCAGTGAACGACTTTCTTTCGGAAGAGGCGCCGCCTGGGAATCCACGAAGGCCACGGTCGGGAAGCATAAGGTGGTCGGCAACCTGGAAGCGGCGATCAGAGAAGGTGCTCGCCAACTCGCATCCCGGCCTTTTCGGTCCCATGGCGTACACGGAAGAGGACTACAAGAAGCATCAGCTGCATCAGAGGAGTGGGATTAACCGCTTTCAGTTCGAGCGGAAGATGTTTCCTGGCCGGCAGTTGATTATCCCGGGATCTACGGCCCCGGGCAGACGAGATCGTACTGCTTCCGCACAAGGGAATCGATGTCTTCATGACCGATCTCCACCTCGAACGCCTTGGGATCACGCACCTGGTGATCGCGGGGATGACGGCGAATTTGTGCGTCGAGAGTACAGGACGCCACGGGATGGAAAAAGGGTATGACGTGACCTTCCTCTCCAATGCGATTGGCGCGGACAGCCATCCATCATGGATTGCAGCAGTGAAGCTGAACTTCCCAATGGTTGGGAACGCGGTGATCAAGGTGGACGAGTTTCTCGCCGCCGTCCACGCGCCGGATAAGTGATGCTGCGACAGCCCAGGGCGGCCATGCACGCGCTACGGAATCGGGTAGTCTGAATGGAGATCATCATTGGTCCGCCTCCTGGAGCCGGACCAGGAGCTCTGCCACCGTCTGAACAGATTCTACTGAGATGCAGGGGGAATGCGGCACCAGCTCAAACCGGCTCATGTTACCCAACCGGCGGCGTGCCGCGTCAGTCAGGATTACCGGGCTCGGAGGGGTCAATGCCGCGACCGCCTCCAAATCGTCCGCAAGCACGATGCGCATCCGCTCCTTGTAAATCCCTCCATAGGCGGAACACATCCGCTGGGCGGCGCACATCCGCGATTACGGCGTTCAGCCTCCCATCGCGAAGATAGCGTTCAATCGTCGGGCTGATATCGGGATTTACGGTGACAACCACCAGGGCTTTCGAGCCCGCGGCCGTTGCACGCGCCACCCCGGCACAGAAAGGAGTGGTTACCACGAGATCTGCCTCGCGAAGCTCCGTGAGAATCGCTCAACATTGACCGGCTGCCCTGGCCTGTGCACGGGAAGTGTATCCAGGTAGATCGATCGACAAGCAAGGGAGAAGCCCCCACCAAGCTGCGTACAGAGCGCCACCATCGAATCTTCATTGGACTCGACCACAGCGCACTGCAGGCGTACCAACATCGTGGAGCGCCGGATGAGCTGCGGAAGATCATATGTTTTGATCTTCCGCTTCCAGCCTTCCACAATAATCGAGGTTATCCATTGCGCCATTTCCGCGAGAGGTTCACCATCAAGCCGCTCCTGCGGCGCCACGAAGACACCGGAGCGGCCCCGGATCTCCACCAGCTCCTCTGCTTCCAGGAGGCGGTAGGCCCGCGTCACTGCGCGATGGTCCGATCCGGTATCTCGCGCGAGTTCACGGATGCTCGGGAGGCGGTCCCCCGTGTGAAGCTGTCCGGTGTGCAGCGCCCTTACGATTCGCTCACGCAGGTATTGAACAAGATCACCGTTGGATTCGATCACACACGACTCCTCTGTAACTCTATTGCACCCGCGCCGTAGCAGTTTAGTAGCAACCCTTGATCTGCTACATGTTGTGCAGCAAATTGGCCGAGGCTATCCGTGCGGCGTACCGATTCGTACACACCAATGTTCCGATCCTGCCGGACGTGTCTGGCAGTAGAACACAATGGAACTGGACATGATAAAGTAGCAGATGTACCACTCCGTGAACCCTGCTACACATTTGGTAGCAACTGGTCTGCGATTTGCTGATTGGGTACCGATCTCACAAACAGGGTTTTCCGTTCACCCGGTATGTGCCGGAGTCGGGGAACCATCACGATTCACACAAGGAGACAGTATGTCACACACTCACGTTCACCCCGCTCTTCGGCTGTGTAGCATCGCGCTCGTGTCGCTCAGCACGGGCGCCTGCATGATGGGCGGCATGGCCGGCATGGCCCCGGAGATGATGCAGGCCCACTCCGCCATGCACCACTTCAACATGGCCGTCCACATGAGTGAGATCGAGGA
>JAUJOM010000099.1 GCA_030447645.1 Longimicrobiaceae bacterium | reverse complement strand
CGACCAGGTACCCGACAAGTACGATCAGGTCGAGCGGAGTGAAGGCGCCCATATCGGAGGAACGTGGGTGAGAGATGAAGCGCGCCGACAAGCTACGCGCCCCCTGTGACGTGGGAAACCTCGGGCTACGCTCCGTCTAACCCGTATCCCTGCGGGAGGCGGCAGACGCTCTGCACCGGGCCGGGTTTCGGATCAGCGCGGCGGTGGTGCATCGCCCGAACGAGTTGGCGGGTCCCACGCAGTACCACAAGTGGCTGTTCAAGAACTGGCGCACCGGCGATGACCTGCAGGCGCTCGGGAGGATCGGGGACTTCACCTCCATCATGAGCTACTCGCAGCACACCCGCCGCACCCCCCCGGGGCCGCAGGGTTTTAAGTACTCATGGTAGCGGGCGAGCGGCAGGTTTCGGAAGTAACAGGGACCATCGAGCTGGAGCGTTGTCCGTGGGCCGGGAAACGGCTATGCTGGCAACGGATTGTGGCCCCTTCTGGAGTGGACGAGATGCGAGCGATGATCTGGCTGTTGCTGGCGGGGGGGTGCCTGGGTGTGCCGGTGACAGCCGCGGCGGCGCCAGCGAGCGTGGCGGACACGGCGGGGCTCCGGCCGAAGCTGCAGGGCGCGCTTGCAGGATACCCCGGGGTGGCAGGGGTGAGCGTCCGCGACCTGCGCACAGCGGAGGTGCTGTCGATCCGGGGCGGGGAGCCCTTCCCCTCCGCGTCGCTGATCAAAATATCGGTGCTGGTGGCCTTACTGGAGGAGATCGAGGCGGGCAAGTACCTTTCGAGGCGGCTGTTCATCGCCGGGCAGGGCCGCCCGACCGGCGAGACGTGGCCGGGGCTGGTGGTGGAGTACCGCACCCCCGGCGGCTTTCTCTGGCGCACCACCTGGGAGCCGCGCTACCTGCCCCGCGAGCCCTCGCTTGCCACGGACCAGGTAGTAGACCCGAAACGTGTGTCCGGATCGTTCCTGATCTGGGAGCGGCGATTCTGACACAGCCCGCTCGCGGGCAGAGTGCTACAGTGTGCGGCCGAAGAGCGGCTCAATTTCCTCCGCGGGAGCCGGCCGCGCGAACAGGTAGCCCTGGATCGCATCACACCCGAGCTGCTGCAGGACGGAGAACTGCTCCTCCGTTTCCACCCCCTCCGCGATCGTCCGCAGCTCCAGACTCTTGGCCATGGCGATGATCGCTCTCACCACGGCAACAGCGTTGGGATCGCCGGGGATGTCGCGGATGAAGGAGGCGTCGATCTTGAGCGTATCGATGGGAAGCTGACGCAGATAGCTGAGCGAGGAGTAGCCGGTGCCGAAATCGTCGATGTAGATGACCAGGCCCATCGCACGAAACTGCTGGATGGCATTCACGGCATCTTCCAGGTTTTCCATCAGCTCGCTTTCCGTGATTTCCAGGCCCAGGGACAGAAAACGAGGATCAAAGCCGGTCTCCCGGAGAAGCGTGGTGACTCGCTCGACGAAGTTACCTTCACGAAGCTGATCCACGGAGACGTTCACGTTGATCCGTATGTCCTCGAATCCACTCTGGTGCCAGCACTGGCCCTGCTCCGAGGCGGTCGCCACGATCCATTCGCCGATGGGTTTGATGAGGCCGGTCTCCTCCGCGACGGGGATGAACGTGCTCGGGGGGATGTTTCCGAGTGTGGGACTCTTCCAGCGTATCAAAGCCTCCACGCCGATGACGACCCGGCGCTGGACATCGACCACTGGCTGATAAAAGAGCGCCAGCTCGTTTCGCTCCAGCGCACTCCGTAGCTCGTGCTCGAGCTGTCGCTTCTGCTGTGCCTGCTGGTTGATGTCAGCTGAATGGAAGCCGAGCGTGTTCGCGACCGGCGAGGCGGCAGCCTGCTGGGCCAGTACCGCGTTCTGGATGAGGGCGGGCCCGCTCTCCCCGTCCAGCGGGTAGATCGCCCCGCCGATGCTCAAGGTGACGAACACCGGCTCTCCATCGGCGGACACCGTCGGTGGGATTTGCGTCAGGATCTCGTT
>JAUJOM010000040.1:24670-25798 GCA_030447645.1 Longimicrobiaceae bacterium | reverse complement strand
TTGTAGATCAGCGCCTGGGTTTCGCCGCCCCAGCTCAGCACGTCCCACATGGTGGAGGTGGAGGCGAGCATCGCGGCAGCCGCGTCCACCGCATTGCCACCCTTGTTGAACATCATCGCGCCGGTGGTCGCGGCGAGCGGCTTGCCGGTGATCGCCATCCAGTGCTTGCCGTGCAGCACGGGCTTGGCGGTTCGCTGGGCGGCAAGTGTGGCTGGCAACATGGCGGCTGCCAGGAACAGGAAGCTACGAGCAATTGAGTGCATCCTTATCTCCGTCAAAGCTTGCGTGGACTTGGAACAAATGACGTTACTGCCCGCTCCCCGTGGGAGCAAGGCGTCCAGTGACTGTCTCGTAGAGCTCGCGCCGGAGTTCCTGCATATGCACTTCGGCGCGGGGGATGTACGTCCGGTTCGTCAGGAGCACGACCCAGTTCCGCCCCGCTGGGTCGATCCAGAGCGAGGTGCCAGTCACTCCCGTGTGCCCGAACGCGTACACTTCCTTGCACTCCTCCTGATCCCGCACGGACCCTTCCCGGCAGTACACTTCCCATCCGAGTGCCCGCGTCCCCGTGCCCGGCTGAGGCTGGGTGAAGCTGCGCACGGTTCGGGTTCGGAGGACCCGCACATTGCCGAGCCGCCCCTCATTGGCGACCATCGCGGCGAAGCGCGCCACGTCCCGTGGCGTGGAGAACGCACCCGCATTCCCGGCGAGCCCATCCAGCCGGCGTGAAACCTCGTCGTAGGAGCCACCCGTATACGGCTCCTTGCGCTCCTGCAGGTACATGGTAGGGGCGCACCGTTCGCAGCCCGTGGGAACGCCGACCAGGGTGGATGTCATCCCCAACGGTCCCCACATCCGCCGACGCAGATAGCGGCCGAGCGGCTCCCCAGCGGCTCGCTCGGCCGCCGTCCACAGGATGATGAATCCCAGATCCGAGTACAGCACATCCCCACCGGGTGGGCGGAGCAGCGGAAGGGAAAGGAGAATGCGGCGCACTTCCCCGGGTGTTTCACCCTCGACCTCCACCACGCCCGCGCGGACGCCGCCCGTATGGCTGAGCAGATGCCGAACCGTCACCTGGTCCTTGTCTTCGCCGGAAAACTCCGGGAGGTAGCGCTGCACGGGGGC
>JAUJOM010000040.1:0-24570 GCA_030447645.1 Longimicrobiaceae bacterium | reverse complement strand
TGCACGGGATTCCCGTCCTGATCAAGGACAACATCGATACCGCGGACCGGATGAGCACCACCGCGGGCGCGCTCGCGCTCGAGGGGTCCATTGCTCCCAGGGACGCATTCATCGTGGAGCGACTGCGTGCATCCGGGGCGGTTATCCTGGGGAAGACCAACCTGAGCGAGTGGGCGAACTTCCGCTCCACGCGCTCTTCCAGCGGGTGGAGCGGCCGGGGTGGGCAGACCCGCAACCCCTACGCGCTCGACCGCTCTCCCTGCGGCTCCAGCTCCGGGAGCGGCACCGCCATCGCCGCCAACCTGGCGACGATCTCGGTAGGAACGGAAACCGACGGCTCGATCGTTTGCCCCGCCGCGGCAAGTTCGCTGGTGGGGATCAAGCCGACCGTGGGACTGCTGAGCCGCGCAGGGATCATCCCCATCTCGGGCAGCCAGGATACCCCCGGCCCGATGGCCCGCACGGTAGCCGACGCGGCAGTCCTCCTGGGTGCTTTGACAGGGGCCGACCCGCGTGACCCCTCCACCGCTGCGAGCCGTGGGAGGACGCAGACCGACTACACCCGCTTTCTGGACCCGAACGGACTCAAGGGGGCGCGGATCGGCGTGGTTCGCAAGCGCTTCTTCGGGTACAGCCGGGAGGCGGATCGACTGACCGATGCGGCGATCCAGGCGATGCGCCGTGCGGGTGCGGTGGTCGTCGATTCCGTCGAGATCCCCAACATGGGCGAGTACGACAACGATGAGTTCACCGTGCTGCTGTACGAGTTCAAGCACGGGCTGAACCAGTACCTTGCCTCGCTAGGACCGGGTGCGCGGGTGCGCACTCTCAAGGACGTGATTGCGTTCAACGAGCGCAACCGGGAGCGATCCATGCCGTACTTCGGGCAGGAGATCCTCGAAATGGCGGAGAAGAAAGGCGCACTCACCGACAAGGAGTACCGGGACGCAATGGAAAAGAGTCGCCGTTTGTCACGGCAGGGAATCGACCGGGCGATGGACAGGCACATGCTGGACGCAATCCTCGCCCCCACGGGGCACCCGGTCTGGCCCATCGATCTGGTGAACGGGGATCACTTCCTGGGGGCGAGCTCCACTCCGGGGGCAGTTTCAGGGTACCCGAACGTCACGGTGCCGGCGGGCTTTTCCTTCGGACTTCCGGTCGGGGTTTCCTTTATCGGACGGGCGTGGAGCGAGCCCACGCTGATCCGGATCGCCTACGCCTATGAGCAGGCGACCAGGCACCGCCGTCCCCCCCGCTTTCTCCCAACCGCGGACCTGTCGGCGAGATAGACCCATTGGAACGGCCTTGCCCCATTGTGCTCAGAGTACGTAACGTACGTGCGGGTACGGCAACCACCAATCACCGTGGAGGATGCACATGACTCTGGTAAGGTGTCCTGAATGTGGTGGGGAAGTGTCGAGCCAGGCCACTGCCTGTCCCCACTGTGGTGCCCCCATCGCCGCAGTCCTTGCAGACAACGTAGATACCCGCACCGACACCGCTCATGCCCGGCACCGAGCGGATCGCGTCGGGGAGCCGGTGCACCCCGCTCCCCGAAGAGGAGGGGGCTTTTTGAGGGGTCTTCTCGTCCTCGTGGTGCTGCTCGGACTCGTACTGGTCGGCCTGGTGGTCTCCGGAGTTGTGACGTTCTGATCGACCGCGCCCGGCTGCGTTCAGCAGCTCGGAGGTGACATCACGGATTGCTGCCTTTGCGGGGTGTCACCTCCACCTTCGGAACCACTACCATGTGAGTGTCCATCTTCATGTCCACTCTGGCCGGATCTATATCGAACTTGGGAAGCTGTCCTCCCCGAACGTCCACCTCGGGGAGTTCACCTTCCCGCGTCCGGTCGGCCTTGCACCCGGTAGCTAGCACCGCAGCAAAGGCGGTGACGAAGAGTAGCTTTAGGTGACGCATCACCATCTCCTTTCGGCTGGTTGAACTGCGGGCTCCATACCCGAGCTGACAAACGAAGTTCATGCCAGCGCGGGCTCACGTTGTGCATCGGGTGAGTTGGTTGACACGAACCGAGAGGAGACAGGATGGAATTCACGGAAACCGCGCTGCTGGCCTCGATCGATCATACTCTGGCTTCGGTGCGCGCCGCACTCTTCGCGGCAGCGGACCCGGAGCAGCTGCACGAGGCCCAGACGCGGCTGGCAGAGAAGGCTGGTGAAGACACCGGGCGCCTGGTCTCGCATGCGGATCCCGCCGAGTGGCCCGGCGTAGACCCGGCGGTCTTCGACGCGATTAGACGTGCGGACGAGTGCGCCAGACAGGGCGACCTCCGGGAAATCGAGCGTCGCCTTGCCGCTGCGCGCGAAATGATTGGAGGGCCATCCGCCTGACCGTAGCAGCAAACAAACAAAGGCCCGGCACCATTTCAGGTTGCCGGGCCTTTGTTTTCGCGAGTCCTAGCCTCGCCGGCGTACGCGGGTCACCATTGCTCCCGCCAGAAGTACCGCGGCCAGCAGGGACCCTCTTGCACCACGTTCATCCTCGGGCTGCTCCGCGGCGGGTTGAGGGCCGGGGGCCACCGGCGCCGGCTTCGTGGGGGCGGCTTTCACCGCCACCGCGGCTTCCTCGCGCTCTTTCTCCGTAGCGCGCTGCTGCTCCACGTAGGCGGTGTACGCTTCCGGGAAGACGGCGACGTGGTAGTGCGGCGGCTTCCGTTCCCGGGTAACATCCAGAAGCTTCTTTTCCTCCAGAGACAGCAACGTGCTTTCCAGCCACTGGCGGCACGCCGCGCGCTGGCTGATCCGCAGGTCCACGGCCATGCCGGTCGGGTGCACGGACAGTTCGTGCGCGTTCGCCGGCTGCTGCGAGGTCGGGCGCGTCAGGCTGGTCACCACCAGCCGCTCGCCGCAGGCCGCCCGGTACCGTACCGACAGCCGCTCCAGGAATAGTGCCACCGACGGACGGGCGTACGGATACGATACCGCTGGCAACACCTGGTAGTCTGCATTCCCCTTGACCTCGACCAGGTACTTCTCGTCGACCATCTTCTCAACCTGCGACAGGGATCGTACGAACGTGTATCCCT
Source organism: Longimicrobiaceae bacterium (assembly GCA_030447645.1). Taxonomy (GTDB): domain Bacteria; phylum Gemmatimonadota; class Gemmatimonadetes; order Longimicrobiales; family Longimicrobiaceae; genus JAUJOM01. The sequence continues at coordinate 21,523 of JAUJOM010000040.1, read as the reverse complement.
CTGCTCGTGCTACCTGGTTCTGCTGCACCATGGACGCGGGCGAGCCGCGAAGCTCAGCCGCATACGCGGGTAGCGCGAACAACGCTGCACCGGCAAGCAGGATCGACGGGATACTTTTCATTCGGTCCTCCTTTCGTGTCAGGTGAGTTAATGACCTAAATATATATGAACAAGCGCCTTACGTCTACCTCTCGGGGGCCCCGATCCTCCCGGCGTGCTCGTTGCATTCACCTCCGGTCTAGCACAAGGCAACACTGCAGCGGAGAAATGATGAAGAAGCTGACCTGATGGCGTACCCGCTTTCGGTGCTCGATCTGGCCTCCGTCGGCTCCGGCTCCACCCCGACGCAGGCACTCCGCAACACGACCGAGCTGGCCCAGCTTGCGGAGCGGCTCGGGTACACACGCTTCTGGCTCGCCGAGCACCACGGCATGCCGAGCATCGCCAGCTCGGCACCCGAAATCCTGATCGGGCACGTCGCCTCCACGACGAAACGGATTCGTGTCGGCTCGGGTGGAATCATGCTGCCGAACCACGTGCCGCTGATGCTGGCTGAAAGGTTTCACACCCTGGAGGCGCTTCACCCGGGACGTATTGATCTGGGAATTGGGCGGGCGCCCGGAACCGACCCCGCAACCGTGCGCGCGCTACGCCCGTTCGACGCCGAGCAGTTCCCGGAGCAGCTTGCGGAGCTGCGCACACTCTCCAGGGGCGAGTATAGGGATGACCATCCCTTTCGCACGATCCGGGTGGTGCCGGACGACGTGGCTCTTCCGCCCATCTGGCTGCTCGGCTCCAGTGGGGCCAGTGCACGCCTGGCGGGCTCGCTCGGGATGGGGTACAGCTTCGCGAGTCACTTCAGCCTGGCGCCACCCAGGCCGGCGTTCCGCGCCTACCGGGAAAGCTTCCAGCCTTCGGAGCAGTTCCCGGAGCCGCACGCGATCCTCGCCGTTTCCGTGGTGTGCGCGGACACGGACGAGCGGGCGGACTGGCTGGCACGCTCCATGGACCTGGCCTGGGTTCGCCTCGTACGTGGGGAGTTCGGCCGGCTCCCGAGCCCGGAAGACGCCACGGCATACCCGTACACACCACAGGAGCAGACTGTCGTTCGGGCGCGCCGGGCGCTCCAGTTGATCGGCAGTCCCGTCACAGTACGTGCGGGAATCGACGCGCTCGTGCAGGAGACGGGTGCGAACGAGGTCATGGCCACCTCCATGATGCACAGCCACGCGGAGCGAATACGCTCCTGCGAACTGCTGGCGGAAAGCTTCGGCCTGCGCGCCCACCCCTGATCCCTCCGCCAATTCTAGGGGCGGAGAAAACTGCCGAACGGACGTCTGCCTTTCCGGATCAAAACTTGCGCGAGAATCTCAGTGGTGAAGTAACGATGCCAGCACCGGGTACGGGATGCTGGCTCTTCTTTCCAATTGGGAGGTGAGGATGGGCAACGGGCAGAATGGGCGAACAATCCTGGTTACCGGGGCTACGGGGCATCAAGGCGGAGCCGTGGCACGGCATCTCCTGCGGAACGGCTTCCCGGTACGCGCTCTCACGCGCAGCCCGGACAAACCCGCCGCAGGTACCCTTCGGGATCAGGGGTGCGAGATCGTCGAGGGAAACCTGGACGATCGTGCTTCGCTGGATCACGCGCTGCAGGGTGCGTACGGCGTCTTTTCGGTGCAGAACTTCTGGGAGACCGGCTACCAGCGCGAGATCGACCAGGGAGTTCAGCTCGCCGACGCGGCCAAAAACGCGGGAGTCCAGCACTTTGTTTACAGCTCGGTCGGAAGTGCACATCGCGACACCGGTTTGGAGCACTTCGAGAGCAAGTGGCAGATCGAAAACCACATCCGGGAGATCGGCCTTCCCTACACCATCTTCCGCCCGGTCTTCTTCATGGACAACTGGGAGAACCCGTTCCTGCGGAACCCGATTCTGTCGGGTACGCTCGCCCAGCCGCTCGATCCGGAAAGGCCGTTCCAGCAGGTCGCGGTGGACGACATCGGCGGCTTCGTGGCCATGGCTTTCGGGGACAAGGATCGCTGGCTGGGGCGGGAGGTAGACCTGGCGGGCGATGACAGCACGATGCCGGAGATGGTCGAGACTCTCAGCCGAGTTGTAGGCCGCCCGATCCGGTACCAGCAGCTCCCCTGGGAGGATTACCGGCAGGCGGCAGGCGAAGAGTACTACAAGATGTACAGGTGGTTTCAGGATGTCGGCTATGATGCCAACATCCAGGCACTGCGTGCGGAGTACCCGGAGCTGACCGACCTCGAAGCGTACCTGCGTCGGAACGGGTGGGAAGGAGCACAGCCGGGAGAACAGGCTGGATAACCACGAATCTGCCCAGACGGTGACGAGGGCGGTGGCTGCTCCCGCGGACCCCGAGGCACGCGAGCAGCGCCGCCCTCGGTTCAGCCAGGTGCTGCTGGTACTACTGGTCTGGCTCGGGGCGTGCTGGGGCGTAATGGGCAGCTTGCTCGCGCCAGTGCTACCCGGCGGGTGGATCGTCATTGTCGCGCTGGCGGTGCTTTCGATCCTGCCGGTCCGAGTCCTGGCGCGAGGCTTTGGGGGCAGGGCCTATCCAGGGGCGGCTACCCGCCTGTGGGTGATCCGCCCCTTCTGGTACACGCAGCTCTTCCTTCCGCTGCTCGCGACGGCGGGGCTCCTGGGGGCCATCGTGGGCTGGCCCTTCGGCATGGCAGGCGCCGTCGGGCGCGCGGTGCTGATCGGGATCGGGATTGTTCTTGCGTTGGTTGCCGTGCTCGGCTGGGCCGGAACCCGCAAGCTGGTGGTGAAGCACCTGACCGCCACCTTCCGGGATCTACCCGCCGGCCTCGACGGCCTGCGGATCGTGCAGATCTCGGACACGCACGTGGGCCCTCACTCTTCCCGCCGCCACCTGGCGCGGGTTTCCGGCGCGGTGCAGAACGAGTCGCCGGAATTGATCGCGGTGACCGGCGACCTGGTGGACGACTTTCCGCCGGACGTGGAGCATTACGCTGCTGCTCTGGGCGCGCTGTCGGCGCCGCTCGGGGTATTCGTCGTGCCTGGCAATCATGATGTATATGCAGGATGGCAGCAAGTGCGCCGTCGGCTGGATGCGCTCCCGGTCACCGTGCTGGTCAACGAGGCGCACATCGTGGAGCGAAACGGCGCCCGCTTCGCCATTGTCGGCACGGGCGATCCCGCGGGCGCCTACTGGCAGCGGGAGGGTGGGGAGAGCGCCGCTCCGAACGTGGACCGAGCACTCGCGGCGGTGGCGCCAGGTACCTTTACGCTGGCGCTCGCCCATGATCCCGTGCTCTGGCCGCAGCTCGCGCAGCGCGGAGTCCACCTCACGCTCAGTGGGCATACACACTGGGGGCAGTTCGCGCTGCCGGCGCTCAACTGGAGTGTGGCGTCGCTGTTTCTGGAGCACTCGATGGGCACCTACCGCCAGGGAGAGTCGCTGCTCTACATTCACCCGGGGACCAACTATTGGGGAATTCCCTTCCGGATCGGCGCCCTTCCGCAGGTGGCGGTGATCACCCTACGGAAGGGGGAATCTACTGGGATCGTCGCGGCGAAGACCTACTGAACCTTTACCAGGGCTGACGGTACGAAACAAATGAGCAGCAATGGGCTTGCCAATCTACGGCGTCATGCTACTATCTCTTGTTTATGCAGAACATCACCGCGCGGCTGCCGTTGCTTCCCCAGGAGAATGATGGGACTAATGCCATTGCACACCCGCTCGGTCGTCGTGGCTCTGTTCGCCACGTTCGCTGCAACAGCCTGTAGCCCTGCTACTGGAGGAGCGGCGCGAACCGGGCCCCAGCCGGCGATCAGCGCCAGCCGCCCCCACACGGCGGCGGACATTCACTTCATGTCCATGATGATCGGCCACCACACTCAGGCGATCGAGATGGCCCGGCTGGCTCCCACTCGTGCCGCCAGCTCGGCGGTGCGTACGCTGGCTGAGCGGATCATCAACACGCAGCAGGACGAGATCGCCACGCTCCAGCAGTGGCTCCGTGACCGCCGCCAGCCGGTGCCGGAGGCACATGCCATGGGGGCGCACGCGGGACACGGGGGCCACGGGACACCAGATGTCGATGCCCGGTATGCTCAGCGAGGCCCAGATGAGGCAGCTGGAGCAGGCACGCACGGGAGCCGAGTTCGACCGGCTGTTCCTGAGCTTCATGATCCAGCACCACCGGCGGCGGCGTAGCCATGGTGACGGAGCTGTTTGGAACCACTGGCGCCGCCCAGGACGAAACCGTGTTCAAGATGGCCTCTGACGTCAACGTGGATCAAACCACCGAGATCGCGCGGATGCAGAAGATGCTCGCCACCCTTATCCTTGAAGGACGCTCGCCATGATTACCCTGTCGCAGACAGTTCAGGTCCCATTTCGCCTCATCAAAGGAATCAGCCATGTCATACCGCCGTTCGGGGGTGCGATCCGCCCCCCGCTATTGAAACTCTCGCTCGCCATCGGGCTTTCGTCCGCGGCGGCGTGTGCCCCGCGACTACCGCGGGAGCTGGCACCGCCTCACCCACCCCGAGCACCGCGTCTGCCGCCGCGCCGGGCTCCGACCACGCGTGGGGCTCCGAGCCGGGCTCCATGATGCCGGCCAGGCGATCCGAAACCTGCGGCTGCTTTCCGCGACGCCGCCCCCGCCGGAGTTCGCCAAGAGCACCAACCTCGACCTGGCGTTCACCGGCAACTACGCCATTCAGGGAAACTACAACGGCTGGCAAATCTGGGACATCTCCAACCCGAGTCGACCCACCCTGGCGAAGGGGTTTGTTTGCCCGGCGTCACAGAGCGACGTTTCCGTCTACCGGAACCTGCTCTTTATATCCGGCGAGGGCCTCGAGGGGCGCCTCGACTGCGGGACACAGGGCGTGCAGGACACCGTCAGCAAGGGAGCGGCTGCGCGGACTGCGGATCTTCGACATCAGCGACATCCGTAACCCGAGGAACGTCGGCAACGTGCAGACGTGCCGCGGGTCGCACACGCACACGGTGCTGGTGCCCCCGAACGATCCGGAGAACGTCTACGTTTACATCTCCGGCTCCGCTCCGGTGCGCTCGTCCAACGAGCTCCCGGGCTGCGTGAGGGCAGCGCCCACGGAGGACCCCACTCGGCACTCTTCCGCATCGAGGTCATCCGGGTGCCGCTGAAGAATCCGGGAGCGGGCCGCGATCGTCAGCTCGCCGCGGCATCTTCAATGACCCCTGAAAGCCTCCGCCGCGGCACGGTGAGACCCCGCAGGACATCGCGGCGGCGGCGCAGGCTGCGGCGGCGGCGCGTGCCCGTGGTGCGTTCACGGCGACGATCTTCGGCGTGGAGCGCCCCCTGCCGCCGAACTTCACCCGCCCGCTGCTGGACACATCATGAAGACGCGCGAGGTGGCACCGGCGCGCCCACGGCGGCGGATGGTGCCGGCGTTGCGCGCGGCGCTCCCGGAATCGTCGCGAAGATGATCGGGGAGGAGCAGGGTGCCGGTCCACGGCCCGGCCCCACCCAGTGCCACGACATCACCGTTTACCCGGCGGTCGGTCTGGCTGGTGGCGCCTGCGAGGGCTACGGATTCCTGCTGGACATTCGTGATCCGGTGAACCCCCGGCGCATCGCCGCGGTGGCGGACTCCAACTTCTCCTACTGGCACTCGGCAACGTTCAACAACGCCGCCACCAAGGTCCTCTTCAGCGACGAGTGGGGTGGCGGGGGACAGCCCAAGTGCCGCGTAACGGACCCGAAGGAGTGGGGGGCGAACGCGATCTTCGCGATCACCCCTGATCGGCAGATGCAGTTCCAGAGCGGCTACTACAAGCTGCCGGCGCCGCAAACCGCGCAGGAGAACTGTGTGGCGCATAACGGCTGATCCCGATCCCGGGACGGGACGTGATGGTGCAGGCGTGGTACCAGGGCGGCATCTCGGTATTCGATTTCACCGACCCCAAGAACCCGAGGAGATCGCCTTCTTCGATCGCGGTCCGGTGGACGCGAACCGCATGGGCAGTGGCGGATCGTGGTCCGCCTACTGGTACAACGGCGTTATCGTCAGCTCCGAAATTTCCCGTGGGCTCGACATCTTCGAGCTGGACGCCGAGCGAGCACCTGACGCAGAACGAGATCGATGCGGCGAAGGCGGTGCGCCTGGCCTACTTCAACCCGCAGATGCAGCCCCGGTTCGTTTGGCCGGCCACTGCCGCCGTGGCCCGTGCCTACCTCGACCAGCTCGCGCGCTCGAATGGCCTGGATGCCGCCCGGATCGCCGCCGCGCGGCAGGCCCTGACCAGCGCCGAGCGCGTCGGGGGCACAGCGCAGGACGTGCTGGCACAGCTGGCGACGCAGCTGGAGGGTGACGCCACCGGGGCGGGCGATGCGGCCAAGGTGCGAATGCTGGCGGGTGCCGAGGCAGCTGGCGACGGACCCGGTTGTCCTGGCGCGCTAACTGACGGTACACGTAACGGAACAGCCTCAGCTGAGGCTGTTCCGTTACGGTTTTCTCCCTACAAGCACCTCATAGCTGCCCGGCCCGAGCTCCGAGTGGTCAAAGGGCACCCACGCTCGCCTGGAACCCCGCTCGGATAGGAGACGGAGCCAGTCCCCACGAGAGAACAACCCCCTCCGTGTGCCGGTCGTGCACCACGCGAACCGAGCCGTCGCTTCCGCGCAGAAGATAGGCGTAATCCACCACGTAGGTGGGTCCATCGGGTCAGATCCCACTTCCACTCCAGATAGCGTAGACCCTCGCTCGCCGTCATGGCCGCCGCAGTCGGTGGAGGAGCGAAAGTTCTCCCTCACCTGGTCCGGAGCGAAGAGAGCTGCGCTCCCGGCTCGCAGTGCACGAACGCCGTCTGGATCGCTCTCCGCAGATCCGCTCCCGTGGTCATGTAGACAATGGCGTCGTGGATGAACACGCAGTCGAACTGACGGCCGAGCCGGACCGTCCGCATGTCGCCTTCGACGCTCTCGCACTCCGGGTTCAACCGCAGGCTCACCGCAAGCATCCCCGGCGAGGTCCACCAGAACTATCTGAAGCGCCGCTTGAGGTAATGATGCATTGTTGTCCCCGCCGGGGCTGCCGAGCTCGAGGAGTGTGTGCGGCGGGCGCTCGCACGCTTCCCCGAGCGTCTTTGTGCAGAACGCTGCTCGGCATACTCTTCGGGAGGCGAAAGCAGGGGCCACCAGGAGGCGAGTTCCGTGTACATCAGCGGCGCTCGGCACTGGCGACGAGTCGATCGGGGAAAGTCGGGTCTTGGCTTCGGAGTGTCCATACCGCGTGGCTACAGGTGAATTCAGCGCGGGTAGGATTCTCCAGTTCCCTAACCGGCCGGACAATCCGCAGCGCGGAGGCCGCGGACTTGTCGTGTTGCCTGTGGTGCCCGGATGCATCGCCCGGCGACCAGTGCGCCCGAGCTTTGCTTCCAGCTGCGCCCGCCCGTACCGCGGTCCGGGAGCGCTGGTTGAGCGCATCGGTCTTCAATTCCACCCGAATGCAGCCCAGCTCCTCGAAAGCATGGCGCAGCATCAGGTATTTCGCCTCGGTGTTGATTGCCGTGCGCTGCCACGGCCGCCGCACTTGCGCACCCTCCAGGCAGACGGGCGTTGCCGCAGCCATCGCCGACAGAAAGCTTCGTCCAAGCATGGGATCCTGGCACGGCTACATTCTCCCAAAGATCCAGCTCAGGAAAGCATGAGGGTCTCAATCATGGTTGCTGGCGCGCACTCCCGTTCGTGCCGACTCAGCGCAAGGAGTTGTGCCTCGAAGTGACGCAGATGGCGAGGTCCTGCAGCAGCCCATCCTTCACATCATACACCCCAGCCATGCACCGCCAGCGCCTGGCCCCGCGCCCAGGCGTCCCGCACGATGGTAGTCTGGTTGACGTTCACCACCTGCTCGATCACGTTCAACTCGCACAGGCGGTGGTGTTGATGCTGCTCGCTTCCCAGTTCGTCGAGCTCCGCCTGGTGCTTCCAGCGTACATCCTGCAACGTGGCGCAGCCAGTTGTCGCTCAGCCCCAGCTTTCGTCACGCAGCGGCGAGTACCCCACCGCACCCGTGGTGCCCGCAGACGATGATGTGAGCCACGCGGAGGGCGTCCACCGCGTACTGGACCACTGAGAGGCAGTTCAGATCGGCGTGCAGCACCACGTTGGCGAGGTTGCGATGCACGAACAGCTCTCCGGGCGGCAGGCCCACGATCTCGTTTGCCGGCACTCGGCTATCGGAGCACCCGATCCACAGGTACTCGGGCGCCTGCTGATGCGACAGACGCAGGAAGAAGTCGGGATCTTGCCGGGTCCGTTCGGCAGCCCATGCGCGGTTGTTCGTGATCAGATGGCTTAGATCGGGCATCTCATTGTCTTACGAGGGGGCTGCCAAGCAGCGCGGAGCCAGAATGTAATGCCCCACCTGAAAACATGCACGGCTGTCGTACCGTATTGGAGTGGGGAACGCGATTGGAGTTCTCTCGCCACGGGAAGGCCGATGCTCCCGAGCACCGCCGGGTCGATGAACGACCCGTCTATCCACGGCAGTCGCCCTCGCGGGCGGAGGGGGTCCTGATGAGGCGGAAGTGCGCAGCGGTCACTGACTGGTGGGAGCAGCTCCGATCCCGGGCGCAACGTCATCCTGCCGATACTTCGGCGTGGAATGCGCGGCGCCGCGCAGGCTAGGGGCTTGTGACGACGGTGCTCTTGACGACCTTGCCGTTGCGGACCAGAGCGTATCCGGTATGCCTCCCCAGCTTCTTCCACGTATTGGCGGGGTTCTCGAATGCCCAAAGCTCATCGCCCTCCCCAGCTTCGGTCTTGAGCTTCTGCCATGCCATACGGATCCGCATTGAAGCCATCGCGGAAAGGGCACGATGCTCCGCCGTGGGAGCATTCTCGGCCGGCTGTGTAAGCCACTCGGAAAGAACCTTCATGGATGCGCTGTCGATGGCGAGAAGGGTGGGACTGGGAGGAGCATAACACCGCGACTCGCCCGCGGGTAGTGGAACTGAGGCGTGCCACTAGACTCAGATGGTGCGTCGCTCCGCCAGGCGCACGCCCCGGTGTACGGCTACGGGAGAGCCGTCCGCCCCGAAGACGGAGCAGGGTGGGCCGCCCAGAGCGTCCCGGTATTCACCTCCATACATGCGCTCGATGTCGCAATCGAGGCGGCTTTCGCTCACCTGCCAGACGCGCCAGCGCGGGTGCTCGACTTCATACTCCAGGCACCCGCCGTCGCGTTGTGCCGTGTAGCCCCAGTAGTGCTCCGTGATGAACTCTTCCTCCGAGCCTTCGGCAAGCGGCTGGGGCAGTCCCACGGTTCGGGCTTCGGCAGTGTACCAGCGACCCTGCTTCCACTGGTAGCGCACGAGCCCCGGCTCGCCGGAGTGTGCCCCCTCCATCCGGACTTCGTGCCGCATAGGGAGCGCCACGTACGGCTCGTTGTAGGCGAGGCGCGCTACCGTGGCGATAGCAACACGCGGGACCACCTGGCGGATGAAGACTACCGCCCGACGCCAGACACCACCCGAGTACCGGCGCACATAGAAGCGCAGGTTGATCTCGTCGAAGTCGCGGTGCAGCGGAATGGGCACGCCGCGCAGGCGCGTGTCGAGAAAGCGGAACGCGACGATGCTCACGAGTGCGCGGCCCTGCCAGAAGTCCAGTTCCGTACCCGCCGGAACCAGGGGGCGCAGAAGCGCCGGGTCCACCTCGTAGTTGAGCATCAAGAGGTAGCGCCATTCAGCAGTTAGGAATGGCTGCGGCAGGGCAGGTCTGGCTACCACTGGTCTACCACGTGCTGGTCACCGGGCGAAGGACACTCGCAGTACACTTTGGGCTGCCCCTGCGGCTGGTCTGGTCCGCCTCAGCGCCGCCCGCGCCAGCTCCGGGGATGGCGCTTGTGGTGTGTGACCGCGAGCACCACAACGGTGTCAGGCTCGGCTAGGTAGAACACGCCGTATGGGTAGCCCTGCACCGTCACTCGACGAGTCTCGCCGTGGACGCGGGCGTAAATCTCAGGATGGTCCCGGACTGTAGCGAGTGCGGCATCTACGGCGCGCACAAATTCCTCGCCCAAGTGCAGCCCCTGCTGTTCATGCCAGGCGTATGCCGCTTCAATGTCAACCCGCGCCTGCGGGCGAATCTCAAGCCGGGGCAGATCCGCCGCGTCGCGCTCCTTGCCCGAGCGGTGGGTCAAGCGTGCCCGAGCAGGCGCGCCTTAACCTCCTCCCATGGTACGCTGGTTTCTGGGTGTGCCCGATAATCTGCGAGGCAGTGGTCGAGTTCCGCTCGCTGCTCATCCGATAACGGCAGCACGCCAGGGTCGGTATTCGCCTCGTCGGCAATGCTATCCCAGAGCGCTTCCGCCAATCGGGCACGCTCGGCAGCAGGCAGCTTCCGGGCTTCGGCTTCGAGTTCTTGGACGCTCACGGATCGGCTCTTTGGGTTCAGAGTGCGCCTGAACATCATACCCAAGTCTCAATCCTCGCGATAGCGCCGCCAGAGTAACGCCCCACGTGAAGGTTCAGCAGCTCAGCAGATATTACGATATCAACTGCATTGGGGCGAAGTGGCGGCGTCTAACGTACTAGAGCAACGCGCCGTCGGGTTCAGAGTTTGCATAGGCGGGGAAGAAGTCCTTTCTTTCTGGAGGTTTCCCATGCCGGGTGCCTACTCTGCGGATCTGCAGGAGCGCGTTCTGGATGCCTGCGAGGCCGCCGAAGTCGAACGGGCCGAGATCGCCCGCCGCTACCGCATCAGTGAAGCGACGCTGTACGGCTGGTGGAAGCAGTGGAAGGCGGAGGGGAGGCGCGAAGCGAAACCCCATGCGGGGGAAGCGAACGAGTGATTGATCCTGCGGTGCTTCGCACTCTCCTTATGGAGAAGAATGACCGCACGAGGGCCGAATTGGCGGCGCTCTACCAGGAGAAGACCGGCCGTTCGATTCACCCGGCCAGCGTGAGCAAGATCCCTTTGCCGAGGGGGGATCAGCCGCAAAAAAAGACGCTCCGGGCGAGCGAACAAAGCCGCCCGGACGTCGTCCAGGCGCGCAAGCACTTCCGGCAGGAGGTGGCGACGATTCGCGCGGAGGATCTGGTCTTCGTCGATGAGAGGGGATCACCGCGATGACGCGGCTCTACGCTCGATCTCCCGGAGAGAGGGCGCACGGGAGTGTTCCCGCCGGGCACTGGACGCAGCTGACGCTCCTGGGCGGGCTCTCTCCGGGGGCTCGTTGCCTGTATGTCGATCCAATCTGCCACGGATACGCCGGTCTTTGTCGCCTTCACGCGCGAAGTGCTCGTTCGAGCGCTCAGGCCCGGCAGGTGGTGATCCTGGACAATCCTCCCCTCACAAGGCAGACGAGGTCCGGGAACTGATCGAAGGCGCGGGATGCCGCCTCTGCTGCCCCGTACTCGCCGGATCTGAAGCTGCTGCGCTCCGCGGCAGTCCGAACCAAAGAGGCGCTGGAGACTGCGCTCTCGGCCGTCATCGATGACATCACCGCCACCGATGCCCACGGCTACTTCGCCCACTGGCTATGCGTCGGCTCCAAACTGAGCGGCGCGTTGCTCTAACGAGCGCGTTGGTATCGAAGACGTAGCCCCCGCTACACTTCGGCATTCAAAATCTCATCGAGTTTCTCTTCGGTTAGGCCCCGCTCTGTGGCTTTTCTTGCTAAGCATGCCCATAATCTCCTCCGGTGAGCGCTCGGAGCGGTAGCTTCCCGATTGGGCGGAGGTTGAGAAGAGGTCGAGCTTGCGTGTCGCTTCATCGAAGCCTTCTCGTAGGCACTCGCGGCGCGGTCACTTACGCGAATGGAAATCGTCTTGGTGACCATAGGTCTCCCTCATGTCCAGTTACTGACCGATACCCACTTCGCTACCGAGGGGTTCTCCAGCAGGCAAAACCGTATTGTGGGCGCACGGCATACCCGCACGCTGCACATGGAGATCTTCTGCGGTCGACGGTCTTGCTCTCTCGCTGTGGAGTGCGACAGAGGCAAGACCGCTACCCAAATCGCGGGCCGATCACTCTACTCGCGACAGGGCGGAACATCGTTGATCCGCAGCGGCACTGGCGGAAGCCGGCCCGATTCCATCCGGGTCGAAGTGCTGCTTTTCGCGCAGGATCTGGCTGTGTACGCCAGCCCGTCAATCCCAGCACGAAGCTCCAGCTCAGGGCCAGAAGACCAGCGCGCCCATGCTCATCTCATCACCTCCTCCTGGTAGACGGGCTCCCCAAGCGGGTGTCCTCCACCTCGCGGAAGCCGACGCGTTCATCGTAGCCGTTGCGCTTCCAGGCGATGCGGATCATTACCAGGAAGAAGACCACTATCGCGACGATCAGAAGCCGTGGGTGCACGTAGATCTCCCCACCGGGCGGATTGCCCGCCGGCTGCAACGCCTCCTTGCAGCGTCAGGATCGGGATTGCCCTCGTCACCGCCCACCACACCAGGATGATCCCCAAATATAGCGGTGTGACATAGGTCATGATGAACTTGAACATCCCGATGCGGATGTCCGCGCCCTGGTGGAGCGAAGCCCAGGCGTTCTCCGGCTTGAAGACCCACATAAAGAGGATCACTTCGATGAAAGCCATCACTGCCAAAACCGAATTCTGCCGCCCAGTAGTCCCACTCCCAGAGGAAGCCGTACTGTACCAGAAGATTGTCAGCAACCCAAAGCCGAAGGCGACGCCCCACAGTCCAGGAAACCGTTTCGCGGCGGTAGCCGAACTCCTCGCGGAAGAAGGCGACGATGGGCGTCGCCATTGCTGCGGAAGAGGATGCCCGCGAAGAAAAGCAGGCCGAACCACATGGCCCCGAAGATCTGCCCCAATGGCATCCTGAAAGACGATCGGCATGCTCACGAAACCGAGATTGAACGAGCCGGACTGCGCCACCTGCATCTCGCCACACCGAAGAAGGCAACGGCGGCCAGAAATGGCGATCGAGCCCCCAGCACCACCTCCGCCGTCTCATTCGTCGCTGCGGTCGCGAGTCGAGAGCGCGATGTCGTCCTTGCTGACAGGTAGGATGCGTAGGTCTGCGACGTCCCCATCCCCACCGAAAGGGTGAAGAAGATCTGCCCCGCCGCAGCCAGCCAGACCTTCACGTCACCCAGCCGCGAGAAGTCGGGGCTGTAAATGAATTGGTAGCCCTGCACCGCGCTCACACCGTTCTCCCCGGTTCGAGCAAAGAATACCCGGATGGCGAGGACCACCGCAAAGAAGAACAGGATCGGCATCCCGACTTTAGCCAGCTTCTCGATCCCGCCAGAAATCCCCTTCGAGAGGACGTAAATGGTGGCGAAGAGCGAGATAAAATAGAAGATGAAGGGAACCCAGAAATCGTGGACGCTGCCGTCGCCGATCACCTGGAAGGAGGTGAGGTAGGCGGACATCGACTCCTGCGTGGTGTTTCCCCAGTAATCGCCAGTGAGGGAGAACCAGGTGAACGCCAGCGTCCAGCTCATCAGGATGACGTAGTAGCTCAGCACCACCAGGGGGATCACCAGCCCGATCACGCCCAGGTACTTGGCAGCCGGGTGCTTCCAGATGGCGGCGAACATCCCCGGAATGTGGCCCTTCCGGTACCGGCCGCCGTTGCGCCCGATCCCCCACTCGATCCACATGAGGGGGATCCCCAGAAGGAGGAAGGAGATGAAGTAGGGGATCATGAACGAGCCGCCGCCATTGGCCGCAGCCTGCCCCGGGAAGCGCAGAAAGTTTCCCAGACCTACAGCATTCCCCGCCATGGCGAGGACCAGCCCAATTCGGGAGCCCCACGCCTCGTTGGGGTTTCCTCCTGTTGTTTCTTTGGTTGAAGCCATGCTCCGCTCCTGTGGTGTGAATACATGGGCCACCCTGCGGGGCGCATACTCCCCGCAGGTGCCACAATGATTGGTAGAAACACGATCCGGCGAGCCGGTTACGTCAGCCGCCGGAAACCCGCGCCGTCTATGGAGGGCGGGTCAGGAAAGAGCTGGAGGGGGAGGAGCCGTGTGGAAGCCAACAACGCCCAGGGTTGCCGCCGCGCGAAGTGGGGCAACACCCAGGAAACTCATTTCTACCGTTCGTATGCGGCTTCGCGCCGCGAGGAGCGAACGGGTGCAATCCGCGCAGGTACGATGGAGGAGCGCAACGTTCTTTGCTGGGCGCTTGTCGCGCTCGCCACGCTGAGCGAGGAGGATCTTGGGAGTGGATCCGTACGTTCCAAACAGGGAGTGCGACTGCCGTGGTGGACTGGGTGCCAGCGTGACCGTGCGGGGAGGGGCCGCATGCGCGTCCCTCTGAATGCCACGAAACTCCCAGCTACAGCCGATGTCCGCTCGCGCCTGATCTGGCAGGGCGAGCGATGAGGCAAGAAGAACAAAGAAAAGCGCTAAACGCCGCATGCAAGCATTCGGGGCGCTGGGACGCAAACCGCCGACGTCGCGGCGGCACTGCCGCTCCGCACAACGCAAGAAGTGCTCCCCCCAGCGCAACCGCAGCACGCAGCAACGGCTAGCTCAGCCGTGGATCAGCTTGATCTGGCCGCCTACCCGAGCCGGAGGCCATGCTGCTGCATGACCGCGGGAAGAGTTTCCAGCTTGAACTCCATTCCATAACGGGCAGCCAGGCTCTCGATTGCACCCATGTCCGGCGGAGCATCGGACGGAATGATCCCCGCCAGCTCGTGGAAGTATTCCTCGAAGCCGCCGGGGCTGATCACCTCCTCAACGCAAAGGCCTTGGGCTCCTGGGTGCTTCCAGGGGAGGCAGGTCAATCCACAGCTTGCGCTCCACCACGCCCTCCAAGCACGACTCCACGGCCCGGATTGCACTCGTCGGGAGGAGCGGCTTCTTGATGTACGCACAAAAGCCTGCTCGCTGGAGGCGACCGAGCGAAGAGTCGTAATCCTGCGCGGTCACGACGATGATGGGGATCGATGCCGTTTCCGGGTCAGCTTTGAGCTGACGTGCCGCTTCCCATCCATCCAGCACCGGCATCTGAAGGTCCATCAGGATTGCGTGCGGCGCATGGCGCCTCGTCTGCTGGCCATCGACTGCCTGCAACACACCGTATCCGTAGTGCGTCAGGATCGCGGAAAGAATGACACGGTTGTCCTGGTTGTCATCCATGACAAGGACCAGTTTCTGGGTCACAGCGCCTCACTTTGCAAATCAGCCACACCACGGTGCCTTTGCTGGGCACCAGTACGTGATGGAAGCTAGTTAGCGACCGTGATCCAGCCGTGAGCTGACCATGATTTGCTGACTAGCAAAGCAAAGCGAGCGGAGTGCATATGCCAGCCTTACGCCTCCACGGACCCCTGCGGCCTTCACGGTGTTTACTTGGCCTCACCCGGGCAGAGAACGATATGGGATTCAGCGTGGACGTGTGGATCGGTTTGATGAGTTTCGGGGGAACGCTGCTGCTGGTCGTGGTGGGCTTGCTGAACTTTTCCGTCTTCTGGCGGCAGCTACGCATTGCACAGGAGCAAATTCAAACCGCGGTACGGCATCTCGAAATCGCCCAAAAACAACCTGAGCTTCACCTGATACAGCGCGCAATCACGGAAACGTCGGATCACGCTCGGGTTCTTGTCGAGAAGCCCTATCTGCGCCCGTACTTTTACGAGGACCGGGCGTGGCAGGCAGGCGATCCGGCCAGCACCGACGAGGTAAAAGCGATGGCGGAGCTCCTGCTCAACAACTTCGCCTCGGCCCTGATGCACTCGGCTGCCTTTCCACAGTATCCCGTGCGCGGCATCGACCGCATCATCATGTTCCACCTGCGCAACAGCCCGGCCCTGCGAGCATTTCTGCCCGAGCATTTTGAGCGATTTCCGTACAGCGGCCTGACCTTTCTGTGCCTCAAGAACCACACGAGAGCCGAAGTCGAAGCGGATCTGCATCAGCTCATCGCAGCCCCGGGCAGCGACGAGGCAGAAAAACAGCGTCGGCGGGAGCTACTTCAAATGTTCCAGGACGGGAAATCCGCAAAGGCAGTCGATTTCACCAAGTACACCATGGAACAGCAACGCTGAGGGTTGAGAACTAGGGCGGCGAGCCGCCGGGCTTGACCCCCCTCCTCCCGAACGTGCCCCCTCAAATCCCCCGCTGCACAAGCTCCGCCGTTTCCTGCAGCGGCTCACCCGCGGCGGAGAGCAGATCCGAGCCTGCTACGAGGCGAGCGGCGCAGGGTACGTGCTGCAGCGTGAACTCTTGAGCTGGGGCTACGCGTGCGATCTCATCGCTCCCTCGCTGATCCCTACCCGTCCCGGTGAGCAGAGAAAGCACGACAAGCGAGATGCCGAGAGACTTCACTGGGAACGAAGCCCGCATGAAGCTGGAGCGGGTGTGGGTGTGCACCGATCTTGCTAGAGCTCTCCACGCCTATGGAAAATCTGTTCCGCTCCTTTCTTCTGGGCGGGTTCGAGTGTTCCACGCACCGGCGCCGGGATGGGCGGCGACTTGATCTGATCCGGGCCAGCCGGCACGACGAGTTCGCCCGTGAGGATTACGAGCGACTTCGTGCCCGAGGAATCTGCGCCGCGCGCGATGGGATTCGCTGGCACCGGATCGAGACTCGCCCTAGCTATTATGACCGGACGAGCGCCTTGCCAATGCTGCGCGCCGCGCGCAACGCGGGGGTGCAGGTGATCTGGGATCTGTGCCACTACGGCTGGCCGGACGATCTGGACCTCTTCAGTCCCGCATTTGTGGACCGCTTCGCAGCCTTCGCGCGTGCCTTCGCGCGGATTCTGGAAGCCCTCCGTCTGCCTGTTCACCGACAGCCTGGAGCCTTCCGGCGTTGGCCACCTGGAAATCGAGCAGATCCTGAACGCCTGGATGAGTTTGATCCGCGTCCCTGGGCCGTCGAGAACTGCGGTCGGCCGGCCTGCTGAAGGGCAGCAGCCGGACACGGCCTGGCACACCGGATGCTTAACGGAGGGCGTAGGTCTGCTTTCGTTGTCCCAAAGCCTGGAGGAACGAGGTGGCCGACGAGCGGCACACCATTGAGCAAACCGAAGCTGGCGAGCCCCTGCGCCCCCCGGAGATCGAACGGTGCATCCGGATCTCGTTCCCGCAAGGGTTCCTCGTGGCACTACTCGCCGCGCTCGTTGGTCTGGCTGTGTTCGGGGTCTTCGGCGAACGCTCGGGCCGAACGTCGGGGCAGCGTAGTTCGCCAAGTCCGGCCTTGACCGCCTGGAGCAGATCCAGTGGGGGGTACTGGAAGCCGACGGCAAGCTCAGCTTTGTTCCATTCGAGTCCCAAGACAAACAGGTTGAGCCACGCGCGCAAAAGCGACCGGTGTAATCGAGGGAACTACCGCAGCGCCCGGGCGACGAACCAGGTCAGCGTCCCGGCTCCCGTCTGCGCGGGCGAAGTCACAACCGCGGTAGACCGCCTGGATCGGACCACTCGGCAAGAGCTCCCCCAGATTCGACACATCTTCATTGAAGCCCAGTCACTTGGCGAAGCTGGAACTCGGCAATCCGTCGACGGCGCGTGACCCGCAACCGCCGAGCGGCAATCATCAGCTCAGGGCCTCGAAAACGGCCGCGGTGGTGAGCCCGAATGCGATGTGGGGCGCCACCGGTATCAGTGCTTCGGTCAGCGTTTGCTCCTCGGGAGGCGGGATGATCCCCGCCTTGGGCAGCACACCGAAGGAAGGATAGTTGGCCGCGTACACCAACCCACCGAGCAGCAGGCCATGAAGCGCGCTCGGAGGATGAAGGCGGCTCTGGACGATGCCATAGATCGCCCCGAACAGCGCCATGTTCCCGCCATAAAAAGCGGCACCCGCGGCTTTGGCCTGTGTCTCCGAAATCTGGAGGCCGCGCTTCTCCGCCAGATTTTCCATCAGCGTCGTACTCGGCGAGGTGACCCGCCGCTCTTCGGGAACCAGTGTGGTCTGCTCCGCCTGCCAAAGTAGCTTCATCACCACACCCCCGATCAGGCTGGCAACGGCACCCTTCAACGCGGCCTCCCCAATGTCCATCCTGTCGCTCCGGTAGCTCATCGCTGTTTGCCTCATGGCTGGGGACATGCATGCACCCCAGGGATGCACGTGGAGCGACCTCGGGAGCAGGAGCCGTACCAGAGGCGTGTGTCGGTGATCGTTCCGGTGCTCAATGAAGCCGAACACATCGAGGCCTGCCTCCAGAGTGTGCTTGGTCAGTCTGGTGAGGTCGAAGTCGTGGTGGTGGACGGTGGCAGCACAGACCGAACGCCGGAAATTGCTGGGCGCCATGCCCGGGTTCTACGGAGCCGGCGCGGCCGTGCCATGCAGATGAACGCGGGCGCGCACATCGCGACAGGTCAGGTGCTCGTGTTCCTTCACGGAGATACCGTGCTCCACCCGCGTGCGCTGGAAGCCATGCTCCATGCACTCGCGAACGAGCGTGTCGCGGGCGGAACGTTCACGTTGCGCTTCGACACTCCCCATCCGCTGCTGCGCTGCTACGCCTGGGCCACCCGGCTTTCATCCCGCTGGTTCCGCTACGGCGACCAGGGAATCTTCGTGCGCCGCGCCGTGTGGGAGCGCCTGGGTGGGTTCCGCGAGCTGCCGATTCTGGAAGATGTGGACCTGCTGCGGCGCCTGCGGCGGATGGGGCGGCTCGCGGTGGTGCAGCGGCCCGTAACCACCTCCGCACGCCGCTTTCGAGCCCGCGGCATCATCCGCCAGCAGCTCCTCAACGGTGCCATCCTGGCCAGCTATACCCTTGGGATTTCTCCGGCACGTCTAGCCCGCTGGTACGGGATCGGGCGGGGCTAGTGGAGCGCCAGGGTGATTATGCATCCAACACCGGGTAGAGTCGAGCGAGCCGGGTACGTGCATGCCGGATGCGCATCCCACGGATGCAGGGGCGTCCCCCGCACTGCTCCGCGTTCACGGTGAGCCGGGTCACAATATTCGGCACCGGGAGCTCCGCGGCTCGGGGTTCGGAAGACCACCGGAGCCGCTTGTAGGGGGCAAGCCGCAGCGCAGCGGGCTGAGAGCCCAACGGACTACGGTTCAGGGACGGGCGGCAAGGAGCGCAAGTGCTCGCGGTAGGCGCGAGTGCCGCTCCTGCTGCTCACTCCCGCGGAAGGATGCCCGGCCCTCTGTCGCCCGCAACGCGTGGTTAAAGCGGGCTGGATGCCGAGAAGGTCGCGGGTGTGACGGCGATGTTCGGAAAGGCTCCGAGCACACGCCCATCGGAGGTGATCAGCGGCACCTGAAGATGCTCTGCCAACCAGACAAACTCACAGTCGTAGGCAGAGCAGGCAGAGTCACTCACCAGATCGAGCACCGGCTCAG
The DNA here is from genome assembly GCA_030447645.1 of Longimicrobiaceae bacterium. Lineage (GTDB taxonomy): Bacteria > Gemmatimonadota > Gemmatimonadetes > Longimicrobiales > Longimicrobiaceae > JAUJOM01. The sequence goes on along the minus strand of JAUJOM010000040.1, from coordinate 2,236 downwards.
TCTCTACTGTGTACTCCCGCCCCTGCACGAGCTGCTCGGCCTGATGGAACGCCTCCAGGGCGTCGGTACGCGAGATGAGCTGCTTGCGCAGATAGAGGGCGAGCACGTTGCGGAACTCGCTGCGCCACAGCAGCGGTGCAGCCCACTCGGCATCCTGCTCCAACACTCGCTCCGCTGCCTCGGTATGCTCTCCCGGCAGCAGCAGATAGACGAGCAGGTTCGTGTCGCAGACGATCAGGGTCGCCCTTCCGTCTTCGCCTGCGCCAGCTCTCGATCCGTGACGAAGAGCCCCGGGGTACGCGCTCGCAGCGCGCGTGCACGCTGGAGCACGTCGGCAGCATCACGCCTCTCCCCCAGCAACGCCTGCTCCAGGCAGACGATCGCCTCGCGGTTGATACTGCGGCGATGCCGCTCCGCACTCCGCTTCAGGAGCACATAAAGTTCCTCGGGGACGTTCTTGAGGGTCATGGTGGCCATGGTAGCTTCCTTCAAAGTGGAACCGAAATGGAAGCTGCCGCGAACGACACAAACTGTCAAGCGCCCCACCAATCAAGCCCTAACCACCAGTGTTCAGCGGCGCCGGGCGGTGTCGCCGCTGGTATCGCTACGAATGCCGGGCCCGGTATCCGCTGCAACCACGGGTTCGGCAGCGGGATTGGGGGATTCGACGAGTTGGTCCGCGAGATCCCTGCAGTGGTATCGTCCATAGGTAGCTTGCAAGACAGGACACTCCCCAGACGGAGACTTCTCCGCGGCTGACTCCTTCGTCTCCAGTGCGGTGCAATCTACCTACCGGGTAGATCTGCAACGCGGGTGGGGACTGCCCGTACTCCACCGCGGGTTTCGCCATTACCGAGCAGACCTCCGTAGGTCGTTCCCCAGCAGAACAGGTTCTCATCTCGTGTTACCCCGCAGCTGGCCTCACCCAGGGAGAGTTGCTGGAATTGAAGGCCGCCTCGAACCGCCTCCGGCGTGGGGTGCGGCCGCTCATCTGTTCCACCGATCCCGAGTTCCGCCGAACTGTTTCCACCCCAGCAGTATGCCGCACCCTCTGGAGTGAGGCCACAAGCTGCCCGGGTACCGGTCTCGATGGTGGCGAACTTCAGCCCCCCGGCTACGGGTACCGGGACCAGGCTTCCCGAGGTGGAGCCGCTCCCCAGTACTCCCGTTCGCTGGCTGGGGTCAAATTCGAAGAGCCCTCCCCAGCAGTAGCCAACTCCACCGATGGCAACCCCACAGGTGAATCCATTCCCGGCGCTGATCGAGGCGAATCTAGGCTCGGCCGAAATCCGCTGCGGGGTCGAGAAAAAGCAGGTAGCCCCCTGGCGACACGAAGTGGAATCGGGAGCGGAAATACCCGCGGAGCCGAACCCTCCTCCCCAGCAATACCCGACACCCTCGGCAGTGACGCCGCAGGTCTGGGTGGTTCCGGCTGTGATAGACTTGAAGGTCAGCTCGCCTACAACGCGCGAGGGCACTCCGCGCTGGGTACCCGGACCCCGCGTGCCGTTGCCCAGTGCACCACCCCCGTTTTCGCCCCAGCAGTAGCCCACTCCGGCGCGCGTAACAGCGCAAACGTGGCTGTACCCGACATCAATCGACGCGAACGTCAAGCCACCCTGCACCGGGACCGGCACACGGGTGGAGTCGTTGGTCGAGCCGCCGTTTCCCAACTCCCCGAAGTGCTCGCGTCCCCAGCAGTATGCCCTGCCACCCTCGTCCAGGCCGCATGCGACGCCGCCACCCACACTCACGGAGCGGAGCGAAATTGTACCTGGCACGGGGACGGGTACGCCGGTGAGCGCGAAATCCCCGCCCTGACCTGGAGCTGCGGAGTAAAAGCCCCAGCAAGCCGGGACACCCGTCGTGGTGACGCCGCAGGAGAAGTAGGTCCCCGCGCCCACACCCATCCACCGGGTACCGACCTCGGGCTCGGTGATGGCGCCCGGACCGTCAGGGGCGCAACCAGTCACGGCGCAGAGAATGGCAATGACGGTGGTGACTTTACGAGACATAGGCAGCCAGAGTGTGAAAAGAATGCCGGAAGAACCGTCATGAAAGCTACCTGCTTGCACCCCTAAAGGTATATCCGTGTAATGACGTAGCGCGTGAACTCAGCTGACGTAGTCGCCCCTTCTCAAAAGCTCCCCGCAAAGAACACCGAGTTGGCGAACAGCGGCAGCAGGCCCCGCCACAGGTCGCGGAAGTTGGGATCGCCCGCGAAGCCGATCACCCG
>JAUJOM010000098.1 GCA_030447645.1 Longimicrobiaceae bacterium | reverse complement strand
CAGCTTCGCGAATACCTCCAGCAGGCGCGGGAAGAGTCCGAAGCGGACGAGGAAGGGGACGAGAGCGCATAGCGCTCAGTCCGGCGCAATCTCGGCTTCCAGCACACTACGCAGCGTCCGTGCGAAGCCGCCGACAAAGTCGGTCCGTCCGCGTCGGGTGGCGAGGAAGGGGTCCATCACCGTGCAGCGAATCACTCCAACGCCGCCGGCCCGCAGATAGTCGTCGTGGGTGAAGCCCAGCGCTTCGACGATCGGGTCGACGGCGTGGCCGTACTCACCCGCCCGTAGCTCCGTTTTGGTGACAAAGTACTCCAGCTGGCGGGCCGAACGGTCCTCGCCCACGCTCATCGCCCGGTAAACGCGGTCCGCGAACCGGTTCGTGTCTTCCAGCGTGCGGAGGGTGGGATGCCCGACCCCGAAGCACACGATGTTGATGTCCGGCGTTGGCAGCGGAACCACCCGAAAGGGTTCCCACTCCCCACCTGCAAGGCAACGATGCAGCATCATCGCCCCACGCACCGTATCCCCTACCAGCCGCCCGTACCCGCGTGAATCCAGCGGGAGCGTCTTGTGCGACATCCATACGCCCGCCGCCGCCGCACCGGGTTTGGAGCCTTCAAAGATGAAGCGGCCGATGTACCCCCACTCCGAAGCACCCCGGTGGAAAAGGTACGGCGCTTCTACCGCGACCAGATCGCGAACTCGTCGATCCCGAAACGAGATCGCCCCTGCTGGATACGGGATGAAGCCGAGCTTGTGAGGATCGATGGTGACCGAATCCGTGCGCTCCATCGCGCAAAGGGCGCGATACACGCCCTCCTCCGGCCACGCTTCGGGTGCGTAGTCGGCGAGCGTCGCTTCCCAGCTCCGCCGGTGTCCGTCCGGGCCACGAGTGACCGCAGAAACGTAACCACCCCAGGCGGCGTCCGCATGAAGGTGGAAGGCCATCCCAAGCGCCTGCCCTACACGCTCCCGAGCATCCGCGATCAGGTCCAGGCGGTCCACCGCGCTTTCTTCCGTCGTGCCGATCACGCCGATGCAGGCAATCACTGGCTGCTTCCGGGCAGCGAGCCGGTGGATGGTTTCCTCGAGCGCGGCGGGATCCATCCGAAAGCGGCGGTCCACCGGCACGTGGACCAGTTGAGCGCCCCCGATTCCCAGAGCACGACAGCTCTTTTCCCACGAGTAGTGCGCGGTGGAGGGCACGAGTACCACTCCCGAGGGGAGCGCATCCCCAAAACCGCCCGCAAGGCGTCGCCCGAACACCTGGTACCCGAGCCCCGCCAGCCCATGGCGGGTCACCGCCTGCGCCGCATTGTAGGGGTCGTCCAGCTGCGCCTGGAATGCCTGATAAGCGTCGAGCGCGACATCGGGAGCGAGGTTGAGCAGCTCCCAAAGGCCGAGATCTCCCACTGCAGCCGCGGAACCGTCCGGCAACGGGACGCGCATGGCGCTCACCCCTAGCTCTTCCGCGGCCCAGCGAATGGCCACCGGCAGGTACTTCACGTTGCGCGCAACCCAGAGCGCTTCGAAGTTGGCTACGGTGCCACCCGAAGCAAGGTGCCCCCACTGCCGATGCGTGTCGTAGCCGACCATGCGAGCGAGCTGCTCCGCCACTTCCAGCTCCATCCGGGTGGTGACCGGCGATGCCTCTGCCGCGACGTTGTTGGGGTTGTAAAGCAGCGTCGCGATGTAGCCGATCAAGCTGGCCATCGTCAGGTCCGACGACATGTGGCCGATGTAGCGGGGGCTGAAGAATGGAACCCCGGCCTTCAGCTCACCGAGCAGCCCGAGCAGCTCCTGCGAAAGGGAGTCGATCGCCTGCTGGTAGCCGGGCCGGTGCTTTTCACTCTCCTGCACCAGAAATCCGTCTTCCGGGTGGAAGTTGCGGCGCCAAAAGACGTGGTCACGGAAAGCCTCCAGCAGGAGGCGTTCGAACACGTCCGCGTTTTCACCCTTGGGGCCCAGAAAAACAGAGCCGAGATCCCGGGCGTTCATGGAATCCATCGCTTGCGGCGCTTGGGGTAGGTAGAAGTAACGGGAGAAAGGGGCGAC
>JAUJOM010000097.1 GCA_030447645.1 Longimicrobiaceae bacterium | reverse complement strand
AAGTAGCGCGCGAACCCTGCTGTGCGAGCCCGGGCATCGTCGCCCAAGATCACCTGCGCGGTGAAGGCAATGATCGGAATGGGAGCGGTTCGTGGGTCTCCCCTGAGCTGGCTCGCTGCCGCCCACCCGTCCAGCACCGGGAGCCGCAGGTCCATCAGAATCAGGTGAGGCAGATAGTCCCGGGCATGACGCACGCCTTCTTCGCCGTTGGTGGCTTCGAGCACCCCGTAGCCGAAGTGTCGGAGCAACTTCGTGTAGATGGCGCGGCAGTCGGGGTCGTCCTCCACGACGAGGATACGCCTGGGGTCCATGAACACAGCGGGGCACAAGGTGAACGGGAAAGGGACCGGAATCATGGCCTACCCCCTGCCATAGCCTGGACCAGGAGGCATTTCAGATCTTCATCGTCGAGCCCATGCAGTTGGAAGTCGCGGGCGACGATCACCGCGCCCACCCACGTGTCGTCCAGTTCGAATACCAGTGCGTTGGTCCACCAGTTGACCCCGGTCCTACTCTCGCGTGGCGCGAGGGTCACCCGGAACACGGTTCCGTCAATCTCGAAACAGCGCTGCAGGAAGAGGTTCATGCTCAGGCCGCATTGAGCGGGACGGGGGCTGGACGGTTCAGCAGTGGAGACCTTCCAAACAAACGCTACGCGCCCCAGGTCACAAGTTCGCGACCCGCAGGTCACGGCTTCGCATCGGCGCCGGCTCCCTCCTTCGCGCCCGCAAGCGTCGCGGAAAAGACCCGCCCCCAGCGATCCGTCGCCTCTACCCGAATCTCCCGCGCGTTTCGTGACGCGGACGCGTAAAAGAGATGGTCCGTCGGCTGCGGCTCCACCCAGGGACGGCGTGGCGGCATCTCCGGGCCGGTGTGCAGCTCTACGGATAGAGGATCGCGGCCGGTGCGCCGCGTCATGGGCCCCTTGCGCTCGCCATCCTCGTACCAGACCACCTTCCATTCGGGGTCCCAATCCCACACGTTCGCGATGATCTCGTTGGGCGCCTGGGGATCCGCCCCACGGGGGTAAAGACGCATCTGGTGATCGGCGCCGTGCCCGGTGGCCTTGTAGCGCCAGCGGATCTCCTCCCCCCGAACCTCGTAGACGCCGTAGCCGTTCGGTGTGCCGTCGTAGCAGATGGGGCCGCTCCACCAGGCGCCGCAGACCGTGCCGTGGACGTGCTCGTGCACGCCGCCCTCGAAGACGTGCTCGCTCTCATGAGTGTGCCCGGACAGGACATGCGTCTTGTACGGCTCCAGCAACCGGTAGAGGGCCTCCCTGTTCTGCACCGCACCGCCCACGTTCGGGCGCCGCTCCCCGACCCGCCGGAAGTGGGTGCCGAGCGCCGGGATGTGCAGCGCCACCACCACCGGACTCCCGGGCTCCACCCCGGCGAGGTCGGCCGCCAGCCAGGCGAGCTGATCCGCCGTCAGGTAGCCGATGTAGCCGGCCCCGTGCCAGAACACGTCGTTGAGCACCACGTAGTGCACCGCCCCACGGTTGAAGGAGTAGTACTCGGGGCCAAAGTGCTTCATAAAGGTCTGGACGGAAGCCTCGTCCGTACGCCCTTCGAAGTTCAGGTCGTGGTTGCCCACCACCTGGAAGAACGGCACCCCCATCCCCTGGACGGCGCGTTCGTACTCCGGGAAGAGCGACAGATTGTCGAACATCAGGTCCCCGCACCCGATCCCGAACATCGGCGTTCCGGAGCTGGCCCGCACCAGTGCCCGCACGTCCGGCACCGTTTGCGTCTGGAAGAGCCTGACCTCTTCCAGGTTCTGGGTCTGGGGATCGGCCAGCACGAAGAAGCCGTGCCGCTCGTCGGAGGTGGCGAGCGGCTCCAGCTCCCATTCCGCCGACGCCTCCCCCCGCGCGTTAGGGCGGAGCGGCTGGTAGAGGCGCGCGGTCCCGGTTGGATGGGTTGGAATCCGGTGCCCGGACGGGAGCGACAGGGAGACGAACGGCTGGCGCGCGCTGGAGAGCAGCTCGGAGCGCCCCGCGCGATCCGTGCGGGCACCGAGCTCCCGTCGGTCTCCCCGACGCGAGCACGTCCCCG
>JAUJOM010000096.1 GCA_030447645.1 Longimicrobiaceae bacterium | reverse complement strand
CGACTCGTATTCGTCCAAACAGGCGATGTAGCGTCCGTACCGATCGATAGCCACTCTCTCGCTGCAGCACAGGAGTCTGCCTGGGCGGCAGCCGTACCAATCGGTGCCCGGGACTTCACCACTACGGCGGGCACCAAGTGCCTGAATTGTGGCTACCGCAAGGGCGGGTGGTGCGCCGTAGGGCACAATGCAACTGCTCGCCTGGCACAGCTAGTGTAGCCATCTACCGTTCGCTGCGGCTGAGGTGGATGAAAGTCGCTGCGAGTGGAGTCTGCGCATAGCCACGATTCCAGCAGCGGGACCCAGCGCCAGCACGCCGAACGCCACCGGCCATCCCACCGCCTCCCGCAGGAGCGGCACGCCCTGAATGGTGACGGTGGTGAGCAGAAATCCCAGCGAGGTTTGCAGCGTGAGTGCGGTTCCCACCGCATGCGAAGGGGCCACTTCGGTGATGACCGCGCTGAACTGCGCCGAGTCGGCAACCACCGCGAAACCCCAGATAAGAGCCACAGCAAGCACCAGCAGAAACGGGGCATGAAGCATCCAGCCAAGCAGCAATGCACAGGCGCCGCTTGCGCCCATCGCCCAGATGGTGATGCGCTCCCTGCCGAGCCGGTCCGCCCACACCCCCGCCAGCACGCACCCCAGGGCTCCCACCGCGATCACCGCGAAACCCACCGCGCCCGAGTAGGATAGGATCGTGTCCTCGGAGTGGCCGCGTAGCGTAAATAAGTCGAAAAAAAAGATCGGCACAAACGTCCACATCGCATACAGCTCCCACATGTGCCCAAAGTATCCACCCATCGCCAGGCGCGTGGGACGGTCACGCATGACGGCGCCTGCCAGACCCCAGGAAAACGGGCGTCGCGCGAAGGGGAAAGGCCCCTCCCGGTAGCCCACTCCGACGAGCAGCGCTGCGACCAGCGCGGCCCCGGAAGCACTGAGAATCACATGCTGGAGGGTGGCTCCCGCGAACGCCCGGACCAGATACGGCGCTGCTTTTCCTACGGTGAGCGCGCCGACGATGGTGCCGATCGCCAGCCCACGGCCCGAGCGAAACCAGGTGGCGATCATCTTCATCGCGGGTGGATAAACACCCGCCAGAAAGAAGCCGGTGAGAAAACGCAGGATCAGGGCTGCGCCGTAGCCGGGAGCCGCGAGCAGTGCCGCGTTGGCCCCGGCCCCAAGTACGGCCGCCGTGGCGAAGTACGTGCGGCTGGGAAAGATGTCGGCGAGGTTCAGGATCGCGGCGACGCCTGTCCCGGCCACGAACCCGAGCTGCACCATGGCGGTGAGCCACCCGACCTGTTGTGCGTCCAGCTCCCAGAGGGTGCTGAGCTGGGGCGATACCGCGCTGGCGGTGAACCAGAGCGACATCCCGAAAAGCTCGGCAATCGCGAGGAGGGCGAGGACCCGCCAGCGCCGCCCGTCGGCTGGATTTTCTTCCCCGGTTGCATTCACGGTGGATAATTTTCGGGACCAGGCACTCCCTCCGGGCGTACGCCACTGCGGGTGCGTGTCGACGTGTTGATGCGCCACTCTATGTATTTCCGGACGCAAGCGGGAGGGTAAAGAAAAAGCTCGTTCCACGCCTGGCCTCACTCTCCACCTCGATCTCGCCACCGTGCGCTTCGACGATCCCTTTCACGATTGCCAGCCCCAGCCCGGCCCCTCGGCTGTCAGCGTGACCGGCCTGCCAGAAACGGTCGAAAATGTGGCGAATCTGATCCGCGGCTATTCCGGAGCCGGTATCCGCGATGGCGAACCGCACGACCCCTTCCCGGGGCTCGGCGCGCAGGGTAACGGTGCCGCCCGCCGGTGTGAACTTGATGGCGTTGCCTACCAGATTGGAGAAAACCTGCGCCACACGCTCCCGGTCGGCCCGGACGCGCGGCAGGTCGTCATCCGCCTGTACCACCAGACGCAATCCAGCTTCGATCACCAGCGGCGCCAGCGCGTCCACCGCGTCGCGGACCAGCTCCCGCGCGGGAACGGAGTCAGGTGCCACCGCCAGCCTCCCGGCCTCGATGCGGGTCACATCCAGCAGGTCCCGAATCAG
>JAUJOM010000039.1 GCA_030447645.1 Longimicrobiaceae bacterium | reverse complement strand
GGACCACCACCCGGCTACGGACCACCACCCGGGTACGGACCGCCACCCGGCTACCGAGCTCCGGGGTAAGGCCCCACACCGCCCCCCGTCCACGCCCCCCACGCAGACCTCACCCACGGCTGGCAGCGAGACCCCCAAGAATTCCAGCCTGTCCTTCACCACCGAGAGAGGTGCCACATACTCAACCAAGGTCGGCCACTCCCCTCCGAATTCCTCCTCCACAAATTTTACCGGGTCACCTTCGCAATCATAGATCGCTGCAAGCTCATCACTTGACAGCTTCCGGTCGCGTCGGTCTCCCTCCGTAAACAGCATGAGGACTGTTGGATCGACATCCCGCTTGGTTGAGGCGAGCACAAGTTCGCCTATTCGCAGATATGCGTAGTTACCCATTCGCAGAAAGTGTGGCTGCCAGGGACATCTGAATGCCCCGACGTAGGGTGCTTGGGAGGGAGCCTAACGCTCAAGCTAACGCGCGTGCGGCCGACGGATGTGGATGTTGCTCAGATGCCTGGCCGCACGTCGCGTTCAGCGCCATGTTCGGCGCCGTCGCCCATGCAGAGGCATGAGCCTGTGCTCCTTCGCGCTTCTGATCCCAGGAGCGACTACCGTGCACTGCTCAAGAGCACAAACATTGCCGCGAGAATCAGCACCACCGAAGCGGTGTTCAGCGACGTATACAGGGGCATAAGCCTTTGACCAGGCTTGGTATAGCCAGCCCGATCAAACGATTCGCCTATCCACCGCATTGTTCCGAAGCGGATCGGCTTGCCCGGCAGCCGATGTCTCGCAAGGTACAGCAGCACCCCAAGGTTCACCACCGCAAGCGTATAGCTCATTACCGCGAGTACAATAGCTAACCTGGGCACATCTCAGATCCTTGTCCAGAGAGCGGGCTATCCACTTTGCCCAACCGGGTTCGGTCTTCTCCACGCTGCTCATCGGAAACACTTGCGGACCGGCTTTGTACTTCCGAGTCGCCCGTCGATTAATGCTACCACCTCGTACTCGTAGCAGTCGAAGTCCTCCAGCGTACTCGGACGATCCAATCGGACCCCGATCATCGCCTCACGCCTCACCTGTATCCTCGGGTTGTCGTGGCTCATGGCGTGGCCAACCTGCTCCGTGCCCTGGAAGGCCTTGACGGACACCGAAACACGGTCCGCAGTCTTCTTCGCATCGTTGCGGACGTGGAATGTCAGGAGCACGTCTGGATCGGCTGAGTTTTCTTCTACGACCCGGGCACTGACCGCCAGGACCGTTATCCGCTCGGGTAGCAGCCCTGGATCCGGGGGGCCACTCGGAAATCCCGCCACACAACCGACTAGCAGGAGCGAGCAAGCGGAGTATGCGTAACGAACCATTGGGAGGCTCCTTTCGATGGAGTGGATCAGCCGGTGGTTCCAGCGGCGCTTCCGTGTGCAGGTGAGGTGCGGATCATGTGCGCACAAGCGTGAAGCGCACGATGGTTTCCTGCCCCTGCACGACGACAACGCGCATCGGATTGGGCTGCGTGCTCGGAACCTGGTAGCCCGTCGGCGGCTGCCGCACGCCCACGTGGTATACGCCCGGCGTGATGCCAACCATCGTCAGGCTTCCACCACTTCCGGTCACGTCGGAGCCAGATATGGTATCTCCTTCTGCTACAATCTCAACCCGGACTCCCGAGACTGGCGTTCCTCCGGGCGTTCGCACCTCGATTACGAGCGCGGCCAGATCAAACCCGGTCGGGGGATTCACCTTGCACCCAGCGAACGGGAGGAAGACGGCGATAAGGAGCAGCGCGAACCTATGCATCTTCAGCATTTAGACACCTTGGCGTTTGTTCAGCACGATCCCGATTAGGTAGGGCTATGCACCGCATGTATTCTGCCGTGGTTGAACAACGTGGATACCCCACTCCAGAGAATATCCGAGGAGCAGTACGGCGACGCTGTTGGACTCGGGACAGAGGTCACCTCTCGCAGTTGCTATCGCCGCCGAACGCCCAAGTTCAGGCGCGTGCGGCAGAAAGCGCAAGTGCTCCGGGCGCGAGACGAGCCCGCCCAAGCTAGTCAGCTCTGCGGAGCAAGGAGGCCCGGCCGCATGTCGCCTGCACTGCAAGCGTTAGGTGCCGAAGGATTCAGAAGTCTCCGATTTGGGAGAGAAGCCAGACGAGTGTGCCGAAGCCCACTCCAGCACCGATTCCGCCTCCCCAAAGACTTGCGCACGCGGCAGCGGCTCAACTGCTCAGAATACGCCGCGCGTGGAAGGCGTCCCGGTACTCGGGGTGTGAGCCTGTAGCTTTTCGTTGAGCAGGGGCGGCAGTGCTTCATTTTTGTATGCTCTGGACGTGGTCACGATCACTACCGTTGCGCCTGCACCCCCGAGCACGAGAGATGTGGGCTCCCCTGTGGCCCCCGCCGATCGGTAGGAGGAAGCAGCGGGCAGGCCGCCGAGGAACGAAGAAATGAAGTAGCCACCCACCCCATACTGTCTTGCAGCGGCACGCTTGCGTCCTGAACCGATCGAGACCGTGACTCCGTCGGCGAGGCCGGCTGTACATGAGCACCAGCTTGGGCCAGCGCGGGACTGGAAACAGCGTAAAGATGAGCCAGTTACGATCTGGCGGAGCATAGGCCTTCGGTTCTGGTGCTTAGCCTTGCACCCTAAGCTAAGCGCGGCGGGCGGAATCGCAGGATACGAGAGAAAGATACGACTGATATGACGGATCGACGCGCTGATGACGTAGCAGAGGGCAAGACTACGTAGTCTGGACAATAAGAGTCACTAGCCGCCCAACATAGTAGTATACGGAGACTCTTCCACATATCCTGCCTGTGGGATATCTGGAAGCGCTCCGCATGTTATGACGAGCAGAGCCCGTGATCAAGGCGTTGCGACGGAGGCAGATCGCACCTTCACTGTTCATTAACCATCCTATGCAGCGTAGCCCACCGCTATTATATCAGGAGAGCTGTTCCGCCGGTTGCGGGTAGTCGATCGCGCATGAAGGTCACACCGGCAGGGCGTCTATGCGGAGTTGTATCCCCCCGACGATGGTCTTCGCATCCATGAGGCTCCCGTGGTACTTCACCGCCTTCCACCCCGACTGGAAGATGCTGGACCGCCCCCCCACCCCACCGGCAACGCTGCACCAGGCGCGGCGCATCGCCCTCAAGAACGGGGTGCGGTACGCCTACACAGGCAACGTACACGACCAGGAAGGTGGGAGCACCTGTTGCCATGCGTGCGGTCAGATTCTGATCGGGCGTGACTGGTTCACACTCTCGGAGTGGAGGTTGACGCCAGATGGGCGCTGGGGGGCTCGTCGGCTCCCCATCCGGCTGAGTGGGCGGGCAACATGAATCTCTCCGTTACTCGCTGAGCACCCCGGCGAGCAGCGTCGGGATAGATCGCAAACTGCTCCGGGAATAGCTTTTGCATTTAAATTAATTGCGGCGCAGCAGAAAGATCTTGAAACACCTGGTCATCGAACCGGCTCGCATGCCAAAACTCGGTGCCACTCGCTTCCAGAGCCGCTCACACCCCTTCGGCCGCAGGGTACGCGCCGGCAGCAGGGACAGATCAACCCCTACGTGGCGGAATACCCGATGCGGTCAGAAGCGAAACACCGCCTGACGTGCTACCTCAGTGGTGTGCACAGTGGGCCCAATCCATCCCCAGGGCTCGGCGTAGCCCAATCACTGCGCCAGGCGTTTCCACATGCGCGCTTAGTCGGAGTCGACTACTCCGTGGAAAGCTCCGGACTCCACAGCGATGTGTTCGATGACATCTGGGTGCAGCGGCCCTGGAAGGAGATGCGCCTCCCGGTTTATCAGGCCGCAATCCAGGAGGTGCTGGACGGGGGAGCATTCTGGTTTTCGGGGCAGGACCTGGAGGTGGAGTGGTTGACCACGAGCCTTGCTGACCGCAGCCGGGCGTTCATCCCTTCCCCGGAGGCCCTGCGGCAGGTCGGCAAGCCGACGATCAGCGCCGCGAGCAAGCTCCCGCTCTCCATTCCGGACTTCATCTCCGCGGAACGATCCGACTGGGACCTGCATGCCTTCTGCCGGGAGCATGGATGGCGGGTGTGGGTGAAAGGTCCCAACTACGAAGCCATGCGAGTTCGGGACTGGCCCTCGTTCCGGCACGCTCGGACCGTGATGAGCGACATCTGGGGTACGGATCAGCTCTTCGTGCAGCGGCACGTGCTCGGGATAGAGGAATCGGTAGCGCTCTGCGCCTACCAGGGTGAGCTGCTGGACTGCGTACACATGCGCAAGCACAGCCAGACGCACGAGGGGAAGACCTGGGCCGGGCAAGTCTCGGAGGTGGATGCGGCACTGGTGGAGCCGCTCCGCGAGGTCATCGCGGATCTGGAGTGGACGGGAGGTGCGGAGCTGGAGTTCGTTCGGGGGAACGACGGCACCCTGAACCTGATCGACTGGAATCCGCGCTTCCCTGCCTGGATTCACGCCGCGAGCTTCGCGGGCCACAATCTGCCGGCGAAGCTGATCGAAGCGGCGGGCATGGGAACAGCCGCGCTGACACCATTCCTGGGCAATCAGTTCACGCGCATCGTCACCGAGATTCCGGTGCGCGGCACACACCCGCTCCCCGCCGTCAGGGATCCTCTGGACGAGTGGAAGGTGGGGTCCAAGCACCCGTCGGGAATGCCGGACCTGGCCCGACGCCTCAGTAGTGCGCTCGCCGACGGCAAGAAGGCAGGCGGGGAGGAGCAGAAGCGACGCGCTGCCCCGACCATGCCGGCAGCGCTGCAGTGGGACCTGAATGAAGCTCTGGTCGACGAGCTTCCGACTCCGCGCCGGCTCCTCCTGCCGCGTACGGCACAGGAGCGCTTCGCTCGGGTGGAGCATGCCCTGACCTCCCAGTCGGTGTCCGGGGTTGAGCTGGGGTTCGGCTACAGCATGAAAACCAACCCTCACCCGTCGCTGGTGGCGCTCGCGGAGGGGGCTGGAATGTTCGCGGAGGTGATCAGCGGGGCCGAACTTCGCCAGGCGCTCGCATCCGGGTTCCCCCCCGAGCGCGTCATCCTCAACGGACCCGCCCAGCAGTGGCCCGCCGGTCCCGCCCCGGATAGCGCGCTCATGGCCGCCTTCGCCGATTCTCCGCAAAGCTTCGCAAGGTGGCTTCGCGAAGGTCCGCCGGCTGCTCGCTACCTGGGCATCCGGCTCCGCCCTGTTACCCTGGACTCGTCGCGTTTCGGCACCAGTTTTGGGAGCCCCAAGCGCTTCGCCGAAACGGTTGCGCTGCTGAAATCGCTCCCGCCCGAGCAGGAGATCGGTACGCACTTCCACTTTGCGAGCGACGTGATCGGGCCCGCACGCTGGATGGAAGTATACGAAAGCGTCATTCACTGGGCTGAGGCCATCCAGCAGGGCGTCGGCCGCCCCATTCGCTGCCTGGATGTGGGCGGCGGTTGGTTCCCGGACGACTTCGACCGCGAGATGCTGCCGCGACTGGAAGGCTTGATGGCCGCGGCCGCTGCACTCCTGCCGGAGCTTGCGCACTTTTTCGTGGAGCCCGGCAAGGCCATGGCGCAGCCGACCATGGCGCTGGTCACCACGGTGCTGGAGGTCCGGCGGACCCGGGAGGGGGCCACCGAAGCGGTGGTGGACGCCGCGATCTCCGATCTTCCCATGGCGCCCTTTTACCCACACCGGGTATACGGCCACTCCGCCGGCGGAGAATGGGAGGCCCTCGGCGGAGGGGGAGACCGCCTGGTCGGGCGCATCTGCATGGAAACCGACATTCTGGCGAGTGACCTAGCGCTCCCGGATTCGCTGGAGGTGGGGGATCGGCTGGTAATTGGGGACGCAGGCGCATACGACGCCAGCATGGCTTACAACTTCGGAAGGGGAATACTGGATGACGCCTGTTGCTGAGATGACGCCGGTCACTGAGGTGATGCCGGCTGCGGAATGGGCTCCGTGGGCAGCCTGGGCACCCTCTACGCTTTCACATCATGACAGGGAGTGCTGCACAACCGCACGGGCGTGGTTTCTGGCGATGAACCGCTCCATGTGGCGCGGGCATGGTGGCCCCGCCTGGATCGCGCAGCGCTTCCCCTGGGGTCCAAGCCGGTGGCCACTGTACTGGTGCGACGCGATGGAGGCTGAAGAGGTCGACTGCGGCGCCCACGCGGCACTCACCATCGAAGCGTTCCAGGCCCGGGGGATCCACGTGGTGCCCGTTCAGCTCGTGCAGCGCCAGGAGCCTCATCATCTGCTTCACTTCCACGGCCGCTGGTCGGCGGATGGTGCGTCTCCAGATTGGGCGGGTGAGGGAGCGGCCTATCACGAGGCGTGTGCGACTCTCTTGGACGGGCGTGTCGAGGTGTGGGACGCCACGGTAAGCTCCTGGCTATCTCCGGACCAACTTCGGGGAGTTCGGAGCATCGCCGCCGTGCGCATCGGGGGAACCATCGCCACGGGCGAGGTGGTTACGTGGCGCGGCCTTGAGATATCCCTTGGCGAGTGGGTATCGCCTGCGGGAGTGGCCGGAGAAGGCTAGCCCAGGACTTCTACGCGGCGCGAGGCACTGGACGTCGCTGCGTGCGGGTGTCCAGCTCGGTTTCCTTTTCCCGCACCAACTCTTCAAGCTTGCCCAGGAAGGTGGCGTCGCCAGCCCGGCTCACACCGAACAACCCGTCGCGGTCGCTTCCCGCGCGCTGTGCCGCGCCGTACAGGTTGCGTCCTTTCTGCGCCACGACGGCACCGTCTTGACCACGGACAAGGATGGCATTCCGGCTAAAGGTGGTCACGGAGAACGGGTGGTTCGCGGCTCGGCCCTCGGGAACAGAGAACATCTACAAGATCTACGCGGAAACCTTCCGTGGCGGGGATCACCTCCGGCAGATCCAGGAGGAAGCGCGGGCGATCGTGGACGCCGCGTTCCAGGTCGCGGGGGTGTAGGGATTACTGCTCCTCCGGCACCTTCTCTCACCAGTTCGAGTCCAGATCATTGCAGCCGTGCCTCGGGCTCCGAGGCAACTGCTAACCGTACCTGCGCCCCGACATACAAGGCCCGCCCGGGACCCGGCTCGTAGAATCGCCCACCGAAAGCGTTCACCACCACGGAAGTGTTGTACCGGGTATCGAACAGGTTGTTGACCCCGAGGAAGGGCGCAACCACCACTCGCCCGAGCCGCAGATCGCTGGCCCCGATCCTCGCATCAGTCACGAAATACGCAGGCGAAGTGGCGGTATTCGCATCATTGACCGGTGTGCCGGAAGCATAGCGCCCTTCCAGCTCCAGATACCCACTGCGGCCCAGTTCGAAGCGATAGCAGCGCATCCAGGCGACGCGGCGCCACGCCGGGAACACGGTTGCCCCCGTAATCGTTTCCGCCCACGGTGTACTCCCCGAAGCGCACGTTGGTGTAGGTGTAGGCCAGCTGACCCCGAAGCCCTGGCACTGGGGTGAGTGCCACCCCGGCCTCCCACCCCTGGTGCACCGCCGAGCCCGCATTGCGGAAGAAGTCACGATCCGGTTGGCCCGGCACGCGAAAAGGGATCAATGCATCCCGGACCCGCGCGCGCGGTACACCGCTACCTGATACGCGGCGAGCGAGCCGGAGCCACCCTTCGCTCCCGCCTCGACGGAGCGCGTGCGCTGCGGCTCCAGCTCGGGGTTGAAGCCACCGGCGCCGCTCGGCTGGTTCGCGAACTCGGTGGTGGTCGGGGTTTCAAAAGCCGTGGCGACATTGCCATACAGATTGAAGGCGTCGGCGAATGCCCAGCTCGCCCCTACGCTGGGACTGAGTGCGTCCAGGGTGCGGCTGCCGGAGTCATCGGGATTGGTCGCGGTGATCAACCGGTCTCGCACCGCGAACCGGAACCGGTCGTAGCGCACCGCACCCAGCAGATCCACACGCTGCCCGAGGGTCGCGGCGAGCTGGCTGAAGCCCGCCGCGCTCGCCACCCGCTCGCGCTGATCCAGCACCCGGTCGGCACGCTCCCCCAGGCGATTCACGAAGTTCAAGCGCTCGTCGGCCTGGAAGCTCACTCTCCATGCCCAGGATCCATCGGAGGGCCCCGCCTCCAGCCGATACAGCGCACGCGCGCCGCCGGCACCGTTCCAGGTCGATGATCCGCTGCGGAATCGGGTTTTCGATCTCGCGGGCAAGGGCATGTCCGGCCAGCTCGATCCGGCCGGGGCCCGCATTCCCCTGCCACACCACGCCCACCTGGGCCTGGCTCCCCTGCTCCCCCGTCTGCTGCCGCGTTTGTTGGCGAACGCCTGCGTCCGATCGCGCGCCAGTGCCGTATCCGCGAGCGAGCCGGGGTTCCGCGCGTCGTAGCGGACTGCGTTGGCCACGAACCTCAATCCGCCAATTTGCACCCGTGCATTCGCCCGCAGGTTGTCGGCATCGCTCCATTCGCGAAAGCCCCCATAGCGCAGATGGCTGACGTTCATCCCGCCGCGCGTCCCGCCTACGGTGCCCTGCACCCGGCGCAGCCCATTGGCACCACCCACCACACGCGCTTCCGCACCCTGGGGTATGTCCGATTCCAGCAGGATCACCCCGCCTGCGGCATTCCCGTACAACGCGGAGGCGGGCCCGCGAAGCACCTCCACCCGACTGAGTGCTCCCAGGTCCACCTGATTCAGGGTGGTCTGCCCATCGGGGAGTGTGGCGGGGATGCCGTCGAGCAGCACCTTGACGCCACGCACCCCGAACTGCGCCCGCGCCCCGAAGCCACGAATGGAGAGACGCTCGCCAAGTGCGTAGTTGTAGCGGTTGTCCACCTGCACACCCGGTACACCGCGCAAGGCCTCGTCCAGTGCTAGCCCGGGGCGCGCCGCTGGATCTGCCCGGTGCCGACTACAGTGACCGCATACGGCGCGCGCGCGGCACTGAACGGGGTCCGCAGGCCGGTCACGTTGAGGGTGTCGAGCGGGACGGCAGGGACCGTGTCGCGCACAGGGGTTTGGGCGTGCACCAGGCCGGGCGAGAGCGCGATAGCTGCCAAACAAAATGTGGTGGAGATCCAGTACTTTGGCACGGATATGTTCCTCGTCCTCAAAGAAGTAGTTCACTCCCGTTGATACACGGGACTCGCTCATGTGCCGGCCCTACTCTTCGAGAAATGTGCCGTGCATACAAGAGGCAGCTTGGACCCGTGTGGGCCATCATACGTGGCATTGTCCCCGATCCAACTCTGGACCTTGACCGACCAAGATTTTTAGACTAAACTAAAAACCGGTTTTGTATAGGTTAGAATTGTTCTAAAATCGTGATGCACTCAGAGGCAGTCGAGGATTACCTCAAGGCGATTTACGCGCTCACTCGGAACCAAGAGCCGGCCAGCACCTCATCGCTGGCGACGCGGTTGGGAGTGTCCGCCCCTGCGGTGAGTGCGATGCTGAAGCGCCTTTCGGAGCAGGGGCTGGTGGAGTACGTGCCGTATCACGGAACCGAATTGACTGCAAGTGGACGGCAGGAGGCGCTCCGCACGATCCGACGGCACCGCGTGCTTGAACTGTTCCTGGTTCAAAAGCTGGGCTACGACTGGGATCAGGTACACGACGAAGCGGAGCGGCTGGAGCACGTAGCGTCTGACCAACTCATCGCCGAGATGGCAAGGATACTTGGCGAACCGGAGTGGGACCCCCACGGGGCACCGATCCCCGGAGTGGGGCAAACTTTTGAAGACCCGCAGCATCCAGCACTGGCCGACCTGGAGATCGGACGTCCGGCGTTGCTCCGGCAGGTCAACGATGAGGATCCGGCACTGCTGCGCTACCTCGTGGAGCTGGGGCTCGTGCCAGGTGTGGAGGTGGAGATCTTGGGGCGCGCACCCTTCGGCGGTCCGTTGCGCCTTCGGGTGGGAACCAACGAACAGATCATCGGG
Source organism: Longimicrobiaceae bacterium (assembly GCA_030447645.1). Taxonomy (GTDB): domain Bacteria; phylum Gemmatimonadota; class Gemmatimonadetes; order Longimicrobiales; family Longimicrobiaceae; genus JAUJOM01. The sequence goes on along the minus strand of JAUJOM010000039.1, from coordinate 20,182 downwards.
CAGGAGTTGTCCCAATCTCTACGAGTGGAGCCGGTGACAGCGTAGATGCGAATGGAGAGTTTGAATGCTTGAGGAAGGTATGATGGACGAGCAAAACGGCACGACACCGCAGGTGGAAAACACCTCCGGCGAAAGACATAAACAGGGTGCTTCGGTGAACCGCGAAGTGCAACTGACTCGCCGCGAGCTGCTGAAGGCTGGCATGCTGGGCACGGCGGGGTTGGCTACCGCGGGTGGTTCACTCGCATTTCGTCCGCAATTGCCGCACGAGCTTCCTCCGGGCGCCTCCAAGGTTGCGCCGCCTCGCCCCGGTGGATTCGCGCACGGGGGGCACAGCTCGCACGAGAACATGATGGCCGTGGGCGACTTCCAGCCCGGCGGCTTCGACCCCACGGCCTTTCTTACCCACTTCGATACCGGCAAGGTTTCCCGGCTCCCCTCCGGGCAAACCCTGCGCGAGTACCAGATGATCGCCATCGACAAGGAGATCGAGGTGGCACCCGGGGTGTTCTTTCCTGCGTGGACCTACAACAGCCAGGTCCCGGGTCCCACGCTCCGGTGCACCGAGGGAGACCGCGTACGCGTGCGATTCATCAACGGCGGCAGCCATCCGCACACCGTCCACTTCCACGGCATCCACGCCGCCAACATGGACGGCTCGTTCGAGATCATCCAGCCGGGCGGGACGTTTACTTACGAGTTCGACGCCGAGCCCTTTGGGCTGCACCTGTACCACTGCCACGCGGTACCCCTCAAACGGCACATCCACAAGGGGCTTTACGGCGTGTTTATCGTGGATCCGAAGGAGGGCCGTCCGCCGGCGCGCGAGATGGTCATGATGATGAACGCCTTTGACACCAACTTCGACGGTGAGAACGAGATCTACGCAGTCAACACGGCGGCCTTCCACTACCAGAAGCACCCCATCCCCATCCGGGTGGGCGAGCTGGTGCGCGTCTATCTGGTCAATATCACCGAGTTCGACCTGATCAACTCGCTCCACCTGCACGGGAACTTTTTCCGTCTCTACCGGACCGGGACCCGGCTGGACCACTACGAGTTTACCGACACGGTGATGCTCTGCCAGGGGGAGCGGGCGGTCCTGGAGCTCACCTACAAGTTCCCGGGCAAGTTCCTGTTCCACGCGCACCAGAGTGAGTTCGCGGAGCTGGGGTGGGTGGGAATCTTTGACGTGCAGGGGGCGCCTAATGCTTGACGAGCGGGCGGCGGAGGCGGAGAAGCGTGCACCGGCCGAGTCCTCGGCCGGCTCCCTATGGGTGAAGGGCCTGGCGCCGCTCGTCCTGCTGGCGGCACTGGTGTTCGTCTTTTTGCGCTTCGGTCCTATAGGCGTCTTTCAACAAGCCTTTCCCCCCGTGGAGGAGCTAACGATCCAGCGGATCACCCTCCCCCGTGCGGGTGAGATGAGGGTGCAGGTCACCAACGGTGGCCCTGAGCCCGTGACTGTGGCGCAAGTCTTGGTGGACGACGCTGCTTTCGCTCACACGCTGGATGGCGCCCGCACCATCCGCCGCCTGGAGAGTCGTATCATTACCCTCCCCTATCCCTGGGTGGAAGGGGAGCCGCACGAAGTGGTCCTGCTTACCAGCACCGGGACCACCTTCTCGGGGGAGGTCGCGGTCGCCACCCAGACGCCCTCCGCCAATGCTCGCTATCTGACTACCTTCGCGCTCCTGGGTGTCTACGTGGGGGTGATCCCGGTATTTCTGGGTCTCCTCTGGCTTCCATTCCTGCGTGGCATCGGCCGGCGCTGGCTGGACTTCTTTCTGAGCCTCACCATTGGGCTGCTCGTGTTCCTGGGGGTGGACGCGTTCGCTGAAGCCCTCGAGACGGCGGGGCGGGTTCCCGGCGCCTTTCAGGGACTCGGCCTGGTCGTTCTCGGTGCGCTGGGCACCCCGCTGGCGATTGCCGCCCTGGGCAAGTGGAAGGAAAGAAAGGGAGGGCACTCGCCCCTCTACGTGGCCACGCTGATCGCCCTTGGCATAGGCCTCCACAACCTCGGGGAGGGACTCGCCATCGGCGCCGCCTACACCAGCGGTGAGATCGCCCTGGGCACCTTCCTGGTGCTCGGCTTCTTGCTGCACAATACCACCGAAGGGCTGGGGATCGTCGCCCCCATTGCCCACGAGCGGCCGCATTTCCGTGACCTGGTCCTGCTGGGCGCCCTGGCCGGCGTGCCTACCGTGCTCGGCGCCTGGATCGGAGGGTTCACGTACTCTCCCGTGTGGACCACCCTGTTCTTTGCGATTGGTGTCGGCGCGATCGTCCAGGTGGTCTACGAGCTGTGGCGCCTGTTCGCCCGGCGCGCCGAAGCCGGTCTTGCCCAGCCGCTGAACGCCGCGGGGCTCGTCCTGGGGCTCCTCATCATGTACACCACGGGACTCTTCGTGGCAGCCTGAACCCGCGTGTGGCGCGAACCCGCGCCACGCGCAACAAGCTCAACCCGAACCTCTTGACATGCGGACCCGCAACGGACTACTGTGTACCATAATTTTTAGAGTAGGTTAATAATCGTTTTTTAGTGTTCTAAACCGTGGGGCATACCCATTACCTACCAGAGGAGCCATGAAACCAGGAGTGTCGTTCGCCAGCTTATCGTTACTCGCCCTCACCACCATGCAACCGAATCCCGCTCACGCGATTCCGCAGTGGGCGCGAAAGTACAACGCGGACTGCAGTCAGTGTCACGCCTCGGTCCCGAAGCTGAACCGATTCGGGAGGGAGTTCCTCGCCAACAATTATCAGTGGCCAGATACCACGCGCCGCCAAGAAACCAGGCGAACCTTCCCCTTCGCAGTCTGGGCGAGTGGCCGTTCCGACTCGCCGCTCAGCGGGGCTGAACATGATGCGGTTCGCGCCTACATTAACCGTCTGGAGATCATCTCGGGGGCAAAGCCGTGGTGCCCTGGCTCGCCTACTTCGTGGAGTGGCGCCCGGTTAGCTTCGAAGGGCGAAATAACGGATCATTGAGAGACCGATCGGGGCGCTTCGAGGACATCTTTCTAACCGCGCAGCGCGACAATCTGGAGATCACCGCAGGTCAGTTCAGGCAGGTTCAGCAGGTAGATGTGTCAAGACGACTTGGGATCAGTGAGCCGCTCGTGCTTTCCGGCGGTCTCCCCGGGAGCGACCAGGATTGGCCCGAAACGCCGAGGGAAGCTTTCCGCGGCGGATGCACGAGTGCTGTCGCTGCGCGGCTCGCTCCCAGCGGCCGTTCGCCCGCGGTACGCGCCGGGTGGAACAGCCAGATGTCAGAGGAGTTTGCGCTGGACGGCTGCGGTGGCGCTGCCCATCCCCGGCGAGTTCTCCATTCCGCTGACCAGGGAAGCAAAGGCTGAAGCCAGCAATGAAGTCGAGTGGGATCCAAAGGGAGTCTTCGTGGAGTCGTTCATTCGCCGCGGACCGGCGACGCTCGGCGGTCACGTCTTCTACGACCATTCGGATCGGTACATGGCGAATGCCGTGACAACCGGGAGCCGTGCGGCGCTGCACTGGACTGCGATGGCGGGGATGGCGAAGAGCAGCGACGCGCTACGCGGCCGCTGGTCGCTGGAGGGGAGTATATCCCTCGTACTTCCTCGCGCTTGGGGGGCGCGTCGAGGACCGGGCCGGTGACGGCGCCGAGCCGGCTTTTCTCCCCTACATCAACGCGCACTTCCCCGGGACCAAGTCCACGATTCGCCTGACGGTGGAGCGAAGATTCCAGAAGGGACGAAATGGCACGTTTATCGAGTTGGGAACGATTTTCTAGGAACTGAAATTGAAGACTAAGATCACCGTTCTTCTGTCCTGCGGCATGCTGGCCAGTTTGCTTGCACCGGCGGCGGAAAGTGTAGCACAAGCTCGGCAAGCCCAATCGCTCGTGGTGCGGTTGGGAGTGTCCGCTCCGTTCAATTCGGACGCGGCCACCGCACAAACACCGCAGGCGCAGGTCACCAATCCCTGCGATGCTTTGGCTCCCGCAGCGGACTACGACGCCGACCTCGCAGGTGACTTGGCGGAACGGATTACTGTGGGCGTGCTCTTCTCGATCGCCACCCACTTCTGAACGGGGGCGGTGACCGCCGCGGATACCTTGGAGAGTTTCCAAATGCGCCTGGCTGATATCTTGTACAAAGCCTTGATCTTCGAAGAACTGCTCCGGAGTGGTGTCCCTACCGAGCAGTACGCGGAGGCGGTGCAGCGGCTGCGCGGGTCTTCTTTGCAGCGATTGCTCGAGCTCGCCGGACCTGCATTCTCCGCTGATGAGCGGCGGGAGCTCCAAGCACTGCTACAGTGGCCTGGGTGCTATGCGAGTGAGGGCCCGGAGGGTCTGCCCTTCCCGCCCGCGCTGGGTGACCGTACACGCGAGGAGCTGCTGCGGCAGGCGAAGTGCTCGGGAATCGGGGCGTACGCCTGCACGCTGCTGGTCTACATGGATGCCCGCGCCCGCGCATTCTGGCGCTTCGCAGCCCGAGAACATGCGGCGTAAGTCCGGTGCAGGGCGCTTTCTCAGGCGAGCTGTACAGTGGGATTACCGGCGCTACCCTGACTTCTTCGGAACTGGATGGTCGGTACCAAGACGCACGAACCGGGCGGGCGTTGTGCATCTGGCCCACCGCCCGAACGATGGCCGGACAGTGGACGCCGTCGTCAACAGCGACGTGCACCACGAGATGCGACAGGACCGGGTGGGTTCCGCCGACGAAAGCACCACGTCCGCGCACACGCTGGTGCGGCTGGACGCCGGGGTCCGCGTCACCCGCGGCGGTCTGGTTCACTCCGTCACACTGCGGGGTGAGAACCTGGGCAACAAGCTGCACCGGGAAGCCACCCGCCGGATCAAGGATTTCGCCCCTAGCCCAGGGCGCAACCACGCCTTGTGAGCAACTTCACCCAAGCTATGAAGCCAAGCCGTCCGCCAGGCAGGGGGCTGAAGCCCGGTGTAGCAGATATCTGAGGGTGTTATTCTGCTACGAAGTGCGCAGCAGCGGAACACATGTTGCATTCAAAGTACCTGTACGGCGCGGTTAGGTCCGGTGTACCAGCCGGAGACACATGGAATGTGATTCTATGCCGCCTTCTGTGGGGTACCTGCCCCAAACTCTGCCGAATTAGCAGGGATCTTCTTGCCCTAGCGCGTAAACCGCGGCGCGCATGAGCACGAATTAACAATTTCCCAAGTAATTTGTTGACAAAATCTTCAGCTGGTTCTATAATTTCCGTACCCCACCTATAATCCAGGAGTCCATGTATGTGTATCCGACACTTGATCCTCGCAACTGCTGGCGCACTCCTCATGGGAGCGTGCGGTGGAGATGGGGGTGGTGGGACCACCCAGCCGCCGACTACCGGTACCATCACCGGACAGGTAAGTACGGCCACTGGCCCCGTCTCTGGTGCCGGCGTCGCGCTGTCCCCCGGGAACGGGACGCAGACTACTAACGCAAGTGGGCAGTTTAGCTTCAGCAACCTTGAGCCCCGCAGCTACACGCTTACCCTGCAGCAGCTCCCGCAGGGATTTGCCCTTGGCAGCGAGAATGCGACCAAGTCGGTAGCCGTGACGGCTGGTGGGAGCAGCACGGTGAGTTGGACGGTGCAACCATCGGGCGGGCAGACAGTCGAGGTGATCGGCGCTACGGGCCTCCAATTTGAGCGCCCGAATATCACCATCGCGCGTGGTACGACAGTACGCTGGATCAACAGACAGAATGTTTTCCACGACGTGGTTGCCGAAAACAATGCCTTTCCATCAGGCAATATCCCGAACCAGGGGAGCACGCACGAGGTCACCTTCAACACCATGGGCACCTTCAGGTATCGCTGCACCCCACATTCCTCCAGCTTCACCAGCGGGATGGTCGGCGTCATAACGGTACAATGACGCGGATGCTGCTCGCCGCGCTCGCGCTCCTCGCGGGGGCGCGTGGCGTAACGGCTCAGTCGCAATCCGGCGCTCCGGCGGACACCACACGGGTTGCAGCGATTGAGTACAGCGACTGGTACGGGCGGCGGCTCGCGATCCACCGGGCAGCCAGTTATACAATGGTGCCGCTGTTCGTCGCGCAGTATACCGCGGGGCAGCGGCTCTTCAACAACCCGGCCCTCCCAGGAGACGACTGGGCGCGCCGGACGCACAAGCCGCTTGCGTACGGGGTGGGAGCACTATTCACTGTTAACACGGTCACAGGGGTGTGGAATCTGTGGGAAGCCCGCAAGGACCCGGAGGGGCGCCGCCGCCGAACCGCGCACGCATTGTTGATGCTCGCCGGCGATGCGGGCTTCGCAGCCACCGGATACCTCGGTAACCAGGCGGCACGGCACGGGGGGGACCGGGAGCTGCACCGCAACGTGGCACTCGGCTCGATGGCCGTGGCGGTGACTGGTTATCTACTGATGCTCCCTGCTCTTTGGGAGGATTAGCGAGTGGACGTCCCCGATACGGCCGTCCGGCTAGCGGAGCCCTGGGCTTCGCTGTACAACGACTCCCCTCCCCTACAAACCGTGGTGTTGTTCCTGCACCTCGCGGGGCTGCTGGTGGGCGGCGGCTTCGCGCTTGCGACGGATCGCGCGATGCTTCGCGTTGCTCATGCGGATCCCCAGCAGCGAGTGCGCCATCTGTCCGAGCTGCATGCAGTTCACCGCCCCGTCCTGGTGGCGCTTACTCTCACCCTGGTGAGTGGCGTGCTGATGTTCGCGGCTGACCTGGAAACATTTGCCGGGTCCGTGGTGTTCTGGGTCAAGATGGGGCTGGTCCTGCTGCTGCTCGCCAACGGCTACGCCCTGACCCGCGCGGAGACAGCATTGCGCCGGGATCCGAATGGAGGATGGGACCGGCTCCGGACGGTTTCGATGGCGAGTTCCGTGCTGTGGCTTTCGCTGGTGCTCGCTGGCACCTGGCTCTCTAACATCTCCTGACGGTCTCTATATGAACCTTCCCGTCCACAACAAACAGCCTGAGGATGAGTGCGGTGCATGCCTGGCTGGGGACCGACGCGAGTTTCTTCGCGATGCCGCAGCCCTGGTTGCCAGTGCGCTGGTAGGGCTGGGCTTATCGCCTGAGCGTGCCCACGCACTTCAGCTCCAGACCATCATTCCGCTGCGGACGAGCGGTGAGGAAGTTACCTACCCGATCCCTGCTGGAGATGGTGCGGTGATCGACAAGGATCGCGACCTGATCCTGGCACGCCAGCGCACTGCGGTGTACGCCTTTTCGCTTGCCTGTCCGCATCAGCGCACCGCCCTCAAGTGGCTCGGGGATCAGGGGCGCTTCCAGTGTCCCAAGCACAAATCCAAGTACCGCCCGGACGGCAGCTACATTTCAGGGCGGGCGACGCGCAGCATGGATCGCTTCGCCATCCGTCGTGACGGGAGTAACGCGGTGGTGAACCTGTCTAAGCTATTCCGGGAGGACCGGGATCGAGCCGCGTGGGGTACCGCGGTGGTCTGGCTCGGCGAAAAGTGATCTTTTCATCCAGCACGTCGGTTTGCTGTTTTTTACCCACTCTCCAAATGGAGGCACACATGTCCAAGACCAAGCTGTTCGGAATGCTCGCACTTGTACTCGCTGGATTCGCGGGTGCGTGTGACGATGATGACAATGGAACAGGGCCCGGCCAGGAGCAGTTCATCGCCAGGTTGGAGGGTGTCAAGGAGCGGCCGAGTCCGGTCACGACACCTACGACTGGCACCGCCACCTTCACTCTGACGAACGATACGACGATCAGCTACGCCATCACACTGGTGAACGCGACAGGTATAACGGCGGCTCACATCCACATTGGGGGCCCGGAAGTGGCCGGTCCGATCCTTGTCGGCCTTTTCCCAACAACTGCGGGATCTCCGGTGAACGTGGCCAACGGCACCCTGGTGGAAGGCACGATTACTCCACGACAAATCCTCTTGGGGCTTAGCTTCCAGTCCCTGCTAACCCTAATGCGCACCGGTGAGGTGTACGCAAACGTCCACTCGACCGCGCACCCCGGTGGGGTTGTGCGCGATCAACTGATGCGGCAGTAAGCCCTCTACAAGACGGTCGCATGCCGAGGTGCTGCCGCCCCGGTCTGCTTGACGCAGGCCGGGGCGGTTGATGTTGCAGGTAGACGGAGACCCCCGGGCCACGCAGCACTCGAACTCTGCCTCGGAGTGTCGGCTCGCGTGGGGCGTTTGTGATCGAACCCGAGCCGAATCGGCCGGGATCTTGCCAGCGCGTGAACCGCAGCGCGCTCGGCAGTTGCATTTATCCGCGGCAAGGAGAATAGGAACGATGGACACAATGAAATCCACAAAGATGCGCCACACACCACGGGCATGGGCCCTGCTCCTGGTGCTCGGGATCACCCCTATGCTGGGGGCGTGTGAGGGAACGACAGATCCGGACCGCCCATCCATCATCCACGACGCCACCGGCGACATCCGCGCCAGCTTCAACGCCAGCGCCAGGAACGCGGATCTTGACGTGGTACGCGGCGAGATGTCCTACGACGGCTCGAACTTCGTCTTCGAGAGCACATTGGCCGGCGCAATCGGCACCACGCCGACCGCATTGTTCGTGTGGGGAGTGAACCGTGGGGCAGGCACAGCGCGCTTCGGCGACATCGCCCCGGGTGTCCTGTTCGACGCGGTGGTGATCCTCCGGCCCGATGGTACAGGTCAGGTGTTAGATCTCACCGCCACCTCGCCCACACCCACCAACCTCGCGGCCGGCAGCGTGTCCATAAACGGCAGCACCCTCACCGCGCGGGTACCGGCCAACCTGCTGCCCACCAAGGGATTCAGCTTGGAACGGTACACGGTCAACCTGTGGCCGCGTGTAGGGGTTGGGAACAACAATGTACAGATCTCTGACTTCGCCCCGGATAACAGCAACGCGCCCGTCAGAGACAGGCGCTAGCGCAAACGGTCTGGCACCGCTGCGGTGGTGTGGCTCAGCCAGAAGCGAGTATTGACCTTTTACTTGAGAGAAGGAAACATGTCGAGATTCAAGCTGTTCGCGATGAAGTATCGACAGGTTCTCGCACCGTTGTGCTTGTTCACCGTTGCATGTGGCCAACAGGAGAACACTGGGACGGCAGCGGGTGCGACAGCCGGCGATGTTGGGCAACCGGCGGGACAAGCGCAACCCGCCGAGTCACAATCCGAAAATGCGACCGGGGTGAAGGTGATCCAGGTGACCGGAGGCGGGCCCGTCATCCAGATCCTCCCTGGGCCGTTCCCGTTCCCGGATAGCGCCGCGCCGGTGATCGCGCAGCGTCCAGAGGATCAGAGACAGAAGCTGGAGGCACAGGTGAAGCAGGGCCCCTACTCGAACAACGTGGCTCCGATCGCGGGAACTTCTCCTTCGCCGCGTGGGACCGGGGATCCGCCCGGGATTCAGTGGCGGGGACGGCGGAGTTCAAGACGCAGGACGGGGCGAACTGGCGGGTGGTCCTGAAGGGCGTGCAAACCAAGGATCTCCTTTCAACCCGCGCTTCGGGGGGTCATCATCCCCTTGGTCTATCACGGAAGCACCAACAATCACACGCCGCTCATTCCCACCAACCGGAGCCAGGTCGCGCTCTGGACGTATGGGGATCTGTACCGCAATGGGCAGCTGGTCAACGACAGCGCCATGGTTCACGTGATGATGTCGCGTACCCGCGGCAAGGATTTCAAGCTGGAGTGCTACAACTGTGTACAGAACCCGGTGGAGGAGCTGCAACTGCAGATCGTTCCCCCGGAGGGGCAGCCGAAGTTTGACGCGCCCGGAGGCGTCCTGTTTGTGAACTGGCAAAATCCAAGTACGAGGAGAAGACAGCGAGCCGATCGCTGAAATCCGGTAGTGGGCTTGCCGCTCCCGGACAGCGGATACGGGCTTCGCTATACAACGACTCCCTCCCTGCAGACGGTGGTGCTCTTGCTCGACTTGGCGGAGCTGCTGGTGGGCGGCGGCTTTGCGCTCGCGACGGACTGGGTTGCTCCTGAGGCGCGAGTGCGCCACCTGTCCGAGGTGCACGCGGTTCGCTAAATTCGCCTACGGACAACAGCAACGCACCAGCCAGGACATGCGCTAGCGCGCGTAGCTCGGCGCCCGCGCAAGCGTGTGCCGGACACCACCTGCACCTCCTGGGGGCTCCGATGGCCGATAAGCACGACGAGGATAACGACAAGGAATCCGGCAAGGCCGCAAGGAAGGAGAGCAAGGACACCGAGAAGCGATCCAAAACGGCCAGTGACAACACCAGAGTCGCCACGGCGGTCGCGGTGACGGCAACGGTGTTTTCGCCACGCGTACGTGGGATGTTGCGCCGGGGTGCCGTCTACGGGTTGGCGGGAGTGCTGAGTGCGGGTGACATGATTACCGCCTTTGCCCGGGGGATCGCGCGTGGAATGCAGGACACGGATGATCTGGACGGCGCCGAGCAGGGCGAGGAGCAGAACGGTGCGGGAGGTGAGTTGCAATGAACGAGTCCCAGGACACACAAGCGGAACGGCCGGCGACCGAGCGCGCGGAGGAGCTGATAGGCCGCCTGGGAGAGCGTGTCGGCCAGGCCGCAGCTCGTGCCCGCCGGAGCATGGAACGCGTCGCAGCGGGGAGGGCGGAAGCTTCCATGGCGGAACCTGACGATGTACCTCCTCCACCTGCACCGGCAACGGGGCTGTCTCGCAGCATGGGGGAGCGGGTCGGCCGGTTCCTGGCCCTTTCCGGCCGGCGTATCCGTACGGCTGCGGCTCTCGCGCAGGAGGAAGCCGAGGATATGTGGGCGGAGGCGCAGCATATCCGCAATGAAAACCGCCGCAGTCCAGAGTAAGTAGCCGCCGTGGAGCCTCGCCTGGTGCACGCGATCCCCGGACGCGTGCGCGTACACGTACGCGGGTGGTCGGGACGGCGGCAGCACGACGTCGAATCCCAGTTGGAGCGGCAACCCGGCGTGCGTAGCGCGCGAGCGAACCCCCGGACCGGCAACGTCCTTATCCACTTCGATCCCGCGGCAACCAACGAGCGGAGCATCCTCGGCGCGGTGCGAACGCTCACCCCGGATATGCCCCCAGCGTCGCGAGAGCAATCCGCTCCACCAACTGAACGTGCGAAACGCGTGCGCGCTCCCACACCGGACTGCAGCGCGCTGCTGCAGAGCGCGGCTCGAACGGGGGGAGTGGTGGCTGGGTTCGGGGTGCTCGCCGCGCGACGGCTTGCCGGCTCTCAGAACCCGCCGGTCAGCGGTGGGATTCCCGCCGTGACCGCCGGCACGATCGGTGTGCTGGAAAGCTTTCCGGTGACACGAGACGCGGTGCGCAAGCGCTTGGGCCCGGACGTGGCCGAACTGCTGCTGGGGGTTGCAAGTATTGCGAGCCTGACGCTCGCCGGCAGCTCCCTTGGCCTGGTGGTCAGCGGCCTGGCGGCCTTGCGCCTGCTCACCGAGGTGCGTGCGCGACAGGCAGCGTGGCACCGCCATGAAGCGGCGCTACAGGAGGCTACTCCGGTCAAGCCCGGTGCGACGATCCGTCTGGAAGCCGGCGAGAAAACCCCGCTTGCCGCCACGGTGGTAGAGGGTGCAGGATCCATGGCCGGACGGGACGGCCTGCCCGTCCCGCTTACGCCAGGCGACGATGTTGCCGCGGGAGCACGGCTGTACGGCGGACCCTTTGTGCTGAAGCCGCACGCGGGTAAGCCGTCCCTGCTCGGACCCCGGCGGATTCCGCCCACTGACCCGGAATGGGAGCGCTACGCACACGCACTGACTCCGCTCTCCTTCGCTTATGCGGCACTCACGCTGCTCTGGACCCGTTCCCCCACCCGAGCCTTTGCGGCGCTGCTGCTGGTTAACCCGCGTGTTGCCCTCCTGGGTGGTGAGGCTGCGGAGGAGGGTGCGTCCGCGCGGGTGCTGCGGGCGGGTGCAACCATGGTCGGTACCCGTGCGGGCCGAACTCTCCGGCGCCCCGCCGCCGTCCTGCTCGACAGCCCGCGTGTGCTGGCTGATGGCTTCGAGATCGACGGTATCCTCCCGCTCACTGTAGCTGGAGATGCCGACTGGATACTTGAGCAGGCGACTGCGGTTGCGGCTGCTGCTGGTTCACCGTGGGGAAGTGCATTCCGTGGGGCGAGCAGCGCGATCATTACCGAGGGTGCTTTCGACGGCGAGGTTGCCACGGCGTGTATCGAGGGCGTGCGGTACTCGCTTGGCCCGGCTGAGGATCGGGATGCCGTACCGAAGGCAACCGAATTTCGCGACCGTGGTGAATACCCCTTGCTGCTCCATGGCGGCGACGAGCAGCAGATGCTCGCACTCCTCGCCCTGCGCCCGCGGCTCGCATCAGGCGTGGAGAGCCTGGTCGACACCTGCCGGCAGCACGGGGTGGAACTCGCCGTACTCGCGGGGGATGACCCGGACGGTGGGCGGGCGCTCGCCCAGCGCGCGGGGATTTCGCTTCTGGCCGGCAATGACGCGATCGGAATCATTCAGGCGCGGCAAAGCGGGCACGCACCGGTAGCGTTCGTTTCAGACACACCGGATTCCGCCGCGGCGTTCGCAGCCTGCGACTTGAGCGTGGGACTTTCGGATGATCGGTACGCCTTCCCTGCGAGTACAGACCTGCTGGCACCTGACCTCCGGGTCATCGCCGCCATCGTCGAGACAGGAGCGCAACGCGATGCGGCGGTGCGGGACTCGCTTGCACTTTCGCTACTCGCGAATGGCGTTGGCGCGGTGTGGGGGTGCGCGGGGACCCCGGCGTGCGACGTGCCTCCTACCCGGCGTACCTCGCCGCACTCGGCGCCCTCGGCGCGGGATGGGTGCGGCTGCGCGGTGGAGATCGAACCGTGTCAGCCGCGTCTCAGATCGTAGATCCGCATCCCGAGCGCTGGGGGCGGCAAAGCGCTGAAAGCGTGCTCCGCGCGTTCGAAAGTACCGAGGCGGGTCTTTCCAGCACCGAGGCGGCGGCGAGGCGGCGGGCAACCCAAACTCGAACGCAGCGCCGTGGGGTTTCCGCGGCGATTCTTGACCAGCTCCGCTCTCCCCTGACCGGCGTACTCGGCGGGGGCGCGGGGTTGTCACTCTTTTTCGGGGACGTCGACGACGCGGTCATGATCGGAGCGATGATCCTGGCCAACGCCGGCGCCGGCGCATGGCAGGAGCACCGCACGGAGGAGGCTGCCGAGGCGCTGGAGCGTATGGGCAGCGCGGTCGCGCGTGTTCTGCGGGATGGCCAGGACACGGTAGTGCCCGCAGGCGAGGTGGTACCGGGGATGTGCTGCTGCTTGCGCCGGGCGACCGGGTGGCCGCCGACGCACGCCTGATTAGCGCCAAGGGCATGGAAGTGGACGAGGCAGCGCTGACCGGCGAGTCAATGCCGGTCCCCAAGGCCGCCCTGGACGGCACCGATGCAAGCCGCGTCGTGCTGGAGGGGAGTGACGTGGTCGTCGGCAGTGGCCGCGCCGTGGTGGTCGCGGTCGGCTCCCAAACCCGTATGGGCGCCACCGCGGCCGCACTCGCCCTGGACGAGGCCGAGCAGCAGAGCCCGCTCACCGCCCGCCTGACCCAGCTGATGCGCCAGTTCCTCCCCGCTGCCGCCGCTGGTGGCGCAATCGTGGCTGCGTCCGGCCTCCTCCGGAAGCAACCGCTGCCCCAGCAGCTGGCGCTTGGGGCGAGTGTTGCCCTGGCTGCGGTGCCGGAAGGATTGACTCTTCTCGCCGCGCTGGGTGAGGCCGCGGTCGCGGACCGCCTGGCCCGGCGCAATGCACTCGTCCGCCGGCCTGCCGCTGTCGAGGCCCTGGGTCGGGTGGACGTGGTTTGCGGACAAGACGGGTACGCTGACCGAGGGGCGCCTGGCGCTGGGCCTGATCGCGGACCTCGAGCGGGAAGTCCGGCTCCCCGCCGCGCTGCCGCCGGACTTTCGCCACGTGCTGCTCACCGGCGCCCTTGCCGGTCCGCACCCGGACGCGCTGGACGCAACGAGCGATCGCACCGACGCCGCGGTCAGCGAGGCGGCCGAGGACGCTGGCCTGAGGCGCGAGCTGCATGCCGCGCGCGAGGGTGTCGCCGTTCGATACCGCCCGCGCATTCCATGCGGCCGTGGTGGAGGACGCCTCTGCGTGGAGGGAGCAGCGGAAGCACTTGCGCCCCGGTGCACCCACCTGCGCCGCGACGGCACGGATCATCCGCTGGACGGGTCAGGCACTCACGAGTTGCTCGCCCGGGCCACGCAGCTCGCCGAAAGCGGTCTGCGCGTTCTCCTGGTTGCGGAGGGTCCACCCGACACTCCGGGTGATGACCCGCACGGCCTGGTCGCCCTCGGCTTTCTGGGCATCAGCGATCCACTACGGCCCGGAGTGCCGAGCGCGCGTCCGCCGGTGCCATGAAGCAGGGCTCCGGGTGATCATGCTCACGGGCGACCACCCGGCCACCGCACGCACCATTGCCCGCGAGGCCGGTCTGGCGTAAGTGAGGACGGTGCAGTCCTCACCGGGGCCGAGATCACCGAGCTGCGCGATGACGAGCTGGACGTGCGCCTGGAGCGCGCCACCGTAATCGCGCGGGCCACCCCCGCCGACAAGCTGCGGATCGTGGAAAGTTTGCAGCGCCGCGGGCACGTAGTCGCCATGACGGGAGACGGCGTCAACGACGCCCGGCGCTGCGGCTCGCGGACGTCGGGGTGGCGATGGGCCGCAACGGCACCGAGGTTGCCCGCCAGGCCGCCGACGTGGTGCTGGCCGACGATGACTTTCCACCCTGGTGGAAACGTTCGTCGAAGGGCGCAGCTTTTGGCGCAACATTCGTCGTGCGCTCGGGTTGCTGCTGGAGGGAATCTGGGTGAGCTTGGGCTTCAAAGTGGAGCGAGCGTGCTGGGGCTCCCTGTCCCCCTCACCAGCCACCAGATCCTCGCCATGAACCTGATCACCGACGTCCTGCCGGCCCTGGGCGTTGTCCTCCAGCAGCCGGAGCACCACCACCTCGCCACGCTCGCCGGGGAAGGCACCTCCGCCCTGGAAACGCCGCTGCGCCACGAGGTCTTCGGGCGCAGCGCCGCAACCGCGGGGCCGTCGCTGGCCGCCTATATCCTGGCCCTGCGGGGCGGCACCCCGCTGGCGCGCACCGTCGCCTACACCAGCATCATCACCACCCAGCTCGCCCAAACCCTGGACGCGGGCGGGACCCATGGCGGGCGCTCCCGTTCCGTGCAGGGCGTGGTGGCCGGCCTCGCCGGTCTGCTCGCGGGCACCCTCGCCATACGGCCCCGTGCGCAAATTCCTTGGGCTGGTCCTGCCGACGCCGTTCGGCTGGGTCCTGGTTGGAGCGGCGACGGGGACTGCCGTCGTGCTCGGGCGAACATGGGCTTCACCCGGTCCGGCGGAGCCCGGCGCCCGCCTAGTGTCACCACCTCCACCCTGACTGACGCGCACATAAATCACCCGTGATGGAGTTGAGAAAATGATATCCCCACGTTGGGCAGCTCTCCTGCCCCTTCTGCTGATCAGCTTCACCTCGTGCCAACTCTTCGGGAGCGGGAGCCAACGCGATCTCGATCACTGGGACGAAATGGCCCGGAAGCACGGCGCCCGAGCTGTCTACCACCCTCGGCCACTCCGAAATGGAGCTGGATTCGGTCACGCGCTACCAGATGCAGGTCCTTTTCCCGATACTTCGCCGCCACCTGAAGGGGGATGAGAAGATCCTTCTCGATTTCGGCTCCGGCCCGGGACGCTTCACGCCGGCGCTCGCGGAGCTGATCAATGGCCGGGCAATCGGGGTAGATCCTGTCCAGCGCTTCCTCGATATGGCGCCCCGCACCGAGCGGGTTGAATATCGGCTGCTCGAGAACGGACGGATTCCGCTTCCTGATAATTCCGTCGATGTGGTCTAGGTCTCGCTCGTGCTCACGGCAATCCCGGACAGGGCCGCGCTACGGCAGAGCGTAGCGGAGATCGAGCGCGTGCTGCGCGACGGAGGCCTCCTCTTCCTGGTCGAGAACACCCACCAGCGGCCCAACCTGCCGCACCTCGCGTACCGTCCCATCGAGTTCTACGCTTCGCTCTTCCCCTCGATTCCCCTCCTGCATGAAAGGAGACTACTACGACCTCGAGGGAGCGCATCTCAATCCTGGTGGGCCGAAAGCGGGCAGGAGATACTCCCGGCAATTCGATGAACCAGGGCGGAGCGTGGGATTTCGGCTTCGTTCCCCGGCTTGCGATACAAGTTCGCATTTAGCAGAAACGGCATTGGTTACGCCTGCCCGACGACAATGCCGCTCAGGGAGAGCCTCGTGCGCATCCAGCATGTGCTCCTGTGCATAGCTTTGCTCGTCTTGCCTGCCCGCCTCGCCCATCCGGGTGCGCAGTTCCGGTTCGTTGGCCAGGTGGATCAGTGCGCTGGCCAGCGCGTGAGCATCCTTGGGCAGAATCAGTGAGCCTTCAATCCCGTCCCTGACGATCTCGGGTAGGCTGCTCACGCGGCTGGCAACGATGGCGGTTCCGGCCGCCATCCTCCTCCGGCAACCAGCCCAAACCCCTCGTAATGCGAGGGCACCACCAGCACATCCAGTGCTTTCATAATCGCGGGAACATCGCGCCGGAAGCCGAGCCAGTGGACACGGGGTGTTCCCGCCAAACGCGCGTGGAACTCGACTTCCAGGGACCCCATCCGGCGATCACCAGGTGGGCATTGGGCCGGGCAGCAGCGACCAGGGGCCACGAATCCGCCAGCTCACGGATTCCTTCCGCTCCTCGAATCGCCCGACAAAGCCAATCGCCACCGCATCAGCAGGTAGGCCCAAATCCAGAGCCGGTACACTCGCGAACTGTTCAGGTCAATGCCATTGGGAATGTTGGAGATATTTTCCGGCTGCATCCAATTAGCCGATCCGGAGAAAGCGTATCGCGAGTGGACTCCGAATTGACGATGTGGTGCGTCGGTACCCACCCGTAGATGATCTGGTAATAAGGATGGTTCCGGAGCGGTTCGTCGTTTTCGTGCCGGTAGACCACGGGGATTCCCATCATGCGTGCCGCAACGCCCGTCCAGCGGGGATCCCTGGCCGTGTTCGCGAGCACTACCTGGGCGTGGTGCCGCCGCAGTGCATTCGCGCAGCGCCAGAGCGTCATGGGGTGGAAGTCGGACCCGCCCAGGATGGGTTCACAAGGGAACGGTGCCCAAAAGCCGTTCGTGCAACGGCGCCCCCCGACGGCAAAAAACGACCACCTCGTGCCCACGGCCTTGCAGCCCCCGAGCAATCAATTCGGCAACTGCCTCCAACCCTCCCCAGGTTCTGGACCCGCTGCTGAAGACCACCCTCATCGTGGTGTTACTGGAGGAACCGTTGGTATATGCGATCCAGTGTGTTTACACGCGCATTGTACTTGGTTTCAACCAGGCGCCGCGCCCGGCGCCCGTATTCGGCGAGCGTAGAGGGAGACGCTACGGCATTCCGCAAAGCCGCAACCAGTTCGTCAACGCTCCGCTCCCGGCAGAGCCATCCGGTCTCTCCGTCTATCACGATCTCAGGGATATCACAGTGCCGAGTGGCGATGATTGGCAACCCAGTGGCCGCCATCTCGGTGAGCACTACCGGATGTCCTCCTTCGGAGTCACCGTTTTCCGCCCGCACGCTGGGGTGCAGGAAGAGGTGGTGCGCGGGCGCGAGCGCGTGCAGTTCGGGGTTGGACAGAAATCCGGTGAATTGCACGCGTTCCGACATCCCGAAACGCTCGACCAGCTCGTGGAGCTTTTCCCGGATTTTCTGTTCCTTAGGCTGAGAGCTCGCATCGCCAACTACTGTCAACCTAATCCGCCCGTTCTCGCGTGCCACCCGGCAGACAGCCTCCACACCGTATGGAAGGCCCTTCTTTTCATCGAACCTGGCAGCCATCAAAACTCGAAATGACCCGTCCTGACCCGGACCTCGTTCAGTGAACGGGATCTCCGCGGGGTCCACACCCAGCCGGTGAAGCTCCAGCTTTGCGGCCGGACATCCGATCCGAACAAGCTGTTCCGCGGCGGCAGGACCTTCAGCGATAAATCCCGCGCCGAACGCGAATAGCCGACGGTACTCGCGCCGAAGCCCCGCCACTCCTTCAGGGTGCACGAACATCTCCCAGCCGTAGAAAGAAGTGAGCAGCGGCACTTTCAACGTCTGTGCCAGGGGAAGCATCCGGCGCCCGACACTGCCGGAGTGGGTATGGATGAGGTTCACCCCCTCCCGCCGGCACACCTCCCGAAAATAGGGATAAAATCCCAGGAGGTTGCGTACCGCACCGTTCCATTGTCTGCCGAGTGTTCCCCGGCCGGGCAGGGCGTAAACGGGATCCCAGGGGAACTGGTCCAGATTGGCGGTCCACTTGGCGAGAAAAATGGACCTCGCCGTCCGAATGAAGCGGACCTGGTGAAAGATCCAGTTTTCCGTCAGGTTGAGGTACGTGTCATGGATCTGGGCCACGGTGGGGCGCTGGGTTCCCACCTCAGAGCCCACGATGCTTCCGCCCTGTCAGAATCGAAATGCGCTCACCCAAGTCATGGTAGTCCCCCGCGTGCTCCAGCTTGGCGAAGGTGAATAGCGACTGATACTCCTCAACGGAGCGGTAGCTGAGGTGACGTAAGTTCTCCCGCGACTCGGTGTTTTCAACCAGGAAGACAAGGCCATCGGGCCGCAGGACCCGGTCGATCTCGGCGATGCTCCTCCGCAGCGCCCGTTCATCGGTGATGCACATCAAGACCAGGCAGATCCAAACCACGTCCATCGAGCTGTCATCCGCCGGAATCCTTCCGCCCTCCATCAGTCGGTACTCTACCCGGCTCCGTGGGGCATTATCTCGCGTCGGGTCGACGCCTACTGCCCCGCTCCCGACGAGCTCGGCGAGATCCGGGGTGACCTTCCAGGCCCACACCCGAAGTCCAGGCACTCCCGTTCCGTGCCCCGCAACTGTTGACGCAAGAGGGGGAACAGGATGCCCTTTTGCCACTCCGTGACCTGCGCCACTTCGGCCTCGGAATGCTCGCTGTGCAGAACCGAGGGCGGGCCGTATCGGCTCGCCTGCCTGTCCCACCACCGGAGATCCGATCGTTTTCGCCCCGGTACCAGCCGAACTAAACTTTGGAACCACCCCTTCATCAAAGCACGCATAGTTAGCTCCGCCCTCCCGGGATTACCCGGTGTACCGCTTCGATCACGTCCTCCACGGCCTTGTCCGCAAACCCGGGAGAAAGAGGAATGGAAAGTGTTCGCTCGCTGATCCAGGTTGCATTGGGAAGTTCTCCGGCGTATAGCCGAATTCACGTCGGTAAAACGGGTGCAGATGCACGCCCACATAGTGCACACCGGTCCCGATCCCGATTTCGTGCAGCTCCGCCACGACCCGGTCACGGAGATCTCCGCAACGCTTCGCGTCAATCATCAGGGTGTACAGGTGCCCGCGCATGCACCGTCTCTGGAGCCGCCGGGAGCCGGAAGCCCGACAGGCAGACCGGTGAACGCCCCAGTATAGCGTCGCCAGATCTGACTGCGACGTGCGAGCCACTGGTCGACGTTTCGAAACTGGTGAATCCCGATCGCCGCCTGCAGGTCCATCATGTTGTACTTGAAACCGAAATTCCACCTGTAGTGCCTGTAGCCGGCATCGGAAAACCGCTTCCAGGCATCGCGACCTTCGCCGTGGAGACCGTACATCTTGATCTTGCCAGCGTAATCGACGATTGTTGGTCGTCACCATGCCACCCTCACCCGTCGTGATGTTTTTGGTGACGTAGAAGCTGAAACAGGTGAAAATGGCTGATGCCCCTACCTTCCGGCCGCGGTACATGCCTTCCAGCGCGTGAGCAGCATCCTCAATCACCACCAGGTCCCGCCGGTGGGCGATGTCGAGAATTGCGTCCATGTCGCAAATGCGCCCGGGCCAGGTGAACTGAATTATGGCGCGGGTGCGGGTGATCGCGTCCTCGATCCGTTGCGGATCGATTAGCTGGGGCTCTCGGTCGCAATCCACGAGAACGCGGTGTGCGGCCCCGGTGTGGAGGATCGCATTCACCGTGGCACAAAAGGTCATCGGGGTGGTGATCACCTCGTCGCCCTCCCCCAGCCCGGCCGCCAACATAGAAAGGTGGAGCGCAGCGGTACACGAGTGGAGCGCAACAGCATGCTCGGCGCCGGTGTACTCCCGGATCATCTCTTCGAAGCGAGCCACTTTCGGTCCGCTTCTGCGCCACCCGCTCCGGAGCGA
>JAUJOM010000038.1:8003-21798 GCA_030447645.1 Longimicrobiaceae bacterium | reverse complement strand
AGATGCACCTCGTAAACCGTCATCGGGCGGCGGGTTGCATCGGTGGCGCGACGCTGCTCCAGCCACTCCGCGTCGCTCCAGTCGTAAGCACCCCGTCGATAAACCATCGCCGCCGTGGCGGGCCGCAGCTCCATGCGAAAGGCAAAGGGGTCGGTCTTCAAAAAGGCTGGGCCCTGCCGGGGCAGGATTTCGTACTTGTACATCGCACCCTCGGTCAGACCGGGAAGGAACAATTCCCAAATCCCGACGCCGGGATGAAAGCGCATCGGCGTGCGGCGCCCGTCCCACACGTTCCAGGGACCCACCACGCTGACCCGCCGGGCGCCCGGTGCCCACACCGCGAACCGTGTCCCCTGCACCCCATCCATCACGAAGGGATGGGCACCGAGTATGTCGTACGCCCGGAGGTGGGTGCCTTCCCCGAGCAGGTGCAGGTCCAGCTCGCCCAGGGTGCTACCAAAGCGATACGGGTCTTCGACAGCGGACACATGGTCGCCATGCTGCACCCGCAGGTGGTAGGCATAGCCCCGGTCCTGCATTGACAACTCCGCCTCCCAAAGGCCACCCGCGTGCGTGCGCTCCATCGGTGTTTCCGTACCTGCCTCGGCGTTCACCACCCAGGCAGCATCAGCATCGGGGAGAAGGGCCCGGACCACGCCGCCCGCGCTATCCCGCGCCCGGTGCAGCCCGAGGATGCGAAAAGGATCAGGATGCTCACCACGGACGAGGCGGAGCGCGTCGTTTTCAGCAATCGCCGTAGTCATGTTTCCTGCGCCTAGCGAAGGTTGTGCCGACGGAACCATGTCAGCGCAATGCGCCCGCCGCGTCGCGGTCCAGCAGCCAGGTCACCTTTGCCTGCGCAACGCCCTGAGCGGGAAGTCGCAAAGGGTCGCGGGCGCCCTGGACTACCTTCTGAACCACCGCCGCTTTGCTGGCCCCGAATACCAGGAACACGACCTGGCTGGCTGCGTTGATCACGCGAAGGGTGAGGGAAACCCGCCGTCCGCGCTCTAAGTTGGGAGCGGAAACGCCGGCGGCGACCGTGCGCTCCTGAACCAGCGGGTCGAACGGGAACAGGGACGCGGTGTGCCCGTCGGTTCCGAGGCCGAGCAGGACCACGTCGAAACGGGTCTCGGCGTCTCCGAAGAAATCAGCGATCTCCGTGCCGTAGGCCTCGGCAGCCACCTCGGGAGGCAGCTCGCCCCGAATGCGATGGACGTTGGTCGCCGGGATGGGTATCCGCCCGAGCAGTGCCCGCCGCACCATGCGGAAGTTGCTTTCTGGATGACCGGGAGGAACGCTGCGCTCGTCCGTCCAGAAGAGATGGATGCGCTCCCACGGAAGTGCTTCACCCGCGAGGAGCTGGTACGCGTCCCGCGGAGTGCTTCCTCCGGCCAGGACGAGCGTACACCGTCCGTTTTCCGACGCCGCCCGCCTCGCGCTCTCGGCCATATGCACCGCTGCCTCGCGCGCCGCCGCGGTGGCGTCCGAGAGCACGCGAACCGTCACGGCACCCGCCAGCTGCGTCCGTCGCGCGCGAGAAGGCGGTCAGCCGTGTCCGGGCCCCAGCTGCCGGCGGGGTACGGCTCCGGCCCGCTCTCCTCCCAGGCCGTCAGTATGGGGGTCATCAGTGCCCAGGCCGCCTCAACTTCGTCGCAGCGCGCGAAAAGAGTCGCGTCGCCGAGCATCGCGTCCAGGAGGAGACGCTCGTACGCTTCCGGCGAAGTTCCGGTGAACGACGTCTGGTAAGAGAAATCCATGCTGACCGGGCGGAGCGGACCCGCGAGGCCGGGGACCTTTGCTTCAAAGAACAGCGAGATTCCCTCCTCCGGCTGAATTCGGAGCACCAGCAAATTGGGATCCGGACAGTCGGCCTCCACAGTGTCCAGAATGGGGTTTGGGGCAGGCCGGAATTGAATCGCGATTTCCGTCGCCCGGTCCGCGAGAAACTTTCCGGTGCGGAGAAAAAAGGGCACACCGGCCCAGCGCCAGTTTTCGATGGATAGCTGGAGCGCGGCGTAGGTCTCCGTTCGTGAATCCGCGGCTACGCCCGGCTCTTCCCGATATGCCGGTACCGCGGCACCCCGCACCACTCCGGCGGCGTACTGCCCGCGGACCGTTTTCCTCCGGATGCTTTCGGGAGGCAGCCGCCGGATGGCACGGAGCACCTTCACCTTTTCGCTCCGGATGGATTCCGGGTCGTAGGATGTCGGGGGTTCCATGCCGATGATCGTGAGGAGCTGCAGGAGGTGGCTTTGCACCATATCCCGGAGGGCCCCCGCGCGCTCGTAGTAGCCCGCTCTCTGCCCTACTCCCACAGTTTCTGCTACCGTGATCTGAACGTGATCGATGTAGTTGCGGTTCCAAACCGGCTCCCAGATCACGTTTGCAAACCGAAAGACGAGCAGGTTCTGGACGGTTTCCTTGCCGAGGTAGTGATCGATGCGGAAGATCTGGCTTTCGTCAAAAGCGCTGCCGAGTGCCGCGTTGAGCTCGCGCGCGCTGTCCAGGTCCCGTCCGAAAGGCTTTTCGACGATGATGCGTGACCATGAACCCGCCGCCGGGTCCCTGACCAGCGCTGCCTGGTCCAGCTGCTGAACTACCTGCTCGATCGCCGTCGGCGGGATCGCGAGGTAGAACAGCCGGTGCCCCGCTGTTTTCCGCTCCACTCCCGCCAGCAGCTCCGTGAGGCGTGTGTAACCATCGGCGTCCCCGAAATCCGAGCTGACATAACCAAGAGTGGAAGCGAACCGCTCCCAATCCCGCTCATCCGGTGCACCGACGAACTCTTCGACCGCCGTCCGCATCTGCTCCCGGAACTCGGCGTCGGACAGCGGGTCGAGGGCGAACCCAACGACGGCGAATGCGTCCGGCAGCAGGCCCTGCTGAAAAAGGCGATAAAGCGCAGGCATGAGCTTCCGGCGGGTTAAATCTCCCGTCGCGCCGAAGATCACCATCGCGAGCGGGTCGGGCACGCAGGGTGAGCGCATCCGCTCCGGGAGCGGAGCGCCCTGAGCGCCCTGAGCGCCGAGGCGTGCCGCGGTGGGCACCCCGCGTGCGACCATCAAACGCGTCCGGCGACGCGCTCCAGCTTTTCCCCCACGTGGTCGATGAGTTCCTGGAAGGAAGCGGCGAACTTGTCCACACCTTCTTTCTGCAGATTGTCCGTCACCCGATCCAGCTCGACGCCTGCACGGTGCAACGCTTCCAGCACCTGCTCGGCTTCGTGCGGATCGGTGTCCAGCGTGCGCTTCGCCACTCCATGGTCCCCAAATGCCTCCACGGTCGCAAGCGGCATGGTGTTCACCGTGTCGGGTCCGATCAATTCCTCCACGTAGATCACGTCCCGGTAGGCGGGGTTTTTGGTGCTGGTACTCGCCCAGAGCGGTCGCTGTACCCGCGCGCCTGCCGCCCTGAGCCGCCGGAAGTCCGCACCATCGAAGATCTCCCGGAAGCGGGCATAGGCGAGCTTGGCGTTGGCCACTGCCGCCCTGCCCTGCAGTTCCGTGTGCCCGCTCTTTTCCAGCGCCGCATCTATCGCCGTGTCCACGCGCGACACAAAGAAAGAAGCCACCGACGCGACATGGTCCACCGGCTCTCCCGCATCCAGCCTGCGCTCCAGTCCCCGGAGGTAGGCACGCATCACCTGCTCGTGCATGTCGCGTGAGAAGAGCAGGGTGACGTTGATGTTGATCCCTTCGGAAAGGGCCTGCTCAATGGCGGGAATGCCCTCGGCGGTGCCCGGGATCTTGATCATCGCGTTGGGCCGATCCACCGCTGCCCACAACCGGCGTGCTTCCGCCAGGGTGGCGTCGGTGTCGTGCGCCAGCGTCGGAGAAACCTCCAGCGAGACAAAGCCGTCGTGCCCTCCGGCCTGATCATAGATCGGGCGGAACAGATCGGCTGTCCGCTGGATGTCTTCGATGGCGAGCCGCTCGTATGCGTCTCCGGCTTCCACGCCGGCGCCGGCCAGCGCTTCGAACGCTTCATCGTAGTCGTCGCTGCCCGCCATCGCCTGCTCGAAGATCGAGGGGTTGGAGGTGACCCCCCGCAGCCCGCGCTCCCGGATCATCCGCTCCAGCGAACCGTCGTCCAGAATGCCGCGGCGAATGTAGTCCAGCCACACGCTTTGTCCGAGCGCATGCAGCTGATGCAGTGGGTTGTTCACAGTGCCTTTTCGTGGTTCAGGTTTCATCTACGCCAAGCTGGGTTGGCCCGCGTCCGTTCTGATCCCCACCGGCTCCCACGGGAGCGAGGCCTAGCACTTCGCGGACCTTGGCGGCCACATTTTCCGCCGTGAAGCCCAGCTCTTCAAAGACACGCGTGGCCGGAGCCGAGGCACCGAAGCGGGAGAGTCCCACAATGGCGCCATCCAGCCCCACCCAGCGGTCCCATCCCAGCGAGCCGGCCGCTTCCACAGCAACCCGGGCACGCACCTCGCGGGGAAGCACCCCTTCCCGGTACTCCTTCGCCTGGCGGGCAAACAGCGTCCAGCTCGGCATGCTGACCACGCGCGTCCTGATCCCCTCCGCCTGCAGCAGTTCGCGTGCTTCCACCGCCAGTCCCACTTCCGAGCCCGTGGCCAGGATGATCGCTTCCGGAGCACCCCCTTCGGCGTCCGCAAGGATGTAGGCGCCCCGCGCGAGTCCACGTGCAGGGGCAAGGGCGGACCGGTCCAGGTTCGGCAGCGCCTGACGGGTGAGGGACAAGAACACCGGACCCTCCTGGTACCCCATGATGAAGCGCCACGCTTCCGCCGTTTCATTGGCATCCCCGGGGCGCAGGTCCACCAGTCCGGGAATGGCCCGAAGCGCGGCAAGCTGCTCCACGGGCTGGTGGGTGGGGCCGTCTTCACCCAGCCCCACGCTGTCATGCGTGAACACGTAGATCGTGGGCTGCTCCATCAGCGCGGCCAGGCGGATCGCCGGGCGCATGTAGTCGCTAAAAATCAGGAAGGTAGCCCCGTAGGGACGTACTCCCCCGTGCAGCGCCAACCCATTCATCACCGAACCCATGCCGTGCTCCCGCACCCCGTAGTGCAGGTTGCGCCCGGCGGGGTTTTCGGCCGAAAGACCGGCTTCTCCCTCCAGCAGCGTATTGGTCGAGGGGGCCAGGTCCGCGGAACCCCCGATCAGCCAGGGCACGTGCTTGGCGACGGCGTTGAGCGCCTTGCCGGAGGCGGCGCGCGTGGCGAGCGGCTTGTCTTCCGCGCTCCAGCTCGGCAGATCCGCATCCCACCCCTCCGGCAGCTTACGGCCCAGGGCAGCCTGGAGCTGCGCGGCAAGCTCCGGATGCTCGCCCTCATAGGCATCCAGGCGCTGCCGCCATTCCCGCTGCCGGGCTTCGCCGGCCTCTCTGCCGTCCATGGCCTGGCGCACCTCACCGGGCACGTGGAACGGCTCTTCCGATGGCCAGCCGAGATTCTGCTTGGTGAGTCGCACTTCCGCTTCGCCCAGCGGCTCCCCGTGCGCCTTGGCCGTGCCGGCTTTGTTGGGCGCTCCAAAGCCGATGATGGTGCGCACGCCGATCATGGAGGGGCGCGGGTCTTCCTGAGCGGCGCGAATCGCCTGGTCAATGGCCTCCAGGTCATTGCCGTCCGCTACCCGCTCGATGTGCCAGCCGTAGGCGGCGAAGCGGGCGAGCACGTCTTCCGAGAACGCGAGGTCCGTGGAGCCTTCGATGGTGATGGAGTTGTCGTCCCAGAAGCCAATCAGCTTGCCGAGCTTCAAATGGCCCGCGAAGGACGCGGCCTCGCTTGCCACCCCCTCCATAAGATCGCCGTCCGAGCAGATGGCGTAGGTGTAGTGGTCGATGATGTCATGGCCGGGACGGTTGAACACAGCGGCCAGGTGCCGCTCCGCCAGCGCCATACCTACCGCGTTGGCCAGCCCCTGTCCCAGGGGACCGGTGGTGGTTTCCACGCCCGGCGTCATGTGATACTCGGGGTGGCCGGGGGTGCGGCTTTCCCACTGGCGGAAGTTGCGAAGCTCCTCCAGCGAAAGATCGTAGCCGGTCAGGTGAAGCAGCGAGTAGAGCAGCATGGAGGCGTGACCCGCCGACAGCACGAACCGGTCACGGTCTGGCCAGTGGGGATCCCCGGGACTGTGCTTGAGGTGCCGGGTCCAGAGCTGATAGCCCAGCGGCGCCAGCGCCATCGGAGTACCGGGATGCCCGGAGTTCGCCCGCTGCACCGCGTCCATCGACAAGGTGCGGATGGTGTTGATCGCCAACAGGTCAGGCGTCATGGCTTGCTCGAGTTCGGGGCTCAGGTGACCCATCAATCTACTATGTGGTCGGCGCGAGACAAAACGGGGGCGCTCCGCCGTGGAGCGCCCCCGTTCCGCTACCTGCCGGCTGGATCAGCGAACGCCGTCGCCGTCCAGATCCCGCCCGCCGCGGAGCGGGTTGTCGAGGTCGGTCTCGCCAGCACGGTGTACGTCGCCCTCGCGGTGCACCTCCGCGCGCTCCTTGCGCAGATCGGCTTCCACTGTCTTTTTGGTCCTCTACCTGGTGTTTCTTGACCACCAGCTCTTCCCTTGGCGACCGTGCGCTTGTCCACCACCACTCCTCCTCCGTGAGCGGAATGCGGATCTCGTCGCCCTCAAACGTCGCGTCGGTGGCGTGCGCGTCGGTCACGGGGCGGCGCTCCACGGTGACTTCCTCGCGCATTACGGGAACGCTTTCCCGCACGTGCTCGGTTTCCACGTGCTTCTCTACTTCCACCGCGCCTGCCTCCCGCTCCCGTTTGCCGATGGCGAGCTCTTCCTCTCTGAGCGTGATTCGTTCCTCGTCGCCGGTTCGGTCGCTGCGGTCACGGCGGGTGCCACAAAAGCGGTTGTCGTCGTAGTGCTCGCCTGAATAAAAGTCATCGTCGCTGGTGGCGGCAGCTCCGGCGGTAGCGGCGCCAGTCCCGCCGCGGCTGTAATGGGAGCGCAGCGACGTCTCGTACTCCCGCGTCACTCCGGTGTCCCGCCGGTACGCCGGCATGGTGCGAAAGTCAGTGCTCGCCATGCCATCGATGATTACCTGGTCGTCGTCGGTGTCGAGCCGCGCGGCCCCAATGGGAACCAGTACGGTGCGCTCGCCGTCGGTATCCACGAAATCACCCTCTCGGTCCACCGCCAGGTAGCGTACCTTCATCGCGGCGGTATCCACGAGCAGCTCCTCTACCTCGCCGACCTTCGTGCCGTCGGAGGCGACCACGTCCCACCCGCGCACGTCCGGATCACCCTCGGCTACCTTGAAGTCATCCAGCTCGTCCAGCGGCACGATCCTGCCCGTACCTTCGCGGTAGGTAGCGTCGTTTCCCGTATCATCGTACATGCTGACCCACTCCTGTGAAGGGTTATGATTGCTGCGGCTGGCAATATGGCCACCCCGCTTCGTCCCGCGTCCGGCTGTTCCGGCTCAGGGACGAACCGCGGCGGTATCCACGATCACTGTCGTGTCTGCGGTGGTCCTCACCCCATCATCACGTTCGCGATCACACCGGCTGATGAAGAAGGGGATCAGCAGCAGGGGCAACAGCCAGAGCCAGTTGAAGCCCCGCCTGGGCGGATCGGCGCCACGATCGTCCTTTCGCTCTACGTTGATCTCTGCCACGGTGCTTCTCCTCGATGCACAGGTAATGGAGCGATCCGCACGCGGCAGCCCAAAGCGGGCCCTGACGCGGGAAAAGCCGTGTCCGCAACCATCGTGCCCCGTGTTGCCGCCAGGGCGCATGGGTACGGCTCGTGCAAAGACGTTGCAAATGCGCCAGTCGCATTTCGCCCCAGGAGACGCTGCATGGCTCGCCCTCGCCGCTTAGGCTTTGCCGTCAAGGTGGTTCGCCGCCCCCGACCTCAAGAGCAACGATGCCCGCCGCTGGCAGACCGGACCGCACCTTTCGGTTTCCATACAGTACCTGCGCGCAATTCTGGAGTACCTGGAGGAAATCGACGTCCGAATGTACCGGATGTCATCGGATTTCGTCCCGTACGCCACCCATCCGGAGATGCCGCAGTTCCACGGGCAGATCCGCGAGTGCGCTGGCGAGCTGTCGGAGGTGGGCAGGTGGGCAGGTGAGCTTGGCATTCGGCTGTCCCTGCATCCATCTCAGTTCGTGCTGCTGAACGCGCTGGACCCTGCGATCACCAGCCAGGGCATCGCCGACGTAAACGCCCAGGCAGAGCTGCTGGACGCCATGGAGCAGGGGTCGGAATCCGTGGTGGTGATTCACCTGGGTGGTGCCTATGGAGACAAAGCGGCGGCGATCCACCGCTTCGTTGCGAACTTTCCGCGCCTCGGCGGGGCTGGACGACGCAGACTGGTGATCGAGAATGACGAAAAGATCTACTCCGTGGCGGACTGCCTGCGTGTGCACGAAGCCACGGGCGTGCCGGTGATCTTCGACCATCAGCACCACCTGCTCAACCCTGGGAGTCTTTCGGTGGGCGAGGCCGCTCAGGCGGCACTCCGCACCTGGCCGGCTGAGGTCGTGCCCAAGGTGCACTTTTCCTCACCCAAGCTGGACTCGCGCCAGGTGAAGCGCGGCAAGAAAGAGGTGGCAGCCCCACCCCTGCTGTCACAGCACGCCGACTACATCCATCCCTGGGAGTTCGCGGGGTTCCTTCAGGAAGCAGGGGAAAGCGTTTTCGACGTGATGCTGGAAGCAAAGATGAAAGATGCCGCGCTCCTCAAGCTACGCGCGGACCTGCGGCGGATGGGACTGCCGGAGGAGATCGAGTAGGCTCAGGGGCTCAAGGCTCCCTCGCTCAGGTACCGGCACACGGCCTGACCCGCAGCAGCCGTGCTCAAGCTACCTCCCAGGTCCGGCGTCGCTTCCCGCGCCTGCACCGCCCTCCGGACCGCGATCTCCACGCGCTCCTGCTCATCGGGGAAGCCCAGGTGCCCCAGCATCAGGGCGCTGCTCAAAATCGCACCAAAAGGATTGGCGATCCCCCGGCCGGCGATATCCGGCGCGCTGCCGTGGACCGGCTCGAAGAGCGAGGTCCGGCCGGGGTGCACATTCGCGGACGCGGCAAGGCCAAGGCCACCCGCCAGCTGCGCCCCGAGGTCGGAAAGAATGTCGCCGAAAAGGTTGCCCGTAACGATCACCCTGTACCGCTCCGGGCGGCGGACCAGGTCCATGGCGAGCATGTCCACGTACAGCGCTTCCGGTTCAATCTCCGGGTACTCGGTTCCCACCTCGGCAAAAGTGCGGCGCCACAAGCCACCCGCATGCTCCATCGCATTCGCTTTGTCGCTGAGCGTGATGCGCGGGATCTCTTGAGCACGCGCGAACTCGAAAGCGGCGCGGATGATTCGCTCGACGCCCTTGCGCGTGTTGACATCCTCCTGGATGGCCACCTCGTCGGGCGTGCCCCGCTTGAAGGTTCCCCCCATCCCCACGTACACCCCCTCCGTGTTCTCCCGAAAGATCACGAAGTCGATGTCTGTCTCCTTCTTGTCCCGGAGCGGGGTGAGACGCCCATCAAGCAGGCGAACGGGCCGAAAGTTGATGTACAGGTCCAGCTGGAACCGCAGTCCGAGCAGGATGTCCCTGGCATGAACGTTGGACGGAACCCGGGAATCGCCCAGTGCGCCGAGCAGAATCGCGTCGTACTCCCGCTCCAGCTCCGCAACTTCGGCGTCCGTGATGGAGACGCCGGTCTTCAGAAAGTGATCCGCCCCATGCGGCCAGCGCACCAGCTCCAGATCCAGTCTCAGTGCTCGTAAAACCTTTTCAGCTTCCGCGACAACTTCCCTCCCGATTCCATCGCCGGGGATGAGTGCGATTCGGGGCATGCTCATGAAAGTGAGCAGTGGCGGGCCAGTCCACAGCGCACGCAAAAGCTCCAGCTGGGCTCCAGCATCGCCTCACAGCCGGCGCAGGGGAGCGGCTGCTGCACGACTCCGCAGAACGGGCAGAACCGCACTTCAACACCCGACGGAAGAACCGACTTACACGTCCAGCAGCGTGGGTCAGCCGGGCCCTCCGGCCCCGAAAGCCAGAGGAGTGCCTCCGAGTCACCGGCAGGGGCATCGGCCAGAAGCGGAAGCGGCTCCGGTTCTTGCCCTGTGTCAGCGGGCGGCGCGGCTGGAAGCAGCTCCGGGTTCAGGCGAAGCTCCGCGGCGGCGTAGTCCCGATACACGCCCAGGATTGGACTTGGCGCTTCCAGCTCCTGTCGCAGCTCCGCGCGTACGTGCGGCGCTTCCAGCTTCACGTAATCCCGCTCGCCGGCCAGCAGACGCAGCAGGGCACGCTCGTACTCGGCCAGCTCGCCGAACCCCAGCTCGTGCCGGACACCCCGGAAGGGAATCAGATGCTGATACAGATCAGCGACGGTGATGGGGCGGGCGGTGCCGTCCGGATCTTGACTGCGAAGGGTGTGAACGAGGCGGAAGTACAAACGGTCCAGACCGTCCATCAAGGCACCGTGTAAGGAGGCGCCGTTTGCGGTTGCGGTGCCATCTGTGGTGTCATGGGCAGCTGGTCACCCAGCAATGCGCGCACTTCCGCAGGCGCACGCATCAGGACTTGCTCTGCCGCGGCAGGCTGCCCGGCGGCGCGGAGGGCCCGCACCAGCCCAACCCACCCATCGGTTGCGGCCGGCTCCAGCTGGATCGAGGTGCGGAAGCGCGCGACGGCGGGAGCCGGGCGCCCGGTGTCGAGGAAGAGAAAGCCGAGCTCGCGGTGCAGCGCCGGATCGCTGGGCGCGGCACGCTGCGCCTGCTGAAGCTCTTCCGCGGCTTCGCGGTAACGGCGGGCGCGGCGGTGTATACGTGCCAGGTACAGCCGGGGGGTGGCATCGTCCGGGTTTGTCTGAGCGTAGCGGCGAAAGTACGGGACCGCTTCGGCCAGCTGACCGCTGCGGAAGTGCTCAACGCCGGCTTCCAGGTCATTGTCCCGACGGCTCCCGAACCACCAGCCGCCGAGCAGAAGTAGCACCAGCGCACCGACCACCGCGGGTATCCACCAGGGCGGCAGGGACCACCGGCGCCCACGATCCTCCGGACCCATGCCACCGGCGGAAGGCAGCGGCTGCATCTGCGTCCAGTCGGTGGGTTCCGGGCGAGTCATGGGTGCGGTCGGGGCAAGCGCTTCCTCCTGGAGTCGATCGGCAACCCGCAGCAGGAGCTGGGCATCGGCGGGCGCGGGCGGCAGGCCACTGGTGAGCCGGCGGCGCACACCCCAAAGCTCGTGGAGCGCGGCGGCGAACTCGATGGTCAGCCGGCCCTGCTGGCGCAAACCCGCCACCATCTCCGGCGCCGGGAGCTCGTCAGGCGCCAGGGCCCGGAGGCGAAGGTCGAGCGGGGCGCTTTCTTCATCCCGCAACAGGCGCCGTAGCGTGCCTTCAACGGCATTGGTCGCCCGAAGGATGGCTCCCCGCTGGGCGTCCGGCTCCGCCGTACCGCTGCGGAGCAGCGCGAGGTCCGCGGCTGCGCCGTGCAGCGAGCGGAGGACGGAATGGCGCTCAGCCACCGTGACTCGTCTCGAAGGCGGCTTCCACTTCGGCGAAAAGGTGATCCACCGGATCGGGTTCCATTTCCAGCTCCCCGAGGCGGGTCTGCCAGGGAGCAAGGCGCGGATCGTCTTCCGGCCAGCCGCGCAGCGCGCGGCAAAGCTCGACGACGCGCCAGAGACCAACCACGTCCCAGTGCTCCTGTGGCGGTACCCGTTCAAACTGGCGCAGAGCGGCTGGAAGGCTACCGCCCTCGTAGAGCAGGTGTGCGAGGTAGACCCGCGCCTCATGCAGCTCCGCATCCAGCCGGAGAGCGCGCCGGAGACTTTGCCGCGCATTCTTTTCTTCACCCAGCAGGTGCAGCACGTAGCCGAGCGCAGCCGCCGCTTCCCCGCAGTTGGGGTGAGCCTCGGTCAGATCGCGCAGGCAGTCGCGCGCATGCTCCAGCAGACCCTCCGAGTACAGTGCACGGCCGACGGCGAGGTGCAGGTCCCCTCCTTCTTCCGCGGCAGGTTCCGGGAGGTGCGCAAAGCACTCCAGCGCCCGCTCGACTTCGCCGAATTTCAGCAGCGTTTCGCCCAGACCGACCCACGCGTCTGCCTCGGCTGGGTCGCGGCAGATCGCCCGCTCGAACGCATGCTTCGCCCAGATCCACTCTTCCCTTGCAACATGCACGTACCCCAGGCTCGTGTGTAGCACGGCCGCATCTGGAAAACAAGCGAGCCCGTCGCGAAGCACCACCAGCGCCTGGTCGTAAGCGCCGGCCTCGAAAAGGCGGTGGGCACGGTCGTCCCAATCGTCACAGCTGGCAAACGGCATCGTCATTGCGCAAAGTATAGTGGCCCGGAACCGAACTTGCGAGGGAACAGCGGCATGCAACCCGTCACACAGCCGATCCATCCATGCTGAACTGGCTTCGACGCCGGCGCCTGAGCGATCAAACTCGCCGAAAGCTCCTGCTGGCCGCTGCCCGCGCCGAGGAGTCGGTGATCGAAACCCACGTCACCCACGCACTCGACCTGCTGCGCACGCTGGCTGGAGAAGTGGATCCGGAGCGAGGGATCGAAATTTATGTGGAGCTGCTCGGTCTCGGTGAGCCACTCGCTGGAGCGGTCAGCACCCGTGTCCTGGCCCGGCTGGAACACGTTTTCGAAGCACCCACGCCCGGGTCCGGGCGGCGCTTCGAAAACGTGTTCCGGGAGGGCAGGGTCCGCTAGGCCGTGAGCGGAGCGGGACGGGCCAGCCGGACGCGGGTCACCCTCCGCTCTTCGGTTCCTTCCACTCGCAGCTCCATGGGGCCTCCCTGACCATGCACCGGCACCACGTCACCGACGTCCGGGACCCGGCCGAGTGCCCCGAACACGTACCCGCCGAGGGTATCGAAATCCGCTTCAGGCAGGATGAGGCCGCAACGCTCGTTCACCTCGGAAATGGCCGCGCCCCCATCGATCAGGATCTCGCCATCCTCAAGCTCCGTAAAGGGCGGCTCCGGGACATCGTGCTCGTCGTTGATGTCACCCACGATCTCTTCGAGCAGATCTTCCATGCTCACCAGCCCGTAGGTGCCGCCGAACTCATCCAGGACGATCGCCAGGTGCACACTCTGCTGGCGGAACTCCGCCAGCAGCTCGTCCACCGGCTTGGTGTCGGGAACGAAGTACGGCTCCCGCATCACCTGACGCACGTCGAAATCCGCCGCGGGTACACCGCTGCGCAGGATCGGCAAAAGATCCTTGGCCAGGACGACGCCGATCACGCTGTCGATGGTTCCCTCGTAAACCGGAAGCCGGGAGCGCCCTTCGGTCGTCACCAGGTCCAGCACCGCGTCCAGAGTGACGTCAGTGGGGACGGCGACCATGTCCGTGCGTGGGGTCATCACTTCACGCACCACGGTTTCCCCAAGCTCCACCACCCCACGGATCATCTCCGCCTCGTCTTCCTCGATGTCTTCCCGCGCGTGGACGAGGGAGTGCAGCCCACCCGGTGCCAGCCCCGATATGCGGGCGAGACCCACAACACCACTTGACAGCATCCAGGTGAAGGGCCGAATCAGCAGGGCGAAGATGCGCAGCGGCCCAATAGTGACCGTGGTTGCAAGCTGCTCCGCGCGCTGCACCGCTAACAGTTTGGGAAGCTGTTTGCCAACCACCACGTGCAGCGAGGCAGCGACTGCCAGCGCGAGCGTCGCCGCCAGGAACCGTGGAGCGCCCACGTTCGGCAAGACCCGGGGGATCCAGTGGCTCGCCGCAACGGCGATCACATAGCCGAGCAGCAGCGACGCGGCGCTCGATCCGAGCTGCGCGGCGAGCACCAGCTCGTCCGCCCGGGCCAGTGCAGCCACCACACGCGTT
>JAUJOM010000038.1:0-7903 GCA_030447645.1 Longimicrobiaceae bacterium | reverse complement strand
CTGCGCGGCGAGCACCAGCTCGTCCGCCCGGGCCAGTGCAGCCACCACACGCGTTGCGCGACGATCGCCCTGGCGTGCACGAGCTTCGATGCGCGCGCGCGGGAGGGCAACCAGAGTGAACTCGGCGGCCGTGAAGAACGCGACAGCCGCCACCAGCAAAAGAATGAGGAGAAGGGTTGATGCGCCTGCTGCGGGGTCCATGCGGAATTGTGTGGAGTTCGGGGCCCCAGGAACCGCGGGGCCCCGCCGACGCGACTACGCCGCGTTTGCTTCTGCTACGGCGCGTTCGGCACCGCGAGCAACCGCAGGGCGGCAGAACCGCAGGCCGATTTCCTTCAACTGCCCCAGATCCGCGGCGCGGAGTGCGGGGTAGCACTCACCGATGTACTGAACCGTGTCTTCCATCCACTCCGTCTGCTGCTCCTCGGTAGAGCGGAGCACTCCGCAGCGGTGGATGTGACCGAAGAGATCATCCCGCGCCCGGTCCATGTCGGACGGGCGGGCAGACTGCACAGGTACGCGTTTCCGACTCAAGCTGCCTCCCTCAAAAGGTTATCGTTCCGGCTCCAAAAGCGGAACATTATGTCTCACCAGTGACCGATTATAGTATACCGCGGATCGGGCGCCAAGATCCACCCGGCGCGCGGCTTGCACCATCTCCGTCTTCCATGAACCGCACCACACCAGAGATATCGCGGCGTTCAGAGCGCCGATCCGGCGTCCAGCCGCGCCCCTCGGTGGTTTCGCTCCCACCGTACGAGATCCACGCACTGGACGTCGGCTCCGGCGCGGAACCGCTGGTGTTGCTGCATGGTTTGTCCGGCTCCGGGCGCTGGTGGCACCGCAATCTTGCGGGGCTCAGCCGAGGCCGGCGGGTACTGGTGCCCGACATGATCGGCTTCGGCCGGACCCCCTGCCCCGGCCCGATTCCGACCATCGCGGATCTGGCCGCCATTCTGGATCGTTGGATGGAGCATCTCGGAGTGGAGTCCGCGCACGTCGCCGGCCACTCCATGGGCGGCCAGATCGCGGTTCACCTCGCGGCCCGCTTCCCTGAGCGTGTGCGGCGACTAGTGCTGGTGGATAGCGCGGGTCTGCACCCGGCGCCGACACCGCGTACGCTTGCGCGATTCGCGGCCGATATCCTGCCGCCGGTACGCTGGGGGGACCCCACCTTCTTGCCAATCATTCTGCGGGACAGCCTGCGCGCGGGACCGCGCAGCATCACCCGTTCCCTCGCCCACATTTTAAACGAGAACGTTGGCCCTTTGCTCCCACGGATCGCGGCACCCACTCTGGTTTTGTGGGGTGAGCGAGACAGCTTCGTGCCGCTGGAGCATGCCCGGGAGTTTCGCGCGCGAATCCCCGACGCGCAGCTGGTAGTGCTCGAGCGTGCCGCCCACAACCCCATGGTCGACCGCCCGGTCGAGTTCAACCGGGTGGTGCTCCGGTTCCTGCGGGGGGAGCGCGTAGGAGAATGAGTTCGGGCGTGGGCGAGGCCGCGGCCGCATGGTCCGCTGAACGGCGGGTGAACGTGGGCGGCGTTCGTGTGCGCTTCCGTGAAGCGGGCACGGGTCCGTGCATCGTGCTGGTGCACGGGCTGGGTATCTCCGCCGACTACTGGTTCCGCAACGGCCCGGCGCTCGCGGCCGCCGGCTACCGGGTGCTGGCCCCAGACCTGCCGGGCTTCGGACGGACTCGGGGCCCAGCCGGCGGGCTTTCCGTGCCGCAGCAGGCGGCAGCACTGGATCACTGGGCCACAGCGCTCGAGCTTGAACCGGCGGTTTACGTGGGGCATTCCCTTTCCTGCCAGGCCGTACTGGAGCTCGCGGCTATCGCGCCAGCGCGAGTGCGCGGCCTGTTGCTGGCGGGTCCCTCCGGCGCACCCGGCAGGCACCGGTTGCTCAAGCAGGCGTGGGGACTGTTTCTGGACGCGGGGCGGGAGCCGTGGCGTCTCTTTCCCTTCGTCCTGCAGGCCTACCTGAGGGCTGGACCCGTGCGGTTCTGGAAAACATGGCGAGCGGGGGCGAAACACGACCCCTTCGCTCTGCTGCCGCGCGTCACTTCACCCGGGATCGTGGTGGTGGGGACGCGAGATCCGGTGGTCACTCCTGCTTTCGCCCAGGCGTTGGCAGCCGGGCTCCCACACGGGCGGCTGGTATGGATCGAGGGGGCAGCCCATGCGGTACTCTTCGACCGGTCACACGCCTTCAACCGGGTAATACTCCGCTTTCTGGAGGAGCTGGAGCTTCCAACCGCTCCGCGATCGCCCATACGAGTAGCGGCAGCAGAATCTCGTGGTGGCCCGTAATCTGGAATCCCCGCCCCCGCCCTGAGCGGGTAGGACGCTCCACCACGTTCACCCGCGGCCGGTAGTGACGCTGCATGTCCAGGTCGCAGGCAGTGAATCCCCTTGGCCGGCCGCCGTTGATATTCCGGGCTACGGTGAGCGCCTTGAGGAACACCTCCGGCATGATCACCGCGGAGCCCACATTGATCACCACCCCTCCGTCATCCAGCCCGGGGAGCGCGGCGGCGAGCCGGCGGAAGTCGCGGTGCCCGGTGTCCCCAATGGCGGCGCCGTCGGCCGCGGGGTGCTGATGGATGATCTCCGCGCCGAGCGCTGGATGGATCGTATAAGGCACCCCGAGCCGGAAGGCCTGCAGGAGGAGCGAAAGCTGGGGATGCGTCAGATCAGTGCGGGCATGCAGATCCCGGGCGAGCGCTTCTCCCATCCCCCACTCCGCCTCCATTCCCGTGCGAAAAGCCCGGTTCATGTCGCGCCCGGTCTCCTCCGCCATGCCGAAGGTACCGTCCGCCAGGCCAGCCTCTACGTCTTCGCTGGTGCCTCCCCAGCGCGCCATCTCGTAGTCGTGTATTGCCGCGCTACCATTGGAGGCGAGATGCGTCGCGGCGCCACGCCGGATGACGTCAAGAACGAGCGGGGCCAGGCCGGTCTTGATGACGTGTCCCCCCAGCATCCACAGAACGGTCCGGCGCGCGCGGGCGGCCGCCGCTACGGCATCCACAACCGCGAGCAAAGATTCAGCCTGCAGTACCAGGGGAAGACTTTGCAGAAAGGCGCCGAAGCTGCGATGCCCCGCCGGCGGTGGGGCGGCGAACTGCTCCGCCTGCACTTTGTTGGGGCGCCCCGCCACTGGGACCGTGCGCACCCGTGATAGATCCGCCTCCGGGGGGCTGCTCAACGGGGCCGCGAGTACGCCTGACCGGCGCGGTACTCCTGCAGGTGCAGTGTGAGATTACCGACGACAGGGACCTTGCTCTTCATCTGCACCACAACCCGCCGTGCATCATCGCTGAAGTAAACTTCAGCCTCTCCACCCTGGGAAAAGAGCCCCTTGGTTCGGATGATCGGCCGCACCACCACAGTGGGAAAGGTTCCAGCGGGTACCCGCACTGTTTCGCGCCGGAGCACCTGCAGGACCACCGGGTTGCCGCTCTCCTTGAAGTACTGGTGCAACGTGTACGTTTCCCCCACTCGCAGCGGAAGGGTGCGAGCAAAGTACAAAAAGGACACATCGTCCAGCGGCTGATCAGTCGGCAGAGTACCGGTTTCTCCGCTCCCGTCGGTGCGGCGGAATGTCCGCCGCTCCGGGAAAAAGTCGAAGGCGCGGCTACGCTCGAACCGGACTTCCTTCTGGTCCTGCTTGAAGCGGCGGGAAAACAAACCTGCCACGTCGATCCACGATTCGAAGTTGTCGTCGACACGAGCTAGCGAAACTCCGCCGGCAATCCGAAAGCGGGTGTGGTACGTCGGCCGCCCGTCCACGGTCCTGATCCCAAGCACCTCCATGGATCCACGACCCACATTCACACCTGCAAGGCGAACTTGGTAGTTCGCGCGCTCTCCGGGGCCAAACGGCACAACAGCCGGCGTTGCGGCTTGGGGCGCGGCGATGGATGCCAGCACGCCCAAAGATAGAATCGCGAATAGGATAGTAGCTAATTGCATCGTTGTTAACCGGCTGGGTGCGGCAGGCGCCGCAAGCTCCAAAGCTCCTTGAGCATCTCCCAGGGAGTGGATCGCGTGGGGCGCTGCCGCAGGTTCGCGCGCGACGGCAGCTCCGCCGCGTCAACCCGCCGCGCGTGCGGCGCCACGGCAAGAAGCAGCTCGACGTTGGCACTAGGCCCCTTGAGGGTGAGCAGCGGGCGCTCGCCCGGTCCGGAAAGCGTCCGTGCCAGCGTCGACACCCGGTAGGCGCGGAACCCGCTCAGCGGATTGGCCACACGCTCCGGCAGGGCAGCCCCACGAAGCAACCAGGGCATCGCCCTCCGCGCCCACCGCACCAGGATCGGCCCTACCTCCTCGGAATCAGTTCGTACCCCCGCAACCAGGTCCGCACCGCCCTCGATTCGCTTGACCAGCGAGGGCAGATCCTCCGGCGAATCGCTGAAGTCGGCCTGCATCAGGACCACCGCATCGCGCCGCGGCTGCTCTGAGCGCCGAACCGCCTCCCGGAGCAGACGCTCGGTGGCCGCTGCATACCCGCGGGCGTACTTTTCCCGCAGCAGAGTGCAGGGAAGCACTTGGGTGTACGGCTCAACCACGTCGGGGGTGTCGTCGGTGCTCCCGTCATCCAGCACCAGCACGTGGTACTCCCGCGGAAACTCCTCCATAACGCGCCGAAGCTTCCACAGCAGGACGCCTACGGTCTGTGCCTCATTGTGGGCAGGAATGCAGATGTAGATCACAGGGACGTCGTACTCGTCACGGCTAAAGCAAGTTCCTCGGACGGCGAGCTTTTCCAGCGGCGGTGGAACCAGAAATACTGCTCGGGCGCGGTGCGAATCGCCGCCTCCAGGCGGGCTGCGAGCTCCGCTGTCAGACGCCGGACATCCGCTTCCAGATCTCCCGTCCGCTCCACCTGGATACGCTCCATCGTCCCCTTGTAGGCGAGCTCGGGACCAGGCAGGCGGTACATCGCACTGGCAAAGACCGGCGTCCCGAGCCGGAGGGCGAACAGGGCGGGACCGCGGTGCGCGGAGGCGGTTCGGCCAAAGAACGGGACCAAAACGCCCCCTTCACCGGCATCCTGGTCAGCCACGACACCGATCACCCGACCAGCACGAAGGGCCCGGGGTACCCTCCGCGGCGCTTGGTCGAGATCAATGGTTTGTACACCCAGCCGACCGCGGGTGCTTTCGAATCGTGCATCCACCCGGCGATTGGTTTGCCGCTTGACCAGGGCCTCGATCGGAATCCCGCGCGCCGCGACCGAAGCGGCAGCCATCTCCCAGTTGCCGAAATGGCCGGTCACAAGCAGGGCTCCGCGCCCTTCCGCCAGACCCGCCTCGAATTGATCCCAGCCGGCAAGCCGGGTGCACGCTCGGATTGCCGCCGCATCAAGCCCGGCAAGGCGCAGCGTGGCGGCGGCTTCGCGCCCCAGGTGCTGGTACGCTGCGCGAGTGGTGCGCTGTACCCACGCTTCCGAGGCATCAGGAAAGGCGGCCCGGAGATTGGACATGACCGTGTCACGGCGGAGGCCGAGAGGAGCATGGACCAACGTGCCCGCTCGTTGCCCCAGCCCGTCGGCAGACCCACGCGGAAGGGAGTTTACCAGCGCCTCCAGCAGAAGGACCAGCCCGTACTCCGCCCGATGCACCCACGCCGACCGAGTCATAGCTGCCTCGAAGTTATCCTGTCCAGCAGAGCTTCATGGGCATCCAGGATCCGCTCCAGGGTATAGCATCGTGCGACTTTTGCTCGACCGGCATCCCCCATCCTGGTACGAAGCTCCAGCATACGTGGGTTGAAATCGAAGCCGCCAATGAAAGGCTCGCATTGCACCACTCCCTGCATGTGCTGGTGGAGAGGAGCCCTCGGGCGGCAGAAGAGCGTGACCTCGTGCCCGCGACTCTCGAGGCCGCGCATAAGTGTCGCCGCCATCATTTCCTCCCCGCCCCAACTGGGCGATGCACTGCTCCACACCAGACGCAACTTTGCCCCCGTGCTCACGTGCACTGTTCTTTACGTAGCCTTGCACTACACGCCATCTGAATGCCTATCCCAGACTCACGCAGACGCCAGCCGGTCACGCAGCATTGCGATCGCGGCCTGGGCCACCTCGCCTGGCTGTACCGCCTGCAGGCTAAGAGCCTCAAGTTGCGGCGTCATGAGCACATCTTCGGTGACGCCCGCAGGGGAGCGTTGCACATAGCGGTGCGGCACGATAGCCGTGCCGTCGGTCCAGATCGGGCCCAGAGGATAGCGAATCACCGTCAGCGTGGGGACTCCCGCCGCTGCCGCCACGTGCTTGGGGCCACCGTCGTTGCCCACCCAGAGGACGCACCGTTGGTACAGTGCGGCCAACTCGCGAACCGTCGTCCGGCCATAGTCCCAAACCGCAGCCGCTCGCATCCGTTCGGCTACCGCAGCGGCCTGCTCCCTCTCTCCGGGTCCGCTGGTGATCAGGACGCGCGCGCCGGCGTTCACCAGGCCATCCGCCACCGCGGCCCAACGCTCAGCGCCCCACTGCTTGCGAGCTTCATGGCTTACCGGGGAAACCGCCATTACCGGTTGCGAATCATCAAGTCCGTGCTTCCGCCAGAACTCGTCGGCGAACTCCCGCTCCGCCGGTCCGACGACGATCTCCAGAGTAAGATCGACAATGGACCCGGTATTCACTCCCAGCGGGCGAAGCACTCCCAGCTTATGTCTCGGGATGTAAACCGACTCGCGTACCTTGGGCACCAAGTCCGTGTAGGCGAGGTTCCGAGGTCCCCGGCCTCGAATGCCGACCCGCCTCGGCGCACCCGTAGCGAGCACCACGCGAGCGGTACGCGGCACCGAGTGGAAGTCCGCTACGATATCATAGCGCCGCTTTCGCACCTCGCGGAGCAGCGGCCATTCATGGCGAGCGCCCCGCCGATAAACCACGATCTCGTCCAGGTGCGGATTGCCGGTGAGAGCATCCGCCCCAACCGGGTCGGTCAGGAACTCGATCCACGCATCCGGGAAAGCCGAGCGAGCAGCACGGACTGCTGGCGTGCAAAGGAGCACGTCCCCCATCTTGACGAGTTGGATCAACAAGATCCGCTTCGCAGACGGGGGCGGACTACGGCTCACTTGGCCGGGGAGGCGAGAGTTCCTCGAGTAACCGCTCGGCGTCCAGCGTGATCATCAGTGCCGAAAGCGTCGGCCGATTGGGTTTAGGAGCCATGGGCCGGGTCGGCAGCGGGGAGCACTTCGCGAATGCTCGTCAACACGTCGCCCACCGGAAGCTCCACCAGGCACGCCTGATGGGAGCACGCACTGCACACTCGATCACACCCCTGAGGTGGAGCGCGCTCCACGTAGCGGTGCGGCGAGCCAGGCGACGTGTCGGTGAACTGGGCACCGGTGGTCCAGCGGTGAACCGCGACCGTCGCTGTCCCGGCAGCAGCGGCGACATGCTTCGCCCCACCGTCGTTGCCCACCCAGAGCACGCAGCGCTCGTACAGCGCGGCCAGCTGCTTGATCGTGGTCGGACGATGGCCCCAGGCGGGCTGCGTCCGCATCCGTGCCGCAACAGCCTCCACCTGATCGCGCTCATCCGGCCCGTGCGTAAGCAGAACACGGTGCCCCGCGCCCTGTAGCGCGTCCGCGACGGCGGCCCACCGGTCGGCACCCCACTGCTTGAACGCCAGCTTGCTGACCGGCGAGACCACAACCACTGACCGCTCACCCGTCAAACCAAGCTCGTTCCAAACGCGGTCTGCCCACTCGCGTTCCTCATGGCCAATTGCAACTTCGAGCCGGAGGTCGCGGAGCGCCGTTTCCGCCATCCCAAGCGGACCGAGGTGACGCAGCGCGTGCACCGCCGCATACTCCGGCAGTGCAAGTCCAGGTACCATGTCGGTGTCCAAGGCACCCCAATGCATGCCGGTTCGATTCCCGATCCGC
>JAUJOM010000037.1 GCA_030447645.1 Longimicrobiaceae bacterium | reverse complement strand
GGCTGCGGACTTTCGATCGCCTCCACGTTCACACCCTCCGAATCCACCAGTACCACCAGGTTGGAGGTTTCGCCGGTCGCGGCGGTAAGCCGCTCGAGGGCAGGGCGCGCCATCTGCTGCAATGACGTCGCCTGCTTCGCCATTTCTCCGACAGCGGCCAGCTGCATGGATACCCGGTAACGGCCTGATTCCACTGAGCGATCCAGAAAGCCCGCCGCCTCCATTGCGCTGAGCGAACGGGACGTGGTGCTCTTCGGCCATTCGAGCAAGTTTGCAACTTCGGTTACAGCCAATTCTTTGCGGTCCAGTGTAAACAGGCGGAGTACACGCATGACCTTGTGCAGCAGCATCTGCGAGTGCTATAGTTCAGTAAAGAGGAACTGTGTTCCGTATTATGGAACAGCGTAACGATCCAGGCGCACCAGCGCAATGCTCCACTCTCGCGTTGATCTCACGGATGCCACTCTCCAGGAGGAAAGCAATGAAATTCGGGATGTTAGTGCATCGGCTTTTCAGGCTATCGGCAGTCCTGGCGACGCTGTTAGCCGGCACAGCAACCGTGTCTGCACAGACCACCGGCTCGATTCGAGGCCGTGTAACGAATGGTCCAACTCAGCGGCCGCTGGCGGGAGTACAGATTTCCGTTCCCGGAACCCCCGCGCGGGCCCAAACCAATGCGTCGGGCGAGTACGTGCTGAACGGGATCGCGCCGGGAGCACGCACCGTGCGCGCCGAGCTGGTGGGGCGGAGCCCCAGTGAACGCACCGTGACAGTTGGGGCCGGCGAAACAGCGACGGCCAACTTCACACTCACTGAAACGGCAACCGCCCTGGACGAAATCGTGGTTACCGGCACCGCGGGGCAGGCGCGTCGCCGGGAAGTGGGGAACTCCATTGAAGCGATCAGCTCAGCAACCATCGAAACCCTACCGGCTCGCAATGCGCAGGAGATCCTGCAGGGGCGCACACCGGGAGTTACCGTGCTTTCGAACTCCGGACAGCCTGGAGCCGGTGGCACCGTGCGACTCCGCGGGAACAACAGCATCAGTCAGGGCAATGATCCGATCTTTTACGTCGACGGGGTGCGGATCTTCAGCGGCGGCTCTCCGACCAACGTCGCTTCCCGGCAGTTCATTTCGCCGCTGAACGACATCAATCCGGAAGACATTGAGCGGGTCGAGGTGATCAAGGGCGCCGCGGCGACCACGTTGTACGGCACGGAAGCGTCCGGAGGAGTGATACAGATCTTCACCAAGAGAGGGAGCAGCCGAGCGCCGCAATGGACGGCTGAGATCGGCCAGGGCTTCCACGCCCTGGGGCATGTTGGACCCCAGGAGGATCCCACCGGCTCGTTTCTCAACCGGTGCCGGGGAGACGACCTCTACGGGATCGATTTCACTCCTACTCGGGTCCGCCCGGACACCGTACGCTTTCAGGACGCCAGCTGTCCCGCCGATGGCAACTGGCTTGAACGAGGCTCCATCGGGCGCTACTCCCTTTCGGTTCGCGGTGGCGCGGAGCAGATGTCCTACTTCCTGTCCGGCAACTACGACGACGAGCACGGCGTGATCGCGTCAGGCAACTCCCGCAGTGGCGGGTTTCGTGGAAACTTCACCTTCCGCCCGAGCCGCACCCTGGACATTACGATGAACAACTCGTATGCCCGGCGGAACACGCAGTGGGT
This sequence comes from Longimicrobiaceae bacterium, assembly GCA_030447645.1. Lineage (GTDB taxonomy): Bacteria > Gemmatimonadota > Gemmatimonadetes > Longimicrobiales > Longimicrobiaceae > JAUJOM01. Next base: position 25,350 of record JAUJOM010000037.1, on the reverse strand, counting down.
GCCGGACGGCAACAACGCGAGTGGTTTCCTGCTCAACGTGAGCCGGGGGCCGAACACCAATTTCCGCGGCGGCACCTGCGATGTCACCACTGTGGTGTGCGTGCTGAACGGGGACATCCTTACCACGCAGAACTTCACCCGAAACGACCACTTCACGACCGGGTTCACAATCGCGCACAACCCCGGCGAACGGCTCAACAACCGCCTCACACTCGGGTACGATTACAACGCAGCGCAGATCTCGAATCTGAACCCGGTGGGCTTTCTGCGCACCCCTCTGGGAGAGCTGTTTGACGAGGAGTGGACCCGCACGCTGGTTTCCTTTGATTACGCGGGCTCGTTTCGCAACGAATTCGGGAGCAACGTGACCTCCACCTTCTCCTGGGGTGGTCAGATCTTCAATGATCACCGCCGCGAGATCGAGCTGCTGAGCCGCGACTTCGCGGGTTCCGCCGAACCGACCATCACTTCCGGAGGGCGTCGCCAGATCGATCAGGATGAGCGTCTCCGCGTTGTGAACGCCGGCTTGTTTCTGCAAGAACTGATCGGGGTCGGTGATCGTTTGTTCGTCACCGCCGGCTTGCGCGTGGACGGCAACAGTGCGTTTGGCGAGGGCTTCGGCTTGCAGCCCTACCCGAAGCTGAGTGCCTCCTACGTGCTGTCGGACCACGATTTCTGGCCCACTGCCATTGAAACATTCAAGCTGCGGGCGGCCGTAGGCGAGTCGGGCAAGGCGCCGGGGGCATTCGACGCCGAGCGCACTTACACGCCGATCGTGGCTGATGAGGCGCAGCCCGGAGTTACGCCGAATCAGATCGGCAATCCGGATCTCGGTCCGGAGCGCACCCGCGAGTACGAAGCAGGGTTCGAGGCCAACGCTTTCAATGGGCGCCTCGCCGTGGATTTCACCGCCTATCGGGCCGTCACCCGGGAGGCGCTGATTCCGGTGCGCGAGCCACCTTCGCTCGGCTTTTCGGATCCGCAGCTGCGAAACGCGGGTGAACTGCGCAACCAGGGCATCGAGCTGCGCGTAGATGCAGGGCTGCTGGCAACGCCAGCCCTGGACTGGCGCGCTCGCGTGAATCTGTCCACGGTCAACAGCGAAGCGCTGGATCTGGGCGGACAGGAAATCAGCATCGGCGTGCGCAACTTTGTGAAAGAAGGCTTCCCGGTTCCGTCGTACTTCGGCCGCAAGATCACCAACCCGGACGATATCGCTGAGCCGATCATCGAGGCAAACACCTATATCGGGCCCTCGTACCCAACCCGAATCATCGGACTGGGCTCCACGCTGACCGTCGTGCGTGACCTGTCGCTGGACGTGCTTGGGGAGTTCCAACAGGGCGCATACCTCGCCAACTGGGTTGGTTACCAGAATGCGCTGCGTGGCGTCTGGAGGCCGTGTCAGGATGTGCAGGGCAAACTGTTCTCCGCGGCCAAGGATCCAGGAAATGCGGCAACCATCTTGGCGGGTGTGACCGCGCTGGAGCGCGCCAAATGCGCCATCGATCGCACCAAACAGGACGCGGACTACTGGACGCAGCCCTCCGACTTCTTCAAGCTGAGGTCGGTGTCACTCACCTACGCGGTTCCGACCCGTTTCATCCCGGCGGGCCGAACGGCGAGCTTGACCCTGGCCGGCCGCAACCTGTTCACCTCCACCGACTACGATGGTATTGATCCGGAGTCGACCGACAGCCGCGACAATCGGTTCGGTCGTCGCGAATACTACAACCTGCCGCCGGTTCGGACGTTCCTGGCGTCCTTCCGGGTCAGCTTTTAACGCAGCAAGGACACTGACGATGCATAACAACCGCAGCAACATTGCTCTCTCTCTGCTCGCCACCGCACTCGTGCTGAGCGGGTGCGAAGCGACCAAGGGATTGCTCGACGTCGAAAACCCCGGGCCCCATTCCCGACGCGCAGCTCAACACGGCTGCGTCGGTTCCCGGCCTGGTAACCGGGATGTCCGGGGACCTGTCGCTGGCTCTTCGCGAGCTGGTTCAGGCGAACTCCGTCATGTCCGACGACCTTTTCCACAGCGGCAGCTACACGGCTGAAGGTTGTGGAACCGCGGCGTGATCCGAGCCGAGGACGTGAACGGCCTGTGGGCCAACCTGCAGCGAGCCTCGCTTCGTGGCAGAGAATGGGCTGGAGCGGATGAAAACCATCCCGGACTACCAGTTCGAGGGCAACCCCCTGACAGCCCGTGCCTACCTGTTTGCCGGTTTCTCCGAACCGGATGCTGGGTGAGAACATGTGCTTCGCCGTCTTTGATGGCGGCGCGCCCATGGATCACAAGGAGCACTTCCGGCGCGCGGAAGCGCAATTTACCGAGGCGCTGCGCAACACGCAGACGGACGCGCTCCGGCGCGCCGCCCTGGGTGGGCGAGCCGCGGTCCGGCTGGCTCTCGGCGATCTGGATGGTGCTGCCGCCGACGCGGCCCAGGTGCCGACCTCCTTCGTGTTCAATGCCGCGATGTCGTTGACGACCACCCGGCAGAACAACCAGCTCGTCACGGAGACGTACAACCGGCGCGAGTACACCGTGTTCAACACGCAATGGGCGCGGACACGGTTCGACCCGCGCACGCCGTGGGACACCATCCGCACTTCCAGCGGCGGTATCCAGCCGGCCAGGACGGCCGGACACCATTTTTCCGGCAGGCCAAGTATCGCACGCTGGACGCGGACATCCCGCTCACCAAAGGCACGGAAATGCTGATGATCCGGGCCGAGGTCGCGCTGCGTAAAGGCGACATTCCAGCGGCCTTCCAGCTCATCAACGCACAGCGCGCCTTCCATGGCCTGCCGGCACTCTCCACGACCATGACCGCGACCAAGCATGGCGCACGCTGCAAAGAGAGCGGGGCGCCGTGCTCTGGATCGAGGCCCGCCGCTTCTGGGACCTGCGCCGCTGGTATGCCGAGAACCTGCGGCAGTTCATGCAGGAGCCAGGCGATCCTCGGCTCGCGACCTGGGAACGCGCGATCAGTGCATCCCGATCAGCGAGAACGAGCGGCGTTCCAATCCCAACATTCCCAACTGAGCCGCGCGGGGCGAGTTGATTATGCGTGCGGCTGCACTAACTCTTCTTGTAATTGTGGTGGCGGGGTGCGGAGGCGATGCCGGACCACCGCTCACCCCGCAGGAGCACGGGTCGAGCTGACGTTCAGTGATCTTCGCGTGCTGGACCCACTCCATGAAGGAACGTACTGGGCCTGGATAGTGGGCGTGCTGGGGCACGCCGCGGGCGCGATCCTGCCGGACGCGAGCGGGCGTGCGGAGGTGCCATTACCGGTATCCGATGCTATCGCCTTCGTCGTTTCCGTGGAGCCGTCGGACGACCGGGATCCTGCCATCTCCAGTCAGCGCCTGCTCGGGGAACCTTTCGCGGCAGGAGTGCCGAGTTGTCGGTGGTCGGAGCGGTGACGGCCGGCGATCTGCCGCTGCGGGCCCGGCCCGGTCAGTTCACCATGTTCACGCCCAGTGACAACCACGTCTCCGGGTACCCTTCCAACGAGCACGCGGGGATCTGGCTCTTCAATCCCGCACCCCGCCAGACCGAGCAAAACGATCACTGGGTGCGTTTGACCCAGCTGGCGGAGGGCTGGGTATACGAGGGGTGGGCGGTGCGCGACATCGTAACCTCCGGCGCGGTCTGGCTTTCCTACGGCAAGTTCCGCCCGGACGGTGCCGGTGTCGTCAACTCCCGCGACGACACCGGCTGGGGTCCTTTTTCAGGTGTACTCGACTTCGCCACCGCGGGTGAGGAGGAATACCCAGGCGATGACTGGATCTCAAATCCCCTCGGCTACCCCGTACCAGGCAACCTGTCCCTACCAATTAACTTGCAGGAAAAGGACGCAAGCGGCGCCGCCCGGTGGTCGCATGTGATTACAATCGAACCCAGCCGTGATCGTGGCGAGCCAATCGGGAGCGAGCGTCCGTTCCTGCTCCAGCCGTATCGAGATCCCTTCGGCGATGGCCGACCGGGAACGGCACAGTCGATCACCTTCCGCGAGGCTCTGCCGCGCGGAGTAGCCACCATTCGATGAAAGCGCGCCCATTCAGCATCTGGCTGCTGGTGCTGCTCGCCTGCGCCGCCTGCTCCGACGGTCCCACGCTCCCGGTCCAGGACGACCCTGCGCGCTGGGCGACGTGGGTGTTGCAGGACGGCAGCGTGCTCGCCCACCGCCGCCAACCGCGAGTTCAGAGCAGGCACGGATCGAGATCGAAGAGATCGTCCGGCTGCAGAGTGCGCCAGGGTGGGAGACGGAAGTTCGCGCTGGGACGGTGCGCCGTCGCTGCCGTGGACGCACCAAACGCTGGACCTGCTGGAATTTTACTGGCCGCTGCTCCCGGACGTGCGCATCGCTACACCGGCGCGTGCCGCGCGCATCATGGCCCTGCTGCATGTGGCGCAGTACGATGCGCTGGTCGCTACCTGGGACGCGAAGTACACCTATCAGCGCCCTCCCTTCGCCACGGACAGGCGCGTCCGGGCCAGTCGCGGTGGCCGGGGTGCCGAGCTACCCTTCCGAACACGCGGCGGCGGCCAGTGCCGCGGCCGCCATCCTGACCTATGCATTCCCCAGGAAGACACGGCCCAATTCCAGGCCGACGCCCGGCGCGCGGCGGAGTCGCGCATCGCGGCCGGAGTTGCCTATCGCAGCGACGTGGAAGCGGGGCTGGCGCTTGGTCGTGCGGTAGCGGAGCGAGGATCCAGCGCGCGATGGCGGACGGGTCTGATGCGGTTTGGACGGGGAGCGTGCCGCAGGGCGAGAACCTGTGGCGACCGACACCACCACGCCGGGTGAGCAGCCCTTTCGACCCGCTCGCCGGTACGTGGCGCCCTGGGTTTTGCAGCGAGTCGATGCTTTCCGGCCCAGACCGCCTCCGGCATTGGGCTCGGAAGCTTTGCTACTGACCTGAACGAATTGCGGCGCCTGGGTACGTCACGTACCGCGCAGCAGGCAGACATAGCTCGCTTCTGGGCAACGGATGCTCCTTCCACGCGCTGGGAGCTGTTTCTGGCGGAGGAGATCTCCAGGCGCGGCTGGTCCGCGCTGCGTGCCGCGCGCGCGCAGGCGCTGCTGAGTGTCGCCATGTACGACGCATTCCTTGCCTGCTGGGACGCGAAGTTCCACTACTGGCTGGCACGGCCGATCACGGCTGATCCGCAGATCGCAACCGTGTTTGCTACGCCACCGTTCCCCAGCTATCCATCGGGCCACTCGACGATCTCCGCCGCAGCCGCGGAGATCATGGCCGAGCTCCTCCCGGACGCCGCCAAAACGTACCACGACAAGGCCTATGAGGCGTCGCTGTCACGGGTATGGGCTGGGGTACACTACCGATTCGATGTCGTCGCAGGCGAGCAACTTTGGCTCTCAGGTGGGCAAACAGGTGAGTGGAGTATGGGCGCCGGGATGGTTCCGCATACGGAAGCAAGTGAACGAATGACGGGGTTGTCCAAGAACGTTCTTGTCGGTCTGGCACTGCTCCTCGGAGCGTGCACTTCAGCGGCTCGTGGCGGGAAGCCAGGGCGGCGAGCACTACGACCTGCTGATCACCGGCGGGACGGTGCTCGACGGCACCGGCGCTCCCGGTTTCCGTGCAGATGTAGCGATCCGGGGCGATCGCATCGTGCGCGTTTCCCGCGAACCACTCCCCGCCGGCAGTGCCGCGCGCGTAATTGATGCCTCCGGCAAGATCGTCGCTCCCGGCTTCATCGACCTGCACGCGCACCTGGACCCGCTGCTCCGCCTTCCCGGCGCCGAAAGCCTGGTGCGGCAGGGGGTCACCACCGCTCTTGGCGGCCCGGACGGCGGCTCGCCCTGGCCGCTCCGCTCCTACCTGGACTCCACGCAGGCGGCGCGGCTCGGGATGAACGTTGCCTTCCTGGTAGGGCACAACACCATCCGCGAGCGGGTGATGGAGATGGCGGACCGCACCCCAACGCCCGAGGAGTTGCAGCGGATGCGTGGAATGGTGGCTCAGGCGATGGGGGAGGGTGCGTGGGGTCTCTCCACCGGCCTGAAGTACCTGCCCGGCGCGTACTCCCGGACCGATGATGGTGGTACGCTCGCCCGCGCGGCCGCGGACTCGGGAGGGATCTACACCTCGCACCTGCGCGAGGAAGGGTTGGGGCTGATCGAAAGCGTCGCCGAGGCGATCCGGATTGGGCGGGAGGCTCGCATTCCGGTTGTACTCACGCACCACAAGGTCGTGGGCCAGCCTATGTGGGGTGCGAGCCGGCGTACGCTGGCCATGGTGGACTCCGCACGGGCGGCGGGCGTGGACGTTGTTGCGGATCAGTATCCGTACACCGCCACCTACACGGGAATCGGGGTGCTGGTCCCCGCCTGGGCGATGGCGAATGGAGACTCTGCATTCGAGCGGCGCCTTCGTACTCCCGCGCTGCGCGCGACAGCATCGTGCGCGGGATCGTCTTCAACATCCTCAACGACCGCGGCGGCGGCGACCTGCGTCGCGTCCAGCTTGCGCGCGTTCCCTGGATGCGCGAGCTGGAAGGCAAAACCCTCCACGACTGGGCGACCCTGCGCGGACTGTCGCCCACACCGGCCCAGGGTGCCGAGCTGGTGATCGAGGCGGTGCGCCGCGGCGGCACCTCGGCAATTTATCACGTTCTCGATGATGGTGATGTCGATCGCATCATGCGTCATCCTCAGACGATGATCGCGTCGGACGGGCGTCTCACGCAGCCGGGGGATGGCCATCCGCACCCGCGCTGGTATGGCACCTTTCCCCGGGGTTCTCGCCGTGTATGTGCGGGAGCGCGGGGTGCTCACCTCCCCGCAGCCGTGCACAAGATGACTGGAATGCCAGCTGCGCGGCTCAGCCTGAAAGACCGGGGCCGAATCGCCGAAGGTTGGTTCGCGGACCTCGTGGTGTTCGACTCGGCAGCGGTAGCCGACCGGGCTACTTTCGAGGAGCCGCATCAGTATCCGCGGGGAATTCTTTATGTGCTCGTCAATGGAGTTGTGGTCGTAGATGACGGGCGTTTCATGGATGTCCGCCCGGGACGCGTGCTGCGTCGTGGTCACCCTTCTCTGATTAAACGAACATGCCCTGGTACTCACCACCGTCGCGTTCGCCCTTGCGTCTGCTGCCCCTTCGGATGCTGCTGAGTGCAACCCACGGGAGAATCGTTACTGCGCCGAGATCCGGCGCCTCGCTCAGGGATTCCAGGGTTCGCCGCGCTCTGGTGAGCATCGAGCGCAACAAGGCGCGAGCCACCCGCGACCTGATGGAGCTCACACAAATCCCCGCACCGCCCTTCAAGGAAGAGTGCGTGCCCGTCGCTTCCTCCAAATGCTGCGCGAGGGTGGAGCCGACTCGGTGTGGATCGATTCGGTTGGGAATGCCATCGGGCTGCGGAAGGGTACGGGCGGCGGTCGCACCGTGGTCATCGAGGGTCATCTGGATACGGTTTTTCCGAAAGGCACCGACGTGACCGTCAAGGTTCGCGGCGACACCCTGGTTGCCCCCGAATCGGGGACGACACTCGTGGTCTGGTGGTGGTGCTCGAAAGCTTGCGGGCGATGAATGAGGCGCAAATCCGTACCCAGGCGGATGTGCTTTTTTATCGGTACGGTGGGCGAGGAGGGCCTCGGCGACCTCCGTGGAGTGAAGTACCTTCCGCAAGGGCGCTCCGGAAGATCGATTCCTACATTGCCGTTGATGGCGGCGACCATGCGCGCGTGGCGGTAGAGGGTATCGGCTCCCACCGCTACAAAGTCACCTACAAGGGGCCCGGTGGACATTCCTGGGGGCTTTCGGCACCGCCAATCCGGTCCACGCCCTCGGTCGCGCCATCCGGCTGTTCGACGAGCGGGCGGACCAGTTTACCAAGACCGGGCCGCGCACCACCTACAATGTGGGCCGCATCGGCGGGGGAACCTCCGTGAATTCAGTCGCGTTCGAGGCGTGGATGGAAGTCGATATGCGTTCAGAGAGCGATGCCAGTCTGCAGGCCATCGACAAGATTCTCCAGGAGGCAGCCCAGCAGGCATTGCGTGAACAGAACGCCATTCTGCGGCGGGACGATCCCCTCTCACGGTCGCCATAGAGATGGTGGGCAACCGGCCCTCCGGCAAGGTGGATCCGCAGGCGCCGCTGGTGCAGCGCACACGGGCCGTCATCGCACACCTGGGCGGAAAGCCTGAGCTGGGGAGCGGCTCCACCAACTCCAATCTCCTCTCCCTGGGTGTCCCGGCAGTCACGATCGGCCGTGGCGGGCAGGGAGAGACGCGCACGCGCTGAGCGAGTGGTGGCTCGACGATCAGGGACACCTCGCCATCCACAGAATGCCCTGCTGCTTGTGCTCGCCGACGCTGGCATGGGCCGGTAGTCGCTTTACCTAACCCTTACACTCCGAAGCAAAACATGCAGACCGAACTTCAGGGGCTGGCTCTCCGCCTGCTCCGAGGTGGATTGGGGTTGTTGCTGCAAGTGATCCCTGCGGCGCCAGCGGCCACTCAGGCCGCGCCGGCACGCCAGGTGGTACCGATGGACTCCGCCCGGGCCGCACTGCTGTACGTCAGCAACCAGCCGGAGGATCATCCCCAGGCGGACTTCGCGCAGCAGATCGCCGGCAAGGCACGCACCGACAGCATCTTCGCGGCACGCAGCCGGGGCGTGATGGAGTACCGGAAAACGACGTACAAGAGTGCGGTGGATGGAATGGAGATTCCGGTGTACCTATTCGCTCCCCTCCAGAAGCGCGGCAGCCGCGGCCATGCCGCCATGGTGTGGGTGCACGGTGGTGTGCACGGCAGCTGGGACCAGAATTACCTGCCTTTCATCAAAGAGGCGGTAGCAAAGGGCTACGTCATCGTGGCTCCCGAGTACCGGGGCAGTACCGGCTACGGCCCTGCCCTCTACAACGCCATCGACTACGGCGGCAAGGAGGTGGACGACGCCCTGACCGCGTACGACTACCTGAAGACGCTGCCGTATGTGGACCCGGAGCGCGTTGGGGTGATGGGATGGAGCCACGGCGGCTTCATCGCCGCCCATCTGGTGTTTCGTGGAGCTACGCCCTTCAAGTCAGCGGCGGCCATCGTGCCGGTGACCAACCTGATCTTCCGCCTTTCCTACAAGGGCCCCGGCTACCAGCGCAGCTTCGCCACCCAGGCAGGGCTACGGGGGCTCCCCTTCGAAAACCGCGAAGAGTACGTGCGGCGCTCGCCGTATTACCATGTGGACAGCCTGCGCGTCCCCCTCCTGGTGCATGTGGCCACCAACGACACGGATGTGAACTTCGAGGAAGCACGGCCGCTCGTCGACGCGCTGATCGCCCGCAAGCCGCAGCTTGCCGAAACCAGGATCTACTGGAACCCCACGCCCGGCCCGGCAAGCGGCGGCCACACCTTCAGCCGCCGTGTCAACCGGGAAACGCTGGAGCGCGACGACTCGCCCGAGCAGATCGACTCCTGGAATCGCACCTGGGCATTCTTCGAGCGTACGCTGCGACCGTCGGCAAGGGCTCCCTCACGCTAAGCGTGGGTACGGGAATGGGCATCGCTATGCGATGGGCGGCGTGGACTTTCCCGCTGGTAGCCGGATGCTCGGCACCGGTTTCCAGCCCGCCCGCCACTCCGGCACCCGACCTGGGGAAGCGGCTGGTTGCGCGGCACGCCGTGGTGAGCGCCGCGCACCCACGGGCGAGTGAAGCTGGCGAGGAAATTCTCCGCCGCGGCGGGAACGCGGTGGATGCCGCGGTGGCCACCGCATTCACGGTCAGTGTCGGCGAGCCGCAGATGTCCGGGATCGGTGGGGGCGGCGGAATGCTGATCTGGCTGCAGGATCAGCAGCGCACCGAGTACATCGACTTTTATCCGGCTACCCGTCCCGAATCCTTCCGGGGCGTCGCACCCGCCGATAGCACCAGGCGAGGGGATCTGCGCATCGTCGGCATTCCGGGGTACGTAGCCGGCCTTCTGGATGCGCATCAGCGCTTCGGGAAGCTGCCAAGAGGCGAGGTGCTTGCGCCCGCCATTCGACTGGCGGAGGAAGGTTTTCCGGTCAACCAGATCCTGGCGCAGATGATCGCGCAGGACTCGGCGAAGCTGGTCCGCTACCCCGAGTCCCGGAGAGTTTTGCTCCCCGGGGGACGGCCCCTGCGGCCCGGGGACTTGCTCCGCAATCCGGAGCTTGCCGCTACGCTTCGCAGGGTGGCGGAGCAGGGCCGCGACGGGTTCTACCAGGGCGAAGTTGCGCGGGCTTTCGTGCGGGCGTTGAACCAGGGAGGACACCCAGTGACGTTCGCTGATCTGGCTGCCTACACTCCGCAGTGGAAGCGGCCCCTGTGTGGAGAGTACCGCGGCTGGACGGTGCTGTCCGCGCCACCACCACAAACGGGGATGCAGATCCTCCAAACGCTCAACCTGCTGGAGGGATACGATCTGCCCGCGCTCGGCCTGCCGACGCAGTCGGCGCGGGCCTTCGACGTGCTGACCTCCGCCCTGCGGGTGGGATTGGCGGACAGCCGTCACATCGGCGATCCCAACTGGACGACAGTCCCTGCCGCCGGTGTGACGTCGGATGCCTTCGCAGGCCAGCGACGCAGGGCAGTGGGCACTGGCCAGGTGGCGGAAAAGGTCGAGCCCGGCGATCCCACCGCCTTCGAGCAAACCCCACTCACCCCCGCATGCCGGCGGTACGAGCCGTACGGCTCGACGTCTCCAATCCGCACCGCGGAGTTTACTTCGGTCGCGCCCGAGTTCGATTCACCCCCGACGGGTGGGGAAACCACCCACCTTTCGGTGGTCGATCCGCAGGGAAATGCAGTGGCTCTTACCCAGACCAACAGCTCCACCTTCGGCGTGGGTAGCTGGGTAGCCGGCTTCTTCCTTAACGACTCGGGAATCGACGTTTCACGGCCCAGCTCCGCCAGGGAGGCGCAGCTGCGGGGCCGTCACCCGTACATGATCCGGAAATCGACCATTTCGCCAACCATCGTGCTCAAGAATGGCCGGGTGGCAATGGTGGTCGGGGCACCCGGGGGTGGGCGAATACCCACCGAGATCGTGCAGAACATGGTGTACGTCCTCGACTACGGCCTGGACCCGCTGGAGGCCCTGCGCATGCCTCGCATCTTTCCATCCGCCGCCGGGAGGCAGGTTCAGCTGGAGAACGGGTTCGATGCGCAGCTGCTGGGGCAGGTGCGAGCCATGGGCTACGAGCCCACCTCGGAATCGTTCGGCTACGCACGGCTTTACATGATCGTACGCCGCGATGGCCGCTGGATCGGGGTCGCCGACCCGCGCCACAACGGTGCGGTGCGGGGATATTAACTGCACTTACAGGGCACACATGGAACGGATGGCGAAAGCTCTGTGCCCATAAAGACTATGGTCCCCAACCTCAACAAGACGCCATGATGCGCCTACGCATCGTTCCCGCGCTGCTTTCTCTGCTCGTCCTGGCAGGCACCGCCATCGCACAGGACGCTCCCACAGGCGCGAATGTCCACACAGCAAGGGTGGACAGCATCTTCGCCCGGTGGAGCTCGCCGACGTCGCCCGGGTGCGCGGTCGGGGTTGCCCGGCAGGGGCGCCCGGTTCTTTCCCGTGCCTATGGCATGGCAGACCTGGAGCACGCGGCGTCGAACACGCCGGCTACCATCTTCGAGGCGGGCTCCGTCTCCAAACAGTTCACGGCCGGCGCGGTCGTCCTCCTCGCCCAGCAGGGGAAGCTTTCTCTCGACGATGACGTGCGAAAGCACGTGCCCGAGCTTCCCGCCTACGAGGCGCCGGTCACGATCCGTCACCTGATCCACCACACGAGCGGGCTGCGCGACTGGGGCACCGTCGTGGGGGCGGCCGGCTGGCCCCGCACCTCCCGCACCTACACCCATGAGCACGTGCTGGACGTGGTCAGCCGCCAGCGCTCCCTCAACTACGCACCGGGGGCAGAGTATTCGTACACCAACTCCGGGTACAACCTGCTGGCGATCATCGTGGCGCGTGTGAGCGGCCAGCCCTTCGCCGAATTCAGCCGCCAGCACATCTTCAAGCCGCTGGGGATGCACCAGACGCAATGGCGCGACGACTTCACGCGAATCGTGAAGGGCCGCGCTACCGCCTACACACCTCGTGAGGGAGCATTCCACATCCTGATGCCCTTCGAGAACGTACACGGCAACGGAGGTCTCCTGACCACCGTGGGCGACCTGCTGATCTGGAACGAGAATCTGGAGCGAGGCACCGTGGGCGGACCCGCCCTGCTGAAGGAGCTGCACCGGCAGGGCCAGCTCAGCAACGGTCGGCAGATCGGCTACGCCGCCGGCCTTGTGATCGGCACCTACAGGTCAGTGCCCGAGGTGAGCCACGGCGGCGCCACAGCAGGGTATCGTGCCTACCTCACGCGGTACCCGAAGCAGGGACTTTCCGTCGCGCTCCTCTGCAACACCACGAACGTGGATGCGACCGCGCTCGCTCGCCGAACGGCGAACGTCTTCCTGGACGGCCACGCGCCGGAGGCCACGCCACCACGCACCGTGCAGCTTTCACAGAGCGCGCTCGCCTCGCGGGAGGGGCTCTACCGGAACGTCAGAACCCATGAGCCACTGCGGCTCTCGATCGTCGATGGCAAGCTCCGATTGGACCGGCGCACAGAGCTGGTACCGCTCACCGCCTCCGTCTTCCAGATCGGAAGCGGCATGGAGCGGTTGAGCTTCGATACCGACACGCGCGCCCGCTCGGGGGGCTTCCGCCTGATCGACTCGGACGGCGACTCGGTCACTTTCGAGCCGGTTGCCGAGGCCGCGCCCACCCTTCAGGAGCTCCGGGCGTACGAGGGCGAGTACCACAGCGATGAGGCTGAGGCCGACTACAGCGTCCGGGTGAGAGACGGCGTTCTCACACTGGAGCTACGTCCGCACGTTCGCACTCCGCTCACCCCCTCCTACGCAGACGCGTTCACCACGCCGTCCGGCTCGCTCGTGCGATTCCTCCGCGCGCCTGACGGCCGGGTGAGGGAGATGAGCTTCGGTCTGGGGAGGGTCAGGGACCTGAGGTTCGCGCGGCGCGGCGACTAATCTCGATCGCAAAAGAGCATTCGAGAGTTCCCAATACACGGATATCTCATTGGTAGCTTCGCTGGTGGAAGCGGGAATGGACGGGCTGGGATGTAGCAGAACGAGGGAGGGGTAACAAGTATCGAGACGCAGTTGCTGTGGACGGGTTCTGAGACAGGTTCGCAATGACTTAGCTCGGTTCCTGGATGCGGGCAGATTGTTGTCTCACAAACGGTGGTTTGTGGAGCGCATTGAGGCTCCTGATTCCCGTGCAGGGCGTGAGGGCGGCGAGCTTGGTGGACACGTACGAGCAAGCGCGCGGACAGGGCCGGCGGCACGACGCAACTGACATCATGGCCCCGCTCGGCACGCCGGTTCTGGCGGCCTCGGATGGGGGGTGATGAAGCTGTTCCAGAGCGTACGCGGGGGCACGACGCTTTACCACCTAGCGCCTGACAGACGCACCATCTACTACTCCGCACATCTGGACCGCTATGCGCCCGCGATGGCGGAGGGCCGGGCGCTGCGCCGGGGCGAGGTGCTCGGGTATGTGAGCAATACCGGCGATTCTGGGCCCGGCAACTACCACCTGCACTTCGAGGTATCGAGCACGCTGGATCCCAGTCGATATTGGGGGAGTCCCCCAGAACTCCTACCCGCTGCTGCGGTAACGCTCGGCCACTCGATGCACCCACTTTCCACCTAGACCGAGTGCCACAGCAGAGGCGTGGAGCGAACTCAAGTCGGCAAAGCGGCTGGGCCTCCGGTCTGATGCGCGAGAACCCAGGTACGCTCCCGGGTACGCCCACCCGGGAGATCACACGACATCCCCTGGTTTCGAACTCTCCGCCGCCCGCTGTAAGGCGGTGATGTTCTGCTCGATCCGTCCGAGCAGCGCTGCATAGGTTTCTCCGTCTAGGCCTTCCATCAAGTCGGCGAGTGCTGCGGCCGCCTGTTCATGGGCGCTGATCGCCTTGAGTAGCGCGAGCTGCTTGTTGTCGTGTGGCTCCATGGAGCATCTCCTGTATCTGCGGATTGCTGCGGCGTGGGGCCGGTAGAACTAGCCTCGATGCAGCGGGCGGGGGTCCTCAGTCCGCCCGGTCCGACTCGCCGCCGGTGGGGGCGAGTTGCAGAGCGGGATCTGGAACGGCCGTAGGCACCGCAGCTGGTGCCGAGGAGTCGAGCGGAGCATAGTCGTCGGCGAACATCTGCCACATCACCAGAAAGAGCGCGGCGATAACCGGTCCCGCCACAAAGCCGGCGAGCCCGAACACCGTGAGGCCCCCTAGCGTGGCGAGTAAAACGAGATAACCGGGCAACTTCGTCTCCCGCCCAACGAGAATGGGGCGGAGCAGGTTGTCGACGAGTCCGATGACAAGCGTGCCGCCGGCGATGAGTGCCATGGCTTTCCAGAATGCTCCCGTGGCGAGTAGGATGATGGCTGCCGGAAGCCATACCAGCGCGGCCCCCACCGCTGGCAGCAGCGAGAGGACACCCATGACCACCCCCCAGAACACGGCGGCCTCGATCCCCACGAAGGCGAACAGCAGCCCGCCAACGGCACCCTGCACCGCTGCCACGACAATGGTCCCTTTCACCGTGGCCCGGGCAACCTCCGCGATCTTTCGGAAGAGGCGCTTCTCCCGCTCGTCCCCCATCGGGATCGCCCGGATCAGCGCCTGAATGATCCGCTCCCCGTCCCGAAAGAAGAAAAACAGGAAATAGAGCGTCAACCCGAAGAGAAGCGCTAGAATGAGGGCATTCTGCCCTAGCGCCAGCGCCTGCCCCGCAATGTACTGCGTCGCGGCTCCCGCGGCACTCTCGAAGGAATTCCGCACTTGCTCCACCTCGATGCCGTAGCGAGTCAGCGTGCGGGTGAGCACCGGCACGGAACGCTCGGCGAACTGGACGAGAGCGTCAGCATTGATCTCGCCCGACGCGATACGCTGGTAGAGTGAAAGGCCCTGTTGCGCCACCGCCGCGGCGAGCAGCCCGGACGGGACCAGGACGACGACCACGACGATGAGGGTGGTGGCACCCGCAGCGAGGCTACGCCGCCCCCGGAAAACGCCGGCAAGCCGCAGAAAGAGCGGCTGGAACAGCATGGCGAAGACTGCCGCCCAGAACACCAGTAGGAGAAAGCTTCGAACCATCCAGAGGAAGAGCGCCGTCGTGGCCAGCACGAGGGCGATGAATACGCGGCTTTCGAAGTTCTTCAGGCGCATGTGGGTAGGGCTATTGGGGGCAGGACAATGCCACTGACCGCCTACCGAGCAGCGAGCTTTTCGAGGCTGGCCATCAGGTCGTTCGACAGAACGTGCACTCCCGTATCGAGCAGGGTCACGAGCCCTGCGTAATCTCCCACCCGCCAGCCTTCCTTCCGATAGTTGGTGGTCCCTCGTGCGAGCACTGCTCCATCCCCCTGCCGGATGATCTCCCACCTGGCCAGCAGGTGGGCCTCTCCCTCGCGCGCCGCGGGGTCTGCCGGTGCCACGCCCTCGAAGTGCAACACGTGCAGCTGGATCAGGTAATCGTACTTTTCCCGGAGCGGCCACGGAGCCAGATCCACAGCGCGAAAGGGTGCCCCGGCGGTCAGATAGGCGGCGACCGCCCGGGTGATCCCTCCCGGGAGAGGCTCGCCCCAGCGGTGGAATTCGGAGAGCGTGATCGCCTGAGGTCCCCGGCGAACCGCGATGGAGGTCGATTCCAGGTACGAGGCGAGCTGCAGCCGCCTCACTCCAATCGCAAGGCCGGCGAGACGCGGGTGCGGCGCTTCATTCCGCTGCACCCTGCCTCCCCCCAGCACGTAGTGCTGCTGAGGCGTTTCTCCTCGGGAAAGGCTACACCCTGTCAGCCCGATCAAAGCGCAAAGGCCGATCCGGCGCATCGCTTTCATCGCGTGCTGCATGCTAGTTTCCACTCGGCCGTTTCCCGCGAATGAGCATGTCGGGATTCCGCTCCAGTGAAAGGACGAGCGCGCGCAGCGCTTCCGCCGCGCTTGTCAGGCTGGTCATCGCCGCCTCCATCTGGTATCCCACCCCCGAATCCGAGGAAAGCAGGCCCTTGGTCTCGTCCAGGGTTTCCCGCATCGTCTTGAGGGTGAGTACCACCTCCGAATTCGTACCCGCAAGCTGGAGCTGGAGCGGATCGATCGACTCGCCGAGGCGTGCGGCCAGCCCCTCCATCTCCGCCATCGTGCGGTTGAGCTGCGCGGTCATCTTCGGCGCGTCCGCGAGTGCCGTATGTAATCCCGGTGACTCGGCAAGGCGTTCGACTGCCCCGGCCGATGCCACCACGGACCGGTTGAGCTCTTTCATATTCACCTCTTCCAGCATCGCGTTCACCCGGTAGAGGATCTTCAGCACATCTCCCACCATGCTGCCGGCCTGGGTTCCGAACGCAGCCAGGAGTGAAGGCGTGGTTGGGATCTCCGGAAAGGGGGTGGGCCGCCGCTCCAGTTCGGGCGCCTTCGCGTCGACGCGGTACGCGAGCTCGATGTACAGCTGGCCGGTGACCATGCTTTCCATCTGCAGCTGAGCCCGGAGCCCGTCGGCGATCTGTTGGCGCAGTACCCGCTCATCCTCCAGGTCGACGAAGGTGCCGGCCACCGACGTCAGACGGGTGAGGTCGATCTCGTACTGCACCGGCACCTGGAAGGTCTTGTCCTTCAGCTCGATCTGGATGTGAAGATTGGTCACGCTGCCGACCGGCACACCCTGGAACTTCACCGGTG
Organism: Longimicrobiaceae bacterium; assembly: GCA_030447645.1. Taxonomy (GTDB): domain Bacteria; phylum Gemmatimonadota; class Gemmatimonadetes; order Longimicrobiales; family Longimicrobiaceae; genus JAUJOM01. The sequence goes on along the minus strand of JAUJOM010000037.1, from coordinate 8,569 downwards.
CGCCGACCTCCAGCCCGTTCACCGACTCCCCGAAGTAGCTGATGAAGATCGACTGTTTTTCGAACCAGGAGGCCGAGGCCAGCGTGGCGACGCCGACCACCGCCAGCACGACGCCGCCGATCATGAACAGCCCGATGGCGGTTGGATTCGCGCGAATACTCATGGTACGGATATCCTTTCTTGGGTATGGCCGGAAACGGACCGTCCTTCGATGTCACCGCTGCGTGTCAGAAACCGGTGCACTTCCTCGCTCGGCGGGTTGTCCCGCAGATCGGCCGGGTTGCCGAGCGCAGTCATGGTCTTTTTTTCGATATCCAGGAAGACCGCCCGGTCTGCGATCTTGTAGATGCTGTCGAGGTCGTGGCTCACCACCACGATGGTGGTGCCAAAGCTGTCACGAAGCTGCAGGATCAGGTCGTCCAGGCGGCTCGCGGTGATCGGGTCCAGACCGGACGAAGGCTCATCGAAAAAAAGCACCTCCGGATCCAGCGCCAGTGCGCGGGCTAGAGCGGCGCGCTTGCGCATTCCCCCGCTGATCTCGACGGGGTAGTACGATTCGAAGCCGCGTAGCCCGACCAGGGCGAGCTTCAGCGAAGCCACCTCGGCGATCGCGTCGGGGGCCAGCTCTGTGTACTCTTCGATGGGGAGAGCGACGTTCTCGGCCAGCGTCAGCCCGCTCCAGAGTGCGCCGTTCTGGTAGAGCACGCCCATGCGGCGGAGCATTCCCCTGCGAGTCTGCTCATCGGCCTTGCCGAAATCGTTGCCGTCGAACAAAATTGCTCCCCCGGCGGGCTTTTTCAGCCCGATCAGGTGCTTCAGCAGGGTGCTCTTACCTCCGCCGCTTCCCCCCATTATGACGAAGATCTCTCCCCGCTGGACCTGAAAGCTCAGGTCCTGCATGACGACGCGGCCGCCGTACGCCATCAGCAGCTCTTTCACCTCAAGGGCAGCGGTCGGGTTCATGACCATGCTAGACTCCGAGAAGGGCGGAAAGCCAGTCGATGATGGCATTGGCGATGATGATTAGCGTGATGCCCGTGACCACCGCGGACGTCGCGGCTCTTCCCACCGCGCCGGCATCGTTCCCCGTCTGCATGCCGCGCATACAGCCCGCGATGCCGATGATCAGGCCGAAAACCGTCCCCTTGAAGACCCCCAGCAGCCCGTCGGCGAGAGTCACCGGCGTTAGCAGCCCTCCGATGAACTGGGTCATGCTCAGGTCCATCAGGGTGACCGAAACGAGCATCCCACCAACGATGCCCACGAACATGGCGTAGATGGTTAGCAGCGGCATCATCACGGAGAGGCCGAGCACACGTGGCAGCACCAGGTGGTCGACGGGCGACAGCCCGAGGGTCTCGAATGCGTCGATCTCCTCCGTGATCTTCATGCTTCCGAGTTCGGCAGCGAAGGCGGCGCCGGTCCGGCCGGCCATGATGATTCCCGTCATCAGCGCGCCCATCTCCCGCAGCATCCCGTAACCGACCAGGTAGGACACGTAGAACCCGGCCCCGAATCGCATCAGCACAACCGCTCCCAGAAAGGCGATGATCAGCCCCACAAGGAAGCTGATCAGCGTGACGATGGGGAGTGCACCCGAGCCGTTCGACTGCACCACGACCCAGAAGTCCTGCCAGCGCAGCCGCGTCCGAAAAAGCAGGAACCTGCTGAAGCTTCCAGCCACCTCTCCCAGAAACCCGACGGAAGCGAGAAACGCATCGTAGGAGGCGATTCCCTTTGTCCCGACCCGGGCGAGGAACGGAGCTCGGGTCTCCGCACGTTCGACCACCTTTTCCGGCACCGCCCGGGCGAGCTGAAGGAGGCGAGCGATGTCTTCCGGCAGGCCGTCATCCTGAAACTCGAGGTCGTGGGCCTCGCAATAGTTCATGCCCTGAAGCAGGAACGTCAGCAGACTGCTGTCCCATTCACCGAGCTCCGTGGTCTGGAATGCGACTGCCTGCAGCTGGCCGCCGGGCGCCCCTTCTTCGACCACGCGGTCAAAGCGCGGAATGGGGGTTTCCAGCTCCCAATCGCCGGCCAACCCGGCGACGAGCGTATGATCCTGCTGCCGAATTGTTACCTGCATGGGAGCCGCTCCATCCTTTTGGCCGCCGAATCACCAGCCACCTATTGACCAGGTGGTAAATACAAGCTAACCTATATTGACCAAGCGGTCAATAACAAAGACAGGGGGCAAGGATGGTGCGCAGACGAGCACCGGAAAAGGAACGGCGCGAGCAGATCTTGTGGGCAGCGTTCGAGGTGGCGGCACGGGACGGGCTCGCCGGCCTGACCGTTCGGGCCGTCGCGGCCGAAGCGCAGCTCAGCCACGCGCTCGTCCTCTTCCACTTCGGTCGCAAGGAGCACCTGCTGCAGGAGTTGCTCGGGTGGCTGCTCGCGACCACCTCGGTCTTCGACGTTTCCGAAGACGTCGTCGGCTTTCCCCACGCACTCGACCGGCTGTACGCACTGCTTCAGCAGGAGATGGCCCGGCTCACCCACGAGCCGCGGCACGTGCGCTTGTTCTTTGAATACTGGGCGCTCGGCGCCAGGCACGAGCCGATCCGGGTACGGATCAGCGCGGAGCTGGAGCGCTACCGCGCCGCGTTCCGAGAGAACATGGAAGAATTGCTCCTAGCCGAGCCGGCTACCTTCGCCGGCATCACGGCCGATGGACTCGCCGCCGTCGCGGTGAGCTTGATCCAGGGGTGCGCGATGCAGGCGATGAATGATCCGGAGCATTTCGACACCGATGGGTACCTCGTGGCCGCCCGCGGGATCATCGGTCAGCTCGCCGCTCCGGTCACACCGATGAACGCGAGAAACTCCTCCCATTCCTGAAGCGGGTGAAAGAACCGAATCCCCAGGAGATCTTCGAGTGCTCTCCGGCGCGAGAGGATCTGTCGTTCGTCGGTCGTGAAAAATGCTCGGCAACCCGACGTGTACGCGCTGTCGATCTGCCGGATGTCATATTCGTTGCCACTACCAACGATCGAGGCAATCGCAACCCATCGATCTGACTCGGTCGTGTCGCCGCTTGGAATGTTACTGCCTGCGGTCAGGTGCCTGACATCCCCTGTGACCGTCAATGAATCCGCTGTGCCTACTCGCGCTCACGATGCGCGGTCCGCACCGGCAGCACCCGCTCGTATCCGCAGCATGAGGAGGGTCCTCGCGCGGCGCTACGGGGCGCTCCACGACAACCACTTCAACACGGATATCATGATGGAAAGATTGCGTTTTCTCGACACACGGAGCCGATTGCTTCTGTTCTTCCTCGCCGCCGGCCTGGTGCTCTTCGGCGCGCCGGGTGAAGTGCTGGCCCACGGCGTGGCCCAGGGCGACAAGGGCTACATCCAGGAAATCTCCGGCGTGCTGCTGGTTCCCTTCGCGTACCTGGGCGCCAAGCACATGGTGACAGGGTACGACCACCTGCTCTTCCTGCTCGGCGTCATCTTCTTCCTGTACCGGCTGAAGGACATCGGCGTCTACGTGACGCTCTTCGCCATCGGCCACTCGTCCACGCTGCTCCTGGGCGTGCTGACCGGCGTGAGCGTGAGCGCGTACCTGATCGACGCCATCATCGGCCTGTCGGTCGTGTACAAGGCGCTGGACAATCTGGGCGCGTTCCAGCGGTGGTTCGGCGTGCAGCCCAACACAAAGGTGGCCACGCTGGTCTTCGGGCTGTTCCACGGCTTTGGGCTCGCCACCAAGATCATCGAGTACCAGATCTCGCCTGACGGGCTGATACCCAACCTGATCGCCTTCAACGTGGGGGTGGAGATGGGTCAGATGCTCGGCCTTGCCGCCATCTGATCGCCATGAGCTACTGGCGGCGCACTGCCAGCTTCCCCGGCACGCGTACACCGGCAACGTGGTGATCATGAGCGCCGGATTCCTGCTGATGGGCTACCAGCTCGCCGGCTACTTCATCTCGAACCACGCATAAGGGGTCCGCTCACGAAACGGAAAATATTGTACGCTAAGAAAAAGTCAGCGGCCGCAGAGCGCGAAATTGCCCTCGCTCGACCGATCGGTGGCTCTTCCAGGCGTAGTCCCCGCCAGCGCAATGTGGTCCCAGCCGAGCGGAGAGAGGTGCTGGAGCAGGCGTCGTCTACTGAGTGCCCGTGCGCGGCGAGCGCACTGACCGCCCGCTCCAGGTACACCGTGTTCCAGAGCACGATGGCGGCGACGACGAGGTTGAGCCCGGACGCCCGGTGCCTCTGGTCCTCGAAGCTGCGGTCGCGCAGTTCACCGAGACGGCTGAAGACGACGGCGCGGGCGAGATCTCACTGTGGAAAACTCCACCGTTGAATCCGCAGCGGCGTACCTTGTGCAAGCGTCGCTACGATCACAACGCGGCCTCCATACACCAGCGATCCTCTACCTTGATGTTCCCCGAGAAACCTGCTGAAGAACGGGAACTCGGACGCGGGCGGCGGGTCCGGTTCGACCGGGACGAGTCCTCCGGCATTGTCGGGCGTGAGACCCGGGAGCGGGAGGTGGCTTGGCAACGCGAGAGGTCCGGGCGCACGAGTCCGTGGAGCGCGACGCCCTGTCCCAGCGATGCGGACAGCGGCACGACGAGCATGGGTGTCGTACACCGCGCCTTCTCCGCACTCGCCGGTGCGCGACTACGGCATCTTCCTGATGGACCCGGACGGCGTATCACCTTCTGGGGCGAAGGCGCACGGCTGATCAAGGGGTGGACGAGAAGCCCACGCCGAGGGCGCCCACTGCGCCTGCTGTACCCGGACGGAGGGCCGAGGATGGCGGGGCCGAGGAGCATCTGCGGGCGGCCGCTGAGACCGGTGAGTACAGGGGCGAGGGAACCGCATCCGCTGTGATGGCTCGACCTTCTGGGCCGGAGTCACTCTCACCGCGCTACGAGACGCCGGCGGTACGCTGCTCGGCTTCGCGAAGCTCACGCGGGACCTCGCCACGCGGCGCGCCACGAGCGCTCGTGCGGCTGCACTCGAAGCGGCTGAGGAGGCGGCCAGGTGAAGAGCCACTTCATCGCCACGATGAGCCACGAGATTCGCACGCCTCTTAACGCGGTGATGGGCTACGCCGATCTCCTCGCGATGGAACTGGGGGGCCCGCTCACACGGGTGCATCATGAGCAGATCGCGAAGATCCGCGCGAGTAGCCAGCACCTGCTGGGGATAATCGATGACGTGCTCGATCTGGTCTGGATCGAGTCGGGCCGAATGGTCGCCGGCTGCAGTTAGGATCGGTGGTATCGGAGGCGATGGTTCTCACAGAGCCGCAGGCGAGTGCCCGGGGTGTGGACCTGGTGGGCGCGATGTCCGGGTCCGCGTCAGGACAGCAGTGCTGCGGCGACGGCGAGCGTGAGTTCGGCAGATCCTGCTCAACCTGTTGAGCAACGCCGTCAAGTTCACCGAAACCGGGCGGCCGCATTACCATCAGCGCGGAGGCGGCGGCCGATGCCTCGGGCGACGCCAGGCTGGAGGGTTCCGGGCCCTGGGTCTACATCCGGGTCGAGGACACTGGCCGAGGAATCCCACCGGAGCGGCTGGATGCCATCTTCGAGCCCTTCGTGCAGGCGGAGACGGGCCTCACAAGGCGGTATGGGGGAACGGGGCTCGGTCTGGACATCAGTCGGCGGCTGGCGCGACTGATGGGTGGAGACCTTACCGTACGGAGCGAGGTGGGAGTCGGATCGACCTTCTTTCTCTGGCTCCCTGCCGCACCGAAAGAGGAGGCCATCCCGGTGCCCAGCGCAACGGATGGCGACGGAAGCGGCGTCTTCACAGCCATCAGGGAAGCCGTACTTTCCGAACTGGAGCGGATCCTTTACGCGTTCGTCGCGCGCCTGCGGAGCGATCCGGGCACCCCCAGTGCGCGCCAGCTTTCGGAGGCAGAGCTGGAGGACCATCTGGCGAGCTTCCTTTCCGACCTGGCGCAGACCATGGGCACCAAGGATGTCGCGTCGGGTGCCCAGTCCAGGATGCCGCACGATGGAACCGTGATCCAGCATGTGATCGCGGAGCGCCACGGACAGCAGCGTGCGCGACTGGGCTGGACGGAGGAGGAGATCCGGAGAGAGTTCGAAGTGCTGCGCGAGGAACTCGCGGCGGCGGTGCGGCGGAGGGTGCGGCTACCCGTGCAGGCCAAAGTAGAGGAGGCGATCGGTGTGCTCGCGGAAGCGGTCACTCACGCGGAACAACTCAGTGTGGAGAGCTACCGGGGAGCTGCGGCGGAGTGTTTGCCTCTGCGTGAAGAACCGGAGCCTCAGCACGGAGCGGCAGGCTTTCTGCGCACGCGAGTATCCCGCCAATCAAACCACCGCAAGCCCGGGCACCTCGCGACATTGATGCGCCTGGCCTGCGGGCGTGAGCCACTCAACCCGAATCCATTGCATGCACCTGGCAGAGTTCATCGTCGCCAATCGCAAGCCCATCCTCGCGGAGTGGGAGAAGTTCGCTCGCACGTGTGAGCCTGCCAGCGACCAGATGGGTACCGCGGCGCTCCGCGATCACGCGGACGGGATACTCACCATGATCGCCGCGGACCTGAAGACAGCGCAGGACGCGGCCGAGCAGTCGAAGAAGTCGAAGGGGAACGCGGTCGATGACACCCCCGAAGAGACCGCAGCCGAGGAGCACGGCGCCGGCCGGGCCGAGAGCGGCTTCAGCGTGGCACAGATGGTCGCCGAGTACCGGGCACTTCGGGCCAGCGTCATTCGGCTCTGGACGGAGAGCCGGGGCGAGCTCGCTTCCGGGGACATTGAGCAGCTGACTCGCTTCAACGAGGCCATCGACCAGTCGCTCGCCGAATCCGTGGTTCGCTATTCCGAGCAGCTGGATCGCGCCCGGGAGATTTCTGTAGCCATCATGGGACACGACCTCCGTGCGGGGCTCGCCACCATTCGGGCATCGGCGAGCGCCTTGCTGGAGACGCAGAGCCTGGAGGCGACGGCCGTGACGCTCGCGTCCGAAATCGCGGAGACCGCCGACCGCACCACGCACGCAGTGGGCATCCTCCTGGACTTCACCCGGAGCCAACTGGGCGAAGGCATCCCAATTCACCGCACCGAGGCATCCATCGGGACGCTGGTGGGCGACGTGGCGGCCAGGATCGGGGCTGCGCATCCCGAGCGGCGCTTCAGCGTGGACGGGCGCACAGAGGAACGAGGAGAGTGGGACGTGGAGCGGATCAGGCAGGCGCTGACCAACCTGATCGAGAATGCAGTGCAGCACGGTACCGCAGGTACGCCCGTTACGGTGCATGTGAGCGGCAACGAGCACGACGTACATGTCTCCGTCCACAACCGCGGCACAGCGATCCCGCGCGAGCACCTAGACACGCTATTCGACCTGCGGGGCGCCGCCCCCGTCGAGGGGACCTCCCCCCGGACGGCGCAGGAGGGACTGGGGTTGGGCCTCTACATCGCCGAGCGGATCGTGCGCGCGCACGGCGGCAGCATCACGGCGAAGTCATCCGAGGTGCACGGGAACACCTTTACCGTCTGCCTTCCACGCCACGCCCCCCCGGAACGCCGGAAGGCGGCGCGCTGAAGAGCGTGGACGGCACCGGCTTTGCGAGCGCCTGGATGCGCAGCATGGGGATGCATCTTCCCTCGGGATCCGCGCGAACCTGGAAGGCCACGCTGGGAGCGTCAGCGGCGCGGCCACGGCCTGGGGGCTGCCACCGAAGAAGCGCTTTTGCTGGTTGACCCCCAGGCCGAGGCGAAGGGGCTGACGTTGACGAACTCGGTCAGCGGGTCGGTTGCGGATCTGTGCTATGGGGGCGACGAGTCCCGCGTGCGGCAGATTGTTGTAAACCTCCTCGCCAACGCCGTGAAGTTCACGCCGGGCGGCCGCGTCACCCTCAGCGCCGGGTCGACGCAGCAGGCACCACCTGACGCCCAGCTGGGAGGCCCAGGGCCGTGGGTATTCATCCGGGTCGAGGACAATGGCGAAGGGATCCCGGTGGACCATCTGAGCACGATCTTCGAGCCCTATGAGCAGCTACCGAACGCGGGTGCTGAGGGGGCGGGGCTCGGGCTTGCGATCAGTCAGCGGCGCGCCCGACTCATGGGTGGGGACCTCACCGCGACCAGCGTGGCTGGCGTCGGACCGAGCTTTTTTCTCTGGCTCGAGAACGTCGCCACGCGGCCAGCGGTACCGGCCGAGTAAAGGGGCGTGGGGTGCGCGACGGCCGTGCTCACCACGCACGGCCGGACTACGGAGGAGAATCTACTTCGACACTTCTCGCCGCTTGGGGGGGACACTTCGGCTTAGCGTGCTTAGCGTACAATATTTTCCGTTTCGTGAGCAGACCCCCTGCTCGCGCTGCGCCCCGGTCAGCTCGGACAGGGATCTGCGGATCGGATTGCTCATGGCCATCGCGAACACCTCCGCCGGGGGGGAGCACCCTGCGGCACGCGTCTGCAAGGGGCCGATCCACGGACGCGGCGGTTGCTCCAGCACCGGCGCGCCCCTGTCGTCAAACACTTGATTGCCGACAGCTCTCGGACCGCTCCCTCGTCCCCGTCAGCCGCTGAAGGCATTGCCGAAGCTCTGATCGTGCGGTAAATACTGTC
>JAUJOM010000095.1 GCA_030447645.1 Longimicrobiaceae bacterium | reverse complement strand
TTTATGTGGGACAGAGTGGCCAGCTCACCGCTGTGCATCTCGATGCACTCGGAGACACCCTGCGTGGGCGTACGGCTACGTGGACCACCTCTAACGCATCGATCGCTAGTGTCGATCTCACCGGGAAGGTCACAGCCGTTTCTGCCGGATCCGCTATCATCACCGCGACCAGCGATGGGAAATCGGCCTCAACTACGCTCACCATTCTTTCCCGCCCGATCTCCACTTGGAGCCAAACCGAGGAATGGCACACCTTCCAGGGCAATGCCCGCCATACCGCAGAGATCGATGCCACTCTCGATCCGGGCGTATTCAAGGAGCTCTGGTCGACTACCGTAGCGAGCTCTACCAGGCTCAAGCCCGTCACGGAAGGCGGTGGAAACGTGTACGTCACAGCAGGCAAACGGCTTTATGCCATGGATCTCCGCACGGGCAGCGAGAAGTGGAGGTACGAGTTCCCGTCAACGTACGCCTCGGTCGATCCCCCCGCCTACGGGAACGGACGCGTGTTCTTGACCACCGGCGGCCACGGGGATTCGTTCCTCTGGGCATTCAATGCCGTAACCGGTTCAGTCCAGTTCCGCAGTAGCTACCGCAATCAGTGGTCCTCCTACTTCGCACCGACGGTGGTTGGCGGCACCGTGTATATGGCTGGCGGATACTACGGAGGGATGTACGCGTTCAACGCCACTACAGGGGCCGAACTCTGGTTCTTTAACACCAACCAGTACGACCAATGGACACCCGCAGTGAGTGACGGGAAGGTGTACGCGTACACGGGCAGCTACAGTCCTCGCGTGGACGTGGTGAATGCAAGCGCGGGAACGTCCCTGTATACGATCAGCGATCCGAGATTCGAATGGATGGGCTGGAGCATGAACATCGCACCGGTGCTGGGAGGCGCGAATAACCTGGTGGCCACACAGGGAGGTCGGCTCCTTTCTTTCGACCTCGTGGGACGGAAGATCGCCTGGGAACAGAAGGCCAGCTACGCCGGAAATCCTAGCGTCTCGGACGGCGTAATTTACGTCGTGAATAACAAACAAGTCGAAGCGCACAAGGAGAGTGACGGCTCGCTTCTTTGGGTCTGGATTCCACCGGACGGGACCCCCCAGGGAACTATGGTCGTCACTAAGAACATGCTCCTGGTCAGCACCAGCGCGAACACCTACGCGGTCGACCTGAGCAGACAGCGCCACACGTGGTCGTACCCCGCCGGAGGCAGTCTCGCCGTCTCGAAGGATGGCATCCTGCTCATCGCTCAGAGCAATGGGCAACTTTCAGCGATCAGCCTGAAGTAGAGCGCTGGCAGCGCACCGAGGCGCGACGAGGCTGTGGGGATACAGTGCCTCGCCGCGCCTTCTCTGACGGCGGGACAACAGCCCCGACGTCGATGAGGTAAACCACCGCGAGCACCGACGACAGACGCGCGGCGAACTCCGCCCTGCGGGGGACCTCGAAGGGGACGCGCGCCTCGGCGAGGGTCTTCTTGGCCCGCACGATCCGCTGGGCGACAGTGGGTACCGGAACGAGGAACGCCCGCGCGATCTCCTCGGTGGTCAGGCCGCCAACCATACGGAGCGTGAGCGCGACCTGCGCCTGTTTATCGGGTGGCAACGCTTGCTCGCGCCTCATCGCACTCGGCACACCCCGTGCTCAGGGGATGGAGAAACAGGAGCGGGTCGTGAGCCAGCTGTTCACGCGCAACCTCCACGATGTCGCGCGCACGCGCAAGTCGTGCATGAGCGTGTCCCGCGAGCCCTTCGGATTGAAGTCCCCGCGCCCGCAACCATTCGTCCGCGAGCGCAAAGCGCAGACAACAATGGTCATTCTCCCTATAAGGAATCCGAACCGGGCGTTCGTCCTGGAGCACCGTGCAATGCTTCGGCACCCGATACGGAACGCCCGCGAGGAGCTCCGCCAGGTGGAGCGTGGTGTCGGCGTCATGACCAACCCCGAGAAGCAGCACCTGCCCGTCCAGATCGTGCACCCGACCGACTGGGCTTTCGGGGATGTGGGGCGGGAGCGGGAGAGGGTCGGCGATGATGCCGGCAGCTTCAGGCCCGGCCGCCGCGCAGGCGAAGCAGTGATTGCTGCGCAGCACACCGGGTAGCCGCCAGAACGTATCC
>JAUJOM010000094.1 GCA_030447645.1 Longimicrobiaceae bacterium | reverse complement strand
GGCGCTGACCGGACGCGACCTGCCGTACTCTCTCCATTCCCCTCTCCACCTCCAGCAGCACCCGCCTCGCGGTATCGGCCATCACTTCACCGGCAGGGGTAAGCGCCACTCGCGGACGGCGGCTGAATAACCGTGCCCCGACGGAGGATTCGATACGTCGGATAAGTGTGCTGAGGTGCGGCTGAGCCAGCCCCAACCGCTTCGCGGCGCGGCCGAAGTGAAGCTCTTGCGCGAGCGTAACGACTGCGCGGAACTGGTGAAGCTGGCTGTCCATACGAAAATGTGTATGAGTAGGTCTTCAATATACCCGTTGTTGTACGTTCCACAATCCCGCATCTTTCCGCGTCCGCTGAACCGCTACCGCTCAGTTCCGGGGTCTACTGATGCTCCGTTTCGCCTCCGTGATGCTCTCGTATGGAATTGCACTGTCGGCTTGCTCCGCGCCACCTGTAAAAATCGTATCAGGGACATATCACTCTCGGAACCACGAGGCTCGGGACACGCTCGATGCGTACCTTCGCGCCATGGCAAGGTCCGGGTTCTCGGGAACGGTGCTGGTTGTGAAGGATGGGCGAGGAGTTTTGAGGCAGGGCTATTCACCGACCGGCGCGATCACGCCTCAAACCGCCTTCTGGATCGGTTCGATGACCAAGCCGATCACCGCCGCAGCCATCCTGAAGCTCGAGGAAGCGGGACGGCTCTCCACGCGGGATCGGATCGGGCGCTTCTTTGATGGCGTTCCTGTGGATAAGCAGGAGATCACGATCCATCAGCTCCTCACGCACTCCTCCGGGCTCCCCAGCGAGTACGCCGCCGACGGGATCAGCGACCGCAGCGAAGCGGTTCGCGCCATCCTGGCTCTCCCGCTCAAAAGCGTGCCGGGCTCCGAAGTGTCCTACAGCAACGATGCGTTCAACCTACTGGCAGTGATCGTCGAGATCGCCTCGGGGAGGCCATACGAGCAGTACATCGAGCAGGCGGTCTTCCGGCCGGCTGGAATGACGAACAGCGGGGTCTGGCCCAGCCCCGCGGGCGGGCAGGGGTTCGCCCCGGTTGCTCGTGCACCCCGGCCGGAGGTCGCGCGTCCGAACTGGGGGTATCGAGGCTCGACGGGGATCTACAGCACCGTGGCCGACCTGCACGCGTTCACTCGGGCTCTTCGCGACGGCCGGATCGTCTCCCCCGCCGCAGCCGCACGCGCGATGGGTCGACAGGTGGACCGGCCCGGCGATGCTGCGGACGTTGGCTACGGCTGGTTCACTGCCGAGCGAGCGGGAGTCCCGCTGATCACGCACGGCGGATTCGAGTCTGGGATGAATCACGGCGGTGTGATTTACATCTTTCCTACGCTGGATACCAGCGTGGTGCTGCTCTCCAACTCCCGGGAGGACGTTGTCCGCAAAGTGCGTAACGGTGTGCTTCAGGTCCTGGTACCCACCTCATGAACGGAGCCACACTTCGCGCCCCCATAGACCCGACACTCGCGCGTTCAGCTTACGAGCTGCCTGCCGATACAGTGTCCGGAGCATGGAAGCGCCGCATGATGCCGTACGCGGTCGGAGGGGCAATCGTCGACGTCATTGGAATGCCGGTTTGTTGCTTTCGGCGTAGGCGGCCTGGGCCGGCCTTGGTGGAATCCCCTGAGACACAGATCTCGTGTCCCGCCCGATCCACCCCTCCCACCATTCAGGAGTCACGGTTCTCGTGTGTGCGGCTTCGGATGAAATCCACGAATGTGGAGACCGCGGGTGAGAGCCGGTCCGGAATCCAGCAGAGCGAGATTGTAGCGTGCGCCGCCACATCGGTGAGGCTGCGGAAGCTCAAGCCGGGCCAGTTGAGCCGGCACAGACTGGCCGGGGGAAGAGTGATGCCGCAGCCGCTTCGCACGAAAGCGAAGATCGTGTGCCACTCGTCTGCTTCCTGCACAATCCGGGGGGCGAACCCGCCCGTGGCGCAAATCCCGATGATCTGGTGGTGCAGCGCCGGAGCTATCGCGCGGCGGAATAAGACGAAGGGCTCGGCAGCCAATCCAGCAACCGAGACGCTCGGTTCGGATGCAAGTTGGTGGCTGTCCGGTAGCACAACGACGAACGGCTCGCGTTGGATCACCTGGGTCCGGATCCGCCGGCCGGAGGGAATCTCTCGCGTAAACGCCACGTCGATCAGACCC
>JAUJOM010000093.1 GCA_030447645.1 Longimicrobiaceae bacterium | reverse complement strand
CGACGTCGTTGCGGGTGTACTGGATGTTGACCAGCCCTTCCAGGATCTGCTTGCGACTGATCGTCTGCCCGAGCTCCAGTACGAGCAGCATGGCACGGTACTCCGCCGGATCCCCCAGGCCGTAAATACAGGAAACACTCGACACGATGATCACGTCCGAGCGTTCCATCAGGCTGGAGGTCGCGCGGAGCCGGAGCCGCTCGATGTCCTCGTTGATCGAGGAGTCCTTTTCGATGTAGGTGTCCGTGCTGGGTACGTACGCCTCCGGCTGGTAATAGTCGTAGTACGAGATGAAGTACTCAACTGCGTTCCGCGGGAAAAACTGCTTCAATTCGCCGTAAAGCTGCGCGGCGAGTGTCTTGTTGTGGCTCATCACCAGCGCGGGGCGGCCGTGCTGTGCGATGACGTGCGCCATGGTGAGCGTCTTGCCCGTCCCGGTGGCGCCGAGCAGCGTTTGATGTCGGTCGCCGCGTTTCAGCCCCGCAAACAGCTCCTCGATAGCCCGGGGCTGATCCCCAGCCGGGGCGAAGGGCGAGGTCAGCTCAAACGGCATCGCTCGGCACCTCGGATGGATCACGGCGTTCCACGCTGCGAACACCCTTGATCTTGCGGATTGCTCCGAGCACCCGGTTCAAGTGCGTCAGATTCTCCACTTCCACCACGAACGAGCCTCGCATGCCCATGCTTTCGGAGCGGAGATCAGCGCTCTGGATGTTGGTGTGTGTCGCGGTGATCGTACCCGCGATATCGGCAAAAAGTCCGCGCCGGTCGGTTCCTTCCAGCACGATACGAACCAGGAACTGCCCGCCGGCCTCGCCCTCCCAATCGATGGGAACGCGACGCTCGGGGTGCTCGGACATTTGCAGCACGTTGGGACAGTCGACCCGGTGAATGGTCACCCCGCGCCCCCGGGTGATGTACCCGGTCGCGGTGTCGCCCGGCACCGGCTGGCAGCACTGGGCGTAGCGCACCATCAGGTTGTCCAGGCCGTGGATGCGGACACCCTTGGTCTTGCTTCCCCGCACCCGGGCCACCAGGCGATCGAACGCGGACGGTGGTGGTGGGGAGACCAACTCCGGGTCATCGGGCCACAGCGCGCGGAGCACTGCCGACGGACCCAGGTCACCCCGGCCAAGCGCGGCGAAGAGCCCGTCGCGGTCCGTGTGCCCCAGGGCGGTCGCCGCCGCCGCCAGCTGATCTTCCGTGGGCTTGGGACGGCGCGCCCGGCGGACTTCCCGCTCGAGGAATTCTTTGCCGAGCGTAGCCGAGCTTGAATGTTCCTCCGTCTTGATCCACTGCCGAATCTTGTTCCGGGCACGGGCGGTCTTCACGAAAGCGAGCCAATCGCGCGACGGGCGCTGCCTCGCGTCCGTCAAAACCTCGACGGTGTCACCGTTGCGCAGCTCGCGCGAAAGCGGGGCGATCCGCCCGTTGATACGTGCGCCGGAGCAATGCAGGCCCACCTCAGTGTGTACCGCGAACGCGAAGTCGATCGGTGTGGCTCCCTTGGGGAGCTGCTTTACGTCCCCACGGGGAGTGAAGATGAAAATCTCGTCCTGGAAAAGGTCGATGCGCAGAAACTCGAGGAACTCCTCCGGCTCCCGGGTTTCCTGCTGCCATTCCAGAACCTGCCGGAACCAGGACAGGGTTTCATCGACGTCGTCCTCGCTCCGCCCATCCTGTTTGTACCTCCAGTGCGCCGCGATGCCGTGCTCGGCTGTCCGGTGCATTTCGCGCGTGCGAATCTGGATCTCGTATAGCCTCCCACCCGGTCCGAAGATGGTCGTGTGCAAAGACCGGTACATGTTGGACTTCGGTGTGGCGATGTAGTCGTGGAAGCGCTCCTGCACCGGGGTCCACCGGTTGTGGATCACCCCGAGGGCATGGTAACAGTCCGCGACCGTGTCGGTGATCACCCGCATCGCCATCAGATCGTAGATCTCCTCGTAGGGGAGATCCCGTCGGAGCATCTTGCGGCGGATGGACCACAGGTGCTTGGGCCGGCCCATCACCTCGCAGCGGATCCCGGCTTCCTGCAAATCTCCCTGCAGGGGGGCCCGCATGCGCTCGATCAATTCTTCACGCTCGCGGCGCTTTTCGGCGACGCTGGCCTTCAGCTCCTGGTAGATTTCCGGCTCCAGAAACTTGAAGCAATGGTCTTCCAGCTCCCACTTCATCTCCGCCA
>JAUJOM010000092.1 GCA_030447645.1 Longimicrobiaceae bacterium | reverse complement strand
ATGTAGTTCAGCATCCCTCAGCCCTTGTGGCAAGGAGAAACGGAGACGAAACCCGCTGTTCCGCCGCGTTTGCTAGCAAATCCTGCACCCGCTGGAGCAGCCCGCGCGGCGGACAGGGTGCCTCCACACAAATCCGGCATGACAAAGGCCCCAATCGGTTGATCGCGGCCTTTGGTAAACGGGCGGTTCATGAAATGGCTACTTCAGCAGGTTCTTGGCGATCGTTTGTAGCTGCATGTTGCTGGTGCCCTCGTAGATCGTGCCGATCTTGGAGTCGCGGTAGAACTTTTCCACCGGGTACTCCCGCGTGAAGCCATAGCCGCCGTACAGGTCGATGCACTGCGAGGCGATGCGCTGCGCCACCTGGGAAGAGAAGAGCTTGGCCATCGCCGCCTCGTGGATGAACGGCTGCTCCGCGTCCTTGAGGCGGGCCGCGTTGTACACCATCAGGCGCGCGGCCTCCAGCTCCACCGCCATCTGCGCCACCTGGAACTGCACCCCCTGGAAGGAAGCGATCGTCTTGCCGAACTGCTCGCGCTCCTGCAGGTACTTCACGGTGGCGTCCAGCGCGCCCTGGCCGATGCCGATCATCTGCGCGCCGATCCCGATCCGCCCCTCGTTCAGCGTTTCGATGGCGGCCTTGTACCCTTTGCCGACCTCACCCAGCACGTTCTCCGCCGGGACGAACACATCCTCCAGGATTAATTCGGTGGTGGACGAGGCACGGATGCCCAGCTTGTCCTCCTTCTTGCCCACCGCGAAGCCGTCGAAAGCCCTTTCGACGATGAACGCGGTGATCCCCCGGTAGCCCGCTTCCGGGTTGACGTTGGCGAAAATAATAAAGATTTCGGCTTCGGCGCCGTTGGTGATCCACAATTTGCGGCCGGTGAGCCGAAAGCCGCCGTCCGCCTCCACACCGCGCGTCGCTAGCGCGAACGCGTCCGAGCCGGAGCCCGCCTCGGAAAGGGCGTAGGCGCCTACCCGCTCAGCGGCGAGCTGGGGCAGGTACCTGGCCTTCAGGTCATCCGAGCCCCAGCGCAGAAAGGCGTTGTTGACCAGGGTGTTCTGCACGTCCACCAGCACACCCACGCTGGCATCCACTCGGGAAAGCTCTTCCACCACCAGCGCGGCTGTGAAGAACGACGCCCCCGCGCCGCCGAACTCTTCCGGCACCTCCACCGCCATCAACCCCATCTCGAAGAGCTGCAGGATCAACTCCGGGTCCATCTGCTGCGCCTCGTCCATCTGGTGGACGCGCGGGCGGACCTCGCTTTCCGCGAACTGCCGCACGGCATCGCGGAACATCTGCTCTTCTTCACTCAACACCGTCAGCGGTGCGCCGCCGGTGGGCGTTTCTACAGTGGCCATCTCAAAACTCCGTTAGGCAAAGGCTGCGTCCGTCCTCGCTCCCGCCTCACGTGTGATGTAATTCCCCTCCCCTGAATCGGGGGAGGGGTCAGGGGTGGGAGCGCCTTCCGCAATATGGTGCCTGGGGGGCGGAATGTCGAGAAATCCACCTTTGCCGGTCAGGGTTGCACGGATGGTGAGCGGCACTCATATTGCGATTTGTTGCTAAGCAACAAGTCGGAAATCCCGGTAACCCATTGCCCTCGGAGTCAAGATGAGTCTGCGATTGTTCGGTGGTAAGCCCCGGAGCAGCTTTCGCGCGGGTCTGACGCTACCTGCCCTGATGATGGGCGCCGCGCTATTCACAGCCGCGTGCGACAATCCCACTCCCACTGCTGTCCCCACGGAGTCGCTCGGCTCCCTGACCGGCGGCGAAAAGACGGTGCTGGTGGGCTTCACATCGCAGCCGGGCGACGCCGAGGCAGCGCTGATCGAAAGCCTGGGTGGTCGGGTGATCCACCGGTACAAGTACATTCCGGTGCTGGCAGCCGTGATCCCGGCGGCCCAGCAGGATGTGCTCGCGGCCGCATCGGGCGTCGCCTATGTGAATGAGGATTACGAGGTGCGGGCGCTCGGCGGAAAGCAGATCACCGACTACGGTGTGACCAAGATCGAGGCGCCGGCCGCGTGGGCGCTGGGTTTCAGTGGCCAGAACGTCAAGGTGGGCATCTTCGACTCGGGCGTCGATCTTGAGCACCCCGACCTCGCGGTCGCGGGCGGAATCGACCTGGTGGGCGACGGCAGCGGCTTCGACGACTGCAACGGGCACGGCACCCACGTCGCCGGGATCG
>JAUJOM010000002.1:137921-191581 GCA_030447645.1 Longimicrobiaceae bacterium | reverse complement strand
GCGGCGCCCGGCTGCGATGCCGGTCGATCGCGAGGCAGGCGAAATACACACAGACCACCTTGCGGTGAGAGCCTCCATGAAAGGAGAGCTGGCGCGCAGCGAGCTACCCGGCGGGCGCCTGTCCTAGCACGCTCGGTGCATAGTTATTCAGCCCGTCCCATAAGTAGGGCTGCCTACATGTCTTGGCTCGTCGCTATCCGTACTTGGGCCAGAGTGCAAGCGGAGACTGCCCGTGCAGCGACCGCCAAGTAAGGGAGATCGACCGGCTCTGCGTCCGCGCTTGAGATTATTTGTACGTCACGCAGGTGAATCTCCGGAAATTCCTCTTGCTCCTCCGCCGAAAACACATTCGCTGCCTCAAGCTGGCGGAAGTCGTCGGCATGTTCGACCGGGAACTCGCCCTTAACAAGAGCGCGGTGCACCTGACGGTTGGTCCACTCGTAGAATTCAATCCGGCGCACCATCGTGCCCGAGATCACCAACCCGTCAACAACTAGCGTGACGCCGATGGACGCCCCGTCTCGCTCCACGAATCCGGCGTATAGGTCGGTCAAATAACTCATAGGCTTATGCTCCTTGAGAGTGTGTGGAAGCGGCCGTCCGGCCGTCCCCACATTTTCCTATGCAGGCCAGGCGTTGGCAAGGAACCTCGCATCCCCGCCGAAGCGACCCTGTCGAAGCTTCAGCTCCCTACCTACGGCGTCCACCCATTCGCCCACACTCATGCCGGGCGCAGCAGGCACAACGATGGTGTAGTTGTTTTCAACGTGCCCGATGGTGGCGCCCTCCGGCAGATTGGGAATCCCTGCACCCCCGGCGGGTCCGGTCGCTGCCGCCCGCAGCCGGTCCACCTGGAGCATGGCGGGGACGTTGGTCAGCGCCGATGCCACCGCCTGGAATGCGGCTCCAGCGGCTCCGGCCTCCTTGCCCGCTTCCCGCATGGTGTGCGAGGCGTCGATCATCTCCTGCCCGGCCTTCACCAGCGGGTCACCGATGCTGCCGGGTAGCTTGTTGAGCAGGGTACCGATCCCGCGGATTAGGAACCCGAGCGCGCGGGCCAGGAGCTGGAGCGGCTTGGCGAGCGCGGTGCCGATCAGGGTGCCCACCAGACGAAGCGGGATAAGCAGTGCGTTGAGGACGGGGGCCAGCGGCACGAGTGCGGCGTTAATCACCTCCATAGCAGCAGCCATGACGAGCCCGCCTTTCAGCGCCGCCTCAAAGCCTACCTTCGCGTCCAGGCCTTTGCGGGTCTGGGCAACCAGGATGGAGGCGAACTGGTTGAGTCCCGAAATCGCCCACAGTCCCGCTTCGCGGATGCCCTGTCCGGCAAGGTTCATGGCGTAGGACATCCGCTCCATTGCGGGATTCAGTACCCCCATTTTGGTAGCGATCAACCCCAGTTCGATACCGAACGCGTTGAACGGTCGCAGGTTGATCGTCGGCAGCGTCGGCACCGCCCCCGCCAACCCGGACTGATCCAGCCGGTTCTGCGGGGTGATGGGGCGTGCCAGTTCCGCGCGCATCTCATCAAACCACGTCTTGACCGCTTGCGTGGAGCTCTTGATTCCCTTGGTGATCGCTCCGGTGGACGTGATGATCGACGTGGTCGCCTGTTTGACGGTTGTGTCCGTATGGCGAAGGATCAGGCTCGCGTGTTTCCCGGCGCCGAGTATGTCCTGCGTGTCGAGTCCCGGCCCCTTGATGCCGTGGCCGATCATCCCCAGCCCGCGCAAAGCGGTCTGCAACTTGTCTACCCACCAGTAGACTGCCTCCACCTCGCGCTTAAGGTCCTGGAAGAAGCGCCCGATGTGCGGAGCTGCCCGGACCCCCACGTCCACCATGGCACCGCCCAGGGCGCGCAGTGCGTCGGCGTTGGCCACCACCCACCCTTCCACCGCTTTCAGTCCGTCCCGTACCCGAAGCATCACGTTGTCGAAGTCGCCCATGCCCACCAGGGCGCCGCCGATACTTTCCTTCAGGTCACCGAAATTATTTCCGATCTGCTCCATGCGCCCGCTGAAGGTCTTGGCCTGGTTCTCCGCTGCATCGCCCAGGACGCGCTGCAAATCACCGAACAGGTCGGTCGATCCTTTGAGCGCCGGGAACAGGCGCGTGAGCTGCGCGGTGTTGCCTGCCATCGCCCGACCGATCAGGTCGGCGGCATCGGCAACGTCGATCTGCTTAGCGGCGGCCAGGTCCGCGGCCAGGCCCATTGCACCCAGACCCCGCTGCACGTCGCCGGTATGTGTGGTGAGCCGCTGCAGCGCACGGGCGAAGTCCTCATCGCCCACCGTGGTCGCTGCCTGCATCGCCGCAGCCGCGCCCTGGATTTGCCCCTGCACGGCCTCGAATGACGTGCCCGAAGCATCCACCGTGGACGCAAGGCTGCTCCACACGGCTTCGGCTTCGGCAAACGTGCGAATGCTATCCACACCAAACCCGATCACCTTTTGTGCGGCGAACGCACCCGCGAGCACGCCGCCGAGTTTCTTGGCTGCACCTCCGAGTCCGTCGAGCGCGGTGGATGCCTCCTGGACGCCGCTCTTTATCCCGCTCGCGTCGGCGCGGAGCATCACGCTGAGCTGCCCGATATTCATGGTGCCACCTCCTTGGGTGGTGTGGGTGATTGTGCTATTCGCTCCACCCGTTGAAAGAGCCGGTCGATCTGCCGCCGTACCTTACCGCGGGGGAGCTCCGCCTGATGAATGCGGATCGCTTCGGTGATCTCGCGCCGGCCTTTGGCAGCCTCGAGGGTGACGTGTGCCCAGAAGTAGGCCCGCGGCACCAGCTCAGCCAATCCACGGGTGAACTCTTCGGCCTGTTCTTCCCCGACCACGGGGGTGGCGATTGCCCGGTATTCCGCCTGAAACGCTGCAGCATCCCGAACGGCTATGTCCTCCAACCCCACGTTGCGCAGGGTCTCCCAGCAAAGGTCGATGGGTACTTCCAGGGGGGCGCGTGCCATGGTCAGTTGCCCATCCGGAGGATCGCCGCGGCCGCGTGGAGCCGCTGGAGCTGGTACTCTTCAACGCCGATGAGTTGGGCCAGCGACGGGACGTTCACACCCGTGGGGCATGACTCGTCAACCAATGCGTCGTAATCGCCCCGAAGTGCCGCAACGGCAGTGATGCCAGCCTCCACAGCATTGGCGACACTGTCCGGTCGGCTGGAGGGCCTTCTGCGCCCGCTTCCGGAAGGCTTCGATCTTCGGCGCCAAGGCTGCGGCTCGCTTTCGTGCCTCCGCTGCCGCTGCCCGGGTACGTTCGCCCCGCTCCAGTTCCTCGACCATCGCCACAAGCCGCGTGCGTTCGTCCCAGAGTGCAGGGGTTCGCCCGACATTATCGGGCGGGATGTCCGCAAGTGCGGCATCAGCTTCTGCGATCTTCGCCCGTAGTTTGTCTATCGGCCTCACAGGCACTTCCGTCGTGTTGGTCATCGGTCCGCCTTGGTTAAGTTCTTGTGCATCATGGTCCAGGATTTGGAGGTGCCCGGCTTGTCCCGGGTTGGCTCATTGCAGTGCCACAACACACCGTCGCGAGTCGTCAGCTCGCCGGGCCGATAGATCGCCATCAGGTTTCCATGCCTTGATAGGAAAGCGGCGCCGATCGCGTCTGTACCGGCGTCACCGTGGCGAGGAACTTCGGCGTGCTGCATCTCCTGGGTCTGTGGGGCCGGTGCTGCCCTTGCCGCCGATGCCGCTTTCGCTGTTCCTCCTGCGCTTGGATACGCCGTTCCAGCCGCGCAATCTCCCGGTCGCGGCGCGCGCTTCGATCGCTGCGTTGGGTCGCACCTTCCAATCGCCCCCTGAGCGCTGCGCACCGCCTGACGAAGCTCTTTCACCAGTCCTTCAGCGAACATGTCCGCCTCGACCACGGGCCATGGGTCGCGCCCTGCTTGCGTTAGAAGGCGAGCAGGCTCGCCCCCGACCAGCTCCGACACCGCAGCTTTCGCCCGGGCGATGATTCGCTCGGCGACGTCCCTGCCGTACTTCTTCTCGAGCGCCTCCGTAAATCGCACCACCTGCTCGAAAGTGTGCTCCGGCTCACGGCCTGCGATCATGTCCCGCGCGAAGCCCACCTGCGCCCGGATGTAGGTTTGCCACTGGATCTGTCGCCATGGTTGCCATGGTCAATCTCCTTGTCTGGGGGTCAGCAGCTCCCTGCAGACTGCTCCACGCGAAGCGGATTGCTTCTTCTGTGGCGAACGCATCCAACGTCCTGATCAGCGCGTCCGGGTCATCGGGCAGCCGCACCCAGGCCTCCGAGTCCTCCGCCTCGCTTTGCGGCGTCCAGGGGTGGGGACGGGTGCTCCATGCGTCCCTCAGCCGCGCCGCCATCGCCTGCACGTCCGCCTCGCTGAAGTCGTTCAGGAGTCCGCACTCCGGGTGGACCGGCGCGCTCCGCATTCCGTTCTCGCGAAGAGTGAGGGTCATTCGCGCGCAACGGTACTTGGCAATCTCCAGCGCGTATTCTCGGTCGGTCATTCTCCCTTCCAGGGTTCGGAGTCATCGCGGTCCAGTCCCAGCGAATAAGCTTCCAGCGAAATGGATACTTCCTCCACGTCCGGCGCGTTGCGGCAGCGTGCCGCTTCGCCTGGCTCCAGCAGCCCATGCCGCCGCAGGTACGCGGCTTGGCTCTCCACCGGGTGCGGCGTCATTTCTTCGCCGTCGTAGACCTCCCGCCAGGGTGGAAGGGCGAAGAGCCCACAGTGCATGGTGGGCCGCCCGCCGGGGTACTCCGGCTCGACCAGCTCGCCGTCAATCTCGATCAACCGGGGGATCGCATACTCCCCCCGAAGCGCCGCCGGGATGTCCGGATGCTGCCAGCGCTGCCTGTCAAAGGTCCACCAGCCCGCCGGACGGGTGCCCGGACGTTCTGCAATCCACTCGGCAAGCAGCGCGTCCCGGCAGCGCAGCCACCAATCCCGCACGGACCGTTCACCGAAGTACGTCGCATCCACATCGGGAGCCGACGCCATCCACCCCTCTAGTCCTGCGTTTTCGGGGAACGGCTCGCCCCGCAGTCGTGCCAACACCGCAGGCGGAACATCGCCGCGCCGTACCTTGCCCACCCTCCGCTGGCGCCCCCTCACAGCGCGCCCTCCTGTGCGCGTGGCCGGTGATGGCGGGTGGCCGGGCGACGTCGCCGGGTGCGTCCACGTCAAGCGCGAGCTCCCGCAACAGCTTGGCGAACATCAGCCCGCTGTCCCGCTCGATCTTCACCGCGGGGTGTTCCCGTGCCTGCCCGAAGCGGTCTTGCAACAAAATTCCCTCTTTTTCCACGATTTTCCGCGCCTCCTGCTTCCGGTCCCAGAACTCACACGCAGTGGTCAACAAGTGCGGGTGGTGGTCCTCCAATTCATAGGAGGAAACCACCGATTGCCACCACCGAGCGATGCGGGTGGATAGGTGCCTGGGTGCCCCCTTTTTGGGCTCAAACTTTTTGTCCATCGGGTACGCCTCCGTGTACGTTGGACTTTGCGCCGGTGCCGAAGGTCGGTCCGGTCCTCGCACCTCTCCCCCTGGCCCCTCATGCTGCCGGCCTCACCTTCCGCCAGCCCCCGAGGTCCGCGCGCTTGCCGGGTGCCGCGGGCTCCCGCTTCCCTTCCCGCTGCGCATCCATGAACGCCTCCAGTGCAGCGCGTGTGCATCGGTATTCCCTGCCGAACGTGTATGCCTTCAGTGCACCGGAGCGGATGAAGTCCCGCACTCGGTTCGGGCTCCGCTTCAGCTCGACGGCGATCTCCTCCACAGTCAGGTCGCCGGGCTTGTCCACACCTGTAGACACCGGCTCAGCCTCGCCCAGCAGCTCCGACAGGTCCGCCCGGGTGAACGTGACCGAACCACCGGCTGGGAGATGATCCCGAAGCAGTCGGAGCCGGTCCTCGATGTTCACGCCGCCTGCCCTTTCTGGCGCACCATGGTGCGATCGCCGTCGCTTGCCGCGGACTTCCGGCACCAGTAGCAGAGCGTGGGCTTCGGGTAGGCGAATCGCCCGCACCGTTCGCATCCGTGGGAGGGAGTTTCAAGAAGCGCAATCAGTTCCGGCTTATGCGCCCGGATGGCTTCGCGTAGGTCGTCCGTCAGTCCACCCGGACCGGGGCGTACCTTGAGGCTCGTGCCGGAGGCGAGCAGCATCGCCCCGCTTTTCCGTAGTTGCACCAGGAGGTCAAGCGCGCTCATCAGAACTCCTCGAAGCCCGCGGCCCGGTCGTACTCCACTTCACCCGCATTGCTGCCAGACAGTGGTTTGTCAGTAATTCCGCAGTTGTCAGTAATCGCAGCCTGACCGCGAAGCGTCGGCGTGTTGAGCGTTGTGCGGCCGGCTTTCTGCTGAGTAACTAAACCTTTCTCCACCAGCGGTTTAATCACCCGGTAAAAGGCGCGTTCCTGCATCCCGCTTGCCTTGAGCCAGGTGCTCGTGCTGATCCCCTCACCGAGAAAGACGCTTGTCAGTGATTCCAGCGCCTCGCGTTCGTTTTTACTGACAGTCGCCCGCGATTGCTGCCCCGCTCCGGTGTCAGTTGTCAGTACGCAGGAGTCAACCACCGGAAGGAGCCGAAGTGATAGCTTTGCGAACGGCTCGGCTTCCTTCTGCTTATCGCAGACGACGGTAACGAGCCCGTCGTCTGCCTTTACCTGAATCTCATCGTGTCCGCGGCGCCCCGGAGGGCTGTACTGCCCCGCTCCACTTCGCCGGCCTTGCTGGTGTGGTGCACCAGGAGAACGGCGGCGCCGGTTTCCTTCCGTATGCGGTCGGCGTGGGCAATGGCAAGCCCTACATCCTGAGCGTCATTCTCGTTGCCTCCGGGAATGGAGCGGGCGAAGGTATCAAAGACGACTGTTAGGAGGCAGCCACGGAGATCAGAAGGCAGACGAAGGCCAGAAAATGCAATAGGCTCTTCGTAGTTCGGCAATCAGGGTGCCGATTGAGCCGGCGTCGAGCAGGACTCACCACGTCCGGGTAGCCTTGATCCACAAAGAGCGCCACGGATTCGCCCGCCGGACACTGCGTTGGGCACGCCCTGTCGTTGGCCGGCGTAACCAGGAGCGCGAGCAGATGACCCAGGGTGTCCACGGCCATGTGGATCTTGGCCTTTCTTCGTGACCGTGCGACATATTGCAGCGTCCGCCCATCGAGGACGCACCGCGCTTGACGGCGTTGCGAAGATCATGGACGATCTCTTCGAAGACACCGGCCCCGATCCAGCGCTGCGCCTGCTGGTAGGCCACGGCAGATCGTTCGGCATCATGAACCAAGTTGAAGACAGAGCAGCAAAGGGCCAGGTACGGAGCTACAAGGGCCCATTCCTCATCGCTGACATCACTCGAGGCGACTTGCGTGCAATTTTGCTCATCTTCGGGCAAAGGATGGCAAGCCGTATTAACCCGAGTTCATAACAGGCTCTAGGAGGGGAGATCGGGTAGGCTCTTAAGTTCGGCCCGCTGGTATCCGGGTAGAAGAGCCAGCATCGCCGGACACTGCGTTGGATGTCTTCCAGCCCGAGCCCGCCGGATCCTTCGCGTAGGTTTTGCTAGGCTACCGAAAGAACCAAGGCAAGCACAAAGAACGATTTTCCCGCGCCTGGAGGGCCGTACACTACCACCAGCCCGCCCGCTGGTATCCCCAGCCTGCAAGCCACCTACGGGTTTTCTAGGTCCGACAGGCTCGCTTCCATACGGCCCCTGCGGCTGTCCCGCCGTGGCCCTCGAAGCTCGCGGCGCGGATTCGCTCGCTACGGCTTCAAGCCCGTACAGCGACCCGAAGTCGTTCCAATCGGTGAAGCCCTCGCCGTCGGTGCCGGGTGCGAATTTCGGCACAGCTGCCAGCCCGCCGATTGCCGCAGCGGCTTTCATGGCTGCCGTGGTGCCGGGATTGCACCGGCACCACTCCGGCCGCTTTCCTCTCGGGTCAAGTGGTGCCGGTGCACCTTCCTGCTTGTGGCGTGGGCAGATGGTGCCGGCGTCGTTGTCACCGGCGATAATGATTTGATCGCTCGGGTACTTTGCGCGGATCGTTTCAGCGACGGAAAGCACGTTCCCCGCATCGAACGCAACCACAGCCGCGAAGCCGGTAGCTTCCCGAACGGTTGCAGCCGTGGCGATTCCCTCACAAACCACGAGCGTGCCTTCAGGACGTCCAAAGGAATGGTAGTGCCCCTCCTTTGCGGTGCCTGTCAGATAGCGCTTTGATCCATCCCGAGAAATGAACTAAAGCCCGTGCAGCACGCCCTGGTCGTCTCGGACCGGCACCACGAGCCGGTCGCCTAGCTGGCGAAGCCCATAGGGGCGAATGCGCTTCCGTTGGAGGTAGGGGTGCTCGGGATCGGCGGCCGTGGCGCGGCTCCAAAGCTGAGGCGCTTTCTTCGCCGCGTGTTCGTGCATCTTTCGCTGCTCAGCCTCTCGCGCCTTACGGGTACGCTCCCACGCCGCCCGGTCGGCAGCGGTGAACGTCACCGGGCTTTCTGCCGCCCAGGTAGCCGAGAAGCCCCGCTTCCAACATCCGAACGCACCGGCGGGCCGGTCGTCGCCATGCAGAACGTACCAGCCGTTGCGCTGCCTACGTCGGTCGCCTTCCACATGCACCCGGTGCATCCGTCCGTCCGGAATGATCCGGTCGTGCGTCTGGACGCCTGCCGCAGCCATAGCCGCGCGGAAATCCTGAACCGGATCAGCAGCCGGGGCCGTTCTCATGCAGTGCCCCGCGTGTGCATGGGCAGGGATACGACCGTGCCTTGCTTGGTGCAGATGTGGCCGCATTCGCATTGCAGCCGAAGCAACTGACCCCGGGCTCCGATCGCGGACCCCGAGCGGAGTTTGCGATAGCGCCGCTGCAGCACCGTGGCGCCCTCGAGCGGACGGCCGCAGCGGTGACAGGTCCCGGGGATCATAGCTTAGCCGGAAGCAATCGGATTGCGGTGCGCCGCTCCAGAAACCCGGCGAGGATCGCCAATTCGGTTTCGGGGAGCAGCGGTCGGCCCAAGCCGGGCCACTCGGCAATAACTTGGTCGAGGTACGCTTGGGGGTCTGCGCACCGGCGATCCCGCTTGCGTCTGCGGCTCTTGGCCGCTAAACTTGCTGTGCCCATTCTGTCCGTTCCTCGTCGTGTGAGGATGACTAGACCGCCGCGCCCACGGCGGTCTTTTTCATTCCTGCCCCTGAAGCTCCATCGCCGAGCGTGTCACGCGCTCGCAAACCGCCGGTAAAACAATTCGCCGAAGGAGGTCGTTGACGGTTGCCCGGTCCAGCTCGGCTGCGGTATCCACCAGCACCCGTTCGGCTTTGGTCAGCCTCATGGCGGTAAGCACCGGCTTTCTTCGGTTCTTCTCGCGCGTATAGATCATAGGCCTCGTCGCTGTTCTAGACATGTCTCCAACGTTATAGGTTTCAAGATAGAACCCGGTGGTTACCGCCGTCAAGGGGTTGCGCTAGTGTTGTCGACATCTCTATAATGCAGCGCGTGACACTGCCGCCACATTCTAGGAAAACCATCATGACGCTTGGCGAACGACTCCAGATTGCTGTAGACAGGAAGTACGACAACGCGCATCAATTTCAGAAAGACATGGCTGCGCGGAAGGCGAAGGGGAGTGCCTACCCGTCGATCCACTCTTACTTGAAGGGCAAGTCGGTGCCGAGTCTTGAGTTTCTTCAAGAGGCAGCCGAACTTCTTGGTGTTCGCCCTGTGTGGCTTGCCTTTGAGGAAGGCGCCCCGACTGAGATGGAAGAGATAGCGCGGCTCCGTCAGGCCCGCGAAGATGCGGACGCCGACCCCCGAGTCCTTGACCTCGAGGCGAAGGTCGATGCAGTGATCGACAAACACTTCCCGATGCTTGAGCGTGCCCCAGGATACAGCCACGGCGTCGTGTGGCACACAATCTCGGTGCTCGGCACCGAGTTGATGTATCAAGCGGAAGGTGAAACCGAGGTAGAGGAGAGCCGGGCGGATGAGTACGTAATTGTCGCAGCCGAGCTCGTGACGCGCTTCTTGGGCCTTCCCACTGCCGGTTTTTTCGGATCGGGCCGCAGACCCGATCCAGCTCGGCCAGTACATCACGGCGGGGTGCCAAGCACTTGTGGCACTTTGGACGAACACCGACCGTCACGCCCTCACCGATGAAGCCGCGGCGTCGACTGCGGCCTGATGCGAAGGAAAAAGACTAGCCGGGCACCTGCAGCGCCTTCAGCCGCTCGCCTAAAACCTGCCGGTGCTGCCCACCCGGTACTCCACCACGGGCGCCCGATGGGTCGTCGTACCTGGCGCCGTAGACGCGCCGAACGAGCTCGGTTCCGCCATGCCCCATTTCCCGCGCGACCTGAAATTCGCTTACCGGTGCGCCGTTCTGGAGAGTTTGCAAGCGACTCGCACGGCAGGTATGCCGAAAGATGCGGGTCCGGATCTCGCCCGGCTTCCACCCTACCCGCTCGCCAACGAGGTCTAGGGCTTTGCGTAGATCGGTGATGGGCTGCTCCTTGCCCACGCGGGTAGCCGGGAAGAGCAAGCGCCGCGGCGGCGCCTTCCCGCCGAACACATACGGCCGCAGGATTTCCTCCATCTGCGGCCACAAAGGAACGGCCCGGTATGGCTGGTGGAGGTCTTGAGCCGCCGCCACTGGTTGGGGCGGAACGTGACGGTCTTCCGATCGAATGACACGTCTTCCATCTCCAAGCCGTACACTTCCAGCTCCCGGGCCCCGGTGAGCAGAAAGGTCGCGACCAGCTCGTGCAGGTGCGGTAAGGCGATGTCGCCCCGCTTGGGCTTGTACGTGCGTGCGCTCTCCAGGAAGAGCGCGGCGTCGTGTACCTCCAACCAGCGGGCTTCCTTGCGCGCTGCCGTGGGCTTGTCCACCATCGCTGCGACCGGGTTGTAGCCGGGCACAACGTACCCTTCGGACTGTGCTCGCTGGTACAGATTGGAGAGCGCGTTCAGAAAGTGGCGCACCGTGCCTGGCGATAGGTACCACCCCCACGGCCGGGCCGCTTCTTCAGCTCCCGGATCCACGCCTGCACGTCGCGGGTTGAGAGGCTGGACAGCTCCCGCCCGGCGCCGAAGTGATCGACCGCCGCCTGCAGCCGGTCCTCCATCAGCGACAACCAGCCGTCCGTTACCTTGCCCGCCCTGGCCTTTTCCAGGTGGTGCGCGGCGTACTCGAGCCCCACTTGACGCTCGATCTTGAGGAGCGCTTTGTTGCGGCGCATCTTCTCCAGCGCCTTCACCCGGTCCGCTGCGATCTCTGCCGCTACGTCCGAATCGGTGGTCGCCAGCCTTTCGCCCGCTGCCTTGAGCGGCTCGCGTGCCCCGCCCTGGTCGGCGAAGTCGCGGAAGTCGCCCCAAAAGCGGCCGGCGCGGGTGTAAATGCGAGTCTTGGATTTCTTGGCCATGGGATCCCCCGAAGGCGGCAATTTGGGGGCCTGTGGCACAAATTCTGGCACAAAGGGGAAAACAGCCCGGCGGGAAACAAAAGCGGGTACAGCGTAACTTACGCTGTACCCGCTGTTTACATCAGTGCGCCCGAGAGGATTCGAACCTCTGACCTTCGGCTCCGGAGGCCGACGCTCTATCCAGCTGAGCTACGGGCGCGCTGTACCAAACGAGCGAGGAGGCGGAATAAGCCGAGTTCTGTTCCGCCCCGAAGGGCGGCGGGATCATTTCTCTGGGACCACCGTTGCCGATGGCCTCGTGCAGCCTACCCGGGACTGTTAGCGGGGCGGGCCGCCCCTCATCCCTGCTTGGCCTTGCTCCGGGTGGGGTTTGCCGTGCCAGGCCTGTTACCAGACCCGCGGTGCGCTCTTACCGCACCCTTTCACCCTTGCCTGTGCCGGTCGCCCAGCCATCGGCGGTTTGCTCTCTGTTGCACTTTCCGTCGCCTCGCGGCGCCCGGCCGTTAGCCGGCACCCTGCCCTGCGGAGCTCGGACTTTCCTCGACACACTCAAGGTGCGCCGCGATCCTCACTCGCCTCCCCAACTTGTCAAACCTTTCCTCCGATGCCCAGGAGAGGACTCGAACCTCCACGCCGGTTAAGGCACCAGATCCTTAGTCTGGCCTGTCTACCAGTTTCAGCACCTGGGCCGCTCCTACATGCTCCCGAGAGGACTCGAACCTCCACAGGGTTGCCCCCACAAGATCCTGAATCTTGCGCGTCTACCAGTTCCGCCACAGGAGCATTTTACCGCAACTTCAGGTGCGCCCGGAGAGATTCGAACTCCCGACCTTCTGATCCGTAGTCAGACGCTCTATCCAGCTGAGCTACGGGCGCACAATCCCGGACCGATCCAATGCATCCGGTAGGAATCGAACCTACAACCTTGGGATTAAGAGTCCCCTGCTCTGCCAATTGAGCTACGGATGCGGCGGACAGGAGGGATAATTTACCGAAGGAGCCCCACCCTGTCAACCCGTCAATACGCCGAAAACCCGGTGATATCCTGCCCCAAAATCAGACCATGCACGTCGTGCGTGCCCTCGTAGGTGTAGACAGATTCCAGGTTCGCCATGTGCCGCATGGCGCTGTACTCCACCAGGATACCGTTCCCCCCGAGGATGCGCCGGGCTTCACGGGCAATCTCCGCGGCCATGTGCACGTTGTTGCGCTTCGCCAGGGAAACCTGCTGAGGACGCGCGCGTCCCTCGTCCTTCAGCCGGCCGAGCTGGAGGCAGAGGAGCTGAGCCTTGGTGATCTCCGTCAGCATCTCCGCGAGCCGGACCTGCTGGATCTGGGTGGCAGCCACAGGGCGGCCGAACACTTCGCGCTCCTTTGCGTAGCTGAGTGCCTCGTCGTAGCACGCCATCGCCGCACCCACCGCGCCCCAGGCGATGCCGTAGCGCGCCTGCGTAAGGCACATCAGCGGGCTCTTCAGCCCACCTGACTCCGGAAGCAATGCGGTCGCGGGAACGCGAACGTCCTGCAGCGACAACTCCGATGTATCCGAGGCGAGCAGTGACAGCTTGCCCTTCTGGTCCCGGGCAGTGAACCCGGGAGTGTCGGTGGGAACGATGAAGCCGCGGATCGACGACGGCTCGTCGCTTTCCCCCGTCTTGGCCCAGATAATGGCAATGTGCGCGGTAGACCCGTTGGTGATCCACATCTTGGCGCCGTTGATCACGTAGCCGTCGCCATCCTCGACGGCGCGGGTGATCATTCCGCCCGGGTTGGAACCGAAATCGGGCTCCGTCAGGCCAAAGCAGCCGATGACTTGGCCCTGCGCCATGCGCGGGAGGTACTCCTGCTTCTGCTCCTCTGAGCCGAAGGCATAGATCGGGTACATGCAGAGCGCACCCTGCACGGACGCGAAGGAGCGTACGCCGGAGTCACCACGCTCCAGTTCCTGCATGATCAGCCCGTACGCGACGTTGTTCAGGCCGGCACAGCCGTACTCTTCTGGAAGGTTTGCGCCGTACACCCCCAGCTCGGCCATCTGGGGAATCAGTTCACGCGGGAAGCGGCGGTTGATGTACGCCTCCTGAATCACCGGCATCAGCGCGTCGTCCACCCAGTCGCGGACCGTATCGCGCACCATGCGCTCGTCTTCGGTGAGCTGAGAATCGACGTCGTAGTAATCCACGCCCCGAAATTTCGGCATCTAATCTTTGGCTGGTTGAATGATGCAGTGCCAGGTGGCGCGACATCTTACCGCGCCGCGAGGCAACCCGGCAAGCGCGTCAGGAGCGACGGAACACCGGAATGCCGCGGGCACGGATCACCTCGAATGCGGCGCGGCGTACCACCTTGAAGGTTACGTAATAAATCAGCCCACCGATGGTCAACCAGCCGACCAGGAAGCGAATGTACTGCGGGAAGATAGTGGCGATCCCGAACACAGCCGCCAGGCCAATCAGGGCGCCGATGATGTGGGCCCAGGGAGTTGCCCGGCGCACAATGGCGCGCTTGCATGCGGCGCAGAGCGGTTTCGGTCCGTGCTCGTCGCCGGCGAGCGGGCGCCCGCAGTTGCTGCAGGCACGCGGCGTGGCCGTCACAGCCTTCGGATCACCGCGTCCGCAAAGGAATCCGTGGTACCGGAGCCGCCGATATCCGGCGTCAGCGAGTCTTGCTCCAGGATGGTCGCCTGGAGGGCACTCGCCATTCGCCCGGCTTCGGAATGCATTCCCATGTGCTGGAGCATCATGACTGCGGCCAGCATGAGCGCCGCCGGATTGGCGATCCCGCGGCCCGCGATGTCCGGGGCGCTTCCGTGGACGGCCTCGAAGATGGCGACATCCTTGCCGATGTTGCTGCCGGGCGCCAGGCCCAGCCCCCCTACCAGGCCAGCGATCAGGTCGGACAAGATATCTCCGAACATGTTTTCAGTGACGATCACGTCGAATCGGGTGGGGTCGAGCACGAGCCCCATGGCGGCGGCGTCGATGATGCGATCCTCGAACTGCACCCGCCCCTCGTACTCCGCGGCGATCTCGCGTCCGACGTCCAGGAACAGCCCCTGTGTGTACTTGAGGATGTTCGCTTTGTGAGCCAGCGTGACTTTGCGACGTCCGTTGTTCACCGCGTACTCGAACGCGTAGCGGACGATGCGCTCCACACCGAAGCGGGTAACCAGCATGACGGACTCGGCAGCGGCGCGCGGGTCGCTGCCAATCCCCACATAATGCTCCACACCGCTGTAAAGGCCCTCGGTGTTTTCGCGGATCAGGACGATGTCCACCTCCTCATAGCGTCCGCCGCGGACGATGGTGCGCGCCGGGCGAACGTTGGCATACAGGTCGAACTCCTTGCGCAGTGCGACGTTGATGGAGCGAAAGCCCACGCCTACCGGGGTGGTGAGCGGCCCCTTGAGTGCAACCTGGTGCCGGCGAATGGAGTCCAGCGTTTCCGGCGGGAGCGGCGAGTTGAGAGTTTCAAGCGCTACGACGCCGGCTTGCTGCCGCTCCCAGGTCAGATCCGCACCGGTGGCCTCAAGCACACGTACAGTTGCTTCGGTGATCGCGGGGCCAATGCCGTCGCCGGGGATGAGCGTAACGGTTGTCGGCATACGTAGGGGTGTGCGAAAGTTCGGGTTAGCCAGTCAGCAGCCGTGGGTGTTCACAAACCGTGCCCCGTAGGACTCATAGCAGGTGTCCGCCATCCACCGGAATGACGGTCCCGGTAATGTGCCGGGCCAGCTCCGAGCAAAGGAAAAGCACGACATTGGCGACGTCCTGCGGACCCCCGAGGCGGCCAAGCACGCTTTTTTCCCTGGCCAGATCCAGGATTTCCGCCGGGACCCCCTCCGTCAGCCTCGTGGTCCGGATGTAACCTGGAGCCACTGCGTTGACGTTGACGTTGCTGGGGCCGAGCTCCAGCGCAGCGGAACGCGTCAGGCCTAACAGCCCAGCCTTGGAGGCGGCATAATTCGCCAGTCCGAATTCGCTACGGATCCCATGAATCGAGCTGACGTTCACAATCTTGCCTTCGCCCTGCTTACGGAAGTGCGGTGCGACTGCGCGGATCATGTGGAAGGCGCCCGAAAGGTTGGTTTCCAGCACGTCACGCCACTGTGCGTCCGAAAGGCGCCAGAGCGCTCCGTCCCGGCCGATTCCGGCGTTGTTGACCAGCATGTGGACGCCGCCAAGCTCTTCCCGGACACGTGCGACAAACGCATTCACCTGGTCCGGCTGCCGAATGTCACAGAGAGCAGCAAGGACCGACACCTCCAACTGCGCAAGCTCCAGCCGGGTACGCTCGGCCTCGGCTTCGATGTCGACACTGCTTTCGTAGGGGTAGTAATTGAACGCCACCTGTGTGCCGGCCTTGGCGAACTCCACGGCGATTGCCTTGCCGATGCCGGTCGCTCCCCCGGTAACGATCACAGTTCGCCCGCGGAGGCCGAGCCCGTGGCCCAGGAGCTGTGGCTCGGGTTGCTCGGCTATCTCGTCGAGCAGCGATGCAATGGGGTCACCGAACCCCGGAACTGAGATTTCCTCCAAATTCGGCAAAGCCATCCTCGGCGTGGTGCTTGATGGTGCGCCCTTCCACCATGTACACTACATCTTCGGCTATGTTGGTCGCCAGGTCCGCGACTCGTTCGAGGTTGCGGCTGACGATGAACAGGTTCATCGACGGCCCGATACGGCGCGGGTCTTCCATCATGTGCGTCAGCAGAATCCGGAAAAGGGATTCGTGCAGCGCGTCCACCTTGTCGTCGCTCCTGCACACCTCGCGGGCACCGCGCGCATCCGCTCGGACGAAGTCGTCCAGCGCATCCGAAAGCATCTCCCTGGCGAGCCGCGCCATCTCCTCGATCTCGGGAAAATGCGCCATGGGAGGCTGCTGCGCCAGGAACGAAACCGCCTGCGCGATGTTGACCGCGTGGTCTCCCACCCGCTCCAGATCGTTGGAAATCTTCATCGCCATGGTAATCAGCCGAAGGTCCCGCGCCAGCGGCTGCTGCAGGGCGAGAAGATGGATGCAGGCGTGGTCCACCTCGATCTCGATCCGGTCCAGCTCGCTATCACTCTCGATCACCAGCTTCGCCTTGGCCAGGTCTCGCTCCAGTAGTGCCTCCATTGCCAACCGCACCTGATGCTCGGCGAGGTTGGACATTTCCAGCAGCCGACTCTTAAGCTTGGCAAGCTCCTCGTGAAAGTGCCGCATGCCGGTCATGGGGCTCATCCGAACCTCCCGGTGATGTAGGCTTCCGTGCGGTCCTCCCGCGGGTTGGTGAAGATGTCGTTGGTGCGTCCAATCTCCACCAGGCTGCCCATGTAGAAGAAGGCTGTGAAGTCAGACACGCGCGCCGCCTGCTGCATGTTATGGGTGACGATCACAATCGTGTAGTCCGCCTTCAGCTCATAAATCAGCTCTTCAATCCGCTGCGTTGCGATGGGGTCGAGCGCACTCGCCGGCTCATCCATCAGGAGCACCTCAGGTTCGACGGCGAGCGCGCGGGCGATGCAGAGGCGTTGCTGTTGACCGCCGGAGAGCCCGAGAGCGCTGCGATCGAGCCGATCTTTGACTTCGTCCCATAGCGCGGCTGCTTGTAAGGACCGCTCCACGATCTCGTCAAGTTGCCGCCGTCCCCGGGCGAGTCCATTCACCCGAGATCCGTAGGCCACGTTGTCGTAGATCGACTTAGGGAACGGATTCGACTTCTGGAAGACCATTCCGACCCGCTTCCGGAGATGGACGACATCCTGATCCGGGGCATACACGGATTCGCGGCGGATCAGGATATCGCCGTCATGGCGGATACCTGGGATCAGGTCATTCATCCGATTGATGGACCGGAGAAAGGTCGACTTACCGCAGCCCGAGGGGCCAATCAGCGCCGTGACGTGCCGTTCGGGCACCGCTAGGGTGATATCGTTCAGGGCTTGGGTCGCGCCGTACCAGAAGGAAAAATCCCGAGCCTCGACGGCGGGGACCTGCGTACCTGGCTGTGTCCCCGCTGTTGCAGCAGGCGCGGACGCGCCGGATGGATAGGAAACGTCGGGCATGTTAACGGCTCCGATAAGGGCTACGAATCAGAAAGCGCGCGGAGAGACTCACTGCGAGCACCAAACCGATCAACACCAGTGATCCGGCCCATGCCTGACGGTGCCACTCCTCGAACGGAGAGATCGCGTACTGAAAGATCTGCAAGGGAAGCGCGGACACGGGCTGGCCCGGACGCCACTCCCAGTACGGGTTCCCGAAGGCGGTAAAAAGGAGCGGGGCCGTTTCGCCCGCGATGCGGGCGAGGGAAACCAGCACTCCCGTCATGATTCCGCTCCGCGCCGCCGGCAGAACGATCCCCAGGGTGGTGCGCCAGCGCGTGAACCCCAGCGCCAGTCCGCCTTCCCGTAGCTCTCCGGGTACGAGCCGGATCATCTCTTCGGTGGTCCGGGTCACCATGGGGAGGAGCATGATCGCCAGAGCCACCCCGCCCGCGAGCAGCGAGAAGTGTCCCATCTCCACCACCACCCACGCCCAAACAAAGATCCCGATCACGATGGACGGGATGCCGTTCATCACGTCGGCAACGAAGCGGACGATGAAGGCGAGCCTGCTCTTCCCCGCCTCAGCCAGAAACACGCCTGCGCCAATGGCGACGGGGAGTCCCAGCAGTGCCGCCAGCGTAACCAGCATCACAGTTCCGAGAATGCCGTTCCCCATTCCCCCGCCCGTCTCCCCCACGGGCGCTGGAAGCTCCATGAGAAACTCCAAGTTCAGCGCGGACACGCCCGCTCGGAGCAGATAGAAAAAGATGAGGAGCAGTGGCACCACCGTCAGCAGCGCCGCGACACCTGTCAGCGCCAGCATCACCAGACTGGAAATGCGCCGGCGACGGTCGCGCAACGACAATCGTCCCGTTGCGCTCACGCCTTGCCCGAGCGCAGTGACACGCGCCAAACGAGGAACCGCGCGATCGAGTTCACGATGATGGTAATCCCGAACAGGAGGAGCCCGATTTCCATGAGCGCCGCCAGGTACAGGTCACCGGAGGCCTCGGCGAACTCATTCGCCAGAACACTCGCCATCGTATAACCCGGCGCAAATAGCGACGCTGTTATCTCCGGGCGATTGCCGATCACCATGGTGATTGCCATCGTTTCGCCGAGAGCACGGCCGAGCCCCAGAATGGTAGCACCAATGATCCCGGGGAGTGCGTACGGCAGGGCCACCTGCCAGGTCATCTCCCAGCGTGTGGCACCGAGCGCGAGCGCCGCCTCACGCTGGTCCCGAGGAACGGCAGCGAGCACCTCACGCGACACGGCAGAGATGAACGGCACGATCATGATGGCCAGAATCACACCGCCGGCCATGATGCTCGAACCGTACGCTGGACCCCGGAAGAACGCGAGGGTATCGCCGAGCCGGTCCGCGAGTGGCTGCTGAATCGCCTCGCGTAGCCACGGGACCAGCACAAAGATGCCCCAGAGCCCGTAGATCACACTGGGAATCGCCGCGAGCAGCTCGGTCGCGAATCCAATGGGGGCCGCCAGCCAGCGCGGCGCCAGCTCGGTCAGAAATACTGCCAGCCCGATCGCCAGCGGAACGGCGAGCACGATGGCAAGCAAGGACGAAACCACTGTCCCGAAGATGAACGGTAGGGCCCCGAACTCGCCCTCGACGGGGTTCCACCGGGAGCTGGTAATGAACCCCAAGCCAAACTCCCGCATCGCCGGTAGTGCAGACATGCCGACGCGGAAAAGGATAAAAGCGAAGAGCGCCGGGATTGCGAGACCGAATGCGAGCAGGCATGCGGCATATATCCGGTCGGCAACGTTGCCGCCGCTCCGGCGCACCCTGAGGCGTGCCCAGCCAGAGGGTCCTGGGGCAGCGGCAAGCACACCTGCCTGCTCCGGAACCGGCTGCATGGCCATTGGCGGTGTACGAAGGCTTATTCGCCGGCCACGATCGGCTCGCGGCTGGGGCCACACGTAACCGTTCGCAGCCTGCCGAGCACCTGATCACGCACGTGCTCGGGGAGTGGCGCGTAGTGGAGCTGGCGAGCCTGCTCACCACCATGCGTGAGAGACCACTCGATCACACCTGCCAGGGCTCGTGCCTTGGCGCAGGCCTGGAGCTGGCTGGGCACAAGCAAGTAGGTCCATGAAGCAATGGGGTATGCGCCTGACCCGCCAGCGTTCACGATCGAGATCCGGAAATCAGGGTTTGGCCCGAGCTTGTCCGCTATCCCCGCAGCGGCGGCCGTGGTGGCCTCGACGGACGGCTGAACGAACTCACCCGCTGCGTTCTGGACCGCGGCCGTGGAAAGGTTGGTCTGCTTCGCGTACGCAAGCTCCACATACCCGATCGCGCCCTCGGTCTGCCGCACCTGCCCCGCGACGCCCTCGTTCCCTTTGGCGCCGAGCCCAGTCGGCCACCGCACCGACTTCCCGGTGCCAACCTGCTGCTTCCAGGCGGGACTCACCGCCGAGAGATAATCGGTAAAGACGTACGTCGTCCCGCTGCCGTCGGTACGATACACGACCAGG
Source organism: Longimicrobiaceae bacterium (assembly GCA_030447645.1). Taxonomy (GTDB): domain Bacteria; phylum Gemmatimonadota; class Gemmatimonadetes; order Longimicrobiales; family Longimicrobiaceae; genus JAUJOM01. The sequence goes on along the minus strand of JAUJOM010000002.1, from coordinate 171,671 downwards.
ATGTCGCGGCTGGGGAAATTTATGCCGGGGTTGAGCTGCGCGATTCGTGGATCGTTCCACCTCTTGATCCTGCCCAGGAAGATGTCTGCCAGTACTTCGCCGCTGAGCCGCACCGGTTGGCTCACGCCGGGAAGGTTGTAGGCCACCGCCACGGCCCCGAGCACCGTCGGAAGGTGCAGAACCCCCGGCGCCTTGCTCATCTCCTCCTCGTTCATCGGTGCATCCGAGGCGCCGAAGTCGACTGTTCCCTCGGTGATCTGCCGGATGCCACCGCCAGACCCGATGGATTGATAGTTGACCCGTACCGGGTTTTGCGCTCCGTAGGTGCTGAACCACTTGGAGTAAACCGGATACGGGAAGGTGGCACCCGCCCCCGTAAGAGGTCACCGTGCCGGCCGGTGTCCCAGCAGCCTGCTCCTTCATGGTGCCCGGTGTGGCGTTTCCGTTGTCACCTCCACACCCGCGAGCAGGGCGATGCTGAAGAGCAGCGTGAAGGTGAAGCTGAACGTGCTTTCATCGTGTGATCCTTGGTAAAGGAAAAGCTCTCAGGTTAGAACACCAGCTGGAACCTTGGTCTTGAATTGTAAGAGCGTAGCAGCCCATGAACCTTGATCGGCTGCTGTCCTCCGTGATCTGTTCGCGAGTGTTATGGCCCCCTCCGTACCTGCCGGCCCGCTTGGAGCACGAAACCTCCGTTCTGCAAGGCCTCGTAGCGTACCAGCACAGACTCTTGCGACCGCCAGAACGGGAAGAGTATTGATTGCGTAACAGTTCTGTAACGGTGCTCTGAATAGCCTCCTTGACGGAAAAATGAAGCAGGTTCTTCCACGCGCCGACTTTGCTATCCCTTCTACGTACCTGGCGTGCGCTTCCCCCAGACGGCGAACGGCCTTGTCACAAATGGCCTGGGCTGCGACTCTGCGGCCTGTTTCCCATCGAACTACACTGGTCGGGCTTGTGCAGGATAGCGCGATCGCGCTGCGCCCGAGCGATTCTTCCCCCACGCTGCTGGGCCACACCCGCGAGGAGGGCTGCCGGGATCAGCACGGAGGCCCGGTAGCTATGCAGCGGCGAGCCAAAGAATGCCCGAAGTGGCCGGCCACATTTGCTGCCGCCCCCGGGTCGCGCAACAAACAGCCCGCTTGCACCGTACCTGGTTTGGAGTAGGATGTGGATCAGAGCGGCGAATGTGCCGCCCGCTAGGGAAGCGAAAGGTGTCGATCAGGATTTAACGCAGGCACCCGCACTTCCGGAACGGATGAGTCCCCCTGGGGAACGGAACGAGCAGCGTCGTGCGCCCGGAGAACACCTGCCCTTCGGGGTGTTCCGGACGAGAGCGCGAGGGTCGTGCCTGCCCGCGGAGTACCGAACTCCGATCACCTCTTCAGGTTGCGCCACGGTAAACCTCGAAGGGATTTCGAGGTGCACGCGCACCTGCCGATGATCCACAGCAGCTCCCCGGTTGCTCCCGGGCTTCTGCCGCGCGACTTCGAGAGAGCATCTCCTCCGCATCGCGTTCCGTACCCGTGCTCGAGCAGGGCCTTGCGAGCGGTACCGAGTACGCGACAGTTGTGTCTCCACACCTGAATTACGATCTGCGGATAACGAGCGCCGCTGAAGAAACGGTTACTCATCGTTCCCCTCCTTGTAGCAATCGCATCCGTTGGTGTAGGTACAACATCCGCACAAGGTGGTTACGCCCCGGCGGGTGCAGGTGACGCCGCACTTCTCCCACGAACAGAGATCATCCGGCGATCGCTCGCCTTGGTACGGGCGGTGCTCGTTCACCATGCACCCTACAATGCACCTGAGGGCCTCCCCTACCTGTTTTGATGTGAGGTCCGGTCCGGGAGCCGGTCCCCAACCTGCTCTTCTGCATCAATCTGTTAAAGCCCTCTCTGCAGTTGAAATGCCGTCCGGACAGGCCTTTCTAGCGAAAACGTCACTAAATGTCACGACGGGGTAGGATGGTGTAACGCGCTTGTACCAACTGCAAATCCGCGATTGACCTCCCGTCTCGCTAAAGCAAATTCCGTGTGTTCATCAGTTTGCTTTCGCATCTTCCCAGGGCAGGAACGTTATGTCCCAGTTGCTTACCAAACCATGGAATGCTATGAGGCAACCCACACGAACAGCGGCACTGCTGATCGCCGCTTTTTTGCTGAGCAACGCGGCGCTGGCGCAAGAAAGCGTCGTCACGAACTGGGTGACCTCCCAGGCGGAAGGAAAAATCCTGTCGGACGTGGAGGTCGGATCAAAGGCACGGCCCGGGGGACCGCAGCAGGGAGGGGATGTACCGAATCCAGGCAGGCCCAGTGATACCCTGGTTTTTCCGTCACCTGGGGTTCAGCACGCGGGAAGCCGCCGTCGGTGGCCGCAGGGTAATCGACGTTGCACTTGCGCCCGAAGCCGTATCCCTGGACGCGCTGGTGGTGACCGCCCTCGGTATCGAGCGGAGGCGGGCGCTCGGCTACGCGGTGCAGGAGGTGGACGGAAGGGAGCTGGAAAAGGCCAAGGAGCCCAACGTGCTCGGCTCGCTGACCGGCAAGGTGGCGGGGCTCACTGTGTACAATCAGACCGGGCTTTTCGAAACGCCCGAGATCCGGCTGCAGGGCCGCCGCCCCCTGATCGTAGTGGATGGCGTCCCGCACGAGACGGACTTTTGGGACATCAGCCCGGACGACGTGGGAAAACGTCAGCGTGCTCAAGGGGACCGCGGCTTCGGCACTGTACGGCTCCCGTGGCAAGATGGCGCGGTGCTGATCACGACCAAGCGCGGAAACCGGAATCGGCCGGGGCTCGCCGTCGCGTACAACAGCAGCAACCTGTTCCAAAACGGCTTTGTCGCGATCCCGGAGGTACAGACTCTGTACGGCACGGGGTACGGTGGTCGGTACGCGTACCGCGACGGCAAGGGCGGCGGGGTCTTCGATGGGGCGGGCTGGATCTGGGGCCCCCGGCTGGACCAGACCGGCCCGGACGGGAGCTGCATGAAGGTGGCCCAGTACGACAGCCCGGTGGACCCGGCAACGGGTGCATACACCCCCACCTGCTGGACGTCGCGGGGACGGAACAACCTGGAAAACTTTCTGCACACCGGGTTGATCACCGACCACAATCTCAGCGTCACCAGCACTACGGAAAGCGGCTCGTTTCGGGCCTCGCTTTCCCACCTCTACCAGCGGGGCCAGGTGCCCAACACCCGCCTGAACAAGACCACCTTTGCCCTGTCCGGCGTGCAGAACCTGGGTGACCGCTTTCGGGCGGACGCCACCTGGACCTACAACCGGCAGTACACACCCAACTACCCGCGGACCGGCTACGGCCCGCAGAACTACGTCTACAACCTGCTGCTCTGGACCGGGGTCGACGTGGACGTGCGGGACCTGCGCAACTACTGGCAGCAGGGCCGGGAAGGAATCCAGCAGCGGCACTACAACTACGCCTGGTACAACAATCCCTATTTTCTCGCCTACGAGAACCTGCAGGGCTACTACAAAGACACCAACTACGGCCGGGTTGCCCTGGATTACGATCTGTCCGACGCGCTCAAGCTGACCGTGCGCTCCGGGGCCAACCTGTACAGCCTCACCGAAGACCTCAAGGTACCGCTGAGCCTGATCAACTACGAGGATGCCACCAACGGCAACTACGTCCTCGAAGACGCCAAGAACTTCGACCTCGACACGGACGTGTTCCTGGGCTACGACCAGCCGCTCAGTACCGATTGGGAGCTGAAAGCGACGGTGGGTGGCAACAACCGTTGGTACCGGTACACGCACCAGTGGACGCGGACCGCCGGGCTCAACGTGCCAGGGCTGTACAACCTGGGCAACTCGGCCACCGACCTGCGGGCGACCAACCGCCTGGAGCGGAAGCGGACCACCGCGCTGTTCGGCACCTTCGACGTGGGTTTCCGGGATGCAGTGTTCCTGGGCGTCACCGCGCGGAACGACTGGTCCTCCGCGCTGCCCGAGCAGAACAACTCGTACTTCTATCCCTCCGTCTCGCTGGCGGCTGTGGTTTCGGACCTGCTGCCGGTGCCGGCGACGGTCCGGTACCTGAAGCTGCGCGCCTCCTGGGCGCGCGTCGCCAACGACCTCGAACTGTACAGCACGACCCCGGTCTACAACTCAGGGGTGAACTGGAACGGGACGCCGTCCGTGGTTTTCCCATCCGCGCAGCTCAACCCCGATATCCAACCGGAACAGTCGACCACCTGGGAGTTCGGAGCCGACGCGCGCTTCTTCGGTGACCGGCTCGGGGTGGATGTCACGCACTACAACTCCGTCGACGAGAACGACATCATTTACCTGCCCGTATCCGAGGCGTCCGGTTTCGGATCGCGGCTGCTGAACGCCAATAAGTACCGGCGGCGGGGATGGGAGGTTGCGCTGAACGCAACGCCCCTGAAGCGCGGCGAATCGGTCGCCTGGGACCTGGGGCTCAACTGGAGCCGGAACCGGCGCTACCTGCTGGAGCTCGCGCCGGGCTTGGACAATCTGAACGGCGTCCGGCCGGGTGAGCGGATGGACCTGTTCCGCGGCTGGCTCTTCAACCGCGCGCCGGACGGCCAGATCATCTACGCCCGGGGGCTGCCGACGTACCAGCCCGCGATCGGCAAGATCGGCTACGCCGACCCGGACTGGGTCGCCGGGCTGAACAGTCGGCTCCGGGCGGGCAACTTCGCGCTGGACCTCCAGTTCGACGGCCGCTACAAGGGGCTGATCTACTCGCAAACCCACCGCAAGATGTGGTGGGGCGGCACGCACCCCGGCACCGTCACCTCGTTCCGCGACGACGAGAACGCCGGCAAGGCCACGTACGTGGGCGAGGGTGTGGTGGTGGTGAGTGGCGGTGTGAAGCGGGACAAGGACGGCAACATCATCGAGGACACCCGGGTCTTCGCCCCGAACACCACCCCCGTCTTCTGGTCCACCTGGGTCAACTCCTACTATCACAACACCTCGGACGAGCCCAACGTCTTCGACGCCTCGTTCGTCAAGTTCCGGGAGTTCGGGCTGACCTATCGGCTCCCCGCCCGCTGGTCCCGCCGCTTTGCCGCGGACGCCGCCTCGGTGTCGCTGGTGGGCCGCAACCTGTGGATGTGGTCCGAGGTGGATTTCATCGACCCGGAGACGGCGAGCCCCGACTCACGATACCGCGAGGACCTGCAGACCCCGTCCGCGCGCAACGTGGGCTTCAACGTTAACCTGACCTTCTGAGGACGAGCCGTGAACAAGGCCAAACTCTTGCTGCTCACCAGCCTGCTTGCGGCGGGAGCGTGCGACGACTTCGGGGAACTGACTACCGACCCGAATCGCCCGACGGAGGTGCACCCCTCCCTGCTGCTGACGAACATCGAGGTACAGGCGTTCAACCAGGTTTCCACCGGGGCCGCGCTGGCCTCCCGGTACGTGGTGTTCACCGACGGCATCAGCGAAAGCCAGTACTACAACTGGCAGCGCGCCGATTTCGGGGGCTACGGTGCCCTGCGGTCCGTCGCCAGGATGATGGAGGAAGCAGAACGTACTGGAACGCCGAACTACGTCGCCCTCGGCCGATTCTTTCGGGCGTGGCATTTTTACCAGCTCACCCAGACCTTTGGGGATATCCCCTACAGCCAGGCGCTGCGGGCTGACTCCGGCGACTACGCGCCGGCCTACGACCGCCAGGAGGACGTGTACCTGGGGATCCTGGCCGAGCTGGAGGAAGCCAACCAGCTGCTGAGCCCGCAGGGGGGGACCCTCTCCGGGGACGTTGTTTACCGGGGCGACGTGCTGAAGTGGAGAAAGCTGGTCAACTCGTTCCGGTTGCGGGTGCTGATGAGCCTGTCGGCAAAGCAGGGCAATCCCAGGCTCAAGGTGGCGGAGCAGTTCCGGACTATCGCAAGCGACCCGGCGCGATACCCCATCTTCGCCAGCAATGCGGACAACGCCCAACTCGTGTTCGCAGATCGCGATGCGAACCGCTACCCCCTCTTCAACAACCGCTCCGTGCAGACCGCGTTCTTCCTGGAAGAATCGTTCGTCAACCTGCTGAAGCAGCGACAAGACCCGCGCTTGTTCGCCTTCGCCGCGCCGGAGCGGCGGGCCGTGCGACAAGCAGCCCCGGGCTACCAGAGCAGCTTCGCCTCCTACGGCGGTCTGGACGCGGGTGCGCAGGTCGGCGCCACGGAGCTGGTGTTGAACTGCGTCTGGACGCGGCCACCGATGGTAATTTCTGTGGCGTTGACCCGCAGCGTGGGCTCGGCTACAGGTTCCTGAGGTGCTGCGGGGACTGAGAGAGCGGCGAGCAAGGCGGCAACCGCCACCGAACAAACTTGTCTGTGGAACCGACGGTCGGGCATGGATGCGAACGTTCTCTGGATGCGCCGGAGTCAACGCGTAATGTAACGTTCTGGTAACGATTCGACAAGACCATCGAATCACAGCTTGTTCGCGTACGAGACAAACTTGAACCGACTGCCGCGCTCAGGAATTGGTCCGAAGAGCTGGTACGTGGTCGTATCCACCTGCGGACGCCCTTACCACAACACAGTCCGTGCTGGAATTGCCCCCAAGACACCACGGGCGATGTTCCGCGCCATGCGGGCGTCCGGTTGCTTTTTTCCCTCGGTGGTATGAAGCAGCTCCGGCTCCCGAAACAGACGAAGGAGCAGTATCCGCAGCAGGATCACCGGTGCAGCGCAACGCGCGCGCGCGGATATTTCCTTCCTCCTGTCCGGCGATCGGCCTGGTCAGGATCAGCGGGCGCCCCACGGCCAGCGTTTCGCTACTGGACAGCCCGCCGGGCTTGCTAATTACCGCGTCCGCGGCGGCAAGGAACTGCTCCATCCTACGCTCGAATTCCCACACCCGCAGCCATTCCGGGGGGAGTCTCCAGGCCCGCAGCCGCTCACATGCTGCGGCATTGTGACCACACACCGCTAGCACCTGCAGTTCGTCCAACGCCGGATTTCAGGCCGCACGTGCGGCTTCCTCGATCCTCAACCCGAGCCCTCCGCCCATCACCAGCACGGTTGGACGGGGCGGGTTCAGCCCAAGCGCCTGCCGCGCTTCCTCGCGCGATGGGGCGACGGCGAAGGCCGAGTCCACGGGGATGCCGGTCGCGAGTACCCGGGCGCCGCGGATCTGGCGCTCCACGAGTTGTGCTAGCGCAGGCGTGGCCACGAAGTAGCGCCGTACCCCCGGCTGCAACCAGTAGCGGTGCAGGGTGAGATCCGTAATCACGGTGCCGAACGGGGAAAGGCAGGAGCGCGCCGAAGCGAGCTGGAGCGGCAGAAAATGGGTGCATACCACCATGCTCCAGCGCTCCGCCTTGATAAGACGATAGAACGCACGAAATAGCGTCCGCTCGGCCATGGTTCCCCAGCGTTGCGAGTGAGGGCCGGGTTCATTGGTGCGCTCGTACATCTGACGCCACACACGCGGGGCACGGGCGGCGATCCACTCGAATCCATCGGCGTACGCGGTGCGCACCCAGCGCGGGGCCAGCTCCAGCACGTCCAGGTGCTCCACACATATGGTCGGCGACTCAGCGGCAAAAGCTCCACGCAATGCTTCAGCGGCACGGAGGTGTCTTGCCCCTGCCCTGGCGGAAGCCAACAAAACGCTGGCATGATCGCGGCTGTTCATGATGGCCTGCGATCTGCAAATCCCCGGTTTCTATGATCCATCTGGGGTTTGCCGCCGCGCTGGCCGCTTCCGCACTCTTCTTCGCCTTGCTCGAAGTCCAGATCGAGGGGCCCCACGGGTGGGCGAGGGATCTCCCTACCTGGCGGATCGACAACCGGTGGACTCGCCTGGTGTTCGGTTCTCGTCCGGTGACCGGCTATCACCTTTACGCCCACCTGTTCCTGCTCGTGGTGCTGCACCTGCCCTACGCGCTCGGCTTCACCGTCCCCTCCTTGGCGGCCGAGGCACGCATCGCGGCGTTCTGGGTCGGCTTCTGGATTCTGGAAAACTACCTGTGGTTCGTGTTCAACCCGGCCTTTTGGTGCATCCCGCTTCCCGCGAAAGCACATCTGGTGGCACTCGCCCGCATAGTGGTGGATCATGCCGCGCGAGTACTGGCTCGGAGCAGCCATCGGCCTCGCGCTCTACCTGCTGAGCTGGCACTGAAGCCGGTGCAGAATCGTTACACGGCCTTGGTGTGCTTGACATGACGCGGAGCGAATATCCACGGCATGACCTCGTGGATGCTGCGACTGGGCCGACACGACGAACGACTGCTCCACGCGCTCGTGCTCTGCCGGCGCCGCCGTTTGGATGGAACCATGCACGCCCTGACCCTTCTGGGTGATGCTTCAGCCGTGGTTCCTTTGGCACTCCTGCTCCTCCTCGGCGGCATTCCGGAACCGGCATGCACCGTGATCATCTCTCATCTGGCCGTGCAGGCCCTGAAACGAGCCATCCGCCGGCCCCGTCCCCAGCTTCCCGTGGGTATCGAGTCCCTGGTCGCCGCACCCGACCACTTCAGCTTCCCTTCCGGCCATTCGGCCGCAACCCTTTCCCTTGCTCTTCCCCTGGCGGTCGCGCTGCCGCTTCCCTTCGCTCTCGGAGCCCTCGGACTGGCCGGCCTGGTGGGTGCGTCACGGTGCTACCTCGGGGTCCATTACCCGGGTGACGTACTCGCCGGGTGGGCGCTTGCGGTGCTGGGTGTCGTCGCTGCTGGCTGCATCCATCTTTGAGTCACCGGTCAAACGAGGCCGATGGAATCTGACTCGGCGTTTCGGACGGTGAGGTCGGCGATATCCCCCGCCAGTTCGCTCACCCGTTCCAGGTGGCGCCCCACCGCGAGCAGCGTCAGATCCAGACCGATGGAGCGGGGGTCGTCCGCCGCTCGACGGAGGAGGGACTCAATCAAATTCCGCTGGTGCATCTCCGCATGGCTTTGTTGCGCGAGCACCCCCTGAGCCCGCACGATGTCCATTGCAAGAAGGCTTTCGACGGCATCCCTGAGCCGTGCGCGCGCCCCGACTGAAAGGGCAGCCAGCGCAGGAGCCTCCCAAAGTGGGTGTCCCCCGCGACTGCTTACAATCGCGGCGAGCGCACCCACCTCCTGACCTACCCGTTCCAGGTGCTGAGATGCCTGGAGCGTCGCGACAGCCCGGCGGACCTGCTGCGTCCCGGGCCAGGCCTGGTTCAGCAGGTGCCCACCAAGCTCCTCCACCCGTACTCGTTCCGTGCGCATCGCCCGGACACGTTCGATTATCGCGTCCGCTCCAGCACTGTCTCCACGCTGAAGTGTGTCCACCACGCCTTCCAGGAGGTCTGTGCCCAACTCGCCCATCCGGCGCAGGAGTGCATGAACGTCCGCCCACCCGTAGGTCGTCACCCGTGGGCCAGGGGCTCGGCTGTGTTCTCCTGAGGGATCGGGGTAGCCAGTCCCGCCGACCCCTGCGCCCGCACCCGGTAGCCGAAACCGCGCACCGTTTCCAGCTGGTCGGCGGCTTCACCCAGCTTGGCGCGGAGACGGGTCATGTGCATGTCCACCGTGCGGGTGGTGAGCTGCGCGGTGGTTTCCCACACCGCATGAAGCAACTGTCCCCGGCTCTGCACCCGCCCCTGGCGCTCCACCAGCACCTGCAGCAGCCGGAACTCGATGGGAGTGAGGTCCAGCTCACCCCCCCCTGAACCTGGACCTGCGCCGCGTCCAGATCCACGATGAACGGTCCCGTCCGCAGCACCCGGCCGCGCGGACGTGGGGGCTCCTGCCGGGTCCGCCGGAGCACCGCTTCGACGCGCAGCACCAGCTCGGGGGGTGAAAATGGCTTGGGGATGTAGTCGTCGGCTCCGAGCCGCAATCCTTCGATCCGCTCCGCTTCCCCGCCCCGGGCGGTGAGCAACACCACCGGGATTTCGCGGAACTCGAGGTGAGCGTGTAGGGATTGCAGCACTTCCAGCCCCGAAAGCCCCGGCAGCAGCACATCCAGCACGATCAGGTCCGGACGCTCGGCCTCCACCGCCCGGAAGGTTTCCGGCCCGTCCGCCACCGTGCGAACCCGGAAGGAGGCCCGGGCGAGGTGAAAGGCCAGCAGAGCCGCGATGTCGGGCTCATCGTCGACTACCAGGACGCGCGCACCCGTTAGGCTCGTTCCCACCTGGCTCATGCCGCCACCGGCAGGCGGACGAACGCTTCAGTGAGCGGACGGCCGGGGTAGCTCGCCGGGCACCGGATGCGCAGCGCCCACCGCAAAGTCGTGGGGACGTCCAGCAGGTGCGCGATTTCCGCCAGGTCGCGCAGCACCTCGCCGCCGCCGGCGAGCAGCAGGGGAATGGTGGTATCCAGGGGGTGCTCGCTTTCATGGTCGTCCGGTTTGTGCCCGCCCCCACCGTGGTCCGCACACACGATGAGCAGGGTGCCAGGGTCGTTCAGGATGTCCAGGCTGTCCACCAGCCGTCCCAGCGCGCCGTCCAGCCGGGTCGCGGCCCTCCGGTACTCCGGGGACATCCAGCCGTGAGCATGGCCGGCGCGGTCTGCGTCGGGCCAGTGGAGAAACACCAGGCCACGCTGCTGCTCCCGCAGAGTGGGCAGCGCCGCGTCCAGGATCTCCGCCGCGCAGCTGCCCTGGAAGTGGGCTCTTCCGACCTTGGAGTGGTGGGCGAGGCGCCGGGCAGTCCACTGTGCCAGCAGGGGTAGCCGGGCCAAAAAGGCGGAGGATGGCTGCCCGGCAGCCGCAAGCAATGCGGGGATGGGGTGGAGCACCCGCCTCCGAGCCGGCAGCCGAAAGCGATCGCTATCCACTCCATGCTCCTCGGGTGGGACTCCGGTGAAAAGGGAAGTCAGCGCCGCGGCGGTCACGCTGGGGGAGACCGTCCGCCCCGAAAGGGTGGCAGCGCCCTCGCGGACCAGGCGCTGCGCGTGGGGAAGGTGGAAGCGCGGGATCGCATCCGCGCGTAGGCCATCCAGCACAGCCAGCACCACCCGTCGAACCTCGGCTGGTGGATTCATCGCATCCTCCTGAGTCGGGGCTCCTGCCTGCCAGCTCACCGGAATCTCCCCCGCAAGCGTGACAAAATGCGGAACGCGGCGTTGCAATCGTGTAACGACTGCGCGTGTTGCCGGTTATGGCTGCGTGGCGCAGTCGAGCAGCTTGACCAGCTCCCTTCGGGTCAGCCGGTCCAGTCGCACGGTGCTCAGGACGGGGGTCCACCACACCCGTCCCTTGGCCTCGAAAACCACGGAGTTCATCTGCGGGTGCACGCCGACGCGCTCGCACTCGTGCGGCGTGATCCGTACCGTGTAGGTGACCCCGCACTCCTCGAACAGCCGGAGCTCGTCCACGCACGCACCCATGGGCTGCTACAATGCTCCGTCTTCCCACGGACCCCACACGGCGTACGTGCCGCCCGCTGTGGTTCCCAGCCGGGAAGTGGAGCCCTGGATGTTGAAAAAGAACGTCCTGCCGTTGGGGCTGAAGCAGGCACCGGCGAACTCTGCCGACTCCCCCGCGCTCCGCACGAAGTCGAAGAGCTGTCCCTGCCGGGTCAGGCCGCGGAGATACTGCACCGCATCCCCGTCCTCGCAGAGCACCAGGCCGCCACGCGGGCTGACGCAGATGTTGTCCGGACTGTCCAGCACTTCCGTGGATGGCGATTCAAAGATCAGGGTGAGCTGACCGGAGTCACCCCCCAGGGGCCGGAAGGCCCACACCTGTCCCGCACCGGCGTTGCCACCGCTGGTGGCGTTGAAATAAATGTTGCCGTCGCCATACCAGCACCCTTCGAGGCGCTGAAACACTGCGGCACTGCGCGCCCAACCCTGCTGAAACACGGCCGCCGCGTTGGTTTCCGCCTCCACCGGGTCGGGATTGGGAATGTCCACCCAGGTCGTGGGCAGGGATGCACCCACCTGCTGGCCGGTGATGGTGTTGAAGTTCGGCTGGTCCCTGACCGCCAGCATTTGCAGCCTGCCGCCCGCGGCCAGGTTTCCCGGGCTGGTGGGAAGGAAGCGGTAAAAGCCCGAGCCACGGCGCGCCGCCGCGTTGTACGACAAATCCTCGGTTTCGTACACGATGCCGGTTGCCGGGTCGATGGCGATGGCTTCGTGGGTGAAGCGCCCCATCGCCTTGAGCGGTACCGGGTCCACTTCGGAGGTTGCGGACGCAGGCACCTCGAAGCAGTAACCATGGGCCCTGAGCCGCCCCTGCGTGGGTCCCTCGGTGGTTTCCTCGCAGCTGATCCAGCTCCCCCAGGGGGTCGGTCCGCCGGCGCAGTTCACGTGCGTGCCGCTCAGGCTGACGAACTCCGCCACCAGCTCCACCGAGCCGTCACGGCCTTGCTTCACCTCCAGGGAGGTGGTGCCGCCGCCGGCCTTGGTGTCGTAGGAGCGCGCTGGACTTCCGAGTGGCAACGCGTTGGCGACCGAATCGCGAATCTCGTGGTTGCGGATCAGGCGGACGTTGCCGTTCGGCAGGCCGAACGCAGCCATGCCGTCGTGTGCCTGCGGCACCGCGAAGCCGGGATTCACCCTGGAGGGGGCGAGGCTCGCACTCAGCTTCGCAGCCGTGAAACCTTCTGCGACCCACAACTCCGGGGCATGGCTGCTTTGGGCCAGAGGCCCGTACCCGCGGGCGCGGCTGGGCTCAACGCCATTGTCTTCCGACCAGGCGGCAAGGCCAGAAAGCGAACGGGCAAGTATCTCAGAGATGCTAAACCACGAGCACAGTGCCTCTCCGCTCTGGAGATTGCGCAGAGCCGTCCGGTCTTCCTCCTCTCCTTGCTACCTGCTCTTCTCTTGCGCGCGCTACTCTNCGGATCGCCACGTTTTCGTGGCGGAAGCGCCCCATCGCCGTGCGCTTGAGCGGGGTGGATGCCGGCTCGAACGGGTCCACCTCGGTGACCCAGCCCTGGTGCTCCTTGACGTAGCTGTTCCAGCCGAGACCGGTCCCGCCGCCGGTAGACGGCGCACCGTACTCGTCCACGTTCTCCTCGCAGGAAAGCACGGTTCCCCACGGCGTCATCCCGCCGGAGCAGTTGCCCACGCTCCCGATCACCTCCACCGCTCCTCCCACGCCGCGAAACCCGGCTACCGGTCCGGTCAGGCGACACCGTGAAGAGCCGGTCACCCGCCGGTTGCGGGGATCCGGCACAAAGCGCCACCGCCCGTCCTTGCCCCGCTGGACGCGCATTACCGATCCACCCACCGCCATACGCTCGGTTGCGATCTGCTGTGGGGTCTTTGGGTTCTCCCCCCGGTACCCATACATCAGGAACGAGTTGACGTACTCGTGATTGACCCAGAGCAGGCCATCCGTGGAAGAGCGCCCGCCCTCGAGAGTATCGATCGAGAAGAAGGCGGTGAAATCCGCATTGTAGCCGAAGGGCAGGCCCGAGCCGATCGGCTCGCCGTAGACCCGCAGCACGTCGTAGCGGTAGCCTTGCGGAAGCACCAGCTCGTCGCGTGTCGTGGGTCGAATGGGCTCGAACGGCGGGCGGGTTGCTGAGGCCGCCTTGCCCTGGAGCATCGGCTCGGCTGCCTCGGCGCTGCGAAGCTCGAAGGGAAGAAGTGCCGCACCCGCTGCGGCGATTCCGCCGCGGACGGCGTTTCTGCGGGAAAGGCGCGCCTCCAGCAGGCGGTGCCAGGGACCGTTCGTATCTTGGTCTCGCATCGCCTACCCGACGCGAAGTTCGCTCGGGCGGAGCCGATGCGCGATCACCAGCCCGGAGAGGCGCTGGGGCAGACGAGACCCAGTGCGCCGGGCAGCGAGAGCAGCGGTAATGGATTTGAGCGTGTTCCTCTTCTGCTGACCGTCGCGGCAGCCAAGCCAATCGATATTGCATGGCCGTCCCGCCAACGCGAAAGGCCGGTGGCTGTGGTATCTCTTCACATTAAAGTCTGTTAGCGTATGACACAAACTTCCACACTCCCCCTCGCTCCATGATCGCCCCGAAGAGCCGGTAGGCGCTCGTATCTGCCCCACCGAACTTCCCCACGACGACGCAGCCGGTCCACATCCGGATGTCGTTCTGTACCTCGGGTATCGTGACTTTGCAACGCCATCTACGTACCGTCGAACAAGAGCTTCGCGGCTGGGGACTCCACCTGAAAGCGTTTCGGCCGCCGCAAGGCACTCGCGCGTCAAGAAACAAGCGTGCCCAAGCCAGAAGAAGTCGTCCCGGCCTCAGATCCCGTTGTCGAAGCTCACCAGCTTAAAGACGCCGTCACGCTCGACCACCGCGTTGATCAGCCGAAGGTCCTGCACCCGGCCATCCGGTCTCCGTAGGTGCACGGTACACGGTCCGTGGACCCGGTTCCGCCCCTCCTGCTTGAGCGCCCCCGGGCACACGTGAGCCTGGTACTCCGTACCGGCACCTACCCGCTGCAATCCACGCTCAAGGCCTTTGGCGCTGTTTTGTTCCATCACGTACCAGAGAAGCTCCGGCGCGAGCTGGTAAGGCGGCTCCGGATATGGGCTTTCCGGATAATACAAGTAACCGAATTCAGCCCGGGTCAGCACCAGGCGCTTCAATGCGTCGGCGTTCCGGGAGGCGTAGCTGCTCGCGAGGGTGCTCATCAGCGCGTTCAGCGACCGAGCACCACCCTCCAGCGTGGCTGGCGCAGGACCGGGAGTCGCCGCCTGAAAGCGCCGCAGGGCTTCCGGAATGGCGATCGCGCTGTCCACGACGTAGCCGGGAATGCGCCGGAGAGAGTCGGCTGACCGCCCCGGCTGCCAGTCCGGTTCGGCCGCCGAAGTGTCGCCCGGGCCTGCGTTGCATGCGGAAAGGCCGGCAACCAGCAGGACACCCACCAGCAGAAAACGTGAGATCATGGTCATGAAACACGATGAAGGCTGGGGGCGATGAAGGGCGGGGGTGCGGCTCCACTCCACCGCACCCCCAAGACGGAAATCATGCGGCCGCTAGGAGCTAGTTCCTTGCGTACACCGTCCAGCCTTCCCACCAGCGAGCACCGGCGGGATCGGCCGCGCCGACGTAGGAGGTCGCCTGGAAGCCACCGCCGTAGGGGAAGCCCGCCACACGCGCCTGGATTCTGCTCGTGAAGGTGGCAAGCCCGCCGGTTGCGGCCGGCGAGCCACGTACTGGCCGCCAGTCGAGCGTGGCCACGGTCGGTGCCGTTCCGAGAGCGGGGAGCGAGGTGAAGAGCGAGGCGGCAGCATTGTGCGCCCGGTGGTTGCGATCCGCGAAACGGGAGGCCTGTGCGTAGCGCACCGGGCTGGTCGCGTTGTCCACGTCGTAGTTCGCGGCGTTTTCGGCGAACAGCACGTTGCGGATGTCCAGGCTGTCTTCCTGCAAGCGCTGGAAGGTTTCAGGATTGAAGATGGAGATGGCGCGCTCCGGATAACGAGCGAAGATGCCATTCATCCACACCCCCCCTGTGCCCCGACGGATGTTCGCCCCCAGCCCGCCGTCCGCGCCGCTGCGGGGGGTAAGCACACCCGGACCAGGTCCAACCATGGTGAAGTTGGCGAAGACCGGCATCGAGTAGGGTGTGCTGTTGAAGCCCTGGGCACAGCTGCCGGACGCCTGCCCGCAGCCGTCGGCCTCGAATCCGTTCTGCTCCGCCGAAGGCTCACCGACTGCCCCGGGCCGGAAGCGGCTGACCTCGGTCTGCAGCGCGATCAGGAACTGGTTGCGCCCACGGTAGCCTTCCGCCGTGTCGAAGTGATCGTCGCCGGACTCGTAGGAGACCAGATACCGCCCGTCCACGGTCCCGCCGAACCACTCAAAATGGTCGTCGAGACCCTTAAGGGCCTGCAGGTACTCCAGGCGTGTTCCGCGACCGACCGCATAAAATGAGAAGGAGTTCAGCTCGGAGTTGAGCACGTCGGCCGCACCGGCAAACTCCACTCGGACGAAACGGAGCGAGCCGCTGTTGTCGTCGTCCAGCTGACCGTCGGACCACTGGATCTGGTTTGCCGGTGAAGGCCCTTCCACCGTCACCAGACCAGTCCGGTTGGAACGAGCCTGCCCGACGATCACCAGCCCACCCCAGTCGCCGGGGAAGCGATCACCAGCGGCCCCGGCGGAGGTCATCACGATGGGCGCTTCCCGGGTCCCGTTGGCGATGATTTGCGATCCACGGCCGATGACCATCGCGCTGACGCGGTTCTGCGTTTCGGCGATCGGCGAGCCGGTGATCCGGGTCCCCGCCGGGATGGTCAGCACTGCGCCGTTGAGCACCTGCACGATCCCGCGCAGCGTGTAAACCGTGTCCGCTGAAAGAGTCCGGTTCTGGGTGATGCTTCCGGTAAGCACCGCCTCGCCGGGCTCGCGGATTTCAATCGGATTGTCCCCGCCGCAGGCGGCGACCACCAGGGTCCCGGCCGTGCTCGCCACCATCAAGCTCCGTCGCACGAACTGTTTCATTCCATTTCTCCTTGAAGTGTTGTCCCGCTTCAGTGCAGCACCGGCAAAGTACCAGGCCCGCAGCACTCTTAGGCCACGGGCTGGTCACGAGTCGGTCACGAGCCCTGCCGCCAGGTGAATCCAAGGGTAAACACGCGGCCGGAGCGGTACCTCTCGCGGTCGATCGGCCCCTGCCGAAGGATGTAGGGAGCATCCAGCAGGTTGCGCCCGTCGATGCGCCCCGACAGGCCGCCGCGCACCGGGAAGCGGAGCGACAGGTCGAGAAGGTGCCGTGGCTGCTCATAGATGTCCGGGAACGGAATGGCGCCGGCGGCCCAGATGCGCGGACCCACCACGTTGTACAGCAGGGTGGCGGTTGTCGCGCCGGAGCCGTGAGTGTAGTTGGCACCAAGGTTCACCACGTACGGCGCCTGCCCGATCATCGGACGGCTGGGATTGGTGTTCGCCGAGGCCCGCTCGTTGATGTCAATCCGGCTATGCATCAACGTTACGTTGGAAAAAACCGAAAATGGCGAAAGCCACTCCGCCATGTCGCCAAGCTCCCGACGCACCTCCAGCTCCACGCCCAGGTTGAAGGCCGCGTCCGAATTGATGAAGGTGATGAGCGGTGGTCCGCCGGTGGCTACGTCCACGCGTTCGATCGGGCTGTCGAACTGCTTGGCGAAGACCGCGACGCTCAGCACTTCCACCGACGTCGGGTACAGCTCCCAGCGCGCGTCCAGGTTGCGGATCAGGGAGCGACGCAGGTTGGCGTTGCCGCGGGTAATGGTGCCGCCGATCACTTCAAGGAAGGAAAAGGGCGAAAGCTCGCGATACTCCGGCCGCGCCAGCGTTTGGCTCGCTGAAAGGCGAAGGCTCTGGTTGTCCCGGATGGCATAGTTCAAGACGAGCGACGGGAGGATGTCCACGTCTTCGAGGAGGGCCTGGGCACGCCCGCCGGATGCCAGCTCGGTGTCCACGCGAATTCGGGCGGCCTCCACACGTGCCCCGCCGATCAGGCGAAGTCGCTCGCCAAGCGGCCTCTCCACCATCGCGAAGCCCGCGCCGAGCTGCTCGGTGGCGTCGTAGCGGCCGGCCTGGCTCGCATTGGCGATACGGAACACCGAACTTCCCGGCTGGCTGTACCGTTCGACGATTTCTTCCGGCTGCAGCGCGCGAGCATCGGCCGGCAGGGACCTGGGTATGATGCTGAACTGGTGGCTGGTTGCGTCACGGTCCGTGGCCCGAAAAGTCCCGCCAAAACGGAAGGTGGTGGGGCGCCCCACGTCTCCCACGAGCAATCGCCCGTTGGCTCCTACAGACCAATTGTCTTCCCGCAGGTCGGCAAAGGTTCGGCGCAGGGCCTCCGGGTCCGATGCCGGAAAGCCGAAGAACGGCTCCGCACCGTCCTGAAACTGGACATACACCAGATCCGACCGGTCCGGCTCCGCGCGCCGTACGCCGGACGAGGTCAGATTCCAGTCGAGGCCGCTACGATCGCCAAAGCTATGTTCCCCGCGCAGCTGATTGGACCGTACCGTGCGCTCCACGTAACGCACGGTGGAACGGCGCGCCGGGACCTGGTAAAAGTCGGTAAGTCCAACATCTTCACGTGCTTCGTTGTCGGCGGTGCGTGTCAGTGTGTTGTTGAAAGATATTCGACTGCTTTCTCCGAAGAGGGTGCTCATGTTGAGCATCCCGCCGAGCAGCACGCTGGTCCGGCCAGTGGAACCCGTCCAGCTTTCGAGCACCTCCGGCTGCCCGCCACGCTGGATCGGGTTGGCGCGGAATTCATTGGCGCGAACTTCCTGCGAAAAAGAGTACGTGCCCGAAGCCAGGTAGCCGATGTCCTGGCCAACAACCGGATCCTGCCCGCCCAGCGAGATGCCGAATGAAGAGTTGGGCAGCCCGGTCGAGGTCAGCGGGCGGAGCTCACTCCGCAGCTCGCGCAGCACATGGTTGGTCTCACTTTGCGACGCCAGCTGGCTGATCGCACCCGGTGAGGCCACCTGGGCCGGCGCTCGCCGCCCTGAGCTGCCGAACGCCAGCCACTCGCCACCGCGCGTCCGGGCGGCGAAAACACTCTGCCCCGTGGCTGCATCGTTGAAGCCACCCGAGGTCGACACCGTCAGCGTCCGCCGGGTGGGAAACTCGCGCGTTTCGATGTTGACCTGCGCACCGGCGAAGTCGCCGGGCAGGTCCGGAGTAAAGGTTTTGACGGTGGTAATCGATTGAAGCAGGCCTGCCGGGAATAAATCCAGCGGGACAGAGCGGCGCTCCGGCTCCGGGCTCGGCAGTCGCGCACCGTTCAGCGTCGTCGTGGTGTACCGCTCCCCAAGGCCGCGCACGAAAACGTTTCTGCCTTCCTGAACCGTCACGCCCGCCACCCGTCCGACCGCGGCAGCGGCATCGCCGTCCGGACTGCGGGCAATCTGCTCCGCGGTCACGGAGCTGACCACCCCCACCGCCGTGCGCTGTTCGTCCAGGGCCCGACTCACGCTCCCCCGCTCGGCGGAAGCCGTAACCGTAATCGCTTCGAGGCCGAGTGCCTGCGCGGAAAGGGTCACGTCCGCGCTTACGCTCCCACCACCCGGCACCTGCAGCCCGGTGATCGTCTTGTCTGCATACCCCACCAGAGAAACCGTCAGTGTTTGGGTGCCGCCTGGCACGGCCTGGATCAGGTAGCGGCCGTCCACACCAGCGGTTGCGCCGCGCGTGGTGCCTTGTACAAGGATGCGGGCACCCGTAAGTGCGCGCCCACTTTCCGCGTCGAGCACCCGCCCGACGATGCGCCCGGTCCCGCCCGCCTGCCCTGAGGCCAATCCCGGCAGCGCCAGCGTGCATGCCAGGAGCAACGGTGCGAACCACGTGCGTGCCATGTAATCTTTCCGTCTCAGGGGAACCCCGCCACGGGGCTCCATTCGGGACCCGCGGCACCATGACCGGAAAAGTAGGGAGGCTTTAAACGCAGACCGGCTACTGAGCTGTCACGGTTATGTAACGGGGTGAGTTGCGGGGTGGGATGGCAGGGTGAACCGGATGGTGGTGCCCTGCCCGAGGCTGCTTTCGGCTTCTACGCTGCCCCCGTGCGCCTCGACCAGGTGCCGCACGATGGCCAGGCCGAGGCCGGTGCCGCCTTCGGCGCGCGACCGGGCGGGATCCACCCGGTAGAAGCGTTCGAAAATGCGGGGAAGGTGAACCGCCGGGATGCCCGTTCCGGTGTCCCGCACCTCGACACGGGTCCACCCAGGGTGCTTGGGGGCAGGGCTCGCCAGGACTGTAATTGAGCCGCCTGACGGCGTGAAGCGCAACGCATTGCTGAACAGGTTGGCGAAGATCTGATGCAGCGCGCTCGGATCCGCCAGCACCTGATCGCATGGCGCGTCGGCCTGGATCTCGAAGCGGACGCGCTGTTCCTCCGCAGCGGCCGAGAAACCGTTCCAGGCGGCGCGGGCAACCTGCTCAATGACGACGGGCTCCGGCTCGGCCCGCCACCCGCCCGATTCGATCCGTGACAGGTCCAGCAGGTCATCCACGATGTGCTGCAAACGTTCGGCATTCGCATGCACCGTTTCAGTGAACTGCTGGCGAAGGTCGGGTGGCAGCTCCGGGTCGAGCAGGGTTTCGCTGTAGCCGCGGATGGCGGTCAGGGGAGTTTTAAGCTCGTGCGATGCATTGGCGACAAAGTCGCGCCGAACGTCTTGCAGTCGCCGGAGTGGCGACACGTCCAGGAAAACCAGCACCGCGCCACCG
Source organism: Longimicrobiaceae bacterium (assembly GCA_030447645.1). Lineage (GTDB taxonomy): Bacteria > Gemmatimonadota > Gemmatimonadetes > Longimicrobiales > Longimicrobiaceae > JAUJOM01. Next base: position 151,605 of record JAUJOM010000002.1, on the reverse strand, counting down.
TCAGCCAGCGGCTGCGCGCTGGCGAGCAGATGGTGCTGGCCGTGCACCAGCTCCGTGGCAGGCAGCGGAGTACCTTTGAGCACGGTGCCGACCAGTTCCAGAAAAGCGGGTTGGCGAGACACCGCTGGAGTCGCGGTACCGCGAGCCTCGCCCACGAGCCCGAACATGCGGCGGGCCGCGGGATTGGCGCGGCGTACGGTTCCGTCGCGGTCCAGCGCAAGCACGCCTTCCGCCATGGCATCGATCAACGCCTGCATTTCGCCGCGCTCCCCCTCGAGCTGGACCAGGCGCCGCTGCAGTTCGTCGGCAAGTGTGTCCAGGGCGTCCGCAACTTCGCCGATCTCGTCACCGCCACGTGCGTGGACTCGCCGCGACAGGTCACCGGCCGCCATCGCACGTGCCACCCTGCCAACTTTGTGCAGCGGGCGGGTCACCGCGTAGCTGAGCCCGAGCGACAACGCTGCACCGAACACCAACGCCGCGAGACCCACCCCCAGCAGACCGCGCTGGACCTGCCCAATGGCAGCGTAGATCGCTCCGAGTGCCACGGCCACCCGGAGCACCTCGCCCCGACCGGTCAGCATCGCAACATATAGCTGCGGCTCGCCGACGGACCTGCTGACGCGCACCGCTTCACCTACCCTGCCTCCTAGTGCGGCGCGCACTTCCGGCCGGGTGCCATGGTTCTCCAGCAAGGTGAGGCGCCCCGGGGCTACTTCGGAATCGCCGATCACCGTGCCATCGCGGCGAATCACCGTGACCCTGCGGCCCAGCGCCTTCCCGACGTGTCTGGCTACTGCGTCCGGTTCCGACCCCGCGTGCGCGTCGTAGAATGCCACCGCGAGCCGCGCTTCCCGCCAGAGCGCGTCACGCGTCTGTTCGGTAAGATGGCGCCGGAGGCTGGCGCCGATGCCAAAGGTGAGCGCGACCACGGTGACCACGCTCAGCACCAGGTAGCTGAGAAACAAACGCTGACCGGCGCGGAGCCGCACCGGGGAGCTGCTCACGGGGGCGGTTGTGTCCGGAAGCGGTATCCGAAGCCACGCACCGTCTCGATCCAGTCGCCCGCGTCTCCCAGCTTGGTTCGCAGCCGCTGGACGTGCATGTCCACGGTGCGGGTCGCGATGTCGGCGGTGACCTCCCATACGGCCTGCAGTAGCTGGCGGCGGCTTTGCACGCGCCCGCGCCGCTCGATCAGCGTCAGCAGCAGCCTGTATTCCGTGGGGGTGAGGTCCAGGGCACGCCCGTCCACCTCCGCACGCGCGGCACCGACGTCCAGCAGAAAGGGCCCCAGGCGGAGTGTTTTGCCTCCGGCAGAGGCCGGGGGCGCCTGGCGGACCCGGCGCAGCACGGCGGCAACCCGCAGCACCAGCTCCTGCGGCGAAAAAGGCTTGGGAACGTAGTCGTCAGCCCCGAGTCGCAGTCCCTCGACGCGGTCCCGCTCCTCCCGCCGAGCGGTGAGCATGATGATGGGGATGTCCTGGGTTTCCGGCCGGCGGCGTAGCTCAGCGAGCACCTCCAGGCCGGAAACGCCCGGGAGCATCTGGTCGAGCACGATCAGGTCGGGGCGCTCGGATTCGACGGCACGGATGGCTTCGCTCCCGTCGGCGGCGGTGCGCACCCGGTAGGACTGCCGTGCCAGGTGGTAGGCGACAAGCGCACTGATGTCCGGCTCGTCATCCACGACCAGAATATGGTTGCTCACCCCGGGAGATGCTTCTTTGTCAGGCAGCGACGACCGCCGCGGTTTCAGCGGGCAGCACCAGCCGGAAGGTGCTCCCCTCGCCCGGCGTCGACTCCAGCGTGAGACTGCCGCCCAGCAACCGCGCCAGCCGCTGCGAGATGGGCAGTCCGAGGCCAGTCCCCTGCTGCTGGTGGCCCTTGAGCTGCACGAACTCCTCGAACACCCTATCGGCGTCCTCGGAAGCGATGCCGGGCCCGTGGTCGGCGACTTCGAGCGCCACGCCGCCATCCTCGGTCTCGACGCAGGTGACGCCCACCGGCTTCCCGGCCCCGAACTTGATGGCGTTGGAAAGCAGGTTGAGCAGGATCTGCCGCACACGCCGCGGGTCAGTCATGATGCGCCGAGCGCACCCCGCCCGGTCAAAGTCGAGCGGGCAGCCCCGCTCCTCGGCGAGGGGCCGAATGGTGGTGAAAAGGTCGTCCACCAGCGCGGGAATGCTGACCTCCTCCGGCATGAGCTCCACCTTGCCGGCCTCCAGCTTGGAGAGATCGAGCACATCGTTGACCAGCTCCAGCAGGTGGCGGGCTGCCTTTTGCGAGCGCTCGATCCCCTTGATCTGCGCATCCGAAAGCGGGCCATACACCGTGGCCAGCAGCAGGTCGTTGTACCCCATAATCGCATTGATGGGCGTGCGCAGCTCGTGGGACATGGAGGCGTAAAAGCGGCTGCGGGTCCCCATGGCGGCTTCCAGCTCGCGCTGGCGGGTGTGGAGCTTCTGGTTAAGCGCCCTCAATTCTTCCGCCTGCACCCGCAGGGCTTCTTCCGCCCTGCGCCGCTCCGTCACGTCCCGCGCCACGACGGTGTAGAGTGCTTCATCACGCGACGTCATCCGGGACACCGATGCCTCCATCGGGAACTCCCGCCCGTCGGCGCGCACGCCGGCAAGCACACGGCTGTCCTGGCTCTCCCCCGCAGTCGCGGCACTGGCGAGCAGAGCTTGCAGCTCTTCTCCGCGAAAGCGCTCGTGAAGCAGCTCGTCCAGCGGGCGGCCGATCGCGTGATCGGCGGAGCGACCGAACATGCGCTGCGCGGCGGCATTGAAGAGGCGCACCCGCCGCTCTTCATCCACCGTGATGATCGCCTCCGCCACGGAGGCCACGATCTCCGCGGTACGCGCCTCGGACTCGTGCAGCTCGGCTTGGTGGCGCAGCTCCAGCTCCCTGCGCTCGGCGTCGCGGAGCAACTCGCCCTGCTCTTGCAGCTGCTGATTCTTGAGGTAAAGTTCGACGAATACCGCCACCTTGGAGCGCAGGACATCCGGCTGGAACGGCTTGAACATGTAGTCCACCGCCCCGACGGAGTACCCCTCGAATACGTAACGGTCTTCTTTGTTGATTGCGGTCAAAAAGATGATTGGCGTGTGACGGGAGCGCTCCCGGGACTTGATCATTTGCGCGGTTTCGAAGCCATTGAGGCCCGGCATCTGCACGTCGAGCAGGATGACCGCGAAGTCCGTGGTGAGCACATGGCGAAGAGCTTCCTCGCCGGAATTGGCCCGGGTTAGCGGCTGCCCGAGCGGCTCCAGGATTGCTTCCAGCGCGATCAGGTTTTCCGGGCGGTCATCCACCAGCAGGATTGTAGCCGTACCAACCTCGCTCATCGCAGGCCTCCCACGCAGGGTACCCGATTCCGCCCGCGGAGGTTGGCCAGGTGTCCGGGGATCGCCTCAAGCGGCAGCACGCACGCCTCCGGCACCGCGCGCCGAGCCGCCTCGGGCATGACCCGCACCTCCGCCGTCGCGGGATCCTGAACCACGGCCTGCCCCCCCTGGTCGACGATCCTGCGCAGGCCGCCCGCTCCGTCACTGTTGGCGCCGGTCAGCACCACTCCTACGGCGCGATCGCCAAAGGCATCAGCCGCCGACTCGAAGAGCACGTCGATCGAAGGACGGCTCCAGCGCTCCGGCGCGTCGACCGACAGGCTGAAGAAGTGCTCGTCCTCAACCAGCAGGTGATAGTCCGGCGGGGCAAGATACACCTGGCCGACAGCGATCTCTTCCTTGTCGTTCACCTCGGTGACCGGAAGCGCGCTGACGTCCTGCAGCAGCTCGCACAGTGCCTGTGACTCGCGGCTCCGGTGCTGCACGATCGCCAGAGCCATGGGCCAGTCCGTCGACAGGCCGGCTACCAGCAGCTGCAGCGCACGCAAGCCGCCCGCGGACGCGCCGACCACTACCAGGGCGGGTTCCATGTCACCCGATTCTCCGGTAAATCTTCTCCGTGGCATCAAGCGGCTCGTAGCGATCCTCGTAGCCGGTGAACCGTATTGACTCCTTGGAGCCGAGCGCTAGGAGCCCGAAGTTGCTGAGGCTACTGTAAAAAAGACCATGAACGCGGTTCTGAAGCTCCCGGTCGAAGTAGATCATCACGTTCCGGCACAAGATCACGTTGAACTCGGCGAATGAGCGATCCGTGACCAGATTGTGCTGGGCGAAAACCACGTTGCGCAGCAGCGACGTGTTGAAGATCGCTCCATCGTACCCCGCGGTGTAGTACTCGCTGAACGACCGCTTGCCGCCCGCCCGCACGTAACTTTGGGTGTAATCCTGCATTTTTTCCAGCGGGAAAATCCCGGTCTTTGCCTGCCGCAGGACAAGCTCGTTGATGTCGGTGGCATAGATGCGCGCGCGCTCGTACAATCCTTCCTCCTCCAGAAGGATCGCCATGGAAAACACTTCCTCGCCTGTAGAGCACCCCGCGTGCCACAGGCGGACGAAGGGGTAGGTGCGCAGCAGGGGGACCGCCTTTTCCCGGAACGCCCGGTAGAACGTGGGGTCGCGGTACATCGCGGTGACGTTGACCGACAGGTCGAGCAGGAGCCGCTCCATCACCTGAGCGTCGTGCAGCACCCGCTCCTGCAGCGCCGAAACGGTGGACAGCCCGTCCGCGTGAATGCGCTTCCACAGGCGACGCTTCAAAGAAGCGTAGGCATAGGAGCGGAAATCGAAGCCGTAATGTCGGTAAATGCCCTCGAGCAGGAGCTCGATTTCGAGGCGTTCGACTTCCGCGCCATACGTGGTGGGCGCGTCGGGAAGGGTCACGTAGCGGTGCTAGCGGTAGAGCCAGACGCGCATTAGCGACAGTAGCTGGTCTGAATCCACCGGCTTGGTGATGTAGTCCGAAGCACCGGCGGCAATAGACTTTTCCCGATCACCCTTCATCGCTTTTGCCGTGAGCGAGATGATGGGAAGCGACTTGAAATCCGGGATCTCCCGAATGGCGCGAGTGGTTTCGTACCCGTCCATCTCGGGCATCATCACGTCCATCAGCACCAGATCCGTGTCCGGATGGTCTTGAAGCGCCTGAATGCCATCCCGCCCGTTTTCGGCGAAGCGCACCACCATTCCCCGCTCCTCCAGGACGCTGGTAAGCGAAAATATGTTGCGTACGTCGTCGTCGACGATGAGGATCTGCTTGCCGCGGAAAACATCATCCGAGTTGTGGAGCTGCTCCAGCATTCGGCGCTTCTGCTCCGGAAGCTCGGCTTCCACCCGGTGCAGGAAGAGCGCGGTTTCGTCGAGCAGCCGCTCCGGACTGTTGGCATCCTTGATAATGATGGTTTCCGCGTAGCGCCGGAGCTTGGTGTCGTCGGCAGGGGTCAAATCCTTGCCCGTGTACACGATGATCGGCAGGTCTCGCCACGCCTCGTTTTCCTTAATGATCTCGAGAAGCTTGAACCCGTTCATGTCCGTCAGACCGAGGTCCAGTACCATACAGTCGTACTGCTTTGATTCGAGTTCGCGCAGGGCTTCCTCGGCTGTAGCCACTCCCGTGATTTCCACGTCGTCGTGGCCCACCAGCTCCACGATGCTTTGCCGCTGCGCCTGGTCGTCCTCCACCACCAGCAGGTGCTTGACACCCCGCGCGAGAAACTCCCCGATCCGGTCGAAGGCTTCGTCGATAGCTTCCTTGCTGACCGGCTTTTCCAGGTAGGAGATGGCCCCGGAGGTCAAACCTCGCTGGCGGGTGTCCACTCCAGAAACGATGTGTACCGGGATGTGGCGGGTGTCGGGATGTCCCTTGAGCCGCTCGAGGACCTCCCACCCGTCAATCCCGGGCAGGTCAATGTCCAGCGTGACGGCATCCGGCCCGTAATGGTGCACCATTTCCAGCGCCATCTCCCCATCCTGGGCAATGACACCGCGGAACTCCTTTTGCCGCGCCATCTCCAGCAGCGTGCGCGCGAAGTTCGCGTCGTTCTCGACGATGAGTACGGTCCGGTCTCCCGGCTCGATTGCATCCCGGTCATCCTTGAGTGGATTCGGCAGAGGCGTTTCCGAGCGAACTGGTGGGGTGTAGCTCGCCTGCTGCGGTCGTTGGGGAGTCCGGTATACCGCGGGTGCCGCGGAGCCGCCGGGACCGGCCACGATTCGCTGCTTGCGATCCTGCGGTTCATGATCGCGACCGGCGTAACTTTCCGGCAGGAAGAAGGTGAAGGTACTCCCCTCCCCCTGCTGGCTCTGCACCTGAATTTCGCCCCCGAGCAGGTGCGCGATCTCCCGGCTGATGGAAAGTCCCAGCCCGGTGCCACCGAACTTGCGACTGGTGGTGCCATCTTCCTGCTGGAATGCCTCAAAGATCAGCTTCTGCTTTTCGCCCGCGATGCCGATGCCTGTGTCCTGGACCGCAAACGCCACCACGTTTTGCGCCGCGGCCAGGGCCGGATGGCCGAACCGGGTTCCGGGCGCCGGCCGCTCGATGCGCAGGGTGACCCCGCCGCGCGAAGTGAACTTGAAGGCGTTGGACAGCAGGTTCTTGAGCACCTGCTGCATACGCTGGCCGTCCGTGTGCACGGCCGCCGGCAGCTCCGGTGCGATCTCGATGGCGAGCTTTAAATCCTTCTGCTCCGCCACCGGCCGGAAGTTGCGGTCGACAAAGTCCCTCACCTCGGCCAACCGGAGGTCCGTGGCGTCGATCTCCATCTTGCCCGCCTCGACCTTGGACAGGTCGAGCACGTCGTTGATCAGGTTGAGCAGATCCGTTCCGGAGCTGAGGATCGTCTGGGCGAACTCCACCTGCTTCTCGGTGAGGTTCCCATCCTTGTTGTCGGCGAGCAGCTTGGCCAGGATGAGCAGCGAGTTCAGCGGCGTGCGCAGCTCGTGGGACATGTTGGCCAGGAACTCGGACTTGTACTTGGAGGAAACCGCGAGCTGCTCGGCCTTTTCTTCGATGGCCTGCCGCGCCTGCTCCACCTCCCGGTTCTTTTGCTCGACCTTCTTGTTCTGCTCCGCGAGCAGCGACGCCTTTTCTTCCAGTTCCTCGTTGACCTGCTGCAGCTCGTCCTGCTGGTCCTTGAGCTGCTCCTCGGATGCCTTGAGGGTGCGCGCCTGCGCCTCCAGCTCGGTATTTGTACGCCGCAGCTCTTCCTGCTGCGATTGGAGCTCCTCCGACTGTGCCTGCAGCTCCTGCGTCAGGCTCTGCGACTGCTCAAGCAATTCTTCGGTACGCATGTTCGCCGTGATCATGTTGATCACCACGCCCACGCTTTCGGAAAGCTGGTCCAGGAACACCTGGTGGATCTCCGAAAAGGGCTGGAAGGAGGCCAGCTCGACCACCGCCTTCACTCCACCCTCGAACAAAATGGGCAGAACAATGATGTTGCGCGGTGGTGCCTCTCCCAGTCCGGAGTTGATGGTGATGTAGTCGTCCGGAATCCCGGTGAGCAGGATCGGCTTCTTTTCCAGCGCGGACTGCCCGTCCAGCCCTTCTCCGATATGGAAGCGGTTGTTTACGCCCTTTCGATTCCTGAAGGCGTACGAGGCGATCAGCTGCAGCACGGCGCTTTCTCGTCTCCATTCATCAGGTAGAAGGCGCCGTGGTGACCTCCCACGAGCGAGTCAGCTCCGACATGATCAGACGGGACACGGATTCCAGGTCCTTTTGTCCCTGCATCATCCGGGAGAACTTGGCCAGGTTGGTCTTGAGCCAGTCCTGCTCCTGGTTTCGCTCGGTGGTTTCCCGGAGGTTGTCGATCATCTGGTTGAGGTTGCCCTTGAGCTCGTCGAGCTCGCCGCGCGCCTCCACGGTGATCGTCCGCGTCAGGTCACCCTTGGTCACCGCCGTTGCCACGTCGGCAATCGCCCGCACCTGGTTGGTGAGCGAGTTAGCCATGGCGTTCACGTTGTCCGTCAACGCACGCCAGGTTCCGGCAGCCCCGGGTACCTCCGCCTGCCCACCCAGCTTGCCTTCGGTCCCCACCTCCCGAGCGACGCGGGTGACCTCGTCGGCGAATACGCGCAGCCGGTCCACCATGGCATTGATGGTGTTCTTCAGCTCCAGCACCTCGCCACTGCGTCCACGGTGATCTTTTGCGACAAATCGCCGTTGGCAACCGAGGTGGTGACCTCCGCGATGCTGCACCCTGGCCAGTCAGGCTGCTGGCCATGTAGTTCACTGAGTCCGTCAGGTCCTTCCAGGTACCGGCCACCCCCGGCACGTTGGCCTGAGCGCCCAGCTTGCCTTCGGTGCCCACCTCCCGAGCGACGCGAGTGACCTCGGAGGCAAAGCCGGAAAGCTGGTCCACCATGGTGTTGATGGTGTCCTTGAGCTCCAGCATTTCGCCTTTTACGTCCGCGGTGATCTTGCGGGAAAGGTCACCGCGCGCGACAGCCGTGACTTCGGCGATGTTCCTCACCTGCCCGGTGAGGTTGCTGGCCTGAAGTTCACCGAGTCGGTCAGGTCTTTCCAGGTGCCCGCGACGTTGGGGACTTCCGCCTGCCCGCCCAGCTTGCCCTCGGTGCCCACCTCGCGTGCCACGCGCGTCACTTCTCCCGCAAAGACGCTGAGCCGGTCCACCATGGAGTTGATGACGTTCTTGATCTGCAGGATCTCGCCACCGGCTTCCACGGTGATCTTGCGGGTCAGGTCGCCCGTCGCAATGGCCGTGGCCACCGCCGACACGTCGCGCAGCTGCGGTCCAGGTTGCCGGCCAGCTGGTTCACGTTCTCCGTGAGATCCCGCCACACGCCCGCCACGCCTTCGACTTCCGCTTGCCCGCCGAGTTGCCCTTCCGTCCCTACTTCGCGCGCTACCGGGTCACTTCCGAAGCAAAGGCGGAAAGCTGGTCCACCATGGTGTTGATGGTGTCCTTGAGCTCTGGCATTTCGCCTTTTACGTCGGCAGTGATCTTCTGGCTGAGGTCGCCATTGGCCACCGCAGTGGTAACCAGCGCGATGTCCTGCACCTGGCCGGTGAGGTTCCCCGCCGAAGTTCACCGAGTCGGTGAGATCTTTCCACGTGCCCGCCACTCCAGGCACCTCCGCCTGGCCGCCCAGCACACCCTCGGTGCCCACCTCGCGTGCCACGCGCGTCACCTCCCCGCAAAGACACTGAGCCGGTCCACCATGGAGTTGATGACTTCCTTGATCTGCAGGATCTCGCCACCGGCTTCCACGGTGATCTTGCGGGTCAGGTCGCCCGTGGCAATGGCCGTGGCCACCGCCGACACGTCGCGCAGCTGCACGGTCAGGTTGCCGGCCAGCTGGTTCACGTTCTCCGTGGATCCTTCCACGTACCCGCAACTCTCCGGCACCTCTGCCTGCCCGCCCAGCTTGCCTTCGGTACCCACCTCCTTGGCGACGCGGGTGACCTCGGAAGCAAACGCCGAAAGCTTGTCCACCATGGTGTTGATGGTGTCCTTGAGCTCCAGCATCTCCCCCTTCATCCACCGTAATCTTGCGCGACAGATCACCGTTAGCGACGGCGGTAGTCACATCCGCGATGTTGCGCACCTGGCCAGTCAGGTTGCCGGCCATGAAGTTCACTGAGTCCGTCAGGTCCTTCCAGGTACCGCCGACGCCGGGCACGTTCGCCTGCCCACCGAGTACACCCTCCGTGCCTACTTCCCGGGCAACACGCGTCACCTCGGACGCAAAGGCGGAAAGCTGGTCCACCATGGTGTTGATGGTGTCCTTGAGTTCCAGGAACTCGCCACCCGTCCACCGTGATCTTGCGCGACAAGTCACCCCGCGCCACCGCGGTGGTGACGTCCGCCACGTTACGTACCTGCGAGGTGAGGTTGCTCGCCATAGAAGTTCACGTTGTCCGTGAGGATCTTTCCATGTCCCTGCTACACCCGGCACTACTGCCTGGCCGCCCAGCTTGCCCTCGGTGCCCACCTCACGGGCCACGCGAGTGACCTCCGAGGCGAACGCGGAAAGCTGGTCCACCATGGTGTTGACCGTGGTAGCGATCCGCAGGAATTCGCCCTGAAGGGACTTTCCTCGATCTGAAGCACCATCTTTTTCTGAAAGATCGCCCTCGGCCACGGCGGTAAGGACGCGCGCAACCTCGACGGTGGGCTGTACCAGGTCGGTGATCAGCGCGTTAAGCGAATCCACAGTGGTGCCCCAGCCGCCGCTAATCTCCCCCAGCGAGGCACGATCCGTCATCTGCCCTTCGCGACCCACCGTGGTGCTGATGCGAGCCACCTCCGTGGCCAGCCGCTGATTCCGGTGAGCAACCACGTTGAAAGCCGCGGCGATTTCGCGCATCACGCCGGCACCACTCTCCTCCAGCCGCACGTCGAAGTCACCCGCCGCGAGTTCGCGAAGAGCAGCCAGCAGCTCCCCTAGCTCCCGGGTACTCACCGCACGACGTTCAGGCGGAGGGGCATCCCTCGCACCGTTGCCGTCGCCATCGCCGCTCACTCCGCGGCCACCCCTGCGGCGCGCCTGCGGGGTTCCGTCGCGCCAGGTAGTGACCGCGGCTGCTTCCTGGGTTACTTCCGGGGTATTACCCGGCGTGTTGTTGTTTCTCGCCACTGGTAGCTCCAGATCGTGGTAACAGGTATTCGCGGACTCAGCCGGCGGGCATACATCCCGCGGAAGAGCATCCGTAGCACCCACTCCAGATGAAAAACGTTTGATAATAACCTGGGAGCCGCGATTGGTACCAGCAGCGTATATCCCCGTGGCGTACACGCGCTGGCGTACGCGTCGATCAAATCACGACGCAGCGGACGCCATTTTCTGCTATTCAGGGTCGTCAGAGACTATGTTGAACGACACCGCCGAGCGAGATGTGAAGCTGAGATACCTGGTAATCCCTAGACTTGGTGCTCGCGCTTACGACAGACGCGACTTCACTTCCAGAAGACTTCCCGCCCAACCATGGGCACCATGTTGAGGCAACTACAGACAAGCGGAGGGCCAGGGATTCGAACCCTGAAGTCCTTGCGGACGCCGGTTTTCAAGACCGGTGCAATAGCCATTCTGCCAGGAACCCTCCAACAGCCCAACCAACCTGCTGCGGGATGCCGCTACTACCACCACCACCGCAAGGCCGTTCCCCGGCAGGAAACATCCGGCAGGGCTGAAATTTAGCATTGCGTGTCCATCGCGTACAATCCGTACGAGGACGGAACGACATTACAAGACCGGGAGCACCGTACTCCAGGTGCGCGGCGTAAATCGCGCGGGACGGACGCGGGATCGATGACTGCCTCAGGTGCAACGCAGAAATAAGCAAGCTCCAGCGCCGGAGGGCCGTAAGCAACCGCCGAGACAGCCAGATAGTGCTCGCCCACCCAGCGGCCCGCACCCGTCTGCATGAGCGACGTCAGCCACGCACCCATTAAGAACAACAGTCGTCCGGTGAGACACCATGGCGGCTGAGGACCGTCCGCACCGCTGGATCCGCAAAGCACATCTCCAGCAGCACCTCGGCCGCGGGACCTCCGGGACCCTCGGCGGCAAGCGCTTCCGAAATACGCCGGAGGGGCTCCGACGGAGGAGTCAGCCCCTTCCACCCTCGTCTGGTTCCATACCGAAGAGCGAGCGAGCAGCCGGCCCTGCAAGCGGAAGCGACACGGCTGCGTATAGCAATGACATCGCCGACCGCCACGACCGCCGCCTTCCAGCCCCACCCGTTCCAGGCTAACCATAGCAGCCAGCCCCAACCATACCACTCCGGCGGCCCCGCTTACCTGAACGCTGCGCCCCTGGGGAAGGAGCAAGCCGAGCACGCCGAGAAAGGTGACAACGGCAAGCCCGGCGTGAATCAGGTACATTCATTGAGGTGGAGGCAGCGCTGCGCGGACAGGGGGCGGGGATTCCGAATCTGACCAGTCCTGCTTCGCCGGGACGCTTGATGTAAGCCCCTCGACGCGCGGAAGCAACCAGCGAGCAGGGGCAGAGAGGGTCGGCCAGGGGGTGAGAAGAACAGGGAATTTCCTTATATTTGTATCATGATATCTGTTTCCAACCTTGCAAAGAATACGGCGATCACGTTTTGTTCGCCGACGCCTCGTTTCAGTTGAACCCAGGCGAGCGTTACGGGATTGTGGGTGCCAATGGCTCGGGCAAGACCACGCTGCTCAGCATTTTGAGTGGCGACCTGGAAGCCAGCGACGGGAGCGTTTCCATTCCGAAGAGTGTCCGCCTCGGGGTGCGTCCAGGATCAGTTCCTGTACGAGGACGAGGAGGTTCTCGGCGTCACTCTGATGGGCAACGCGGAGCTTTGGCAGGCGATGGTCGAAAAGGACGCGCGCTTCTCGCCAGGGCCCACGAGCACTTCGACGCCGACCGGTTCGAGAACTCGAAGACGGTGCAGCGGCTCGACGGCTACACCGCCGAGGCTCGCGCCTCCACCATCCTGGAGGGGCTTGGCCTCCCGACCGAGGTGCACCGTCAGCCTCTCCACCCTTTCCGGTGGCCTCAAGCTCAGGGTGCTCCTTGCACAGGTGCTGGCGAGCACGCCGGACGTCCTGCTCCTCGAGCCCACCAACCACCTGGACATCGTTTCCATCCGCTGGCTGGAAAAGTTTCTCCACGATTTCGCGGGGCCGGTGGCGGTCATCTCCCACGACCACCGCTTTCTGGACAACGTCGCCACCAGTATCCTGGACGTGGATTACCAGACCGTCACGCTTTACAAGGGGAACTACACTTCTTTCGTCCAGCAAAAGGTAGAGGACCGGGAGCGACGGGAAAAGGAGATCGAGGGCCGGCAAAAGGAGATCGCCCACCACCAGGCGTTCGTCGACCGCTTCAAGGCCAAGGCAAGCAAGGCACGGCAGGCCCAGAGCAAGCTGCGGATGATCGAAAAAAAGGCCGACGAGCTGGAAGAGCTCCCCGGCAGCTCTCGCCGCTATCCCAAGTTCCGCTTCGTGCAGCGCCGCGAGAGCGGGCGGGATGTACTCCGGATCGCCGGGCTGAAAAAGGCGTTTGGGGACAAGGAGGTGCTGCATGGGGTAGACCTTCAGATCCGCCGAGGCGACCGCCTGGTCATCATGGGGCCCAACGGGATCGGTAAGTCCACGCTGCTCAAGATCGTGATGGGCGAGCTTAAAGCGGACCATGGCGAGGTCGAGTGGGGATACGAGAGCCATCCTGGCTACTTCGCGCAGGACCACCACGAACAGCTGGAGGAGACCAACCGCACGGCCGAGCAGTGGCTCTGGGACTTTTGTCCGGGCAAGGACCGGGGCTTCGTCCGGGGGCACATGGGACTGATGCTGTTTTCCGGCGACGACGGCGAAAAGCGCCTTAGCGCCCTGTCCGGTGGCGAGGCGGCGAGGCTTGTGTTCAGCCGCCTGGCGCTGCAGCAGCCCAACGTCCTGGTGCTGGACGAGCCTACCAACCACCTGGACCTGGAGTCCATCGAGGCACTGGTCGCGGGCCTGCAAAACTACGAGGGCACCCTGATCCTGGTGTCCCACGACCGCTGGTTCGTGGGTCAGCTCGCCACCCGGGTGGTGGAAATCAGCCGCGAAGGGATTCGTGACTATCACGGAACCTACGAAGAGTACGTCCACGCCTGCGGCGACGATCACCTGGACGCTGACACCGTGGTGCTCAAGGCACGGCGGGAGGAGAAGCGGGGTAAGAAGAAGGAGTTTGGCGGCAACGGAAAACCCGGGGCCCGCGGAGCCGAGAAAGCCGACCCTGCCCGCCGAAGCCGGCTGGAGAAGCGCCGGGACGAGCTTACGGCCGAGATCGAA
>JAUJOM010000002.1:80436-137821 GCA_030447645.1 Longimicrobiaceae bacterium | reverse complement strand
TGAAAGGCGAGGATCACCGACAGTGCAGGTAGCAGCACCAGGATGCGGGTCGGCACCCGTGCCATCGCGGCGAGATCCGTCGGGAGCCCGGAAACGGTTTCGAACCACACCCCCGCCAGGGGCGTAAATGCGACCAGCGCCAGACCTCCGGATGCGGCGAGCGCCAGTCCCGCACCGAAGCGTGCCAGTGCGCCCGCGTGCTCACAGCGCCGCCCCAGCAGCGCGATGGCTGCTTCCTGAAAGGAAAGTCCCAGCGCGCTGAACAGGAAGTAGAGCGCGTGTACCACCGGAAAAACGGCCAGCGACTCGACCGGCGCGGGTGCACGCCCCATGAAGAAGGTGAGCAGCGGATGAACGGTGAGGCCGATGAGCGAGGTGAGCGCCAGCGGATAGTAGAAGCGCGCGATCCCACCGTAGCTTCCAGCTCCCGTCTCGTCGGCGCTGAGCAGCTCGCGCACCGCACCCGCTGCCATAACCCTGGCTGCGAACGCCTCCACCAGTACGCCTGCGGACAGGGCCGCAGCACCCACCCACGCGCCGGGCAGCGTGGTAGAGGCGAGGGCCAGCCCGGTACCCGCCATGGCCCCGAGCCGGAGTGCGGTGCCGTACGCCACCCTGCGGGTCCGGCCTGAGCGGATGAGAATCCCGTGAAGAAAGCGACGGTAGCCGATCGCGGCTGGCCAGGGCAGCAGCAGCCAGAGCGCGCCACGCACCAGCTCGGAAACCTGGTTTGGCAGCCCCAGTGCGGTGCTCATGATCCCGGTGTAGACCGGTGGGATGAGCACGAACAGGAGCAGAATTGTAGCGAATATGTTCAGCGCAGCGGCGAAATTGCGCAGCTTGCGGTAGCTTTCCGCGCCCTCCACCAGCGCGATGGAGGCGCTCATCAACATAATCACCGGTGACTCCACCAGTATCGCAAAGGCGAACGCAACTCCGTACGCCGCCAGATTGAAGGTGGGGTCCGGCAGGCGGGCGATGACCGCCGCGAGAAAAGGGCCCTCCAGGGCCATCATCAGCCACTGAAGCGCGAGCGGTGCCCAGAAAAGTAGGATGGAGCGGGCGGAGCGATCGGCGGCACGGACACGGGGCCCCGGCGGGGAACAAAGATTGTGCAACCGCTGACGCCAGCGTAATTCATCTTCATGCGAAACGACGCGCTAGGCAAGTGGGCTGCTGGGAACAAAGATTGTGCAAGCGCTGGCTCCAACGTATTAGCTACGCCCATGATGCGGAGGCCTAAGGGCGCTATCGTGGGTTACGAGAGCACCGGCGGGCGGGTGGCTCAGCCTCCGCAAAGTCGCCCTGGAATCCGGCAAGGTGCTTGAACGTGTCTGCTTGCAGGACTCGCGGGGCGGGCGACTGCTGACCTGGCAGGGACGAACGCGAAGGACGTTGAGCTACGCCGGGGAAGGCTGGGGGCTCCAACCGATGGCCGCTGGCTGATCCTGAGCGACGGGAGCAACGTGCTCCGCTTCCTGAACCCTCCACCTTTCAGGTCGTGAGAACGCTTCCCGTGGTCGACGGGAGCGAGTACGTGCACTACCTCAACGAACTGGAATGGGTGCGCGGAGAAATCTGGGCGAACGTATGGCACAAGGACCAGATCGCGAGAATTGACCCACAGAGTGGACGAGTGGTCGCGTGGCTCGATCTCGCCCATCTCGCGCCGGCCATTCGCGCACAAAATCCCGAGGCCGTCCCCAACGGTATCGCCTTCGATGAGCAGACCGGGCGCCTGTTCGTGACCGGGAAGCTCTGGCCCGTGCTGTACGAGATCCGGCTACCGCGCTCGCAAGCCCGCCCCTCAGCGGGCATACGCCTTGCACCTCCGAAGGCGTTTCACGCCCGCAGGCCTTTGAGCAATCATGGAGTTATAATGCGAATTTCTTCAGGCTTGATTTGGGCCAGCCTCCTGGGTGTGGGTGCGTGTACAGCGGACGAGCACCCCGAGGCGGAGCGTCTCGCCGCCGCGGCGCCTGCCGCTCCCCTCTGCGGAGCGGCAGGCCATTGCCGCGACTGTAGCATGGCGGGATTCGCCTGCCATGACAGCGGAGGAGTTGGAGCGCGGGCGCTTCGATGCCGAGTGGCGGCAGGTGGTGGAGCTTGATTCGGTGCCTGGTGCAGCAGGCCCCCGCAACCCTGAGAAATGGGAATCCATCGTGGCCGAAGGGGTCAACGAGGGGACCATGTTCGTCCCACTCTACGGCGACGTGAGCGGCCCTTCGGTGCTGCGCGCACAGGTTCTGCTCGACCGTGCGCTCTTTTCGCCCGGAATCATGGACGGCCGCTGGGGAAAGAACACCGAAAAGGCGATTTACTGGCTACAAAGCCGGGAAGGCCTGCGCGCGCACCGGAAGGCTGGACAAGGAAACACTCGCCCGAGTCACGGAACTGGCAGGAAACCCGCAAGAGATCATTCGGTCGTTCACGCTCACTGCGGAGGATGTAAAGGGTCCCTTTGTCGACATTCCAGATGACATCTACGAGCATGCCAAGCTGGAATGCTCGTGCTACGAGAGCCTTTCCGAAAAGCTGAGCGAGCAATTTCACGCCACCCCCGATCTGCTCGCCAAGCTGAACCCGGACCTACAGCTGGACGGCCTCGCGGCCGGCCAAACCATACAGGTGCCGAACGTCCGAGAGCCCAGCCAGGCGGGTACCGGCGGCACCGTGAGCCGGATCGTGGTCTCGATCGGGGGAAGTATCTCCATGCGCTCGACAGCTCCGGCAAGATCCTGTACCACTTCCCCACTACGCTGGGCTCCTCGTACGACCGTCTCCCACCGGTGGTTTCAAGGTTACCCGCGTCGCGCGTAATCCGGACTGGCACTACCAGCCGGCGATCCTGGCGCATGTGGAAAGCTCCAAACCGGACGCACTCATTCCCCTGGGCCGAACAACGCGGTGGGACTGGTATGGATGGCGCTGTCCCCATTACGGCATCCATGGAACACGTTCGCCGGAAACCATCGGCTACGCCTCCTCCGCAGGTTGCGTTCGCCTCACCAATTGGGACGCGCTGTTCCTCGCCGATCGGGTACGACCGGGAACGCCGGTAGAGTTCCGCGACACCGAACAGGCGACGGAGACCGGAACGCGGCTTCGGGCGACACGGCAAGGCAGGACACCACGCGGGCCCGCCGGACCGGACGGCGGCGAAGCTGAGGGATGGACCGCCTGCTCGTGGGACGCACGCTGGGCGGGCGCTACCAGGTCGGTGAGGTACTTGGCCGTGGCGGGATGAGCATCGTCTACCACGGCTTCGACCAGCGGCTTGGGCGTGATGTCGCGGTGAAGGTGATCGGGAATGTCGGCACGCCGGAAGGTCGCGAAGAGCTGCGCGCGCGCTTCCGCCGGGAAGCCGGGGCCGCGGCACGGGTCCCCACCACCCCAACGTCGTGCAGATCTTCGACTACGGGACGGACCCGGAGCTGGACCTGGATTACATCGTGATGGAGCTCGTCCGCGGACGGGACCTGAAGCAGGCGCTCGGCGAGGGTGGGTTCCGAACCGGTGAGGCCGTTCACATCCTCGGCGGCATCGCCCGGGCGATCGCCGCCGGACACCGGGTTGGGGTCGTTCACCGCGACATCAAGCCCGGTAACGTGCTGCTTCCCGTCGAGGAGGGACGGGAGACCGCACGAGTGGTTGACTTCGGTATCGCCAAGCTCGTCGCCGGTACGGATGAGCTGACGGTCGCCGGCCACGCACCCTACTCCCAGCGTACGCATCACCGGAGCAGCTGGCAGGCGCGGCGCATATCACGCCTGCGTCGGACGTGTATCAGCTCGGGCTGTTAGGCTACGAAATGCTCGCCGGAGAGCGTCCCTTCAGCCGGGGCGACCGGGAACGGATCGCCCACGGCGACGCGGTGCCAGTCCCAGCGCTCGGCCGGTGGAGTGAGGTTCCAGGGCCGCTGCGTGCGGTGGTGGAACGCGCCCTGGCACCGGCTCCGGAGGCGCGCTTTCCTGATGCCGCCGCCTTCGCGGACGCGCTGGATGCGGCCGTGGCCCCGCTTCGGGCCCCGGAGGCAGCTGCCGCGGCATCTGCTCCGAGTCCGCTCGGGCCGTCCGCCGGTGCTCCTCCAGCCGGCATCGAGAGGCGACCGCGCGGCCTGGATGGCCCTTCCCTGGCCGCTGATCGGCCTCGGGCTCCTCGCCGTGCTGGTGCTGTGGGGGCTCACCCGCGGAGACGCTGACGAGATGCCTGACTCCGGGTCTGTGGGTGCGGCCAGTACCGCGCCAGACGCGCGTGCCGCACCGGCAGCCCCGGCGGAGTCCGAGCGGCAGGCAGGCGCCACGGCTGCGCGCACGCCCGCACGCCAGGGTTCCGAAGCGGAAGGTGCCATAATGGCTGCGGTAGCCGACGCAAACCGCGCCTGGGTAGAGGGAGACCTGGAGCGCCACATCGGGCACTACGGCCGGCGGGTGGACTACTACAACTCCAAGCGGCTGGCGCGGTCCGGCGTGCTGCGGGACCGCCGGCGGGACCTCAAGCGCTATCCGGAGCGGGAGATCACCATTGCGCGCCAGGTGGTCCAGTTCCCCGAGCCCCGGCGCGCTCGGGTGCTGGCGGACAAGAGCTGGCGCTTCGGAGGCGGAGAGCGGGAGCGGAGCGGCAAGGGGCTGCAGGAGTACGTCCTGGAGCAGCGGGACGATGGGCGCTGGGTGATCGTTGGCGAGCAGCTGCTGGAGGAGTTCCGCACCGAGCGGCGGACCGAAACCCCCGAAGATTAGCGCAAACGCCGCGGCGGCGCCGCGAAGTGCTGGAAACCACCCACCCCGACCGGCTCCCTGCCGCCCCGGCGGTTCGACTGCCAAACCCCGGCTCCGTCTTCGATGCCGCCCACCCGAGTGAGTCGCAGACCAAACCGGTCCTGAAATCCCGCGGTATGCGGCGCCACGCTGCCGGGCCGCGCGGCGAAACAAAGCTCGTAATCTTCCCCGCCGCTCAGACCATCCTGCACCGTGGCGGCGGGATGCAGCGGCAGCTGCTCAAGCTCTATAACCACGGCGACGCCGCTGGCTGCCGCGAGGTGCGCGGCGTCTCCCCCCAGGCCGTCGGACAGGTCCAGCATGGCCCGGGGGACGCCACGCTCCGCCAGCCAGAGTGCCTCATGGATGCGGGGAGCGGGCCGGGCGAAACGCTCGCGGGCGCCGGGGTCCGGCTGCGTACTCTGCAGCAAAGCTCGAGCTGCCACCGCCGCGCCGCCCAGCTCACCCGTCACCCACAGCTCATCACCCCGACGGGCGCCTGAGCGGAGCACCGGCCGCGGGCACTCCCCCAGAACGACAATATCTACAACGACAGGTCCGGCGGTCCGGGCCAGATCGCCCCCGACGAGCACGCCGCCCTGCTGCTCCGCGGCGGCTCGTACGCCTCCCATCAACTCCTCCGCGAAGCCGCCGGCATCCTGCTCTGGAAGCGCGAGCGAAGCGAGCACGCCGATGGGGCGGGCCGCGACCGCTGCCAGATCGCTGAGTGCCGCAGCTGTGGCTCGCCATCCAATCTCGTTGGGGGACAGCCACTCCCTCCGGAAATGTGTCCCCTCCACGCTCATATCGGTGGAAACCGCAATTCCGTCGGCGGACACTACCGCACAGTCATCGCCAGGCCCGACCCGCACGTTTGGATGCCGCACCCGATCCGGCACAAAGCGCCGGATCAGGTCGAACTCCGCCCCCGGCCCGAGCCGCACGCCCGTCAGTACGCCGGCACGTCGCTGGCGGGGAACGACTCGATCGACGCTTCTTCCACCAGTCGCCGGGTAGTAGCAGTGGTTTCCCGGGCTACCGCGCCACCCGCCGGGCCGGCGGCGATCGCTTCCGGCTTGTCACGCCCGCCGAGCAGCTGGCGGAGCACGTACTGCAGGATTCCGCCGTGACGGTAGTAAAGCACCTCCTGAGGGGTGTCGATGCGGATTAGTGCCTGGAACTCGCGCGAGCCACCATCTTCACCCGTCGCTCGGACTCGGACTTCACGACCACCCTCACCCTGGAAGCCGCTGGCGATTGCGTCGGCAAGCCCCTCGATGTCAAAGGTTTCGCGCCCGGTAAGCCCCAGAGACTGGATACTCTCCCCCGCCATGAACTGAAGCGGAAGAATTCCCATGCCTACCAGGTTGGAGCGGTGGATGCGCTCGTAGCTTTCCGCGATCACCGCCCGGATGCCCTGCAGGTACGGACCTTTCGCCGCCCAGTCGCGCGAGGAGCCCGAGCCGTACTCCTGGCCGGCGAGCACCACCAGCGGCGTCCCATCCTGCTGGTAGCGCATCGCGGCATCGTAGATGGTGGTGATCTCCTCCCCGGGGAAGTAGGTCGTGTAGCCCCCCTCGGTGCCAGGCGCGAGCTGGTTGCGGATGCGCACGTTCGCAAAGGTGCCGCGGACCATCACTTCGTGGTTGCCGCGCCGTGAGCCATACGAATTGAAGTTCTCTGCCTCCACCCCGTTTTCCATCAGATAGCTCCCCGCCGGGGAATCCTTTTTGATGCTCCCGGCGGGCGAGATGTGGTCCGTGGTGACGCTGTCGCCAAGCAGCGCGACGGCTCGGGCACCGCGGATCTCCTGCACCGCCCCGGCCGGCTCGGGCGACATGTTTTCAAAGTACGGAGGCTGCCGCACGTAGGTGCTGTCAACGTCCCACGCGAAGCGATCCCCCAGCGGAATGTCCATGGACTTCCAGCGTTCATCGCCTTCGAAGACAGCGCCGTAGCTGCGACGGTACATCTCCGACTCGATCGAGCTCTGGATGGTGGACTGGACCTCGGTCTGGGTGGGCCAGATGTCCTTGAGGAAGACGGAGCGCCCCTCGGGATCGGTGCCCAGCGGCTCGTTGTACATGTCGATATCGATCCGCCCGGCAAGCGCAAAGGCGACCACCAGCGGTGGGGACATGAGGAAATTCGCCCGCACATCGGAATTGATCCGCCCCTCGAAGTTCCGATTGCCGGAAAGCACGGAGCAGGCAACCAGCCCGCGCTCCTGGATCGCCTCGGAGATCTGCTGCGGCAGCGGCCCGGAGTTGCCGATGCAGGTGGTGCAGCCGTATCCCACCACGTGGAAGCCGAGCTGCTCCAGATAGGGGAGCAGTCCTGACTTCTCGTAGTATTCGGTGACCACCAGGGAGCCAGGAGCCAGCGAGGTCTTGACCCACGGCTTACGCTGGAGGCCCCGCTCCACGGCCTTTTTCGCCAGCAGCCCCGCCGCCATCATCACCGACGGATTGGACGTGTTGGTGCAGGACGTGATGGCGGCGATCACCACCGAACCGTGCTCGATCTGCTCCCCTGCGTCCGCCCCGACCGGCGATGCCTCCGCCGCCTCCTGCGACGCCTCGGACGCACCGGAGCCTTCGCCCCACACGCCGACCTTGTCGGTGCCGGCCCCTGAGGCCGCGTTGGCTGCGTCCTTTTGCGATTTGGGTTGCGAGCTGCTATGCGGAAGCAGTTCCGGCAAGGCCTTGCGGAAGGCGTGCTTGGCGTCCGACAGGGAGATACGATCCTGCGGGCGCCGCGGCCCGGCGATGCTGGGCTGCACCGTGTTTAGCTCCAGCACCAGCGTATCCGTGAATACCGGCTCCGGGGTGTCCGCGGAGTGGAAAAGTCCCTGCTCCTTCATGTAGGCCTCCACCAGCGCGATGCGCTCGGCCGGACGCCCGGTGAAGCGAAGATACTCCAGCGTAACCTGGTCACGGGGAAGATGGCGCAGGTGGCACCGTACTCCGGCGACATGTTGCCAATGGTGGCGCGGTCGGCGAGCGCCAGGCTGGCGACCCCAGGCCCATAGAACTCCACGAACTTGCCCACTACGCCCTTTTTGCGCAGCATCTGGGTGACGGTGAGCACCAGGTCGGTGGCAGTCGCGCCTTCGGGAAGCTCCCCCTCCAGGCGGAAGCCGATCACTTCCGGGATCAACATCGAAATCGGCTGCCCCAGCATCGCCGCCTCGGCCTCGATACCACCGACGCCCCAGGCGAGCACCCCCAGACCATTCACCATCGGAGTGTGCGAGTCGGTGCCGACGCAGGTGTCCGGGTACGCCACGGGCAGGCCGTCGCTGCCGCCGGGCGTCTCGTCGGTCGAAAACACCACCCGGGCGAGATACTCCAGGTTCACCTGGTGAACGATCCCCGTGTTGGGCGGCACCACCTTGAAGTTGTCGAAGGCCTGCTGTCCCCAGCGGAGAAACGCGTAGCGCTCCCGATTCCGGCTGTAATCCAGCTCCACGTTCTGCTCGAACGCTAGCGCGGTACCGAACGCGTCCACCTGAACCGAGCGGTCGACCACCAGCTCCACCGGCTGAAGTGGGTTGATTCTAGCCGGGTCGCCGCCGAGCTCCGCCATTGCATCGCGCATCGCCGCCAGATCCACGATCGCCGGTACGCCGGTGAAGTCCTGCAGCACGGTGCGCGCGGGGGTGAAGGCGATCTCCCGGTTCGGCGCGTTCTTCGGATCCCAGCGGCGAGCGCGAGAATGTCGTCGCGAGTGACGGTAACGCCGTCCTCCGTGCGCAGCAGGTTCTCGAGCAGGATCCGCAGCGAATACGGCAGGCGGGCGACGTCCACGCCCTCACGCTCGAGGGCATGCAGCCGGAAGATCTCGTACTCCTGCTCACCGACGCGGAGCGTGGCACGGGCGTCGAAGCTGTTCATGAGCTTGTGTGTCTGGGTTGTCTCCATTCTCCTTCGAACTTAGCAGGGCCGCAGATCGGGTGCCAGCGTGTTATCTTTGCTGCCACGACCGAGTGCACACCCAGATCAGAGGATGATGAGCCGGAAAGTTATCGTCGTTGGGGACAAGGTCCTCATTAAGCCGGAGGAAGAAGCCACCGAAACACCTTCCGGACTGTACCTGCGCGCCGCGCAGGGGGTAGCCGAAAAGGAGGTAGTTTGCGGTGGATACGTGGTCAACGTGGGAGCCGATATCCCACGGGCGACGTGATCAGCGACGGCGAGCCCTGGGCGCGCGGCGCGCAAGGGGGAGATCCGAGTACGTGGCGACTACCTATATGTTTGCTTGCCAACCCCACTGCGAGGAGGTGGGCGACTACGCTGTCTGTTTCAGCATCTACGCCGGGATGCGGTCGAGGTGATCCGGATCGTCGGTCACGCCAGCATGCCGGGTGCGCTCCCGTAGGTAGATGACCAGAAGTTCGAGCACTTCCGTCGACAGCGCAGAACATTGTTAGCATGTGATACCGAGTGTCGGCACTCGTCTATATGGAGCCAACCACTGCTGTTGCTCCTCCCGAAGGAGGTCTTCGAAATGTTAGCTCGTATTACGCCGGTCCTCGTCTGCCTATCAGCACTATTGTTGCCAGGGTGCGCCAGCGCCAGGACGTGGCACCACCGGTGGTACGATCAGTAGTCCTGTGGCCGATCCTGACAGCCTGACGGTGATGCTGACGGGTACGCTATCGATAGTGTGGGCGTGAACCGGGCCACCTACGCGATCAATCAGGGCGCCGAGCAAGACCTATCCATCACGCCAGGCGCGACGGTGAGCTTCAGCACCAAGATCACCCTTCAGTCAACCGAACGTGGTCACAGTGCACGCGTACGACGCCGCAGGAAACAAGGGGGTGGCTACGGTTGGTGGTGTCCTGGTAGACACGGTTCCCCGCCTCGTCGCAGCCAACGCCACAGTGATCAGCACCGGGGGGCTCAGGCCTGTGCGTTAGGTGTGGACGGTGCTGTGTACTGCTGGGGACATTACCTGCCGCGCGGTGTGCAAACCGGACGCTTGCCGCCCACAACCCACGTTCGTGTCGCCGCTCCAGCGGTATTTACATCGGTCAGCGTGGGGAACGACCACCGCTGCGCGCGCTTGCGGCGGATGGGCAGGTGTTCTGCTGGGGTACCAATAGGCATGGGCAGCTCGGTACGGGCGCGAAGGACACCCTACTCCATGTCAATCCAATGCCGGTAGCGAGCAGTGAGCGGTTTGCCGCGCTCAGCGCGGGTGGTGTCCTCAGCGCTCTCACCCGCGAGGGAAGGCGTTCTGCTGGGCCGGAAGGGACACTTACCCCTTCCCTACGGGTACAGCGACGGACGTTACGGTTCCCACTCCCGTGGCTGGGGGACTTTCCTTCCGAACCATCCACGTAGGGGCTCTTTCTCACCTGTGGGGTGACCACGGCCAATTCTGCATACTGCTGGGGTCAAATGCTGTGGCCCAGCTCGGCAGATGGTACCCGCACGGATCGAAGGACAATCCCACTCCCGTTGCAGGTGGGTTGACGTTTCGCACCGTCAGTGCAGGGAGCGGTCACGCCTGTGGCATCGTGGCGTCCGGGGCGGCGTACTGTTGGGGAGCGAATGGCACTGGTCAGCTAGGCAACGGAAGCGTGGGAGCGCCAAGCGAGACACCTGTCCCCGTTTCTGGCGGCCTGGTTTTCGAGCGGCTCAGTGCCGGGGTGTCTTCTACGTGTGGAATCACCCGGAATGGCGCCGCGTACTGCTGGGGCTACAACGTGAGTGGGAATCACCCGGAATGGCTCGGGGTGGGTGCGGCGGCACCAATGGCGTGTACGCGCTCGTCTAATGCGCCCCGAGAGTCGGGCATACGAACGTACACTGCCCCGGCCCCTTGTAGCCCAACTCCGCTCCCAGTTGTAGGGAATCATTCATTCGCAGCTCTCAGCGCGGGCGGAACCACGTGCGGTGTAGATGCCAATGGCGCCGCGTACTGCTGGGGCGCATACTTCAGTCTCGGAACCTCTGCCGCACGCGAAACCTGCACGGGGCAGTACGATGTACAGTTCGCCTGTAGTCGGGTTCCTCTGCCCGTAGAGGGTGGGATCACGTTTGCCTCGGGACGCTCACGCTAGCAACTCGCCGAAGCGTTCCATTGGGGCTGCTAGCCCTCGGTGCGTTGCACCTCAGCCGGTACCCCTCGATAGGGGTCGGTCCATATCGGCGGCAGCTTTGCGTTCCTCTTGCCGGTAAAGTGGCTGTATGTGTCAGCCGTCAACTATGAGGCCACGGGTAGACGAGGCACGGGGGTCCTGGCAGGAATACGTTTCGCGCCGTAAATCTTGGCGTAGGATACCTTTCAGATCGGGCGCCGCCGTGCCGCTCCCCTAAACTTGGGTGCGGCGTCGCAGCGCGTACAGCAAGAGCCCGCTCCCGGCCAGCACCATTGCCAGGCTGAGTGTCTGCCCCATGGTGAGCGGGCCCAGAACCGTCCCCAGCGGGTCGTCGGGGCCGCGGAACTGCGCGTCCGGCTGGCGGAACAGCTCCACAAACGAGCGGAAGAGCCCGTATCCCAGGATGAAGACCGCGCCGTATAATCCCATCGGCGGCTGCTTCCCTCGCCGCCGCGCCCAGTAGTAAATTCCCCACAAGATCAGCCCCAGCAGCAGGCCCTCCATGAGCGCCTCGTAGAGCTGGGAGGGATGTCGCAGCGGCACGGCAGTCTGAACCTGCTCCCACAAGCCGGTGCGATACGCCTGCTCTAGTGCCAGCTCCCTCGCCCGCATCGGCAGCGCGTCCGCACCCAGGAGCCGGAGCGCAGTGGGATCCGTGGGAAAGCGCATCGCCCACGGCACCTCCGGTGAGGCGACCCGCCCGTACAATTCGCCGTTGATGAAGTTGGCTGTGCGAACGGCAAAGATCCCGAAAGGGATGCAGAGCGCCATGGCGTCCGTCAGGTTGAAAAACGGCACCTTGTGCCGGCGTACAAACCAGGCGGATGCCAGCAGGACCCCGATCAGCCCACCATGAAAAGAAAGTCCCCCCTCCCAGATCCGAAAGATCCGCAGCGGGTTGGCCGCGAAGGAAGCGAAGTCGTAGAAGAGAATGTAGCCGATGCGGGCTCCCAGTATGACACCGAGCACCAGAACCGAGATCACATCACCCGCTGCATCCTCGGTGAGCCGGAGCCACCCCTCACGGGCAAAGCGCCGGAGCAGGAAGTAGGCGATCGTGAACCCGACCAGGTACCCGAGGCCGTACCAGCGAATATCCAGCGGCCCGGGCAGGTCCAGTGCTACCGGGTCGACGAAGGGATAGGGGATTTCCAGAAGCAGGGTCACGCCCGGCTATCTCCGCGGAGCTCGACCCTCCGCCTCCGCGAGGCGCATCTCGTAAAAGCTACGCTCGAAGGAACCTTCTTTCGAATTCTGCACCAGTCGCCGGTACAGCTCAGCCGCGTCGCGGTATTCGCCCGCGAGTTCGCGGAGCATCGCGGCGTTGCGCAGCGCCTCGTCCCGGAGGAAGCCGGGGGCGGACCCGTCCGCCACTCGCAGATAGGTTGCTATGGCCACAGGGCGGTCACCCGCCTCGGCCTGCGCGGCTCCCATGAGCATCGCGGCCTGGGGGCCGAGCGTCTGCCCGAGGTCACCGGCGATCGGCTGGAGCACCGGTATCGCCCTGCGCGGCTCGCCACGGTTCATGTGAAGCTGCGCAAGCGCGATACGCGCCTCGGAGCCCTCCGTGGTGGCGCCATACCGGCTGATGAACCGCTCAAGGTCGCGCTGCGCCAGGGCCACATTGCCGGATGCGCCGGTCGCCTGCACCGCCGCGAACTCCGCCGCAGCCTTTTCAGCGCGCTGGCCCTGTTGGATCCGGTAGTACAGGAGGCCACTGAGCAGCACGAGCCCGATCACCGTCCCCCCGATCACCAGCCGAGCATTGCGCCGCGCCCATTCCGTCCACTCGGCGGCGCGAAGGAGCAGCATGTCTTCGGGATCGACGGCTGGGCGGGGACGGCGGGATGCAGCGGAAGGCGAAGCCATGATGTATTGAAACGGGTGATGGACAGTGTGTGATGCCCCCGACAGGACTTGAACCTGTGACCCCCAGATTAGGAATCTGGTGCTCTATCCACCTGAGCTACGAGGGCGACAAGCAGGAGAAGTTATGAGGAATCCGGCGGAGGGTCAACCGCCGGTGCCCTCGTGCACCCGTCATGATAGCCGAGCGCAAAGGCCGTGATCAAAAGCTCCAGCGCGTCCCGACCCTCGGCTACACGCGCAAGGGTGCCCGCCGGGGCGGTGTTCCGCAGTGCCCCGGCGATGCGCTCCAGCCGGTCCGCGACCTCGCCCATACTATCGGCGAGCGCCCGCGGCATTGGGGACTGATGCGGTCCAGCCGTCTCGTCTCCCGCGAAAGCAGGCTCTGGAGATCGCCCCCCGACAAACGGACCGAGAAGAGCGCCGTCACCGGCACGCCCCCGCTCCCGGCGCGCGCCTCGCGCAACCGCCGGGCCAATCCCCACCGGCAGGTCGACGAT
Organism: Longimicrobiaceae bacterium; assembly: GCA_030447645.1. GTDB lineage: Bacteria > Gemmatimonadota > Gemmatimonadetes > Longimicrobiales > Longimicrobiaceae > JAUJOM01. The sequence goes on along the minus strand of JAUJOM010000002.1, from coordinate 124,586 downwards.
CATATCATCCCCACTGGTCCAGTAGACAAGGACATCAGCCGACCTCCTCCGCCCAGCCAAACCGTCCGAGCAGGGGGACAAAGGTGCAATCGATCACTTCCTCCTGCTCGATACCGCCCGGCGTGCGCCGCACCAGCATGAGGCGCTGACTCTCCCGGGTGCCGACGGGGACGAGCATCCGTCCGCCCGCCGTGAGCTGCGAGATCAACGGCTGCGGGATATCGGGCGCGGCAGCGGAGACCAGAATCGCGTCGTACGGAGCGAAGCGGCTCCACCCGATCGTCCCATCACCCACCAGCAGCGCCACGTTGGAGAACCGGAGGCGGTCCAGACTGGCGCGGGCCCGCACGGAAAGCTCTCGGACGCGTTCGACCGAATACACCCGGTCTGCCAGATGGGCGAGTATCGCGGTCTGGAAGCCGGAGCCGGTGCCGATCTCCAGCACTCTTTCGTGCGGCTCCAGCTCGAGCAGCTGCATGTAAAGGGCCTGCAGCGAGGGCTGTGACGCCGTCTGGCCGAAGCCGATGGGCACCGCGGCGTCCTCGTACGCCCGGTGCCGCACCGCCTCGGGCAGGAACTCGTGGCGCGGCACCAGGTCGAAAATGCGAAGCAGATTCAGATCGCGAATGCCACGGTCTTGCAACCGTTCGATCAGGGCCCGGCGGGCCGCCACGTAACGCTCAGTCACAGATGCAGGTTCCACTGCTCGACATCGGCGAGCAGTGCATGGTTGGTGAGGTCCAGGTGCAGCGGTGTCACGCTGATGTATCCGCGCTCCACCGCGTGAAAATCCGTTCCCTCCGGCGCCGTCCATTCCACTCCCCCGCCGCCAATCCAGAAATACGGCCGTCCCTTGGGATCCACGGCGCGAGTGAGGGAGTCCACGTATACCCTTCGCGCCAGCCGCGTAATGCATACGCCCTTCACCTCCGTGGGCGAAATCGGTGGAAGGTTTACGTTGAGCAGCGTTTCACGAGGAAAATCCCGCTTCTCCACGAGCTGGGGAAGCAGATTCGCGAGCAGCGGGCCATACTCGCCGATGCCGACAGGGTCCTCGCCCGCGTACGACACCGCCACCGCCGGGACACCAAGGATGGTCGCTTCCATGGCGGCGGCCACGGTGCCCGAATAAAGCACGTCCTCGCCCATGTTGGGTCCGTGATTCACACCCGAAAGAACGAAGTCAGGCCGGCGATCCAGCAGCGCCCCGAGCGCAAGGGCGATGCAGTCCGTAGGCGTACCCGTTACCGCGAAGGTATCGCCGTCTATCCGGTGGGCGCGTAGCGGCGCGTGCATGGTCAAGGCGTGGCTGGTTGCGCTCTGCTCCCGGTCCGGAGCCACGACACATACCTCCGCGAAGCTACGCGCGGCAGCGACCAGCGTGTGCAGGCCCGACGCCAGGTAGCCATCGTCATTGGAGCAAAGAATCAGCACGGCACCTCTTCGAGGAGCCCGAGCAAACCTTCCAGCTCGTTGCGCAGGTTGTGGATCACCGCCCGCTCTAGGGCGCGCTGCTCGGCCTGAATACCTCCCGCGTCTTCTTGCTCGATCCGCTTCCGGGCACCCTCGATGGTGTACTTTTCCTCGTGCAGCAAGCGGTGAATTAATGCGATGCGCTGGAGATCGCGCGCCTGGTATACCCGGTTGCCAGCGCGGTTCTTGGCCGGGCTGAGGGCTTGAAACTGTGTTTCCCAGTAGCGTAGCACGTGTGGCTTGATGGCCAGCATCTCGCACACCTCGCCGATGGAGTAAAACTCGCGCTGCGAAGTCCGCTTCACGCCCAGCGCTCTGCCTTGGGTTCCCGAAGCATCAGCCGCTCGAGTGCCTCGGCAGGAGCACGCCCCTCGAACAGTACCCCATAGACCTCCTCCACGATGGGCATGGAAACTCCCGCGCGGGCAGCCAGATCGCGGGCCGAGCGCGTGGTACGCACTCCTTCCGCCACCATGGTCATTCCGGCGAGGATCTCGTCCAGCGTCCGGCCACGACCGAGCTCGACACCGACAAAGTGGTTCCGGCTCAACGTTCCGGTGCAGGTCAGAATCAGGTCGCCCATCCCGGCAAGGCCCGAGAAAGTGAGCGGGTCCGCGCCAAGTGCGACTCCGAGACGGGTCATCTCGGCCAAACCGCGCGTGATCAGCGCTGCCCGTGTATTGTTGCCGTAGCCCAGCCCGTCTACCACCCCCGACGCGATTGCGATCACGTTCTTGAGCGATCCCGCGATCTCCACGCCTTGGACGTCCGGGTGTGTGTAGACGCGGAAGTAGTCGGTCTGGAAGAGCGCCTGCGCCCGTCGGGCGGAGACGTCCGAGTGCGAGGCCATGGTGACCGCGGTCGGGTACCGCAGCCCGACTTCCAGCGCGAAGCTGGGGCCGGACAGGTACGCGGCACCGGCGGCAACTTCCGCGGGCAGCACGTCGGCCAGCACCCCGTCCATGGTTTGAAGCGTGTCGGTTTCGATTCCCTTGGACGCACTCACCACCAGCGCGTCCGAGTGCAGATGCCCGGCGGCCTGCCGCATCACAGCCCGCACCACGTGAGAGGGAGACACCGACACCGCCACCGTGGCTCCAGCAACCGCTTCCTCCATCTCCCCGGTGGCTCGCAGGCGCGGGTCGAGCCGGACCTCGGAAAGGTAGCGCGGGTTTCGCGCAGCCCGGTTTATTTCATCCGCAACGGCGGCCTGGTGCGACCACAGCACCGTGTCCACGCCCTTGCCGGCGAGCAGATTGGCCAGAGCGGTGCCCCAGCTACCCGCGCCCAGCACGGCGACGCGCTCGCTCACGCGGCGCGCCCGAAGCGCGGCTCCTCACCGCGGCGGATTCTGCCGATGTTCGCCCGGTGCCCCCACACCACAAAGGCCGCGACACTGACGCCGAGCACCAGCACTTCGGGACGGCGCTCTGAAAGTGCCAGCACCAAGATCAGCGTAAGAGCGGCCAAAATCGAGCCGAGCGACACCATCCGGCTCCGCCAGACGGTGAGTGCCCACACGCCGAAGGATACCACCACGGCCACGGGCGCCAACGCCAGGAACACTCCGGCTGCCGTTGCCACGCCCTTACCGCCGCGAAAGCGCAGAAAAGCGCTGAAAACATGCCCGACGATCGCCGCGGCACCGTACCCCAGCGCCCAGGACCACGCCGGCGAGCTGTCCCACCGCGGAAAGAGCCAGGCGGGAATCCACCCCTTGGCGACGTCCAGGAGCAGCACAGGGACCGCCACCGCGGCACCAAGCACTCGAAAGGTGTTGGTGGCGCCGAGGTTGCCGCTACCATGCTCTCTGAGGTCAATCCGGCGGGTGAGCCGCCCCGCAGCGTAGCTGCTCGGAACGGAGCCGAGCAGGTAGGCGGCGAGCAGGCCCAGCCAGGGAGTCAATCCTCTCCCCGCTGCCGCAGGTTGGTGCGGAGCGGCACGCCCATGAACGCCCATGCCTGCCGGAACCCGTTGTGAAGGTATCGGCGGTAGCTTTCCGGCACGGCGTCGGGCATGTTGACGAAGAGCACGAACGTGGGAGGGCTGACCGCTACCTGCGTGCCGTACAGGAACTTGATGGGCCTTCCCTGCACCGCGGGCGGGCGAGCCCGGCTGGTGAGCGCACCCATCACCTCGTTCACCTCGTGCGTGGCAATGCGGCGCTGCCGCTGCTCCTCCACCTCCAGGATCATCGCGAGGGTACTGTGCACACGCTGGCCCGTCAGGCTGCTGGTGAAGACGATGGGCACCCACTGGAGAAAGGGCGCACGCTCGCGAATCGCTTTTTCGTAGCGTGGAGCCGTCATCGTTTCCTTGGGGAGCAGGTCCCACTTGTTCGCCACCAGAACCAGGCCGCACCCGGCGTCCCAGGCCTTTTGCGCAATGCGCAGATCCTGCACCGCGATGTCCTCGGTGGCGTCGATAAGGAGCAGGCACACATCCGCGCGTTCGATGGCACGCTCGGTCCGCAGGGTGCTGTAAAACTCGACGTTCTCATCGACCCGGGCCTGACGGCGCAGCCCGGCCGTATCCACGAAGACCAGGCTGCGCCCGTGGAACTGCATGGGGCTGTCGATGGAGTCCCGCGTGGTTCCCGCAACGTCCGAGACCACCAGCCGATCTTCGCCAAGCAAGCGGTTGACCAGGCTGGACTTGCCTACATTCGGCTTGCCGATCACCGCGACGCGGATGGCGGCGGTCTCCTCCTCGTCCCCGGCTTCGGGGAGCTGCTCGACGATGACATCGAGAACATCACCGGAGCCTTTGCCATTCAGCGAGCCGACCGGGCGCGGCTCACCCAGACCGAGGTCCCAAAAGTCGTGGTGCCCGAGTGCGTTGGGCGCACCGAGGTTGTCGATCTTGTTCACCACCAGCACCGTCGGCCGCTCCGTGCGGCGCAGGTGATCCGCGATCTGGTAGTCCAGCGGGTGGGGTCCAGCCTTGCCATCCACCATCTGCACCACCACGTCCGCCTCGTCGATGGCGGCGACAACCTGCTTGCGGATCAGCCGGTCCATCTCCTCGTCGGAGCCCTCGACCATGCCGCCGGTATCCACGATGTAGAACTGCCGGCCATTCCACTCAGTACGCGCGAAGTTGCGGTCACGGGTGACGCCCGGGCGGTCTTCCACGATGGCGATGCGATGACCCAGAACCCGGTTGAAAAAAGCGGACTTCCCCACATTCGGCCGGCCGACGACGGCCACTACCGGCAGCTTCACGGGCTACTGCGTCAAGGAGGCTCCGCACGCCCGGCAAACCGCATCCCCGGGTTCGTACGCTTCCCCACAGGACGGGCATGTCGGGGCCATGGTGCTGCCGGTTTCCAGGTATTCTCGCACCGTTTGCAGGGCCCGCTCGGTTTTCGCGTCGGGCACCAGCAGCCGAATGCGCCCGAGCTCGCCCACGTGCACGGGATACACATGATCCTGCTGGGAATACACCTGCGCGTCGATGCCCTCCGCCCGGAGTACATCCTGGAGGAGCCGGGCCTCGACCTCGTCGCCCGGCGCGTAAACCTCAGTCCATCCCTCGATCATCGCGTCTCCCGCAGTATGGAGAAACGGGCGACCCGCGAGGGGCCACCCGTCCTGGACGTGTCTCAGTAACTATCGGACGACCCGGTAGCTGTAGCTCACCGCGGGTGCCGGGTCTTGCAGGGCGACCTCGAAGGTGGTCGTGGCACCCTTGACCGGAGCGTTGACGGTCACCTGCTGTGGTGCCCCCAGCACACCCGCCGACCCGTAGAAGGTGAACTCCAGGCGTACCGGCGAGCCGGCGCGTGCCTGGTTCCCCTCGACCTGCCCACGGAGGACCGATCGCCCTTCACCGGGCTCCAGCTGCACGCCGGTAACCTTGATGGGCAATGCCTCGGTCGCCTGCAACACCTTCAGCGCCTCGTTGTTTTGATTTGCGTTTTTGAGGGCGTTGAACAGGATGATGTTGGCGTTCTCGTTCAACGGGTCCATCTGGACCACTCGCCGTGCTACCGGGAGGAGCTGAGGCCAGCGCTCCTGCTGGTAGAGCGCGAGCGCGTAGTTGTACCAGGCATCGCGGTTGTTCGGGTTCAGGCGCGTCAGGCGCTCGAACACCTCCGCAGCCCGCGGATAGTTCTTAACCTGGAAGTACTGCACTCCCACGTTAAGCAATCCCGCCTCAATCTTTGGGCGGAGGTCAGCCCGTGCGGCCACGGCGGCAGCCGAAGTGTCGATGCCCGGCCGCTCGAGCGCGGTGAGCGTCTGGTTGTACATGGCGACTGCCTGGTCATACTGGCCCCGCGCGGTGTGCAAGATAGCGAGATTGAAGTACGGATCCGGCTCACGATCAAAGATGCGCGTGGAACCCTGCCACGCCGCAACTGCCTTCGCGGTATCGTTCGCCTGGTACGCTTCAAGCCCCTGGTTGTACAGGGTTTGGTACGCCTGAAGACGAAGCGGGAGAGTCTCCTCGCCGTACGCAGCACAGAGCGTTTCCGCGCGCCGGAACGCCGAGTCCGCCGCCATGTAGTTGCCGAGCACGACGTGCGCCTGGCCTGCCAGGTAATAGTGCTGTGGATTGTTGGCATCCGCCGCGATCCCGGCCTGCGCCTGCGTCAAAGCCTGCTGGTACAAAGGCTGGCGGGCATTCTGCCCCGCCAGCCTGGCCTTCAGCAGGTTTTGCTCGGCGTCGTGGCTGAACGCCGTCGCGGCATTGTTGACGCCCGCAGGGCATTGAACCGCCACCGCGGCGGTTCTTGCCGGTGCGCCCGCCGGCGCGGCACCAGCGGCGGCGCATGCCGCCGCGAACGGCAGCACGAGGATCCACACAGGTGAAATCTTCATTCTTGGTCCTCCGAAAAGGTGTGATGGGAGTATTGCCCCTCAGCCGCCACCCCGTCCGCAACCATCGCGCGGAAGGCGGCGAAGGGAGGGATCCCGAGCCGGTTCGCGGCATGTACCACGTCGTCGAACTCGGGCTTTGCGCGCTCGCCCCCTCCGGGAAGACGAGAGCGCTTGATGCGAAGTCGCTCGCCGCGCCACTCGACCACCTCTTCGCGCCGCGGCAGCGCTTCCCGCTCCACCGGCCAGGACCGCAGCCCAATTGTGGGGCTCGCGTGAAAGAAGGCGGCAGCCACCGCGGTGTACCGCTCGGGCGCAACCAGGGCTTCCACCCGGAAGGCGGGCCGGCCTTTTTTCATCAGCAGGGGCGTCACGGCGCAGTCCAGAGCACCCGCGCCAATTACCGCGTCGATCAGGGCGGGCACGTACTCCGTGGACAGGTCATCCACGTCGCTTTGCAGGAGCTGGAGCCGCTCGCCTCCCGTGGACGCCTCAATCGCGATCAGCCGCAGGCAATTGGGTCGGTCACGGGGATCGCGTGCTCCGGCCCCGAAGCCGGTTGCCAGCGGCGTGAACGTGGCAGGTGCTTCCCGCCCAGCGGTAAACGCCTGGATCAACGCAGCTCCCGTAGGCGTCGTACACTCCCCTTCGAAATCTGGATCCCTCACCGCTACCCCCTGCAGCAGCTTCAAAACGGCTGGTGGTGGAACCGGAAAGTTTCCGTGCGCCATCTCGCTCCAGCCGCGTCCCAGCGCCACCGGACGCGTGTAGAACTCCGTGAACCCGAGTTCCCTTGCTCCCGCCACTGAAGCGAGCACGTCCACAATGGCGTCCAGCGCGCCTACCTCGTGAAAGTGAACCCGCTCCCGCGTGGTGCCATGAACCTCGGCTTCGGCCTCGGCGAGCAGGGTGAACGCGTGCACCGCCCGCTCGCGCACGCTTGCTTCAACCTTTGTGCCTTCGATGATGGCGACTATATCCGCAAGGTGCCGATGCGAATGCTCATGGGGCAGTTTAAGCAGCAACCGGGTGCAGGCGATTCCCTGGCGGCCAGCACGCTCCGCATCTACTTCAATGGGACCGAGCCGAAGCTCCCGTACAAACGTGCGCAGCCACTCCAGCGGCAGCCCGAGGTCCAGCAGGGCCGCGATGGTCATATCGCCGCTGATCCCGCTGAACGGGTCGAAGATCAATCCACGCATATCGGGCGCAAAATAGGCCGCGCACCCGGCAGCGTCAATCTTATAGCCGCACGCTCAATGCCGGAAAAGCCGGCGGCCGGTAAACACCATGGCGATTCCGTGCTCGTCGGCCGCCGCGATCACCTCGGAGTCGCGCACGGACCCCCCGGGCTGAATGATGGCAGCTATGCCCGCACGCCCGGCAGTATCCACGCCGTCGCGGAAAGGAAAGAAAGCATCGGACGCGAGCGCGGCACCCACCAGGTCGTGTGCATTATCCGCAGCCTTCAGCACCGCCAGCCGGGAAGCGTCCACGCGGCTCATCTGCCCCGCCCCGATGCCCAACACCATCCGATCGCGGGCGAGCAGGATGGCATTGGACTTGACCATGGCCACGGCTCGCCACGCGAATCGCAGGTCCCGCCACTCGTTCGGAGTCGGCTCACGGCGGCTTGCCACCCGCCATTCCTCCTCCGGAAAGCGCATCGCGAGCCGCTCCTGGGCGAGAAATCCGCCACGCACCCGCTTCCAGTCGAGGTCTCCGGTGTCTGACGCAAGCGGCAGGACAAGCAGGCGAAGATTCTTTTTTTCGCGCAGCAAATCCAGCGCGCCCTCGGCGAAACCCGGAGCCACGAGCGCTTCCACGAAGTTGGGCCGAAGGAGTGTAGCTGCCACCTCGGTGACTTCGGTGTTGAGGGCGACGACGGAGCCGAACGCGCTGCTGGGGTCGGCGGCGAGCGCCTTGCGGTACGCCTCGCCCGCATCCGCGGCCACACCGATGCCGCACGGGGTGGTGTGCTTGATGATCGCGCACGCCGCTGCTTCCGCCGGGTTCCAGGCGGATACGGCGAGCAAGGCGGCGTCCACGTCCAGGAGGTTGTTGAAGGACAATTCCCGTCCATGCAGCTGGCGCATAGCCGTGAGACCGGGATTCCTAGCGTCCCGCTCCGCGTACAAGGCCGCCCTCTGGTCCGGGTTTTCGCCGTAGCGAAGCTCCTGCACCTTGTCGAGCACCAGGGCCAGCTCGGCCCGGTATGCGCCGTGATCTGCTTCGCCCTGCCTCGAAAGGTACTCCGCGATGGCACGGTCGTATTCCGCGGTGTGAGCGAACGCCTTCGCCGCAAGCTCACGACGCAGCTCGTCGGCGGGCGGGGGCGCATCGAGGGCGGCGAGCACGCGGTCGTAGTCTTCGGCATCCACCACCACCCAAACGGCGCCATGATTCTTGGCGGCGGAGCGGAGCATTCCGGAGCCGCCGATGTCGATGTTGTCCGCCGCCTCGGCGAGCGTCACCTCCGGACGGGCCACCGTTTCGCGGAAGGGATAAAGATTCGCGGCGACGAGATCGATGGGCTCATATCGGGCACCCCGCAGCTCGGCCATGTCGCCCGTGTGACCACGGCGAGCCAGCAGCCCGGCGTGAATGGCGGGGTGCAGCGTCTTCACCCGCCCCTGCATCATCTCCGGCTGTCCGGTTACGTCGCTGACCTCCACCACCGACAGATCCGCGTCCCGCAAGGTGCGCGCGGTGCCCCCGGTGGAAAGCAGCGTCCAACCACGCGCGTGCAATCCGCGGGCGAACGCCACCAGCCCATGCTTGTCGGAAACGCTTAGAAGAGCCGTGGGCATTATGGGTAACTGGGGAGCCAGGAAGCGATTGCCGGATCTTCACCACGCGCGAGGGAGTCAACCACAGCGGGAAGGATGCGGTGCTCGGCCTGGAGCACTCGAGCCGCCAGTTCCGCCGGCGTATCACTCCGCAGCACCGGAACCGGCCACTGGGCGAGGATGCGCCCGGAGTCGTACTCGTCATCGACGAAATGCACAGTGGCTCCGGAAACACGCACCCCGGCGGCGAGGACGGCCTCGTGTACGCGCGCGCCGTACATCCCCGCGCCACCAAAGGCGGGGAGCAGCGCTGGATGGATGTTGATCATACGGGCTTGATACCGGTGCACGACTGCCGGTGGAACGAGGCGCAGCCAGCCGGCGAGCACGACCAGGTCGATAGCATCTGCTTCGAGGCGCTGGAGAAGGAGAGCGGGCTCAGCAGGACTCCACACCATGGTGGGGACTCCGGCAGACGCTGCACGCTCCAGCGCGCCAATGCCCGGGCGGCTCCCCACGACCAGCTCGACTCGCGCGGGGCTGTGATCCTCGTGGTTGAAACGGTCGAGCAGCGCCTGCAGGTTGCTCCCCTCGCCGGACGCGAACACCGCCACGCGGCTAGGCACCGACTAGGCGAAGGCGCTGCCGCCGAACTGGGGAACCAGAAAGGGGTTGCTGACCCGCTCGTGACCAACGGTGGTCTCCGGGCCGTGGCCGGGGAAGAGCGTGGTTGCGTCCGGCAGAGTAAGGATCTGGGTACGGATCGAATGCATCAGCTGTCCAAGGTCACCCCCGGGCAGATCCGTGCGGCCGATGGAGCCGGCGAAAACGCAGTCGCCCACGATCGCCACTCCGTCACCTACCAGGATCACATGGCCCGGAGCATGGCCAGGCGTGAAGCGCACCGCCAGCTCACACTCGCCGAATTGCACTGCGTCGCCCTCCGTGAGGGAACCATCCACCGGCGGCAGCGGATCCATCCGCTGCCCGAACCACTCCGCCTGCTGCGGTGCTGCGTCGTAGAGCGGCTGGTCCGCGCGGTGGAGGAGGATTGGCGCTCCCGTCTGCCGTTGGGCGTCGGCCACCCCTTCCACGTGGTCCAGATGGGCGTGGGTGAGCACGATCTGGTCGATCCGGTACTCCCCGGCACGAGCCGCCCTGAGTAGCTGGGACGTGGCGGCCCCGGGATCGATCACGATCGCCGCGCGCGTCCGGGCACAGGCCACCAGCAGGGTGTTCTGCGCAAAGCTGCCGCCGGTGAAGCTCTGGATCGTCACCTCGCCTCGTCCAGAAGCTGCTTCAGCCATGCAGATCCTCCAGGATCTTGACGGCGCTGTGCGCACCGGGTTCCGCGAATACGATCTGCCCCTGCTTGTTGATCAGGTAGGTGGCACGCGCGACGCCGCCATTCTCCTTGAGGACGCCGTACGCTCGGGCGATCTGCTTGTCTTCGTCTACAATCAACGCAAAGTCGAGCTTGTACTTGTCCGCAAAGTAGCGATGGCTTTCCAGCGTGCCCGGGTTGACGCCGAACCTGACGATGCCCGCCTGCCGATACACCTCCGACTCATCTCGCGCTGCACACATCTGCTTGGTGCAGCCAGGCGTGTCATCCTTGGGATAAAACATCAACAGCACGGCCTGTTCGCCGCGAAAATCCTGCAAAGAAACCGGGGTGCCATCGGTCGTCTCTGCCCGGAAATCCGGTGCTTCGGTGCCGGCAGCCAACAAACTTGGAGTATCGTTCACAGGGGTCTCACTGGCAAAAAGTCAGGTGCAGCCGCACCCCTGGGGCCGTACGCCTGCTGCCTCGAAAGCCTCTTCTTGAGACGTGAGCGGCCGCCACCCGCCGGACAGGTTGAGCATGCGGCGGAGCGAGCGTTCGGCACGCCGCCGGACGTCCTCCTCCAGCACCACCTCGTGCTGAAGGGTGTCCAGGCTCCAGGCCAGCTTGGCGAGCGTGTTCATCTTCATATTCCCGCAGATCGCCGCGCCGGAGAGCGGGATCAGAGTCTTTTTTGGAAAGCGCTGCTTGAGCCGGTCCACCAATCCCCGCTCAGTGCCGATAATCAGGGCGTCGTGCTCCTCCGCGATGTCCACCATCCTGGAAGTGGACGTCACGAAATCTGCCTGATCCAGCAGCTCTTTCCGAGCCTCGGGGTGAATCACCACCTTGGCGGCCGGATACGCCTGCCGAGCCGCGGCCAGTTCGTCGAGCACCAGGTCATCGTGTACGTAGCAGTAGCCATCCCAGGCAACCACGGCTCCGGGCGCCGCCTCGTCTTCCTCCTGTCCGGCAACCACGAACCGGCGGCGGGACTTTTCGGCTACATACCGCGCCAGGTTGCGATCCGGCACGAAAAGCACCGTCTGGTCAGCCGGGAGAGAGTTGACTACCTCCACGGCATTTGCCGAAGTACAGCAGATGTCCGACTCTGCCTTGACCTCCGCGGTGGAGTTCACATACGCGACTACAGCGGCACCCGGGTAGCGATCCTTTAGCCGACGCAGCCCGTCGCCGGTAACGAAATCCGCCATGGGGCAGCCGGCGCGCAGGTCGGGCATCAACACGGTCTTGGCGGGGCTCAGGATTTTGGCGGTTTCCGCCATGAAGTGCACCCCGCAGAATACGATCACGTCAGCATCCGTGTCCGCCGCTTCCTGCGATAGACCCAGCGAATCTCCCAGAAAGTCGCTGACCTCCTGAATCTCGATGCGCTGGTAGTTATGGCCCAGAATGACGGCGTTCAGCTCCTCCTTGCGTGCACGAATCCGCGCACGCAGCTCATCAGCCGAAAGGCGGGCATATTCAAGAGAAGAACGTGAAGCAGTCGCGATCTGAATCAAGGCTTACCTCCATGGGAGGTGAACAGGTCTTAAAACCTGTAAATATAACCAACTGTGGCAGCTGGTGACAGATGCGAAACGGGCCTGGAGGAACACCCCAGGCCCGTTCGCCGCCCGTGCGGAGCGCGACTACGCAGTGAACGAGCTGCCGCAGCCGCAGCCGCCGCTGGCATTCGGGTTGTTGAAGGTGAAGCCAGAGCCCTGGAATGTGGACACGTAGTCGATCTCCACCCCGCCAAGGTACTGCAGACTGAATGGATCGACGAACAGGCGCACGCCACTGGACTCGAGCACCATGTCGTCTTCGGCGGCCTCGTCCTCGATGTTGAGGCCGTACTGGAAGCCCGAGCACCCACCCGGCAGCACGCCGACGCGCAAGCCCGCTTCCTCAGCGGCACCCTGCTCCTCCATGTATTTCTGCACCTCGGCCGCGGCCGTCGGTGTCAGCGTAATCGGCGAAACGGTCGTTTCGGTCGCCATGTGAATGCCTCTGCGTTGGTGGTTACTTGCCGCCTTTGATACTCCGCGATCCAGGCGCAGGTTTCGCGCCCACGAGCTGGAAAAGTTACCAGCGAGGCGCGGGAGCGTCAATCAGCTTGAGGATCCATGCCACTGCATCTTCGAGGATTCAACTACCGTGACGAAGCCGAGAGCATGGGCTTCCTCGATTTCACTCTGCGGGCTCCGCACCAGGATCGCAGTCCCCCGAGGCGCTCGGCCGGCACTACATCGCGTAGCCGATCTCCCACGTAGAACGACCTGGCTACATCCACGGCGTGGTCGCGCGCCGCGCGGAGAAACATCTCGGTGCCCGGCTTCCGGCAACCCCCAGCCGCCACATTGCTCGGCGGATCGGGACAGTGATACGCCGCGTCCAGTCGGGCTCCTCCGCCGCGAGCAGTTCCACCAGCCGCTGGTGCACCGCCAGGTACGCCTTCTCCGATAAGTACCCGCGGCCGATTCCCGATTGATTGGTGACCAGCAAAACTGGCAGGCCCGCCTGGTTCAGGCGTCGGACGGCGGTGGCGGCGCCCGGAAGCAGGCGCACGCCCTCCGGGTCCCCCAGATAGTTGGCGTCGTGGATGAGGGTGCCGTCCCGATCCAGAAACGCCGCGGCGCGCACCTACCCGGCCGTAATGTTGAATCCGGCGTCCACGTACAGCGTCTCGCCGGTGATGCCGCTCGCCAAGTCGGAGGCCAGAAAGACGGCGCTGGAGCCAACCTCGGAAACATCCACCGGACGTCCGAGGGGCGCCCGCTCGCCGGTCACCTTGAGCAGGTCCCGAAAATGGGCCACGCCGCGCGCGGCCAGTGTATTGACCGCTCCCGCGGAGATCGCGTTGATCCGGACGCCTCGCGGCCCAAGGTCGCGGGCGAGGTAGCGGACACTCGCCTCCAGAGCAGCCTTGGCGACACCCATGACGTTGTAGCCGGGAACCGCCTTCTGGGAGCCGTAGTACGTCATGGTCACGATGCTTCCGCCGGCCGGCATCAGCGGGAGAGCGGCTCTGGAAAGCGCGACGAGTGAGTATGCGCTGACCGAATGGGCGGTGAGGAAATCTTCCCGCTGCGTTTCAACGAAAGGATTGGCCATCGCGGCCTTTGGCGCGAAAGCGACCGAGTGCAGGAGAAAGTCCAGCTGACCCCAGCGACTTTGCAGCTCGCCGAAGACGCCGTCGATCTGCTGGTCGCTCTGCACGTCCAGGTCGAAGAGCGGTACATCACCCAAGCTACCCACGGTTTTCTGCACGCGTTCGCGCATCGTCTCGCCCTGATAGGTGAAGGCGAGCTCCATCCCGGCACCGGCGAGTGCCTGTGCGCACGCCCAGGCAATTGAGTGCTGGTTGGCAACGCCGACGATCAGCCCGCGCTTGGATGCAAGAAGGCCAGGGACCCTCGTGGATTCCGGCACCTTCACCTCCCGGATGAATTCATGGACGTGGCGCCGCCGCGGGCGCCCGGAATGTGGCTTCCCCACCACCGGTCAGACCCCGGATGTTGCGGATGCCCGTGACGCGGATCCGGTACTCGGTCTGCGGCGCTAGCGGAGTGGCGGGCTCGACGCTCAACGTCTGCGAAGGCAGGCGTACGGCCGCGGTGTCCGCTGGCGCACCGCCTGCTCCACCAATCCGTGCCGAGGCTGCCGCAACCACCTGGCCACCCGGACCCGTGATCCGTAGCTGTGCAGGGGTGACCGGCTGCGCGGGATCAAGGAAGTCATCGAACTGCACCTGGATCGCGGTGCCGGCAACGCTGCCGGATGCTACCGCAGGCGGTGTCGTATCAGGGGCGGTGACGGCAAGGCGCACCGTCGGCACCTCAGCGGCTCCAGCAGCCAGTGTGCTTATGGCCGTGTCGAACGGCTCGTACTCGTCGAGCGTGCGATTGCGGTTCAGGTCACGGTACGCACGAATCCGGTAGGGACCTGCCGGAATTCGCGAAAAGACAAATGCGCCTGCGCTGTCGGATGCGGTCGCGTACACCAGCGAGTCCGGCTGCCGTATTGCCTCGACACGCTGGCCGATCTCAGGCCTGCCGGTCACCCGATCAACCACACGCCCAGTCAGACGGGTGTTCGGAACGGCGGGCCCGGTTGAAAACACCAGAGTGATTGGCTGTGCGAGCCGGTTGTTCCAGAGGTCCTGCACGGCGGGCAGCACCGTGATCTGGTAGATTTGCCCTGGCTGCCATCCGCGCCGGAGTGACACGCGAATCTGGCTGCCGCGGTGATCGACCACGGAAGCGCTGGTGAGCGGGGAAACCAGCACCGATTCCTCCAGTCCTCGCTCGGAGAGCCGATCATCGAAGGCCAGCGTTACGGGCCCTAAAAACCCCGGCACCACCGCCAGCGTATCAGGCTGGGTGCTGACCAGGGCGGGCGCGGTTCGGTCTTCCGGGCCACCGGGCGGAGCTTCCACGTGCGCACATCCGGCGAGCAGCACGACCAAAGCGGGGTACCATCGCTTCATGCCGATCCCTCGAGCGCGGCGAGCTTGCTCGCAAGCTTGTCATGCTGCTCGCGGTAGCTTGCCAGCTTGGTGCGCTCCCGCTCCACTACCTCGGCAGGCGCCCGGGCAACAAAGCTGTCGTTGCCCAGCTTGCCTTCCGTTCCCCTGAGCAATCCCGCGATGTGCGCGAGTTCGTCCTGTAGCCTCGTGCGCTCCCGCTCCAGGTCGAGTACTCCCGCGAGAGGGACGAACAGCTCGGCACCCGAACGGAGCACCGCGCTTGCACCGATCTCGCCATCAGCACGCCCGAACACCACCTTCTCCACCCGCGCCAGGTCGTGCAGCATGCGTGCTTCGCTGGCAAGCGCCTCCCGCAGCTCGGGGGGAGCATCGCCCACCTGAAGGCGCACGCGCTGCGCGGGCGGAATCATGTACTCTGTGCGGATGTTGCGCACCGCGCCGATCGCGTCGCGAAGCCCCTCGAACTGCCGCTCGGCGGCAGGATCGCTCCACTCCGGGCGTGCGACCGGCCAGGCCGCGACCACCAGCGAATCCGGAGCACTCTCGGTCCGGGGCAGCCGGTCCCACACGGTTTCGGTGATGAAGGGCATGAAGGGGTGCAGCAGGCGAAGGACCGAGTCGAGCACCTCCGCCAGCGTCGCGCGCGCTGCGTCCCGGCTGGCATCACCCATGTCGCCGTAAAGGCGGGGCTTGCTGGCCTCCAGGTACCAGTCCGCCAGATCCCGCCAGAAGAAGGCGTAGACGGTGCCGATCGCGTCGTTGAGCCGGAATCGCTCCAGGTGGTCTGTCGTTTCCGTGATCGCATGTGCAAGCCGCGACAGCACCCAGCGGTCGGCAAGCTCCAGCTGGCCACGGACCGCGTCGAGCGAAATGCGCTGCCCGCCCCCCAGGTTCATCACCGCGAAGCGGCCGGCGTTCCACAGCTTGTTGGCGAAGTTTCGCCCAGGCGCGAAGGTGGACTCGAGATCCTGATAGTTCAGGCGCTGATCGGTGCCCGCTGCCGCGCCGGCCACGACCGTGTACCGGAGCGCGTCGGCCCCGAACAGCCCGACCACCTCGATCGGGTCAATTCCGTTGCCGAGCGACTTCGACATCTTGCGCCCCAGGTGATCGCGCACTAGGCCGGTCACGTACACGTCCCGGAATGGCACGTCCCCCACGAACTCGAGGCCCGCCATGATCATCCGCGCGATCCAGAAGAAAAGGATGTCGTACGCGGAAACCAGCGTGCTGTTTGGATAAAAGACGGGAAGCTCCGGCGTCGAGTCCGGCCAGCCCAGCGTCGAAAAAGGCCACAGCCAGGAAGAGAACCAGGTGTCCAGCACGTCCGGGTCCTGCTCCAGCGAAGCATTTCCGCACCGCGTGCAGTGAGTTGGGTCCTGGCGCGCAACGACGGTTTCGCCACAGCCCGGCGTCCGGCAGTACCACACCGGGATCCGGTGGCCCCACCAGAGCTGTCGGCTGATGCACCAGTCCCGAATGTTTTCGAGCCACTGCTCGTAGGTGTTGCCGTAGCGCTCCGGGGTGAAACGCACCCGCCCATCGCGGTAGGCGGCAAGTGCTGGCTCCGCGAGCGGGCGCATGCGGACGAACCATTGCTCGGAAAGGCGCGGCTCCACTACGGTCCCGCAACGGTAACAGTGCGGCACCGTGTGCTCGTGCTCCTCGATCCGCTCCAGCAGCCCCTGCTCTGCGAGACGCGCCGCCACCCGCTGCCGAGCTTCGAAGCGGTCGAGCCCGCGGAACTCCTCCGGGACCTGGTCGTTGAGGGCTGCTTCCGCGGTGAAGACGTTCATCGAAGGCAGCCCGAGGCGGCCGGCGATCTCGAAGTCGTTCGGGTCATGGGCGGGTGTCACCTTTACGGCCCCGGTGCCGAACTCCGGATCGACGTGCAGGTCAGCGAGCACCGGGATGCGTCGCCCGGTGAGCGGCAGCTCCACCTCGCTTCCCACCAGGTGCCGGTAGCGGTCGTCTTCGGGGTGTACCACCACGGCTGTGTCGCCCAGCATGGTTTCGGGGCGGGTGGTGGCCACCACCAGGTGTCCCCCACCTCCCACCAGCGGGTAGCGCAGGTGATACAGCTTTCCGGCAACGTGCTCCGGCTCGGCTTCCTCGTCGGAGAGCGCGGTCAGGCAGCGCGGGCACCAGTGGATGATCCGGTTCCCGCGGTAGATCAGCCCTTTTTCATGGAGTCGGACGAAGGCTTCGCGGACCGCGCGGGACAACCCTTCATCCAGAGTGAACCGGGTTCGCTCCCAATCACAGGAGCAGCCAATCGCGCGGAGCTGGTCCAGGATGTTCGCCTCCGTGCTACCGACCCACGCCCAGACCCGCACCACGAATGCATCGCGCCCGAGGTCGAACCGCGTATGTCCCTCCTTGGCGAGCTGCCGCTCCACCACGTTCTGGGTGGCAATCCCCGCGTGGTCCGTCCCGGGCATCCATAGCGCCTCCCGCCCCTGCATGCGACGCCAGCGGATGAGCACGTCCTGGACGGTGTTGTTCAGCCCGTGGCCCATGTGCAGAGCGGCAGTCACGTTGGGCGGCGGGATCACGATGGTGTACGGCTCGCGTCCGGAGGCTGGATCCGCGTGGAAGTACCCGCGCGCTTCGGCTCTGCGGTAAAGCTCGGCTTCGACAGCACGTGGATCGTACTGGGGCGGGAGAACCTCAGCCATACTCATCCACCGCGAGTTACACGAAAGTTGGAGATCGTCAAGCGCACGTCGTGCGCGACTCGCAGGCCCACCTGCCCGCTGGTCCGCAACTCCGCGGCGGGAATGGTGGCCACCTGCTGCTCGTTTACGTCCAACCGAACCTCGGTGGACGTAACGTGCACGGCCAGAGTAACCGGCTGCCCACCCTCCTCCGTGTCGCGCGGCACCGCGGCATGGTGGGTCCAGTCGCGCACCACGCTGGTGCTCGGCCCATCCCGACGCTTGATCAGATAGGTGCCATCGCCGCGCACCAGAAAGTAGCTGTAGTGCTGTCGTGCCTCATCCTCCGCGAGCGACTCACCCCCGAAGACCAGCCCGTACCCTTCTTGAAGACGGCCCTGCTGTTTTTGCAAGGTGGCCCTCACCGTGTACGGTGGTGCGAAGGACTCGCCGTCCGCTGGAATGATGAGGGTGTGGGGACCTGTCTGCACCCGGAGAGGATCAGCGCCCTCCAGCCGCACATTGCCGATTGGACTGGCTTGCCACCGCGGAGCCAGTGCCGCGTCCGCCGAGCCTCGGGACGTTGCCGCCGAGGGTTCACGTGCGTCTGATCTGCAGGCGAGTAGGGCGAGGAGCAGAAGGGTCGCGGTGCGTCGCACGGGGGCTATGGCTCCAGGCTCCGGCGAAGCGCGTCCAGCGGAAGGTCCCGAATCCTGACCTCGAGGGGCGCGACCAGCTCCGTCTGTGTGTTCGTGCGCAGGCGGAGGGTGTGACGAATGTGGAGCGGAACCTCGGTGCGAATGGGAACGGTGGTTTTGATCGGGATTTGGAGCGTGTAGCTCCCCACCGGCGAGCGAACCGGAACCCGCACGCGGGTATCGATGGGAAGTTGGGTGTTCAGCTTCACGTTCATGCGCTCATCCAGGGGAATGTCGAAGCGCAGCGGCGTACCCGCCGGAATCCTCACCTCGTAGCGCACCCGCACGTCTTCCGCCGCAAGGCGGTCGAACATGCGCATCACCACGGGTGCCGCTATGCGCTCGGGATGACGCACCTGTGCCAGCAGATAAGCGTTGAGGGCGAGCGAAAGCACCGCCATCCCGAGTGCTGCTCGGGTCATCCACACGGGGCCAGGCACGCCCTCAGCGCAGCTTGCGAACTTCCTCCGTAAGCCGCGGTACGATCTCCATCAGATCACCCACGATACCGTAGTCTGCTACCTTGAAGATGGGTGCCTCGGGGTCCTTGTTGATGGCGACGATGTACTTGGCGGTGCGCATCCCCGCCAGGTGCTGCATCGCGCCCGAGATTCCGATGGCGAAGTACAGGGTTGGTGAGACGGTCTTGCCGGTTTGTCCCACCTGTTCCGCGTGCGGGCGCCAGCCGGCGTCGACCACCGCCCGTGAAGCACCCACCGCCGCACGCCCGCCGAATGCATCCGCCAATTCATCAAGAAGCTTGAAGTTAGCCGGGTCCTTGAGGCCGCGCCCGCCGGCAACCACGATCGGCGCCTCGGCGACATCCAGCTTTTCACCCGCCGCCGCCCGGATCTCACGCACGATAGCGCCAAAGTCGGCGCTGTTGAGCGACACCTCCAGAGTGTGGACCTCACCGGAACGCGCCGACTCCGCCGGTGCGAACGTGTTCGGCCGCAGCGATGCGACCGCCGGCGTGTCCGTGAAGCGCACCCGGGCGAACACCTTGCCTGCATACTTCGGCCGGGTTGCCACCAGTGCCCCGTTCTCCACCTGCAACGCAGTGCATTCGCTCGCGTAGCCCACGCCCAGGCGTGCAGCCACCCGGGGCGCCAGATCCTTGCCCAGCGCGGACGCGGGGAAAAGCGCGGCATCGCACGGGTTTGCCTTGAGGAAGTTTACAAGTAGCGTGGTGAAGCCTTCCCCGGAGTAGTGCTGAAGAGCGTCGCTCTCGCCCACATGGACATGGTCCGCGCCGTGGGAGGCGAGCTCCCCCGCTCGCTCCCGCAAACCGCTGGGACCGAGCAGCACCGCGTGGACCTCCCCTCCCAGCTGATCCGCAACCTGGCGCGCCGCGGTAACCACCTCCTGGGCGACCTTTTTCAGCTCACCGTCCCGCGCTTCGGCAAATGCAAAGATGTTGGGCATCGTGAATCGTCTATGCGCTCAAAGAACTTTGGCTTCCTGACGAAGCAGCCGTAGCAGCTCCGGCACGGCGTCGGCGCCCTGGCCGACGATTCGCCCGGCGGCACGCTCCGGCGGATACGACAATTTTTCAATCTGAATCCCGGCGGACGACGCCTGGACCGGCTTTTCCTCGATCGGCTTCTTTTTCGCCGCCATGATGCCTTTCAGCGACGCGGAGCGAGGCTTGTAAGCGCCCTTGGTCATGGTCAGTAGGCAGGGGAGCGTCAGCTCCACCACCTCCACCCCTCCGTCGATCTCCCGCTGCGCGGTGATACGCCCGTCCGCACTGGCGAATTCGATCACGCTGGTTGCAGCCGGCAGGTCGAGTAGCTCCGCGACCATCGGTCCTACAGCCTGCAGATCATCGTCCACCGCTTTCATCCCGAAGAGCAGCAGGTCGTAAGCGCGACCACGGATCTCCTCCGCCAGCAGCTTGGCTACAGCCAGACCCTCCAGGCCGGCCTCGGCCCGCAGCAGCACTGCGTCATCCGCGCCGATGGCGAGGGCGGAGCGGAGCGCTTCCGCAGCCTCGGCACCGCCGACGGTGACGGCGGTGACCTGCCCCTCCCCCGCCCCTTCCTTTTGCTTCAACGCCGCTTCCAGCGCGAACTCGTCGTACGGGTTCAATAGGTACTTGACGCCAGCCGTTTCCACGCCAGTTGCACCACCCGAAATGCGAATACGCGTCTCGGTGTCCGGGACGCGCTTGACGCACACGATGCTCTTCACGCGCACTCCAAAGTGTTAGGGGCAAAGCTCGCAGCGCGCTAGTATAGCGCTGCGGCCGGGGGATGTCTAGCGCGAGGTGTCCGGCGGTGGCAGCGTGTTGCCTTCGGCGGGCGACAAATCTTCGACGTGGATGGTTGTGTCGATCAGACCCAGCTGCGCCGCCTGTTCCGGGGTCATCGGCCGCGCCGACTGCTGAATCTCAGCCGGCGACAAGCCTTCCAGGGCGCGGTTTGCCGTGTCCCGCGCCGTGGCAGCACCGACGCGATTGTCCCGCCCGCGATCTCCACACCCCACGACCAACAGCATCAATGCAACGCAGGTAATACTGCGCATGGTGCCCTCCACGTCTAGGTGGCCTCAGGCGCGGTGGCTTCGACAACCTCCGCGTAAAAGGAGCGGATGTGCTCCACGACCTCGCCAGGACGCTCCCAGTGGGGAAGCGCACCGGTAGGGAGCCCAACCACACGCACGCCGCGCTTGGCTTCCAGCTCCGCGGGGACGCGTGTGAACGATTCCAGGCGCCGCCCTCCCACGGTGCCATGGATGACCAGTGTCGGTTGGCGCATGCGGAGGTACGATTCGAGTGCTTCCCGCTCGAACAAGCGCCCGCTCAAGAAGTCGTCGAGCGGTCCGGAGGCACCCTCCACACGAGCCGTCTTGACTCCGAACTCCACGAATTCCTCGGGTACGCCAAACTCCGGTGAAAACAGGTTGTCGCGGGCAAAGTTGTACAGCGCCTCCGGAGCCGTCAACCGGTCGTAAAAAGCACGCTGTACACCTGGCAGGGTGAAAAGCAGTCGTGCCCATCCACGCCCGATCTCCGATGGCTCGCTGCCGATTCCGGTGGGCTCGATGGCTACCAGCGAGCGGATCAGGTCCGGCCGTCGCCGCGCTACCTCGGCGGCGTAGCTGGCTCCAAGCGATAGCCCCACAACATCGGCCCCGCCTCCTTCCGCGCCCACAACCTGCTCAAGAAAATGCTCCAGCTGATCTTCCAGCAGGTCGGGCGTATAGGTTACATCCGGCCGGTCGCTGTGTCCAAAGCCGAGCCACTCGAGCGCATAGATTGGGCGCTCGCTTTCACGGTGCGAGCGCTGGACCAGCGGCCGCATCTCGTGCGCCGAGGCAACGGCGCTGATGGAGTGAAGGAACACCAGCGGCCGACCCCCCGCTGAGCGCGAGTAGTAAGCGTAGTACACACCCCGCCAGCGGACATACTCAATCTCCAGATTGAGTGCATTGCTGAGCTCCGTCACCGGGTTGCGCCGCCCGCTCCGCCCTCCCAGCAGGTACACGCCGTAGGCCGCGGCCGCCATAGCGGTAAAGCCAGCCGCGGCTTTGCGGCGGCGGCTGCCCAACAGGCCTTTGCGGCGCGTTTCCGGACTTTCCTTCGGTTCGTCGGTCACGGAGTCATTCCAAACAGGGCGGGAGCAGCCGGGAAAAGGGAAGCAACGCTCGATTCCGCCGCGCGCATCACCGGCGAGGCCGCGAAGAAGAGGGCCAGTACCGCCACGGCAGCCACGGCGATCGCCGCCCTGCCCGGCACCGCAAGTCCAGCCTGGTCATGGGAGTTCGCAGAAGCTGCAGGGCGCATGTACATCACGACGATCACCCGCAGGTAATAAAAGTAGGAGATCAGGGACGCGAGCACCAGCACCACCGCCAGCGGCACGTTGTCAGACTCCAGAGCGGAACGGATGATGTAGAGCTTGCCCAGAAAGCCACCTGTGAGCGGGAAGCCCGCGAGGGAGAGCAGGAAGAGGCCGAATGCTGCTCCGAGAAGCGGCTGCTGCCAGCCGAAGCCCGCGTAGTCCTCAAGCGATACCCGCTCGTGGTCACCCTGCGAATTGGCGATGACGATCCCGAAGGCTCCGGCGGTCATCACGGTGTACACCAGCAGGTAAAACAGGAACGCCGCGGCGCCCGCCTGGTTCGCTGACAGCAGCGCAACGAGCAGGTATCCCGCGTGCGCGATCGACGAGTACGCGAGCATCCGCTTCACGCTTCCCTGCGTGAGCGCCACAAGGTTCGCCGCCACCATGGTGAGTGCCGCAAGCACCCACACCACGGGTGCCCAGTCCTCCCGCACGCCACCCAGGCCCACCGCGAATACACGAATAAAGGCAGCAAAGGCGGCTGCCTTTACCCCGGTGGCCATCAAGGCAGTCACCGGTGTGGGAGCACCGTCGTACGCGTCCGGCGTCCAAACGTGGAAGGGCACCGCCGCCACCTTGAAGCCGAGACCGACCAGCACCAGGGCCATACCGGCCAGCGCAACCGGACTCGCGGTGCCCACGCCGTCACCAAGCATGGTCCCGATGGTCGGCAGGTGCGTGGAGCCGGTGGCCCCGAAAAGCAGGGCGATGCCGTACAGGAAGAACCCACTTGAAAAGGCGCCGAGCAGGAAATACTTGAGCGACGCTTCGGACGAGCGTGGATCCTGCCGGTGGTAGCCCACCAGCACGTAAATCGCGACAGACATCACCTCCAGGGCGATGAACATCAGGATCAGATCCCGAGAGCCGGCCATCAACATCATTCCGACGGTGGCAAAGAGCACGAGCACGTAAAACTCGCCCCGATCAATGTGCCGCCGCTGCAGGTAGCCAAAGGACAGGCAGATGGCCAGCCCCGCCGCTAGGAGGAGGATGAAGTTGGTGAAAACCCGAAAGCTATCCACCGCGATCATTCCCGTGGGCGCGGCTTCACGCATCGACAGCAGGTAGGCGTTGGCCGCGCCCGCCACGACCAGACCGGCCAGCGACATCCAGGCGACCGGGGCCCGCGACTCCTCGGGGTGATCGCTGCTCCGGAAGACGTCCACCACCAGCACCAGCATCGTCCAGGTAGCAAGAACGATCTCCGGGAGAAGCGCCCAGAAATACGCCGACTGCCTCGCGAAGTCGAGCGTCATGGCAGCTCCGGCATTGGCGGCACCCCGACGTTGGCTACCCGCGCGGGGTCGGGTGCGAGCCGGGTATTCTGCAGTCCCTCGACCAGCGCGGTTGCCGCGGGCTCCATCCGGTCCAGGAAGGGCCGCGGGTACACACCGATCCACAGAATCAGGATCACCAGGGGAACCAAAATGGCCATTTCGCGGCTGTTGAGATCCGCGATCGCGTGGTTTTCACGCCGATCCAGGCGGTTGAAGATCGTGCGCTGCACCATGGGAAGCATGTAGTATGCGGCGAAGATTACCCCGGCGGTCGCGATCAGGGCCACAAACGGGTTGGACTGAAAGGTACCGAGCAGCACAAGGAATTCGGAAACAAACCCGCTCGTCCCGGGCAGCCCAATAGAGGCCATCGCGGCGAACACCAGCATGGTGGCAAACAGGGGCATTGACGCCGCCAGCCCACCGAAGTCGCCCACCTCATACGAGTGGCGCCGCTCGTACAGCATCCCGAGCAGAAAAAAGAGCATGGGCGTGGAAAGCCCGTGCCCGATCATCACCAGCAGGGCGCCCTGAATTCCCTGCAGATTGAACGCGAAGATCCCCAGCACCACGAACCCCAGGTGCGCCACGGAGGTGTACGCCACAAGCCTCTTGGCATTCGGCTGCACCGCTGCCACCATGGCCGCGTAGATGATGCCGATCAAGCCGAGCACCATGGCGATCGTGACGGTGGTCCGCGCCGTGGCTGCGTGCGGGAAAAGCGGCAGCGCGAAGCGCAGAAAGCCGTAGGTGCCCATCTTGAGAAGGACCCCCGCCAGCACCACCGAGCCCGCCGTGGGCGCCTGCACGTGCGCCGCGGGCAGCCAGGTGTGAAAGGGGAACATCGGCACCTTGACCGCGAAGGCGAGCGCGAACGCAAGGAAGAGCCATCCCTGCTGCGTCCCGGTGAGCGGCAACCGAATGAAATCGAAGTACGAGAACGTGGGCGTACCCACCAGCGCCCGAACCTGGAAAAACAGGTACAAGATCGCCACCAGCATGAGCAGCGATCCGAACGCCGTGTACAAAAAGAACTTGACCGCGGCGTAGATGCGCTCCTTGCCTCCCCAGATCCCGATCAAAAAGTACATGGGGATCAGGACCATCTCCCAGAACACATAGAAAAGGAAGAGGTCCAGCGCGACGAAAACCCCGACTACACCGGTGGTGAGCGCGAGGAGCATGCTGTAGTACAAGCGCTGCCGCTGCTGGATGTACGTCCAGCTTCCCAGCACCATCAGCGGGAGAAGCAGGGTGGTGAGCAGCACCATGAAAAGCGAGATGCCGTCCAGCCCGACGCGGTAGTGGATGCCCCAATCCGGCATCCACGCCACGTCACCGCAGTTCTGGAAGGGGACAGGCAGGGAGCCGATCTGCCCGGGGCCCACCAGCCCACTCTGCTGGCAGACTGCCGCCGCATCGAACGTCCAGAAGAGGGGGACTGAAACCACGAACTCGATGATCCCCACCGCGAGCGCTACCCGCTTGGCGTTGGCTTCTCCAGCCGCGAACGCCGCCAGGGCCCCAATCAGCGGGATGACGAGCAGTGCCGCGAGAATCCAGTGACTGCCGTAAAGTTCTTGCATGGCGCTACAGAGTGAAGGCGCCGAGGACGACCAGCACCCCGATGATGATCACGAACGCGTATGTGTTGGTTTGTCCCGTCTGCACCCGAGTTCCCGTGTACAGGCCGATTCCCTGGAGCATACGTGCACCGCCGTCCACAATCCCGTCGATGATGCCCCTGTCGAAAACTCGGTAGAACACCTGCGACACCACGTTCACCGGGCGCACCACGAGAGCATGGTACAGCTCATCGATCCAGTACTTGTTGTACAGCACGCGCTCCGGTGCGCTGGTGTAGTCCGGCTCCACGCCGGCCGGGCGCAGGGCATCCGGATTGAGCAGTGCCCGTGCGAGTAGCAGGCCACCCACGCCGATCACGATCGCCAGCACGATCGGCCACCAGGCATGGTGGGGTTCCATCAGCTCGCCCAAATTCGCTCGCACCACCTCCTCAGAGCCCGCTATCACGGGGTGGAGCCAGTGGTGCAGCGCCGCGCCCTGGCCGAAGTCGAACCAGCCGACAATGGGAACCTCGTGCTCTACATTCAGGAACCCACCGACCGCGGACAGGGTGGCGAGCGCGACTAGCGGCACCGTCATGGTGGGCCCCGCCTCGTGCAAATGCCGCTCTTCTTCAGCGCCAGTTCGGTTAGGCCCGAAGAAGGTGTAAAGCATCATGCGGCCCATGTAAAAGGCCGTGAGCAGCGCCGCAATGGTGAGCGTCCCCCCGATGAAGCCCATCACCGCCGTGCCGGGAATCCCCAGCAGCGTAGCCTGCGCCATGGGCGAAGTACCCCCGGCACCGAGCCAGGCGGCGCCGATGATCTCATCCTTGGAGAAAAAGCCCGCAAAGGGGGGTACGCCGGCGATGGCCAGCGTCGCGATCCCCATGGTTGCAAACGTGACCGGCAGGTAGCGCTTCAGGCCACCCATGTTGCGCATGTCCTGCGCGTCGGCGGGGTTGTGAGTGGCGTGCAGCGCATGGTGCATCGCATAAATCACCGCGCCGGAGCCCAGAAAGAGGCAGGCTTTGAAGAAGGCGTGCGTCATCAGGTGGAAGACACCCGCCACGTAGGCACCCATTCCCACGGCCGCGAACATGAACCCGAGCTGGGACACGGTGCTGTAGGCGAGCACCTTTTTGATGTCCCACTGCTTGAGACCGATGGTCGCGGCGAAAATCGCCGTCAGCGCTCCGATCAGTGCAACCACCAGCGATGCCGTGGGTGCCATGGTGAACAGGACCGACGAGCGCACCACTAGGTACACGCCGGCCGTCACCATGGTCGCGGCGTGGATCAGGGCCGAAACCGGCGTCGGACCCGCCATCGCGTCGGGCAGCCAGATGTACAGCGGGATCTGCGCGCTCTTCCCAGCCGCTCCTAGGAAGAGAAAAAGGCAGACAGCCGTGACTACCACACCGCCGTAGGCGAGCCCGCCCGGTGCAGCCGCGAACACTTCGCTGAAGCTCAAGGTGCCAAGATTGGCGAACATCAGCATCATGGCGATCAGGAAGCCTGCATCGCCGATACGGTTCACGATAAACGCCTTCTTGCCGGCATCGGCGTTCGCCTGCTCCTTGAACCAGAAGCCGATGAGCAGATAGGAGCAAAGCCCCACGCCCTCCCAGCCGACGAACATCACGGGATACGAAGCGCCGAGCACCAGCACCAGCATGAAGAAGATGAAAAGGTTCAGGTACGCCATGTAGCGGGGGTACCCTGGGTCTTCCCGCATGTACCCGACCGAAAACACGTGAATCAGCGCCCCCACGCCGGTAATGATCAGCGTCATCAGCATCGAGAGCTGGTCCAGCTGCAGCGCGGCGTCCACCTGCAGGCTGCCGACCGGCATCCAGCTCCAGTACCGCTCGATCACGGGCTCGTGCAGCTCCGCACCGAGCATCCCCCAGAAGTTCACCAGCGCAATCGCGAAGGCAGCCAGGACGACGCCCGGGGCCACCAGGGACGGCAGGGTACGCGTCCACGGCTTGTCCAGCGGCGCGGGATGCTGCTCTTCGACGCCGGGGTGAGCGTCCCCGCCGTGGGCGTGTGCCTCCTGCTCGCTTGGCTCGGGACCAGCCGGAGCCGGCCCGCGTCGCCACCACATGAGGGCAAGTACGCCGTTGATCAGGAAGCCCAGCAGCGGCAGCAGCACGATCCATCCGAGGAGGAACGGGTGGAAGGTGCCGTGCGCGCCCACCGCTTCGGTCGTGTGTTGGAGCATCCGGCGCTAAAAGCGGAGAAGGGAGAACTCGTTGATGTTCACCGTTTCCTTGTGCCGGAAGACGGCGAGGATGATCGCCAGCCCGACCGCGGCTTCCGCCGCCGCAACCGCGATCACAAAGAACACGAACACCTGGCCCTGCACCCCGGCGAAGGGGCTGAACCAGACAAAAGCCAGATTGGCGGCGTTGAGCATCAATTCGATGCACATGAACAGGATGATGGCGTTACGGCGAATCATCACCCCGGCCACACCGATCGCGAACAGTATCGCGCTCAGGTACAGGCCTGCATTCGCGGGCAGTGTTTGAGCGATCACTAGAATTTGCGCTTCGCGAGAACCACCGCGCCAATACAGGCGATTAGCAGCAGAATCGCCGTCGCCTGCAAGGAAACCATGTAGTCCCGGTAAAGTGGCAGGCCGATCACGTTTACCACGCCGACATCGGCGACGTGGTTGGCGAGCGCCCTCGGTCCCGCCTGCCGGCCGAGCGGAGCTGTTTCACCCGAAAACATCCGCGCGAGCAGACCAAGGAGCACCAGCCCGCTCCCGGCTCCCATGGCCAGCCATGTCTTGCCACGAATATCCGGCTCGTACTCGTTGCCCAGGTTGAGGAGCATGATCACGAAGAGGAAAAGGACCATGATGGCTCCTGCATACACCAGAATCTGAATGATCCCGATGAAGTAGGCACCGAGCAGCGTGTAGATTGCGGCGAGCGAAAAGAACGTCATGATGAGCCAGAGCGCACTGGCCACCGGGTTTTCACGCGTGATCATGGCCACGGCGGAAACGACGGCCATACCACCAAAGAAGTAGAAGAGGATTTCGCTGAGCCCGAGCATGTTTATTCGCCGGCCGGGTCCGAGGGATCCCACAGGAGCGTGGATGGGTGCTCCTGATTCATCAGGCGGTCCAGGTCGTACACGAAGCGCTCGCGGGTGTACTCACCGTTCTCGTAATGCTGCCCGACGTGAATGGCCTCTACCGGGCACACCTCCTGACACATCCCGCAAAAGATGCAGCGGAACTCATCGATCTCGTAAACGATCGGGTAGCGATTCCCCTGGTCGTCCTCGCCCGGCACGAGGCGGATGCAGTTCGCCGGGCAGACCGTAGGGCACAACCCACAGGCGACGCACTTGGGGCGCCCGTCCTCGTGCTGCTCCATAACGTGGGTGCCCCGCCAGCGCGGGCTGAGCGGCTTCTTTTCTTCCGGGTAGTCGAGCGTCACCGTGGACTGGTCACCGCCAGACTTGACCAGGTGCCGAAAGGTCAGCGCCATCCCCTTCAGCGATGCCCGAATGTACGAAGTCTTTTTTTGTGCCGGGCGCTTCATCACCCGAACCGTACAACTGCCATCAGTCTCGCCGCGATCTGAATTTCCATGCGCCGCCGCCTCGCCTTGTCGACAGCGGTCTGGCGCCGGTGCCGTTCGTCCAGGGTGCCCGTTCCTTCCAGGATGCGCCCACGGTCCATCAACATGACAACAACCAGCAGCATCCCCACATTGACCACCCCATGAGCACGAGGCCGTACACCAGACCCTCCTGCACCCCGGCGCTATCCAGCGCCAGGATGGTCGCCGCGGTCACCACCACCGCCCCAAGCGCGCTGGGCAACATGACCTTCCAGCCCAGATCCATCACCTGGTCGTAGCGGAAGCGCGGCACCGTCCAGCGCATCAGCATGAAGATCAGGATGAAGAACGCCGTCTTGAGGATGAACGCCCCAAACGTGAGCAGCGTGATCCACCACGCCGGGGACGCGCCGAGCCCGCGCGCGCGTCGCCCAGCATGTCGTCGCCCCCCCAGCCGGGGATGTCCCACCCGCCCAGGAAGAGCGTCGCCATCAGCGCGGAGATGGTGAGCACGTGCGCGTACTCCGCGATGAAGAACATGGAGAACTTCATCGACGAGTACTCGGTGTGGTACCCAGTCACCAGCTCCGATTCGGCCTCCGGGAAGGTCGAACGGAAGCCGGTTGGTTTCCGCGAACGACGAGATCCAAGAAGAAGAACGACACGGCCAGGGGCAGCGCGAACCAGAGGTTCATCTCCTGCTGCCGGTACAAATCACCTCGGTGAGGGCGACATTCCCGACGAGGAAAAACACCGACATCAGCAGGCTGAGCCCCAGCGCGATCTCGTACGAGATCATCTGCGCGCCGGCGCGCAGGCCGCCGAGGAGCGCGTACTTGTTGGAGCTTGCCCACCCGGCGATCACGATCCCGTACACGCCCAGCGACGAGAAGGCGAGCAGGAACAGCACCCCGATCGGCACGTCCGCCACCACCATCGATCACCCCCGCTGTTCCCCAGGGCAGCGGCGAGGCGAAGGGGATCACCGCGAAGGTGATGAGCGCCGGAATGATGGACAGCATCGGCGCGAGCGTGAAGAAGACCCCGTGCGCCTCGGCCGGGTTGGTCTCCTCCTTGAGGATGTTCTTGATCCCGTCGGCCAGCGGCTGCAGCAGCCCGCCGGGCCCCACGCGGTTGGGCCCGAGGCGGTCCTGCATCCACGCGCTGACCTTGCGCTCCAGCAGCGTCAGCAGCGCCACGACCATCATCAGCACGGTGAACACCAGGATCACCTTGATCAGCGAGGCGATCAGAACCACGAAGGCCGAGTGGCTGGAGCTGGGAAACGTTCTGCTGCATTCTGGGCTTCGATTGTTCATGCCGAGTCCTCCGTGCCAGCGCCTGAACGACGGTTTTCACCCAGGACTCAGCACTCCCCAGCTTTTCTCAGCCCCGCCTCCGAACGACGGCAGCACCGCGCCGCTCTGCGCGAGATCCGTGTAGCTGAACCCGCCGAACTCGGCAGGACCGAGGCGAGCGCTTCGAAAGCGTCGGCGGCGGTGCCCACATTCGTCGCACGCCCCGGCGTGCAGCACGCCGAGGATCTGCCAGGCGGGACGCGCCATCCCCGGCGCCTGCATCGCCGGCCAGAAGCGCTGCACGCGACGCTGCACGTTGGTGAAGGTCCCTTCCATCTCCGCGAACGTCGTCGCGGGCAGGATGAAGTGCGCATTGCGCGCCGCCGGGCTGAGCGAAGTGCCCCACGTACACGTAGAGCGACGCGCATTGCGCCGAAGCCCGCCGGGGCGTCGGCCAGCTCGTCGCCCAGGACGAAGAGCACTCCGCGAATGCGCGCGGCGCTCGTCCAATCCGCCCGTCGCGTTGGTCCCGGCGCGCGTGAAGCCGAAGAGCTCCACCCCGCGCACGTTGGCCGCGCGGTCCGTGCGCAGCGCCAGCGTGGGGAAGCCGGGAAGCTCCACCTCCTCGCCGGCCTCGCAGCGGAAGACCCCTCGTGCCGCCGCCGACCACGTCCATCACGCGGCGCAGGGCGCCGAGTCCTCGTTGGCCATGAACGGCGACACCACCGCGCGGGCGTCGCGCACCAGCACCCCGCGCAGGGCGCCGGCCAGGCGGGTCAGCGCGTCCGACCACGAGGACCCCGACCAGGCGGTCGCCGTCGCGGACCAGGGGCGCCTCGATGCGGCCCTCGCGGTTGATCCACTCGTAGTTGAGGCGCCCGAAGTCGCACATCCAGTGCGCGTTGACCTCGGGGTTGGGGCGCGGCTTCATCCGCATCACCTCGTTGTCGCGCGTCTCCAGGCGGATGTTGCACCCCTGCGTGCAGTTCGGGCAGATGGAGGGCGCGCGGTCCAGGTCCCAGGCGCGCGCCTTGTGCAGGAAGTCCTTGGAAACCAGCGCGCCCACCGGGCACAGGTCCACGATGTTGTCCGCCCAGATGTTGCCGTCGAGACCCTCGTCGAAGAAGGTGTCGATGACGTTCTTGTGCCCGCGCTGCACCACCGCGAGCCGCTCGTCCTGCGCGACCTCGCGCATGAAGCGCACGCAGCGGGTGCACATCACGCAGCGGTCCGCGTTGAAGAGCACGTCGCCGCCGAAGTCGTCGCGCCCCTGCACGCGCTTGGGCTCCATCAGGCGGCCCATGGCGCGCCCCTCGGCCGCGGTGTAGTCCTGCAGCTTGCACTCGCCGCTCTGGTCGCACACCGGGCAGTCCAGCGGGTGGTTGACCAGGTAGAACTCCAGCACCCCCTTGCGGGCCTTGAGCGCCTTCTCGCTCTGGGTGTGGATGACGTTGCCGTCCGCCACCGTCGCGGTGCACGCCGGGCTGCAGCTTGGGCGCCTTCTCCACCTCCACCAGGCACATGCGGCACTGGGCCGGGCCGAAAGCCCCGGGTGGTAGCAGTAGTGCGGAACGTCGATCCCCGCGCGGGCGGCGGCGTCGATGATGCGGGTCCCCTTGGGAACCTCGAGCTCCATTCCGTCGATGGTGCAGCGCACCGTTTCCGGTGCGCCTTCGGCGTGGCCTCAGCCATGGCCGCGTCTTCCTTTCCTCGGAGGGCGATGGCCGCGGCGACCGGTTCCCCGGCGCCCGCGTGCATCATCTCCAGGTAGTCGCCCCGGAACTTCTCGATCGACGACACGATGGGCGCCGCCGCGGCGTCCGAGAGCACGCAGATCGTCTTCCCGCTCATGTTGTCCGAGATGTCCAGCAGCGTGTCCAGGTCCTCCTGCATGCCGCGCCCGTTCTCGATGCGGCGGAGGATCTTGGCGGCCCACGCCGTCCCCTCGCGGCAGGGCGTGCACTGACCGCAGCTCTCGTGGGCGTAGAAGTCCACCATGCGGCGCACCTGCTTCACGATGTTGGTGGTGTCGTCCATGATGATCACCGACCCGCAGCCCAGCATCGTCCCCGCGGCGGCCATCGCCTCGTAGTCCATGCCGATGTCCAGCTCGTCCGCCGTCAGCATGGGGACGGAGGAGCCGCCGGGGATCACCGACTTGATGGGGCGCCCGCTGGCGGTGCCGCCGCACACGTCGTAGATGAACTCGCGGAAGTTGAAGCCGAGCGGCACCTCGTAGTTGCCGGGGCGCTTCACGTGCCCGCTCACGCAGAACAGCTTGGTGCCCGTGCTCTTCTCGGTGCCCCCACTGCTTGTACCAGTCGGCGCCGTTCTGCACGATGTGCGCGGCGGCGATCAGCGTCTCCACGTTGTTGATGGCGGACGGCTTCCCGAACGCCCCCGAGATCGCGGGGAAGGGCGGCTTGATGCGCGGCTCGCCGCGGCGCCCCTCCAGCGAGTTCATCAGCCCGGTCTCCTCGCCGCAGATGTACGCGCCGGCGCCGATGTGCAGGGTGATGTCCAGATCGATCCCCGAGCCCATCACGTTCTTGCCGGCGTACCCGGCCTCGTACGCCTCCTCGATGGCGCGCGCCAGGATCTGCGCGGGCTCGAAGAACTCGCCGCGGATGTAGATGTACGCGTGCTCCGCGTGGATGGCGTAGGCGCCGATCAGGCACCCTTCGACCAGCGCGTGCGGCGTCCAGCGGATCAGCTCGCGGTCCTTGAAGGTGCCGGGCTCGCTCTCGTCCGCGTTGCAGAGGAGGTAGTGGGGCTTGTCCGACTTCTGCGGCATGAAGCTCCACTTCACGCCCGTCGGGAACCCCGCGCCGCCGCGCCCGCGCAGCCCGCTCGCCTTGACCTCATTCACGATCTCGGCCGGCGACATCCCCAGCGCCTTGCGGAGCGGAGCGTAGCCGCCGCGCCTCCCACCCCTTGAGCGTCCGCGCTTCCGGATCGCCGAAGTAGTTGGAGAGGACGAGCACCTCACTGGGGTGCCGGTATGGATAAGCCATGTTTCAGCTCCTCGGTGATTCACTCAGCCTACCCTCGTGTCAGTGCTTCCCGCGACCGCGCGATCACCGGGTCCGGGGATGAAGGATCGACTCCAGCGTCAGCTCCCCGTCCAGCGCCGGCCAGTGAAAGTGCTCCGCCCGCGGCCGCTCCACCTTGCAGATCGCCGCCACCGACGCCTCGCGGAACCACGGAAACTCCGTGAACGGCAGAAAAAGCTCGCGCTCGTCCACCAGCAGCCAGACCGTGCGGAGAGATGTTGGTGACCTCAGGTGCCGAAACGGCTTTCCCAGGCGCTTCGTCTCATCGCGCATTTCAGTCGCGTCCTTCAGTTCCTTGGGCCCCAACCCGTCCGGTCGAGCTCCACCTCGATCCAGCCAGAACTTCGCCTCTCCGTTCGCGGACTGCACGCGCCCGCGGCTCCTCGCGCGACCTCAGCTACCCTGAAGACGGTGGGACTCATCTCCCGTTACCGCAGCGAATCGAGAACCGCCGGCACTTCCTCCGGGCGGATGTTCTCGTAGAAACGCTCGTTGATCTGCACGACGGTCGGGAAGCCGCAGGCGCCCAGGCACTCGGCCTCGATCACCGTGAAGCGGCCGTCCTCGCTCACCATCCCCATCTCGGTGCCGGTGTGCTCCAGGAACGCCTCGAGCACGGCGTCGCCGCCGCAGAGGTTGCACGAGATGTTGGTGCACACCTGGACGAGGTACTTACCGACCGGGCCCAGGTTGTACATGGTGTAGAACGACGCCACGCCCCGCACGTACGCGGGCGGCAGCTGAAGCCGCTCGGCCACTTCGTCCATCGTCTCCGGCGACAGGTGGCCGCGGAGCTCGTGGGCCAGGTGCAGCGCGGGGAGGAGCGCCGCCTGCCGGTCCGGGTAGCGCGAGAGCACCTTTTGCAGGCGCTCCTCGTACACGCCGGCGAAGATGGGGCCCTCCGGCTGCTTGGGCGGCACCTGGTACGGCATGGTCCCGGCCACAGAGGCGTGCCCGCCGTCCTCGGGGCGGATCCCCACGTAGCTGATGCCGCGCACGTCGTCCGCGGTCAGGTCGGGGAACTCGCCCGTGTCGCCCGCGAAGCCCGGGTTCTGCTGGGCGGCCGGCCACGACGAGGGGGGAGAGTCCAGCTTTCCTCCATGCTGCGTCATCGGTCGATCTCTCCCAGCACGATGTCCAGCGACGCGTTCACCGCGATCACGTCGGAGAGCAGCGCCCCCTCGATCATGTGCGGGAGCGCCGCGATGTTGATGAACGACGGGCCGCGCACGCGCCAGCGCACCGGCTTGCTGCCGCCGTCGGAGACCACGTACATCCCCAGCTCGCCCTTGGACGACTCCACCGAGAACCACGACTCGCCCACGGGGGCGCGCACCCCCTCCATTACCAGCTTGAAGTGGTGGATCATGGACTCCATGTCGTTCATCGCCGCCGTCTTGGGAGGCAGGATGACGCGGGGGTCGTCCACGTTGATGGAGCCGCCGGGAAGGCGCTGGATGAACTGGCGGAGGAGGCGCACCGACTGCCTCATCTCCTCCATGCGGCACAGGTAGCGGTCGTAGATGTCGCCGTGCTCCCCGATCGGCACGTCGAAGTCGTACGAATCCATGTCGTAGTACGGGCGGTCCTTGCGCACGTCGTACGACACGCCCGAGGCGCGCAGGTTGGGGCCGCTCAGCCCCCAGTTCACCGCGTCCGCCGCCGAGATGGAGCCCACCCCCTGCGTGCGCCCGATCCAGATCCCGTTGTTGGTCAACAGGGTGTCCACCTCGTCCAGCACGGGGAGGAACCCTTCGATCCACTTGACGAGCTGGTCGATCCACCCCGCCGGCAGGTCCGCCATCATCCCCCCGATGCGGGTGGACGAGGTGGTGATCCGCGCGCCGGTGAACGACTCGTGCAGGTCGTAGATCAGCTCGCGCTGCTGGAAGGTGTACAGGAAGACGGTGAAGGCGCCCAGGTCGATGGCCGTCGTCCCCAGCCAGAGCAGGTGGCTGAAGATGCGGTCCAGCTCCATGCAGATGAGGCGCACCACCTTGCACCGCTCGGTGACCTCCACCCCCATCAGCTTCTCCACCGACATGGCGTAGGCGCAGTTGTAGATCAGCGGCGCCAGGTAGTCCATGCGGTCGGTGAGCGGAACCACCTGGTTCCAGTCCCGGTACTCCCCGAGCTTCTCGAACGACGAGTGCAGGTAGCCGATGTGCGGGATGCAGCGGACGACGGTCTCGCCGTCCAGCTCCAGCACCAGGCGGAGCACGCCGTGCGTGGCGGGGTGCTGCGGCCCGATGTTGATGAGCATGTGCTCGCCCGCGATGTCCTCCTGCACGCGCGCATTCTCGCCCGCCATGGGGACGATGGGGGCGTGCACCAGGGAGCCTCCCGAGGAGAGCTCGGGGTTGCGGGCGACGTTGTAGATGACCCTGCGCAGCTTGCTCGACATCAGCCTCCTCCTCCCATGCCGCCGAACTGCTGCTGGCCCGAATTGGTCTCCGCCGGGCTGAACGGGTCGGGCACGCTCTGGCCCAGCACGTGTGCGATCTCCAGCTCCCGCGGCGAGTAGTGGTCCTCGGTGCGCAGGTTGAGGGCGCGCCGCGTCTGCTCGGCGCGGCTGAAGCGCCCGCGCAGCGGGAAGTCCTTTCGCAGCGGGTGCCCCTCGGCGTAGTTGTACGGCATCAGGATGCGGCGCAGGTCGGGGTGCCCGTCGAAGACGATGCCGAACATGTCGTACACCTCGCGCTCCAGCCAGTCGACCGCGCGCCACAGGTAGTACACGGACTGGATCTCCAGCCCGTCCAGCGGCAGCTCCGCCTTGACGCGCAGGTTCAGCTTGTTCTCGATGGACCAGAGCTGGTAGACCACCTGGATCATCCGCCCGCCGCCGTAGTCGACCGCGGTGAGGTCCTGGAGGAAGTCGTAGCGGTGCCCCGGCTCGTCGCGCAGGAACTGGAGGATCTCCAGGCTGCGGTCGGGGAGGACGTAGACGATGTGCTCGTCGCCGCTCACCAGCTCGTGGCGCAGCACCGCGTCGCCGAAGCGCTCGCGCAGCGCGTCGACCGACGGATGCGGCGGCAGGTCGCCCGCCTGCGGGGGCGCGCCGTGGTCGCCCGCGTCCGAGGGCCGCGGGCCGGCGTCCAGCCCTTCGAGGCCTTTCTTGAATGCGTCGTTCTGGGTCATAGTCCTGAAGTCCCGAGTCCTGAGTCCTGAGTCCTGAATGCGAGGTGTTCAGCACTCGGGACTTAGGACTCAGCACTCGCAGTTTACGGCCTTCGATCCTGCACCCGCACCACCGCCCCCGTCGACATCAGGCCGCCGGGGCGGTTCTGGTTGGTCGAGTTGCCGAACTGCACGGTGATCTGGTTGACCACCTCGTCCGGCAGGTAGCTGGCGCCCTCGGGGAGCTGGTCCACCGCGTTCCACTGGTCCTGCGAGGTGGGCGACGAGCGGCGGATCTTCTCCTGGATCATCAGGATGCCGTACATCAGCCCCTCGGGCCGCGGCGGGCAGCCGGGGACGTACACGTCCACGGGGATGATGGTGTCGATCCCCTGCACCATGCTGTACACGTCGAAGACGCCGCCCGTGGACGCGCAGGCCCCCATGGAGATCGACCACTTGGGGCTCGGCATCTGCTCCCAGATCTTGCGCAGCACGGGCGCCATCTTGTACGACACGCGCCCAGCGCAGATCAGCAGGTCCGCCTGCCGGGGCGAGAAGCTCATCCGCTCCATCCCGAAGCGGGCCAGGTCGTAGCGCGTGGCCGCCGTGGCCATCATCTCGATGGCGCAGCACGCCGTGCCGAACGGCATCGGCCAGATGGAGTTCTCGCGCGCCCAGTTCACCACCGTGTCCAGCTTGGTGGTGAGGAACGACGGCGAGCCGGAGAAGATCCCGCCCTCGGGGGCGGGCATGCCCGCGTCGGCCGGCTTGACGATCGGCTGCGGATTGGTGTTGTCGTTCAGTCCCATTCCAGCGCTCCCTTCTTCCACTCGTAAACGAGCCCCACCGTCAGGATGAAGATGAAGATCATCGCCGAGGCGAAGCCCTCCCACCCCAGCGGCCGCAGCGATACGGCCCAGGGGAGGAGAAACACGGTTTCCACGTCGAACACGATGAACAGGATCGCCACCATGTAGAACTTCACCGAAAAGCGCTCGCGCGTGCCGCCCAGCGGGTCCATCCCGCTCTCGTACGGGGCGGACTTCACCTTGGTGCGCCCGCCGGGGCTGAGCACCGTGGAGAGCACCACCATGAAGATCGCGTTGGCCACCGAGATGGCCAGCATGATCAGCGCGGGAAGGTACGAGCGAAGCATATCGGCGTACGCCTCAGGGGGCGGTAGTTTGTGAAATCCTTCACTTGTGTGGAGCCGGGCCAATGTACGACGCGCCCGCGCCACGGTCAAGCGAAGAACGGGGCCTTTTCCCCCTTGCCGTGCGGGGGGGGCGGCGCCTAGCTTGGCGCCCCTGTCCCCGGCCCCGCGGCGGTGCCCCCGGTACCCCCGCTTGCGGATGTCGTTCGGGGTTGCCGCGCCACGTGCAACTTCCGCTCCCTCACCTGTTTCACAAGCCTCCCGATGAGCCTCAAGTCCGATCGCTGGATCCGGCAGATGGCGCGCGAGCACGCGATGATCGAGCCCTTTGAGGACGCGCAGGTGAGGCGGGGGACGATCTCGTACGGCGTCTCGTCCTACGGCTACGACATGCGCGTGGCGCGCGAGTTCAAGATCTTCACCAACGTCAACAACGCCATCGTCGATCCCAAGAACTTCGACGACGCCTCGTTCGTGAACTTCGAGGGCGACGTGTGCATCGTCCCCCCCAACTCGTTCGCGCTGGCCCGCTCGGTGGAGTACTTCCGCATCCCACGCAACGTTCTTACGCTTTGCGTTGGAAAAAGTACTTATGCTAGATGTGGTATAATCACGAACGTAACTCCTTTTGAGCCGGAGTGGGAAGGGTTCGTGACGCTGGAGATCTCCAACACGACGCCGCTCCCGGCCCGCATCTACGCCAACGAGGGGATCGCGCAGGTGCTCTTCTTCGAGTCCGACGAGCCGTGCGAGGTCAGCTACGCGGACCGCAAGGGGAAGTACCAGGGGCAGGTGGGGGTGACGGTGCCGCGGCTGTGAGGGGGCGATTCCTCTGGCGGTCGGGCGGTTGAAACCGCTGCAACAACAGCGGGAAACCTCTTCCTTCGCAGGTTGCGCGCATGCCTTCGCGGGCTCCGGTACCAGCCCCGTCAGCATCGGGTGTGTCCGCGTCACCGGGGGCTGAAGGCCCCGGCTGACCCGCGGGAAGGCGACTGAAGCCGGCTCGGATTCCGCGGGTTGGGCGCATGCCGAGGCGGCGGGCAGACACGCAGGTCTGCCCCTACGGGATCTGCGCGACGCCGCGGAGGTCGGAGCGGGGAGAGGGTGGGCGCGATGAATCGCGCCCTACGACGATCTGCAGGCGCGAGTCCGCGAAGGCGGGCTTTGTGCTGTTGTTGCTGCGAGTTCACTCGCCACAGCCAAGCCCCGGATCAGCCACGGCCCGACTTCTGCCGAAGGGAGGGAAACGGGCGTAGCCGCGCCCGCGCCGACATCGCATACCGCATCCACGATGACCGCCCAGCTCCCCGTGACAGCCCAGCAGCTCGACGCGATCCGCGAGGTCGTGAACATCGGGGCGGGCCACGCCGCCACCAACCTGTCGCAGCTCACGGGGCTCACCGTGATGATCTCCGTGCCGCGCATCCAGTGGGTGGCGCGCGCGGCGCTGATCGCGTCGCTCCCCGGCGACGGAGAGCTGGTGCTGATCAGCGTTCCCATCGTGGGCGTGTCCGAGGAGGGCGAGCAGGCGGCGCTCATCCTGGCCAAGGAGACCGCGCTGCGCATGGTGGCGCTGATGATGCGCCGCGATGCATCGCGCCACACCGAGATCGGGGCGCTGGAGCTTTCCGCGCTCAACGAGATGGGGAACATCGTGTGCGCGGCGTACGTGGGCGTGCTGGGGACGTTCCTCAACAAGGGCGTGATGATCGGCACCCCGTCCTCACCGCCGGCGACCGCGAGCTGGTGGGGCGCGACGCGGTGGACGGGCTCCTGATCGAGACGGACTTCACCTTCCTGGACACGACGTTCGAGGGGTCTTCGTCCTGAGCCACGCCGAGGTCTCCTTCGCGTCGCTCCTGCGCGCGCTCGGCTTCAAGGACGTCGCCGAGAGCGCCTCCTGACGCCGTGACCCCCTTCTCCGCCGCGGCGCGCGCGGGGCACTGGAACGCGCTCGGGCGCGGGAGGTGGGACCTGCTGGTGATCGGCGGGGGGATCACGGGCGCGGGGGTGGCGCGCGACGCCGCCGGGCGCGGGCTGCGGGTGGCGCTGGTGGACGCGGGCGACATCGCGCAGGGCACCAGCAGCCGGTCGTCGCGGCTGATCCACGGGGGCCTTCGCTACCTGGAGACACTCGACTTCCGCCTCGTCTTCGAAGCGAGCGCGGAGCGGCGCCGGCTCCTGGCGCTGGCCCCGCACCTGGTGCACCCCCCTCCCCTTCCTCTTCCCCGTCTTCCGCGCCGGCCCCGTGGGGCGCCGCAAGCTGCAGGCGGGGATGTGGCTGTACGACCTCCTCTCGCTCTTTCGCAACATCTCGCGGCACCGCATGCTCTCCCCCGCCGCCGTGGCCGCCGCGGAGCCGGCGCTGCGCGGCGAGGGTGTGGTGGGCGCCGCCCTCTACTACGACGCATCGGTGGACGACGCGCGGCTGGCGCTTGCCAACGCCCGCGGCGCCCACGAGTCCGGCGCCGCCGTCGTGCCGCACGCCGAGGTGACCGGCTTCCTGCGCGAGGGGGCGCGCGTGGCGGGCGCGCGTGCGCGACAGGCTGGGCGGGGGCGTGGCGGAGGTGCGCGCGCGCGTGATCCTGAACGCGACCGGACCCTGGAGCGACATCGTGCGCCGCCTGGCCGATCCCGGCACCAGGCCGCGGCTGCGCACCACCAAGGGCGCCCACATCATGGTTCCCGCCGAACGGCTGGGGAACCGCGGCGCCATCACCTTCCGCTCCCCGGTGGACGGGCGGGTGATGTTCGTGCTGCCGTGGGGCGACTTCTCGTACGTGGGCACCACCGACACCGACTTCCGCGGCTCCCCCGCCGACGTGCGCGCCGACGAGGCGGACGTGCGCTACCTGCTGGAGTCGGCCAACTCCATCTTCCCCGCCGCGCGGCTGGCGGCGGAGGACGTGGTGAGCACCTGGGCCGGCCTGCGCCCTCTCCTGGCGCCGCTCGACACGGAGGGCGGCCGCTCCGAGAGCGCCACCTCGCGCGAGCACGAAATCTGGCAGGACCGCAATGGCCTCCTCAACGTCGCGGGCGGCAAGCTGACCACCTACCGCGTGATGGCGGACGAGGTGGCGGACGAGGCGGCGCGCATCCTCCGGGAACGGTACGGCGTCGCCAGCGGGAGTTCCCTCACCGAAGACCTCCCCTCCCGGCCGCCCCGGACGAGCCGTGGGACGACTTCGCCGCGCGCATCCTCCAGGAGGCGGCGCACGCGGGGCTGGACGAGGCGGCGGCCATCCACCTCGCCCGCTTCTACGGCGACGAGGCGGGCGCGGTGCTGGACGAGATCAGGCGCGACCCCGAGCTGGGCACGCGGCTGGTCCCCTCCCTCCCCTACCTGCGCGCCGAGATCGCGCGCGGGGTGCGCTGCGAAATGGCGATGACGCTGGAGGACCTGCTGGTGCGCCGCCTCCACATCTTCTACGAGGCGCGCGACGGCGGGCTCTCGGTGGCGCGCGAGGTGGCGGAGCGCATGGCGGCCGAGCCCGGGATCGGGTGGAGCGCGGCGGAGGTCGAGCGCCAGGTGGAGCACTACCGGCGCGCGGTGGAGGCGACGCGCGGCTTCGGCGTTGCCTGAGCCGTGATCCGCCCCGCGCGCCCCTACCCCAACGACCGCCGCAAGCGGGCGCGCAAGGCGTCGCTCCGCTACCGGATCAGCTCGGCGGCGCAGCACCCGCTGCGACGGCTGCAGATCGCGCTCTTCGTCCTCTTCCTCCTGATCGCGGGGAGCACCCTCTTCTACCGCCTGGTCGAGGGGATGGGGTGGATCGACGCGCTGTACATGACGGTGATCACCGTCGCCACGGTGGGGTTCGGGGAGACGGAGCCGCTGTCGCAGGGCGGGCGCCTCTTCACCATCGCGCTGATCATGGTGGGGGTGGGCGTGGGCGCGTGGGCCGCCGGCAACGCGATCGAGGTGATGCTGGGGCAGACGTACTGGCTGAGCGTGGAGAGGCGCAAGATGACGCAGCGGATCGACAACCTGAGGACCACTTCGTCGTCTGCGGCTACGGGCGGCTGGGCACCCGCATCGTGCGCGACCTGATGGTGCGCGGCGAATCGTTCCTGGTGATCGACGAGAAGGAGGAGTTCGAGGAGCGCCTCCTGGCCGAGGGATCCCCCACGTGATCGGCGACGCCACGCACGACGGCGTCCTGGAGGCCGCCGGCGTGGCGCGGGCGCGCGGGCTGGTGGCCGCCCTCGACTCCGACGCCAACAACGTCCTCACGGTGCTCACCGCGCGCGGCCTCAACCCCAAGCTCCTCGTGGTTTCGCGCGCCAACAGCGACGCCTCCGAGTCGAAGCTGCGGCGCGCGGGCGCGGACCGCGTGGTCACGCCCGAGGACATCGGCGGGCACCGGCTGGCGCTGGCCCTCCTGCGCCCCGCCGTGCACGACCTGTTCGACGAGATGTTCAGCTTCGGGATGGACGTGGCGGTCGACGTGGGGCAGATCACCATCCCCGCCGACTCCCCCTTTGCCGGGCAGACGGTGGCGCGCTGCGACCTGCGCCGCATGCGCAACGTGAGCATCCTGGCCATGCGCGACACCCGCGGCACCTTTGCCCTCAACCCCGACGCCCAGCGCGTCCTCAGCGCCGGCGAGACGCGGATCGTCATCGGGCCGGCCGAGGCGGTGTACGAGCTGGAGGCGATGTACGGGGGGGATTAGAAGTCCACGAGGATCGGCAGGTAGTTCGAGCAGAGTGAGGTGTCGGGGAGCCGGGTGACGGGGTTCACCGGCAGGCCGCCGGTGATGTCTTTGACGGTCACGCCCAGGGCATTGCCGGAACCCGTGATCGCGTAGTCGTAGATCTCGGAGACGCCGGTTTTGGCGTTATGGGTGTTGCCGCCGCGCTGGATGTTGAAGTCCGCGGGGTTGGCGCCCTGGCTGGTGAGGGCGTTGACGACCGCGGCGGGGTCGTGGTTCAGATCTCCCATCAGCACGAAATTGCTCCCGACCTGCTGCCGGAGATCCTCCGCGACCCGCGCCACCAGAAAGGCGGCGCGTGCGCTGGCGTTGGCGTGGTACACGAAGATTTGCTTTCCGCCGATGTTTCCGGCGTCGGCCACGAAGCGCTTGCTCTATTTGTCGAACACGTTCCCTCCCTTCTTCGGCACGGGGTTGCCGAACACGTCGCTGTAGTTGGAGATCAGCGCCTGTGTCATCGCCAGCTGCCCGAGGGGGGCGAGCAGGAGAGTGCTCCTCCGGACGCGACAAGGCACGGAGGCCCGCGGGCGGTTCTCCGTGCCTCTTTTTCGCGCCTTCCCGCCTCACTCCAGCGGACGACGCCGTATCAGCCCGGAGCCGGCGTGTAGCCGATGCAGCGCAGCACCGGGGTGGGCGGGTACTTGGCGAAGCGCGGGTCCACCTCCGACAGCTCGCACAGGTAGAAGCGCGAGCCCTTGCGCGTGTCCACGATGCGCACGTTGCGGCAGCTCTCGCACAGGCCGGCGGGCGGGGCGTGAGGCGTCAACCGGCGATGCGGGGGGCGGGGGGCGGCTCCGCGGCGCGCGGGCGGAGCCAGGTCTGCAATGCGTAGCTGAAGAAGAGGAACACGCCTCCGAAGCCCAGGAAGAGCAGGATACGGTAGATCGCTTCCAGCGCCGCCAGGTCCACCAGGAAGAGCTTGGCGACCACGACCAGCAGGGTGGCGAGCGCCGTCTTCTCCACCAGCGGCCGGGCACGCGACATCCCGAAGAGGAGCAGCCCCAGAGCGTACGCGCCCCACGCCACCGTGGCGAAGCCCTCGCCGCCGTCCATCCGAGCCAGCTCGCGCCACAGGAAGCAGAGCAGCGCGCCGTGGACGAAGTAGCGATAGGCCAGCATCTCGGGACGCCGGCGCACGAGGTACGATGCCGCGAATCCGCACGCCAGCACCACCACCGCCGTGGACGAGTTGGCCCACCCCGCGCCCGGGTCGGCGGCGAGGCGGTAGAGCAGCCACGCCCCCGCGCCGATGTACGCCTTGTGCGCCGTCCAGCGCAGCGCGATCCCGCCCGCGTTCGCAGCAAGCGCATGAAGCGCCAGCGACTGCACCGCGAGTCCCGCCAGCAGGACGTTCCCCTCCAGCGCGCCGATCATCCCCACCGTCAGCATCACCGACGAGGCGAGCGCGAGCACCCGCGCCAGCCGCCGGTCGCGCGACCAGAGGAGATAGGCGGCCGCGGCGTACAGCGCCGCGCCCGCCATCGCCGCCGCGCCCCAGCGCTCGCCGGGGAGCGTCCATACCAGGCCGGTGACCAGGAGCGCGGCGCCCGGCGGCACCAGCGTGACGCCGTACCAGTGCAGCGTGTCCAAGTCCGACCAGCGCCGCTCGCTCGTCAGGCGCAGGCGCCCGAGGAGCGGCAGGAGCCCCGTACAGGCCCACGCGAAGACCGCCGCGCCCTGCAGCACCCACGCGTCGGCGGTGACGAG
Source organism: Longimicrobiaceae bacterium (assembly GCA_030447645.1). Classification (GTDB taxonomy): domain Bacteria; phylum Gemmatimonadota; class Gemmatimonadetes; order Longimicrobiales; family Longimicrobiaceae; genus JAUJOM01. The sequence continues at coordinate 81,007 of JAUJOM010000002.1, read as the reverse complement.
GCGGTCTGGAAGCGCCACGTGGTACGCGTAGCGGCACAGCAGCACCCACCCGAACACCAGCGTCGTCCACAGCACCCATCGCCAGCTCCGCTTCAGGTGAAGCGCCGCCGTCCAGCCGATGATGATGCAGGTGTAGATGGCGAGGCCGCGCGGCGTGCCGTAGGAAAGCCCCAGCAGCAGCGGCGTCCCCAGCCCGCCGATGGCGCCCATAATGCCGAGCGCCGGCTCGTCCTTGCGCAGCGCCAGCCAGAAGGCGAGCCCCGTGACCCCCACCGCCCCCGCGAAGGCCGCCGTGTAGCCGACCAGCGAGTACAGGTTGAAGGCGGCCCATCCCACGATGTAGAAGACCGCGATCCCGCCACCCACCAGCACCGACCCGAAGCGGCGCTTCTCCCCTATGCGCAGCCCCGCGGCAAGCAGCGTGACCCCGACGGCGGTGCCGAAGCCTACGCGCACGGCCGGCGTGATCCACCCCATGTCGATGGAGTAACGGAAGAGCAGTGCGACGCCCAGCAGCAGGAGCCCGATTCCCAGCCGGTTCAGCCAGAGCTGTCCATCCCAGCGGATCGGC
>JAUJOM010000002.1:77724-80336 GCA_030447645.1 Longimicrobiaceae bacterium | reverse complement strand
CGACCACCGGGTTCCAGCGGCGCCGGCGCACCTCGCGCACCACGCCCAGGCGCACCAGCAGGTCCAGCCGCCCCAGGTCCATCAGGGTGAGGTCGCGGCCGTTTTTCACGCGGGAGTTGGTGTCCAAGTCGGGCGGAAAGACCCGGAACTTCACCACCGACTCGTCCAGCGGCTGGAGCCGCGCACCGCGCATACCCGAAAGGAGCACGTAGAGGAGCCGGAGGATCAGGTTCATCCGGGCTCCGTCGGTAGGTGCGGCGGAGGGGTGGCGCGACGCCAATCTAACCAAAGACGGGCGGAGAGTGCACCCCGCCCGCCCGTATCTCAGCCAGCCGCAGCCGCTTGCGCCCGCGCCACCCACGGTGCGCGCCCGCGTCCCGCGATCTCCCACTCCGCCGCCACCTCGCCGCCGCGCACGCCCCACAGCCGCTCCTGCAGGTTCACCGAGACGCACACGTGGTTGGGGACGATGCGCACCCGGTCGCCCACGCGCGGGCGCCAGTTGGTGCCGCCCAGGTCGAGCAGGCCGTGCTCCTCGGACACGGCCTTGACCACGACCTCGGGGTGCTCCAGGAGCGCGCCGTAGCCGCCACCCGTGGCGCGCAGCTCCTCCTTGGCCAGCGCCTTGGAGCCGGCATCCACCACCGCCTGCCCCGCCACCGCCGTGCTGACCACCGTGGCGAGCACGGAGTACGCGCACTCGTCCCACGCGCAGGCGCCGATCTCTGCCGTGGTACGGTCGTTGAAGATGTTGGTGCCGGGGCGCAGCTCGGTGATCCCCGCTACCGCGTGCGAGCGCCAGAAGGTCGGCGTCGATCCGCCGCTCACCACCCGCGGCCGCAGCCCCGCGTCCGCCAGCGCGGCGATGCGCTCGGCCAGGCGGGCATCGAGCGCGGCGAGCGCCTCGTCCTGCTCCGCTACGGGGCCGCGGATGTGACCCGGATAGAACATGATACCCCGGTACTCCACCCCCGGTGTCTCGCTCGCCCGCCGCGCCAGCTCCACCGCGTGCTCCGGAGAGCCGAGGCCGACGCGCCCCATCCCCGCGTCCAGCTCCACCAGCACCCCCGCCGTCCGCCCGGCGCGGCGCGCGGCCTCCGCCAGCGCGTCCAGTGCCTCCGCCGAGTCCAGCCCCACCGTCAGGCGGACGTGCTCGGGGAGGCGCATCAGGCGCTCCAGCTTGCTCGCGCCGAAGGGTGGGTAGGCGAGGAGGATGTCGTCCACCGCCGTTGCCATCACCTCCGCCTCGCGCGGCGTCGCCACCGTCACGCCGACCGCGCGCCAGCCGCACCTGCTCGGCCGCCAGCTCCGGCGTCTTGTGCGTCTTCGCGTGCGGCCGCCAGTCCAGGCCGTGCGCGCGGCAGTACTCCGCCGCGCGGCGCAGATTCGCCTCCATCCGCTCCACGTCGACCAGTGCCGCGGGCGTCTCCAGGTCGTCCAGCGTCATGTACCCCTTTTTGTCATTCTGAGGGAGCCCGCCCGCTCCGTAATTGAGCCGGCCCGGGACCGGCACACCACACCCAACCCCCTGGAACGCACAGTAGATCCTTCGCTCCGCGCCAGAGTAACGGCGCAAGGCCGAGGCCGGTGCGGCGCGTCGCGCAGGACGAGAAAGGGTTTCTACACGGCCCATGTCCCTCCAGTCACTCCAGCGGCCCGGCGCGGTAGCGCGGGGAGTTCTGCGTGAGGGCCTGCACGAAGCCGGGCCTGCGCAGGTAGCCGTTCTCGCGCATCACCTTCACGAGCTGGGCCTTTTCGCGCAGCAGGAGCATCTGCTGCTCCGGGCCGGCGATGTTGAGCTCGCGGGTCAGCTCGGCGAGGCGCTCCAGGTGCGCGCGCTCCAGGATCTGCGACACGCTCCCGCGAAAGAACGCCTCGGCCGGGACCATCGACGCGATCTCCGGGTCGCCGCGCAGCTCTTCGAGGAGCGGCTGCACCTCGGGGGGGAAGCGCGTGAGCCATTCGCCCGTGGCGTCGCGATGCCCCTCGGTGTCCAGCAGACCCTGGAAGAGGGTGCGGTAGAGGGGGAGCGACAGGGCGTCCGCCTCCACGTGCTTGGCCGCCTCCTCCACCCAGCGCTCGTCGTGCACCATCAGCAGGAGGAGCGACCGCTCGGCGTTGGTGCGCATGTCCTTGCGCGCGGGCTGCTGCGCGAAGTCCTCCGCACGGCGGGCTTCGTCGCGGCGGCGGCGCTCGAGGGGGCTGGGCGCGCGGGGATCGCGCGCCGCCGCCTCGGCCACCTCGCGCTCCAGCGTCTCGCGCGTGACGCCCGTCTTCTCGGAGATGCGCTGGATGTACACGCCGCGCACCAGCTCGTCGGCGGCGGCGCGGACGGTGGGGAGGAGGGAGTCGATGCCCTGGCGGGTGCCCTTGATGCTGGAGAAGAAATCCTTGCGCTCCAGGATCTGGATCTTGCGCTCCATCACGTCCACCGCGTCGTCCAGGAAGCGGCGGAGCGCGGCCTGACCCTTGTTGCGCACCAGCGAGTCGGGGTCCTCCCCCTCCGGCAGCGTGGCGACGAGCACCTCCAGCCCGGCGCGCAGGAGCTCGTCGCCGGTGCGAAAGGTGGCCTTGAGGCCGGCCTTGTCGCTGTCGTACAGGAGGATGGCGCG
>JAUJOM010000002.1:47368-77624 GCA_030447645.1 Longimicrobiaceae bacterium | reverse complement strand
ATGCGCCCCCCGAACGCCACCACGCGCCCGCTCAGGTCTTCGATGGGGAAGATGATGCGCGCGCGGAATGCGTCGTAGGGGTCACGCCCGTTCTTCGACTCCTTGGCCAGACCGAGCGCCAGCAGGCGTCCGTTGTCGATGCCGTGCTTGCGCGCGGCCTCGCCCAGCGCGGTCCACTCCTCGGGCGCCCACCCCAGCCCGAAGCGCTCCGCCGTCTCACGGGCGATCCCGCGGCGCTCCAGGTACTCGCGCGCCGCCTTCCCGCGCTCGTCGTCCCAGAGCCGCTTCCTGAACCAGTCGGCCGCGAAGGCGTTCACCTCGTACAGCGGCTGGTTGGGATCGACCTCCTGGCGCCGCGCCCGCTCGTCGGGGATCTCGATCCCCACGCGCTCCGCCACCGAGCGGATCGCCTCGGGATAGCTCATCCCCAGTTGCTTCATCAGAAAGGTGTAGACCGTCCCCCCCTCCCCGCAGACGAAGCACTTGTAGTACCCCTTGGCCGGATCCACGGAGAAGTTGGGCCCGTCGCCGCCGTGCAACGGGCACGGCCCGCGGAAGGTCCTCCCGGAGCGCTTGAGGCGCGTGTGCTCCGAGACGATCTCCACGAGGTCCGCCTGCTGTCGGACCTGTTCGACGAGGTGATCCGGAATCGGCACAGACTTCAGGGACTAGGGATTAGGAATCAGGGATCAGGTGGTGCGGATCAGGGACCGGGGACGACGCGCACGATGATGCCGCTGTTACTAATCCCTAGTCCCTAGTCCCTAATCCCTGCCGTCAAGCGAACTCCACCACCGTCACCCCCGTCCCGCCCTCGAACAGCTCTCCGGCGCGCGAGGTCAGGATGCGGCGGTCGTTCTTGATCAGGTCGCGGACGTGGGCCCGCAGCGCGCCGGTGCCCTTGCCGTGGATGATGCGGAACGACGGGAGGCCCGCAAGGATGGCGTCGTCCACGGCGCGTCCCAGCACCGTCTCCACCTCGTCCACGCGCATCCCGCGCAGGTCCACCTCCGGGTGCGCCTCGCTGGTGTGCGAGTAGTAGCCCGCCGTCGGCTTGCTCCGCTCGCGCTGCTGGTCGCCGGCGGGGAGCGGCGACAGGTCTTCGCGCGGCAGGAGGAGGCGGATGGAGCCCGCTTCCACCAGCGCCTTCCCGTCGCGCACCTCCACCACGGTGCCGGTGCGCCCCAGCGACTCGATCCTCACGCGGACGCCCGCCTCCAGCGCCAGCGCGTCGGCCGCGCGGGCGGGGTGCGCGCCCCCCTTTTTGTGCTCCTGCGGCACGCGCTCGCGCTGGCGCGTCGCGGCCTCCTCCACGCGGCGGCGGGCGGCGCGGGCAGCCTCCTCCAGCTGCGCCGCGTCGGCCACGCCGCGCACCTCCTGGATGGCGGCCTCCACCTCGGCGCGCGAGCGGAGGAGGAGGTCACGCGCCTGCTGCCGCGCCCGCCGCTCCGCGTCGCGCTCCTTCTCCTTGAGCGAGCGCTCGCGCTCTCCGCGAGCTGGCGGTCGAGCGCGACAGTGGCTTCCGAGAGGCGCTGCTCCTTCGCCTCCAGGTCCAGGAGGAGGCGGGCCACGTCGCGCTCCCCCTGCGGCAGCGCGGACTCGGCGTGCTCCAGCACAGACGGCGCCATCCCCAGGCGCCGCGCGATCGCCAGGCCGTACGAGCGGCCGGGGATCCCCTTCACCAGGCGGTAGGTGGGCTGCAGGCGCTCGGCGTCGAACTGGAGCGACGCGTTCACCACCCCGCGCTCCTCCGTCGCCAGCAGCTTGAGCTGCCCCAGGTGCGTGGTGGCGACGGTGAAGGCGGAGCGGCGCGTGAGCTCGATCAGGATGGCGCGGGCCAGCACCCCGCCCTCCACCGGGTCCGTCCCGCTCCCGATCTCGTCCGTCAGCACCAGCGACTCCCAGTCCGCGCCGTCCAGCGCCTCGCGCAGGTTCTTGAGGTGCGCGGAGAAGGTGGAGAGCGACGCCTCGATGCTCTGCTCGTCGCCGATGTCCGCGAACACCTGGCGGAAGATCGGGAGCCTGGAGCGCGGCCCCACCGGCGGAATGATCCCGCTCTGCGTCAGCAGCGAGATCAGCCCGATCGCCTTCAGCAGCACCGTCTTGCCGCCCGTGTTTGGCCCGGAGATCAGCAGCGTCCGCTCCCCCGCGTCCATGCGCAGGTCGAAGGGCATCACGGCCGCGCTGCGCGCCTGAAGCACCGGGTGGTAGCCGTTCACCACCTCGTACTCCTCCGTCCCCGCCGGGAGGAGCCGCGGCACGTGCCCGTCCGACTTGATGGCGTAGCGCGCACGGGCGTACACCGAGTCGAGCGCCACCATCGCGTCCAGCGTCGCCAGCAGCTCCGGCTGCATCGGCCGCAGGCGGGCGGAGAGCTCGCGCAGGATGCGCGTGACCTCGCGCTGCTCCGTCGCCTCCAGCTCGCGAAGGCGGTTCATCATCTCCACCGCCACGGGCGGCTCCACGAAGAGCGTCGCCCCCGTCCCGCTCTCGTCGTGCACGATCCCGCCCACCTCGCCGCGCCCCTCGCGGCGGACGGGGATCACGAAGCGCCCCTCGCGCACCGTCACCGACGCGTCCGGCACCTGGTAGTGTGCCGGGAGCGAGCCGACAAAGGCCGCCAGCTTCTCCACCAGCCGGTTGCGCGCGCTCTTGATCTCGCGCCGCGTGCGGTAGAGCAGCGGCGACGCCTCGTCGCGCACCGTGCCGTGGTCGTCCACGGTGCGCCCGATCTCCGTCTCCTCCTTCTCCGCCTCCATCAGCGCGCCGGCGAGCATCGCCAGGAGGGGGAAGGTGGCTGCCTGCCCCTGGATCGCGCGCCGCGTCACCCGCGACGATGCGAGGAGCGTCGCCACGTCGCGGAGCTGTGCGCCGTCCAGCACGGAGCCCTCTACGCGCAGTTTGCGGAGCGGGTCGCGCACGTCCGGAATCGCCGGGGTGTACCACCCCGAGTCGCCGCGGAGGAAGCCGCGCATCTGGTCCACGCGCGCCAGCTCCGGCTCGATCCACCCGAGGTCGGTGGAGGGCTCCAGCGCGCGCACCGCGTCCCCGCCGAGCGACGACGACGCGTAGCGTGCGACGATGTCCAGCGCGTCGCGGTACTCCAGGACGTTGAGAGCGTGCGGATTCATCCGGATCTGCGTGCGTTCATCCCGCAAGGTACGTCGTGCGCCCCTCCAGCGCGACGGATCAGCACGCTGTATACCCCCGCCCGCGGGCCTCAGTTCAGAGCACCGAAGAATAACCGAATAATGTGCGCAGGGAAAGAGCCATCAACTGGGGCCGTTCGTCATCGTTTGCGCTCTTCCAGGTCGCCCCAGCGCAGCTTGCGGCGCAGGGTGGAGAAGAAGCTGCTCTCGGGGAGGCGGACGAGGCACACGCGCTCGTCGGCGCGGCGCACCACGACGCGGGCGCCGGGGATCAGCCGCTCGCTCTCCTGCCCGTCGATGGTCAGGATCAGCTCCTCGGTGGGGGAGAGCACTTCGACGGTCAGCGTCTCCTCCGCGCGGAGTACGAGGGGGCGCACGCTCAGCGTGTGGGGCGAGATGGGGGTGGCGATGATGCAGTCCACATCCGGGTGGACGATGGGGCCGCCCGCCGAGAGGGAGTACGCGGTGGAGCCGGTGGGGGTGGCCAGGATGATTCCGTCCGCGCTGTAGCTCCCCACCTCCTCGCGCAGCGCCGTCACCTGCAGGCGGATCACGCGCGCGGAGCCGCCCTTGTGCAGCACCGCGTCGTTCAGCGCCAGGTACTCCCCGCGCGCCACGCCGTCCGGCCCCACCGAGCGGATGTCCAGCGCCATGCGCCGGTCCAGCTCGAAGTCGCCGCGCAGCCAGCACTCCAGCGCCGCCTCCAGCTCGGAGGGGGGTGCGGTGGTGAGGAAGCCCAGGTGCCCCAGGTTGATCCCCAGCACCGGTACGGCGTCGCGGGCCACCAGGCGGGCGCCCCTCAGCAGCGTGCCGTCGCCCCCCAGAGTGAGGAGCACGTCCAGCGTGGGCACCAGGTCGGGGGTCAGGACGGCCGCCAGCAGCGTGCCGTCGCCCCCCAGCGTGAGGAGCACGTCCAGCGCGGGCACCAGGTCGGGGGTCCGGACGGCCGCGCGCGGGGCCGCCTCCAGGAGGTCGTCCTCCAGGAACAGCTCCAGCCCGCGCCCCCGCGCGAAAGCCAGGAGGCGGGCCAGCGCTGCCTCGAGCTCGTCGTACCGGGCATGGCCGACGACGCCCAGGCGCCGCGGCCCCGCGCCGTCAGGCCGTCTCAAGCAGCTTCCGCAGCGGCTTGCCCACCAGCGAGCGCGCCCGCGCCGCGATCCCCTCCGGCGTGAGCCCCAGCTCGTCCAGCAGCTCGGCGCGCTCGCCGTGCTCCACGAAGCGGTCCGGCAGCCCCAACGAAGCGCTCCGCACCCCCGGCCAGCGCGCCGCCACGTGCGCGGCCGCGTACGTGCCGAAGCCGTTCACCACCGTCCCCTCCTCCACCGTCAGCAGGTGCGGGTGGGCGGGGAAGAGGCGCTCGAGCGTCCCCTCGTCGAGCGGCTTCACGAAGCGGGCGTTGACCACCGTGGCCGAGATCCCCTCGCGCTGCAGCATCTCCGCAGCGGCCGTCGCGGGGGCCACCATCGTCCCCAACGCCAGGATCGCCACGTCCTTGCCGGTGCGCAGCGTCTCCCAGCTCCCGTGCACCACCGGCTCGATCTCCGCGACCGGCCGCGGCAGCGCGGGGACGTTGTCGCGCGGGATGCGGATGGCGAAGGGTCCGTGCTTCCCCTCCAGCGCCAGCTTCAACAGCCCGATCAGCTCGTCCGCGTTGTGCGGCGCCGCGATCGTCATTCCCGGCACCGCCAGCATGTAGGCGATGTCCAGCCCGCCATGGTGCGTCTGCCCGTCGTCGCCCGCGATGCCGGCGCGGTCCATCACGAAGCACACCGGCAGCTCCTGCAGCGCCACGTCGTGGACGATGGAGTCGTACGCGCGCTGGAGGAAGGTGGAGTAGATCGCGACCACCGGCTTGATCCCCTGCGTCGCCAGCCCGGCGGCAAAGGTGACGGCGTGCCCCTCGGCGATCCCCACGTCGAAGAAGCGCTCGGGGTGCGCCTTCTGGAAGATGTCGGTGCTCGTACCCCCCGCCATCGCCGCGGTGATCGCCACCACGTCGCGGTCCTCGGCGGCCAGCTCCGTCAGCGCCTGCCCGAAGACGTTCTGCCAGCGCGGGAGGCCCGCCGCGGAAACCTTGAGCGGCGCGCCCGTGGTGCGATCGAAGCCGCCCTGCGCGTGCCACTTCACCTGGTCCGCCTCGGCCGGCGCGAACCCCTTCCCCTTGGTGGTGAGGACGTGCACCAGACGCGGCCCCTTCATCTTGCGAACCTGCTCAAAGGTGTCGACGAGCGAGCCGATGTCGTGCCCGTCCACCGGCCCCACGTAGCGGAAGCCCAGCTCCTCGAAGAGCATCCCGGGAACGAACATCCCTTTGAATGCGTCGTCGGCACGCACGGCGAAGTGCTCCACCATCTCGCCGATGGTGCCGATTCGCGGCGCCGCGTGCACCAGCCGCTTCACCTCGTCGCGGATGCGGTTGTACAGCGGCGAGGTGCGCACGCCGGTCAGCCGCTTGTGCACCCCCAGGTACTTGTGCAGCGCCCCCACGTTGGGGGAGATCGACATCTGGTTGTCATTGAGGACGACGATCAGGTCCCGGTCCGTGTCGCCGGCGTTGTTGAGCGCCTCGTACGCCAGCCCGCACGTCATTGAGCCGTCGCCGATCACCGCGATCGACTCGTAGTCGTCCCCGCGCAGATCGCGCGCGGCGGCGATGCCCACGGCGGCGGAGATGGAGGTGGCGGCGTGCCCGGCGCCGAAGACGTCGTACTCGCTCTCGTCGCGGCGCAGGAAGCCGGAGAGCCCGTGGCGCTTGCGGATCCCGGGCATCCCCTCGTTGCGCCCGGTGAGGATCTTGTGCGGGTACGCCTGGTGCCCCACGTCCCAGATGAGCTGGTCGCGCGGGGTGTCGAAGGCGCGGTGCAGCGCCACGGCGAGTTCCACCGCGCCCAGGTTGGAGCCGAAGTGCGCGCCCTTGTGGGCCGCCACCACGTCGATGACGCGGTCGCGCACTTCCTGGCAGAGGGCGGGAAGCTCCTCGGCCGGCAGCGCGCGGACGTCCGCGGGATATTTCACTCTGTCGAGAAGTGCCACAGGGCTCCTTCCAATCTCTAAAAGAACGGCTTTGCGCACATGACCGCGCGCCGGACAGCCCGCGTGAAACTGGTCGGCCGCCGTCCAACAATCTAGACGGTGAGCCGCGCTCAACCAACCACCACAGCCCGGGCGGTCTCCGCTTTATAATACAAAGTTGGTGTTAGGGCGTCAATCGTGCCGCTTACTCCAGCAGATTTGGGAGACGGAGGTGGTTGAAATTGATTACATCAGTCCCTTCGTGCCGCAACACTTGAGACAGGCGGAAGTCGTCCGTAAGGACGAGATACTGACCGGGAGCTCGGTGCAGGATCCCGCAGTCCGCGATTCCGAAATGCCGAAACGAATTTAACTGTGGCGCTCGAGCACGAACCGGGCGAGTGATTCCAGCGTCTCGGGCGAGGCGATGCGGGCGGCGCGGAGGGCGCTGACGGCCTCCTCCACCCTTCTCGCGGCGAGGGCGCGGGCGCCGTCGATACCAAAGAGCGCCGGGTACGTCGCCTTCCCCACAGTCTCGTCCTTGCCCGCGGTCTTCCCCAGCGCCTCCGCGCTGGCGGTGACGTCCAGCACGTCGTCCACGATCTGGAAGGCGAGGCCGACGTCCTCGCCGTACACCGTGAGCGCGGCCAGCACCTCCTCGGCGGCCCCGGCGGCGAGGGCGCCGATACGGAGCGAGGCGGCCAGGAGCGCGCCCGTCTTGCGGCGGTGGATCGACTCCAGCGCCGCGGCGCCGGTGGGGCCCGCGCTTCCCAACGCCTCCGCACTGGCGGTGACGTCTCCAGGTCCTGCACCTGGCCACCCACCATCCCGCGCGCACCGCTGGCGCCGCACGACGCGCCGGCAACGCCCGTCCGCGCCCGCCGCTTCCGGGGAAGCTCCAGCGCGCGGGCGGCGCCGTCCAGCACGGACACGGCGCCGGGGATCAGCGCCGCGCCCGCCAGCGTCGCGCGAGGGACGCCGAACACGACGTGCAGGGTCGCACGCCCGCGCCGCAGGGCGTCGTCGTCCATCGACGGCAGGTCGTCGTGCACCAGGGAGTAGGTGTGGACGATCTCCACCGCCGTCGCCAGGCGGTAGACGCGCTCGTCCGGCTCGCCGGCCGAGGCGCGCCAGGCCGCGGCGCACAGGATGGGGCGGAGGCGCTTTCCCGGCGTGGCGAGGGCGTAGCGGACCGGCTCGCGGAGGGGGAGGGCCACGGATTCCGTGAGCTCCCGCGCGACCGCTTCCAGTCCGTGGTTCACGCGGCCACGCTCGCGCGCCAGGAAGCCGTCGAGCCGCACGGCGGTGGCGGAATCGGCCAGCGTCACCGCCTCCGGCATCGGGTCCTGCCGGAACCCGTCCCCCTCTTCCACCAGGAGGCGGATCCGCTCCTCGGCGCTGTCCAGCACCTCCTCGGCCCCGCGGAGGAGGCGCACCCCCTCCTCGAAGAGCGCCAGCGACTCGTCCAGCTCCAGGCCGTCGCCTTCCAGCTGCTCCACGATCTCGCCCAGGCGCTCCAGCGCGCCCTCCAGCCTGGTCTCGCTCATCGGTCCGTCGTTGGCTCGGCGCGGCAGGGGACGGTGCCGTCCGCCACGCGCAGGTCGAAGCGCCCGCCCGGCGCGAAGTCGGCGCGGGACCGGAGCACCCGCCCCTCGGGCGAAAGGGGGACGGCGAAGCCGCGCGCCAGCGTCGCCAGCGGCGAGAGCGCGTGCAGCCGCCCCGCCATCGCCGACACCCGCTCGCGCCGCCCGCGCAGGGAGCGCTCCGCCGCGTCGCGCAGGTCCAGCCGCGCGGAGAAGACCGCCTCGCGCCCCTCCGCCACCTGCTCGCGCGCCGCGTCCACCAGCCGCGCGCGCAGCTCGGCGACCTCGCGCCGCACGCGGCTCCCGTCGGGGACGGCGGCCTCCGCGGCGGCGGAGGGGGTGGGGGCGCGGAGGTCGGCCACCAGATCCGCGATGGTGACGTCGGTCTCGTGCCCCACGGCCGAGATCACCGGGATGGGCGACTCGGCGATGGCGCGCGCCACCACTTCCTCGTTGAAGGCCCACAGGTCTTCCACCGAGCCGCCGCCGCGCCCCACGATCAGCACGTCCGCGCACCCGGCGCGCCCCAGCCGGCGGATAGCGGCGGCGATCTCGGCGGGGGCACCCTCCCCCTGCACCCGCGCGGGGGCGAGCACCAGGCGCGTCCACGGGGCTCGCCGGCGCACCACCGCCGCCACGTCGCGCAGGGCGGCGCCGTCGCGCGAGGTCACGATCCCCACGCACGACGGGTGCGCGGGGAGGGGGCGCTTCCGCTCGGGCGAGGTCAGCCCTTCCATCTCCAGGCGCGTGCGCAGCCGGTCGAAGGCCAGCTTCCACAGCCCTTCGCCGCGCCCCTCCAGCTCCGCGACCACGAGCTGGAACTCGCCCCGCGGCTCGTACAGCGTCACCCGGCCCAGCGCGCGCACCTCCATCCCCTCCGCCGGCGCGGTGGGGAGGCGGCGGGCCTCGTCGCGCCACATCACGCAGCGGAGCTGGGCGTCGGGGCCGCGCAGGGTGAAGTAGACGTGGCCGGAGCGCGCCTTCGTGAAGTTGCTCACCTCGCCCACGACCCACATGGGCGGCAGGACGCTCTCCACCAGCTCGCGCGCGGCGGCGGTGACGTCGGCCACCGTCCACTCCGGGCGGGCGGCGCGCGGCGAGGGGAAGCCCGCGGCCGCGTCGCGGGCGGCGACGGCGCGCGCCACCGCCTCGTTGCGGGCCTCGTTCCTCCCGCGCTTGGGCCGCTCGCTGGCGCCCGACGAGGAGAACAGGTCGTACGTCACGCGGCGGTCCCGGCGCGGCGGCGGGCGCGGGCGGCGGCGCGGCGGGCCGCCTCCACCGTGTTGCGCAGGAGCATGGCGATGGTCATCGGCCCCACCCCTCCCGGCACCGGCGTGATGGCGGAGGCCACCTCGCGCACCGCCTCGAAATCCACGTCGCCGCGGATCACGTAGCCGCGCGGGTCCGCGGGGTCGGCCACGCGCGTGGTCCCCACGTCCAGCACCACGGCGCCGGGCTTCACCATGTCGCGCGTGATCAGCCCCGGCTTCCCTACGGCCACCACCAGGATGTCCGCCAGCCGCGTGTGCGAGGCGAGGTCCACGGTGTGGCGGTGGCAGAGGGTGACGGTGGCGTTGGGGCCGGGCGCCAGCAGGAGCGACGCCAGCGGCTTGCTCACGATCAGCGACCTCCCCACCACCACCGCGTGCCGGCCGTGCGTGGGCACGCCCTCGCGGCGCAGGAGCTCCATGATCCCCGCGGGGGTGGCGGGGAGGAAGCCCGCCGGGTCGCCCACGAAGGCGCGCCCCACGTTGAGCGGGTGGAAGCCGTCCACGTCTTTGGCGGGGTGCACGCGCTCCAGCACCGCCATCGGGTCGATGTGGGGCGGAAGGGGGAGCTGCACCAGGATGCCGTGCACCGCCGGGTCCGCGTTGAGGCCATCGACGACGCCGAACAGCTCCTCCGCGGCGACGCCGGCGCCCAGGTGCACGAGGCGGTCGTTCATCCCCGCCGTGTGGCACGCGCGCGTCTTGCTGCGCACGTAGACCTCGCTGGCGGGGTCGTTCCCCACCAGCACCACCGCCAAGCCGGGGACCACGCCGGCCTCGGAGCGGAGCCGGGCGACCTCGGCCGCGACTTCGGCGCGGATCTCCCGGCCGATGCGGGTGCCGTCGATGATGCGCGCGCTCACTTCTTCCTGTACTCCCCCTGTAGGACCCGTTCGTACGGCACGCTCACCCGCTGGATGGAGCGAGCGTGCCCCGTCTTCTCGTCCACGTCCACCACGGCGCCCTGCAGCGTCAGCTCCTCGTCAGCCGGCTGCAGCCGCTCGCCGCGGGCGAGGGTGCGCTGCCGCTCGATGGAGAGCTCCGCCTTCATCCCGATCACCCCGCCGAGCCCGCCGGTGAGCCCCAGGTCGGTGATCTGCGCCGTCCCGCCCGGCAGCACGCGCTCGTCCGCCGTCTGGCAGTGCGTGTGCGTCCCCACCACCGCCGCCACGCGCCCGTCCAGGTACCGCGCGAACGCCTGCTTCTCGCTGGTCGCCTCCGCGTGGAAGTCGACCACGATCACGTCCGCCTCGCCGCGCAGCTCCCGATGAGCGCGTCCGCCATGCGGAACGGGTCGTCGAGCGGGGGCATGAAGGTGCGCCCCTGCAGGTTGATCACCGCCAGCCTCACAGCCCCCACCTCGACCACCGTGTGCCCGCGCCCCGGGTTGGGAGGCGGATAGTTGGCGGGGCGCAGGAGGCGCGGCTCGCGGTCCAGGAGGGGAGGATCTCCTTCTTGTCCCACACGTGGTTGCCGGTGGTGATGACGTCCACCCCCAGCTCCAGGAACTCGCGGACCGTGTCGGGCGTGATCCCGAACCCGCCGGCGGAGTTCTCGCCGTTGAGGATCACGGCATCCGCCCCACGTCCTTGCGCACGAGCCGCAGGAGCTGCGTCACCACGCGCGCGTCCCGGCGAGCCGATGACGTCCGCCACGAAGAGGATCTTCACTCGCCCGGCCTCACCCCGTTTCTCGTGATCCCGCACTCGAACGCGCGCAATCTATCGCGCGCCCCAACCTCCGCACACCCCCGCCCGCGGCATCCGCCACCGGCCCCGCGTGGTGGTGCGGCTGGTGTCCCGAAAGAACAACAGGTCTCACTCGGAGACGCGGAGGCGCGGAGAACAACAACGACAAAAGCTCTCACAGAGGGTACAGAAGGACCGCGAGCCACAGAGGAAACCATTTTGGCTGTTCTTCCTCTGTGCCTCTGTGTCTCTGAGTGAGCCCGCTGTTCTCCGCGTCTCCGCGCCTCCGCGTGAGATCGCAATTCGGGAGGGCCCGGCTCCACACGGAAGCCGGGCCCTCTGATGGAGCAAGAACGGTGGATCAGCGCGCGAAGTCGACGGCCTTGGTCTCACGCACCACGACGACCTTGATCTGGCCGGGATACTGGAGCTCCGCCTCGATGCGGCGCGCCGTCTCCTCGCTGAGGCGCGACATCTCCTCGTCGGTCACCTGGTCGGGGATGACCATGATGCGCAGCTCGCGGCCCGCCTGGATCGCGAAGCAGCGCTCCACCCCGGGGAAGGAGAGCGCGATCTCCTCCAGCTTCTCCAGGCGCTTGACGTACGTTTCGAACATCTCGCGGCGGGCGCCAGGGCGCGAACCGCTGATCGCGTCGCCGGCCGTCACCAGGAACGACTCGGGATAGAGGTGCGGCTCCTCGTCGTGGTGCGCCTTGATGGCGTTCAGCACCTGCGGCGGCTCGTTGTACTTCTTGGCCAGGTTCCAGCCGAGCTCAACGTGCGTCCCCTCGTGTTCGTGGGTCATCCCCTTCCCCACGTCGTGCAGGAGGCCCATCCGCTTGGCGAGCGTGGCGTCGAAGCCCATCTCGGCCGCCATGTTGCCGGCCAGGATCGCCACCTCCTTGCTGTGCAGCAGCTGGTTCTGCCCGTACGAGGTGCGAAACTTCAGACGCCCCAGCACCTTGACCACCTCGGGGTGCACGCCGTGGATCCCCAGTTCGTACAGGATCTCCTCGGCGGCCTCGCGCATTCCGTTCTCCACCTCCTTGCGCGACTTCGCCACCACGTCGTCGATGCGCCCGGGGTGGATGCGCCCGTCGGAGACCAGCTTCTCCAACGCCAGGCGCGCCGTCTCGCGGCGGATGGGATCGAAGCCGGAGAGCACGACCGCCTCGGGGGTGTCGTCAATGATGACGTCGATCCCCGTGGCCTGCTCGAACGCGCGGATGTTGCGCCCTCGCGGCCGATGATCCGCCCCTTCATCTCGTCCGACGGGAGTGCGACGACCGAGACGGTGGTCTCGGCCGTGTGGTCCGCGGCGATGCGCTGGATGGCGAGGGAGATGATCTCCTTCGCCTCGCGCTCCGCGTTGCGGCGGGCCTCTTCCTTGATCTCGCGGATGCGGTGGGTGGCGGCGGCCTTGGCTTCCTCCTCCATCTCGTGCATCAGCTGCCGGCGCGCCTCGTCGGCCGTGAGGCCGGCGAGCGACTCCAGGCGGTGCTGCACCTCGGCGGCGCGGCCCTGCAGCTCCTTCTCCTCCTGCTCCAGGCGCTTCTCGCGCCGCACCACGGCCTCGGCGCGCTGCTCCTGCGCCTGCCCCTTCTCGTCCAGGAGGTGGAACTTGCGGTCGAGCGCCTCCTCGCGCTCCTGGAGGCGGCGCTCCACCCGCTCGACGTCGTCTCGGCGGCGTGCCTCTTCGCGCTCCCACTCCTCGCGGGCGCGGAGCGCCTCCTCGCGCCCCTTCAGCACCTCGGCCTTGCGCAGCGACTCCGCCTCCTGCACGGCGGCGCCCCGGATGCGCTCCGCCTCGTCCTGGGCGGTGGCGCGGCTCGCGCGCAGGCGGCTTTCGAGTACGTTCTTCCCCACGACGAAGCCGGCGGCCGCTCCCACGAGGAGGGCCACGGCGATCAGCAGGATTTCCATTGTGATTGTATTCAGGGCGGACCGGGGCCCGCGTCTTGTCACAAATAAGTACGGTGGCAGACTGGATACCGACCCGCCACCGTCCCGTACGCGCCTGTCAAGCGCGGCGGCGGGGAAGCCGCATCTCAACTTAGGTGCGCGCGAGCGCCGAACGCAACCCCGTCGTGGAAACGGATGAGTCCCGCTCACCCGCGCCGGGGAGCCGTGCGGGGACGCTTCGCCGCGTCGTCCTCGCCCGCCTCTTCCAGTATCGAGGCGAGCTCGGCGGTGCGCCGGGCGATCTCTTCGCGGAGGCGGCGCAGCTCCTCGCGGGCGTGGAAGAGCTCGTCGGTGATGGAGAGCGCGGCAAGGGTGGCGGCGCGAAAGGGCTCCAGCGTCTGGTAGCCGGGGAGGCCACGCAAGGTCGTGTCCACGTGCGCGGCGATCGCGCGCGTGTCCTCCGGCGGCAGCTCGGAGCGCAGGACGTGCTTTTCCCCCGCGATCTCCACGGTGACCGAGTGGCGCGTGGCGGGGCGGCGGGTGCGGTTCATCGGCGTGCCTCCAGCATGGCCAGGCGGGCCAGCAGCGTCTGGATGCGCTGGCGGGCCTCGTCGGTGCGGCTGCTGAGGAGTGCGTTCTCGGCCCGCAGCCGGCGCAGCTCGCCCGCCGCGTCGGCGGGGGTGGCGGCGCCCACCGCCTCCAGCTCGCGGCGCAGGCGGTCGACCTCGGCCTCCGCCTCGCGGGCGCGGCTGCGCCAGTCTGCGACGGAGGACGCGGCGGAGCGCGCGGCGCGCTCCAGCCTCTCCCATCCGGCGGCGGGATCGGCGGCTTCAGCGGCGTCTGACACCATGGCGCTCCTCCAGGGCACGCAGCACCCGCTCCACCTCGGCATCCACCTCGGCGTCGGTCAGCGTGCGGTCCGTGGCGCGGAAGCGGAGGCGCCAGGCCACGCTGCGCGTCCCGTCCGGAAGTCCCTTGCCTGAATAAAGGTCGAAGGGCGCGAGCCCCTCCAGCAGTGGGGACGCGGCGTCCACGATGGTCGCGCCCACCTGCTCGGCCGAGACGGCGTGCGGCACCAGGAGCGCCAGGTCGCGCTCGGAGGCCGGCTGTGTGGGGAGGGGCGCGTAGCGGATCCCGCGCCGGTCCATCGCCGCGTCGGGAAGGCGCAGCTCCAGCGTCCACACCGGCGCGGCCCACGCCGGCGCATCGACCCCCTCGCCCGCCCCCCGACGCCCAGGCTCCCGTCCGGCCCCACGACGGTGAAGCCCGCGCCCAGCACGTCCACGCGCGCATCCGGGTACTCGCGGACCAGCTCCTCCAGCATCCCCTTGAGGTCCCACGCCTCGTAGGCCCCGGCCTCGCCGGTCCAGTGCCGCGGGGCGCGCGCGCCGCTGAACGCCGCCGCCACGCGCCGCTCCTCGTGCGGCATCCCGCCGGCCGGCCCGGCGCGGAACGCGGCGCCGATCTCAAAGAGCCGCACGTCGCGCACGCCGTGGGCGAAGTTGTGCTCCACGCGCCGCAGCAGGCCGGGCACGAGGGAGGTGCGCAGGAACCCTTCTTCGGTGGACAGCGGGTTGAGCACCCGCACCTCGCCCACGCTCTCCGGCACGAAGCCGGTGGTGCGCGCCTCCAGGAAGCCCCACCCCACGAACCGCTCCGCGAACCGCCGCTCCACCTCCACGACCGGCGCCTCGGGGACGCTGCTGGGGCGGAACGGCGCCAGCTCGTCCGGGAACGAGTCGTAGCCGCGGCGCCGCGCGATCTCCTCGATCAGGTCGATCTCCTCCTCCACGTCACCCCGGAAGCCCGGAACGACGACGCGTATCGGCGAGACGTCGGGGTCCACTTCGAAGCCGATCTCCTCCAGCAGCGTCTCGGTCTCCGCGGGCGTGACGCCGGCGCCGAGGACGCGCTTCACCCGCTCCGGCCGCAGCGCCACCACGCGCCGCTCCCACGGACGCGGATTGAGGTCGAACGCCTCCGCCGGCGTGCCGCCCGCGACCGCCACGATCAGCTCCACGACGCGCTCCAGCGCCACCGGCTGCCCCTCCGGATCGACGCCGCGCTCGAACCGGTACGACGCGTCGGTGGAGAGCACGAGGCGGCTGCGAGTGCGGCGGACCGTCTTCGGCTCGAAGAGGGCGCACTCCAGGAAGATGTCCGTCGTCCCCTCGTCCACCTCGCTGTTGGCGCCGCCCATCACCCCCGCGACGGCGACCGCGCCCTCCGCGTCCGCGATCACCAGGTCGCCGGCGACGAGCGTGCGGCCGGTGCCGTCCAGGGTGGCGATCGTCTCGCCGTCGCGCGCGCGGCGGATGCGCACCTCGCCCCGCGCAGCTTCGCCAGGTCGAAGGCGTGCAGCGGCTGGCCCAGCTCGAAGAGGACGTAGTTGGTGGCATCCACGATGTTGTTGATCGGGCGCAGCCCCACGGCGCGCAGCCGCGTCGCCAGCCACTCCGGCGACGGCCCCACGCGCACGCCGCGCACCACCGCGCCCATGTAGCGCGGGCAGCCGGCCTCGTCCTCGATCCGCACCCGTACGCCCGCCACCTCGTCCTCCGATGCGCCGGAGCGGGTGTCCAGCCGCGCGCGCGGGGCATTCGGAAAGGCAGGCAGCTCAACCCCCGCCGCCCCACCCGGCGCCAGCTCGCGCGCCACCCCCACGTGCGACAGCAGCTCGCCGCGGTTGGGGGTGACGTCGATGAGCAGGCGCCAGTCGTCCAGCCCCAGCGCGTCCACGAAGCGGGTGCCGGGCGAGTATTCGCCGTTCAGCGTCATCAGACCGGAGTGGTCGCGCCCCAGCCCCAGCTCGCGCGCGGAGCAGAGCATCCCCTGGGACACCTCGCCGCGCAGCTTGGCCTTGCCGATCTGCATCCCGCCCGGCAGCGTCGCCCCGACGGGGGCAAACGGGTAGAAGCGCCCCGCCTCCACGTTCGGCGCGCCGCACACCACCTGCACCGTCTCGTCGCCGGCGTTCACACGCGTGACGCGCAGCCGGTCCGCGTTCGGGTGCTGCCACACCTCTTCCACACGCGCGATCACCACGTCACCGATCCCCGCGCCCAGGTGCGTGAGCTCGTCCACCGGCGCGCCGAGGAGGGCGAGGCGATGGGCGATCTCCTCCGCGGTGCCCTGGATGTCGGGTGCGAGGGACTTGAGCCAGAGGTACGAGACGTTCATGGACGGATCGGGGAACGGGGAACGGGGAACGGGGAACGGGAACAGCAATCCCGGTCCGTGGACCCCGGTCCGCGTGTCGTTTACTGGTCAGGCGAGATCACCAGCGGATCGCGCCGCAGATACATCTCTACGAACTCGTGGAACGAATCGGCGATCGGGCGCAGCTCCGCGCCGCCGAAGTTCACCGCAACAGGCGCCGCCTCCTCCGCATCGGAGGACAGCCGGACGACGTAGGCCCAAGTCCACATCGCGTAGTCGGCGATCACGAACCACCGCTCTGCCTCGCGCGCGGGCACCCACGCCTTCGCCAGCGAACTCACCTCTTCCAGCGGCCAGAAGCGGATCAGGTCCTGGTCCAGCGCAGGGCTCTCCCCGTCCACCGCGATCCCGCCGACGCTGCGGAAATAGTCGCGCAGCCCCGCCGGAAGCCGCACCCCGCGCCGCCCCTCGAACCCGCGCACCTCCGCCTCCGCCCCACCCGCAGCCCTGATCCCCTGCTCCGCCCAGCGCTCGACCAGCCAGACGAGAAACGCGGGTCGTGCCCCCTCGCCAGATCCCCCATTCCCCATTCCCCATTCCCCATTCCCCATTCCCCGCAGTCACGCGAACTGCCCCAGGAACCTCACATCTCCCTCGTACAGCAGCCGGATGTCCGTAATCCCGTAGCGCAGCATCGCGATCCGCCCCGGCCCCATCCCGAAGGCGTAGCCGGTGTAGCGCTCGGGATCGATGCCGGCGTGCTTGAAGACGTTGGGATGCACCATCCCGGCCCCCATGATCTCCATCCACCCGGTCCCCTTGCAGGCGGAGCACCCGGAGCCGCCGCAGATCATGCACGACACGTCCACCTCCGCCGAGGGCTCGGTGAAGGGGAAGTACGACGGCCGGAAGCGCGTCTTCGCGTCGGGGCCGAAGAAGCGGAGCACGAAGAGGGCGAGCGTCGCCTTGAAGTCGGCAAAGGTGACGCCCTCGTCCACGGCCAGCCCCTCGATCTGCTCGAAGGCGGGCGCGTGGCTCGCGTCGAACGGGTCGCGGCGGTAGACGGTGCCGGGGATCACCACCCGGATGGGCGGCGCGTGCGCCTCCATGATCCGGGCCTGCATCGGCGAGGTGTGGGTGCGCAGCAGCGTCCCCTCGCCGAGATAAAAGGTGTCGTGCATGTCCGCCGCCGGGTGGTCGAGCGGGAAGTTGAGCTTGGTGAAATTGTACTCCGCCGTCTCCACCTCCGGCCCGGCCACGCGGCTGAATCCCAGGTCACGAAAGATCTCGCAGATCTCGTCCACCACCTGCCGCACGGGATGGAGCCCGCCCCGCCACGGCGCGCGGCCGGGAAGCGTCAGGTCCTCGCGCGGCCCCGTATCCGCGCCGGCGGCCGGCGCGGCGGTCCGCTCGTCGAAGAGCGCGTTGAGCGCATCGCGCACGCGGTTTCCCTCCGCCCCCACCGCCGGCCGCTCCTCGGGCGACAGCTCCCCAGGCGGCGCAGGATCCCCGTGAGCCGCCCCTTGCGGCCGAGCAGGCCGATCCGCACCGCCTCCAGCGCCTCGGCCCCTCCCGCCGCGCCGATCGCCGCTCCAGCTTCCGACTCCAGCGCGCGCAGCTGCGCGATCAGCTCTTCCGTGATGCTCATCTTCCGTATTCCACCCGGACGGCAACCGGGCCGCGCCAAAGGTCATTGCTCGATGATCGTGTACCCGCCGGCGCGCGCCTGATGCGCGCCGCCCACCTGGCGTACCCAGTCGAGCAGAGGCGTGGAGAGAAGGTACACGATGACGCAGAGCACGATCGTGCACACGACTTCAAACGCCCATTGTGGTCTGGGCCGCTCGCGAACGAAGGTGAGCCGGCGTCGGTTCATCGCGCCCTCCGGGTTTGATCGGGCCGCCCGTCACAATCTGGACGGCGCCCGGGCATTTGGCTACCCCGAAACACGAGCGGCGCCGTGGAGGTCCACGGCGCCGCTCGGGAAAGTCAAAACAGAAGACCGCTCAGCCCTGGTTCGCCTTGGCGGCACTGGCGAGCTGCTCAAAGGCCTGCGGCTCGCGGATGGCGAGGTCCGCGAGCACCTTGCGGTCGATCTCGATGCCGGCGCGCTTGAGGCCGTTCATGAAGCGCGAGTACGAAAGCTCGTTCATGCGCGCGGCGGCGTTGATGCGGATGATCCACAGGCGGCGGAACTCGCGCTTGCGGTTCTTGCGGTCCCGGTACGCGTAGCGGCGGGCCCGCTCCACCGCTTCCTTGCCGTCTTGTACAGGTTCTTGCGGCGGCCGAAGTACCCCTTGGCGTCCGCCAGGATCTGCCGCTTCCGCCGCAGGCGGGCGACGTTGTTCTTTACGCGAGGCATGAGTCCGAACCCTCTCTAGTCGGTTGCGAAAGCGCGCGTCAGGCCAGGAGGAGGCGCTTCACGCGCTTCTCGTCCGGCTTGGCGAGCATGGTGGTGCCGCGCAGGTTCCGCTTCCGCTTCGGCGACTTCTTGGTCAGGATGTGGCTGTGCATGGCGCTCCCACGCTTCACGCGGCCCTTGGCCGTCACCTTGAAGCGCTTCGCCGCACCCCGGTGGGTCTTCATCTTCGGCATCGGATCACTTCCTTTCAGGCGACCCCGCCGCGGGCGGCGCGGGCCGTTCGGTGGCCCGCGCCGCGACCGGAGCGGGCCTTTGAGGTGCTCCCGCGGCCGCGGGCGCGGGGCGGTCGCCCCCTCCTGCGTTCGCGGGGGCGGACGACCGTTCGGAACCCCGCCGGAGCCGGCGGGCTGTAGAGTCTTCAGGGGCGCCAGCATCATCACCATGCTGCGCCCTTCCATCAGCGGCTGCGATTCGACTTTGCTGATGTCCGTCAGCGCCTGCGACACCCGGTCCAGCACCTGCCGGCCGAACTCGGGATGGGCCATCTGGCGCCCGCGGAACATCATGGTCAGCTTGACCTTGTTCCCTCTTCGAGGAAGCGGCGGGCGTGGCGTAGCTTGAAGTCGTAGTCGTGGTCCTCGATCCCGGGACGCATCTTGACTTCTTTGATCTGTACGTGGTGCTGCTTCTTCCGCGCCTCGCGCTGCTGGCGCTGCTCCTCGTACTTGAACTTGCCGTAGTCCATGATGCGGCAGACCGGCGGCCGGGCCAGCGGTGCGACTTCCACCAGGTCCAGCCCCTGCTCTTCCGCGATCTCCTGCGCCCGTTCGATCGGCAGGATCCCGAGTTGCTCGCCTTCCGGGCTGATCACCCGGACGGGGCTGATACGGATCTGCCGATTCACCCGCACTTTCTCTTGGATGGTGCCGCTCTCCGAAATCGGGGAAACAAAAAGACGGATCTGAAACGCTCAGATCCGTCCACGCGCACACGCACTCCGTGCTCCTGTGGAGACGGACGGGGCGAGGCGCGATGCGCGGACCCGGCAGCATTCGCCCCGCTGGGGAGACGAAGCCGAAAGGTGGAGGGCCTGCCGGCCCCCGCTTGTCCAGCATTGGAGCCTGGGAATCTATCCCCGCGCCCCGCACCTGTCAACCGCACCCCGCGCGAGACGGTCAGTGCGGCGTGTACATGAAAAAGAACGTGACGGCGGCGCCCATCCCGAGGGCGAACAGCGCCCACGGCCATCCCGCCTGCGCTCCGACCCCGGAGTACAGCATCTCGTCGTCCACCCGCCGGTGAAGCCTCCGGCGCGACGTCGTCGTCCACGTCCTTGATCTCTCTCGCGATTAATAGCATGTGGGCCTACAGGGCAACCGGCGTGCCGTAAGACGCCACAAACACATTGGACATCCTGGTAAAAATGACACTGGTCCGCTGAGACCCTTCATGTTACACTTGACCAACCTTGACCAAGGAGGGAGATCGTGAGCTCGACCGTCAATCTGTACCAGGCCAAGACACACCTCTCGCAGCTCGTGGAACGCGCCGCCGCGGGCGAGGAGATCATCATCGCCAAGGCTGGGCGCCCTGTCGCCCGGCTGATGCCCTCGCTGCGCCGTCCACGCGTCGCGTTCCCGGAGCGTTGAAAGGGCAGATCTGGATGTCCGACGACTTCGACGATCCGCTGTCTCCCGACATCCTCGCGTCGTTCAGCGGCGAGGCCGCCGACGGGTAGGGTTCGTGAGCCTCCTCCTCGATACGCATGTGCTCCTCTGGTGGAGTACGGACTCCCCCCGGTTGGAAGAGGGCGCTCGCGACGCGATCCGGAGCGCCGGGCGGGTGGTGGTGAGCGCCGCGTCGGCCTGAGAGGCAGCCATCACGGCGGCAACGGGAAAGCTGGCCCTGGACGTGCCGTTCGAGCGGGTGGCGGAGGTGGACGGATTCGAGAAGCTGCCGATTACCTTTGCGCACGCCGCCGCGGTCGCGACCCTGCCGGAGCACCACCGCGACCCCTTCGACCGTATGCTCGTCGCACAGGCGCGGACGGAAGGTCTCACCCTCGTAACCCAGGACAGGGCGATGGAGCCGTACAACATCCGTATCCTCTGGACGTAGGCTGCGGTGGCCGCGAAAAAGCCCCGCCCCCTCGCAAGGAGGGGGCGGGGCTTCCTTCACCGGCCCGGTTTGCGACGCCTGCCGGGCTCAGTACATGTCGCCCATGCCGCCCGGCATGCCACCGCCGCCGCCGGCGCCGCCGGCGCTCTTCGGCTCGGGGCGCTCCACCACCACCGACTCGGTGGTGAGGAGGAGGCCGGCGATGGACGCGGCGTTCTGGAGCGCCGTACGCGTGACCTTGGTGGGGTCGATCACGCCGGCCTGCACCAGGTCCTCGTACTCGTCCGTGCGGGCGTTGTAGCCGTACGCGTTGCTCTCGTTGTCGCGCACCTTGGCGACCACGATGGAGCCCTCGACGCCGGCGTTCTGCGAGATCTGGCGGATCGGCTCCTCGAGCGCGCGCTCGATGATGCGCACGCCGATCTGCTCGTCCGCGTCTTCCAGCTTGAAGCTGCGCAGCACGGCCTGGGCGCGAAGGAGCGCCACGCCGCCGCCGGGGACGATCCCCTCTTCCACCGCGGCGCGCGTCGCGTGGAGGGCGTCCTCCACGCGGGCCTTCTTCTCCTTCATCTCCGTCTCGGTCGCGGCGCCCACGTGGATCACCGCCACACCGCCGGCCAGCTTGGCGAGGCGCTCCTGCAGCTTCTCGCGGTCGTAGTCCGAGGTGGTCTTGTCGATGGCGGCGCGGATCTCGTTGATGCGGCCCTTGATCAGGTCCTGCTCGCCGGCGCCGTCCACCACCGTGGTGTTGTCCTTGTCGATCACGATCCGCTTGGCGCGGCCGAGGTCCGACAGCACCGCGTTCTCCAGCTTGAAGCCGACCTCTTCGGAGATCACCTGACCGCCGGTGAGCACCGCGATGTCCTGCAGCATCGACTTGCGGCGGTCACCAAAGCCCGGGGCCTTGACGGCCGCGACCTTGAGGGTGCCGCGCAGCTTGTTGACGACGAGCGTGGCCAGGGCCTCGCCCTCCACGTCCTCGGCGATGATCAGCAGCGGGCGGCCCATCTGCGCCACCTTCTCCAGCACCGGGAGCAGGTCCTTCATCGACGACACCTTCTTGTCGTGGATGAGGATCATCGCGTCCTCGAGCACCGTCTCCATGCGGTCCGGATCGGTGATGAAGTACGGCGACAGGTAGCCGCGGTCGAACTGCATCCCCTCGACGGTCTCCAACGTGGTCTCCAGGCCCTTGGCCTCTTCAACCGTGATGACGCCGTCCTTGCCGACCTTCTCCATCGCGTCGGCGATCAGGTTGCCGATCTCCTCGTCGGAGTTGGCGGAGATGGTGCCGACCTGCGCGATCTCCTTCTTGCCGGCGGTCTCCACCGACATCGACTTCAGCTGGGCCACCACCTGCTCGACGGCCTTGTCGATGCCGCGCTTGAGCGACATCGGATTGGCGCCGGCGGTGACGTTCTTGAGGCCCTCGCGGAAGATGGCCTGGGCGAGGACGGTGGCGGTGGTGGTGCCGTCGCCGGCCAGGTCGCTCGTCTTGGTCGCGACCTCCTTCACCATCTGGGCCCCCATGTTCTCGATGGGGTTCTCCAGCTCCACTTCCTTCGCCACGGTCACGCCGTCCTTGGTGATGAGCGGCGAGCCGAACTTGCGGTCGATCACCACGTTGCGCCCCTTGGGGCCCAGGGTGACCTTGACGGCCTCCGCCAGCTGGTCCACGCCCTTTTTGAGCGCGGCGCGGGCGTCGGTGCTGAATACCAGCTCCTTGGCAGCCATAGTTTCTCTCCTATTTCGAGGTACGCGAGTGATTCAGATCGGGAGTGTGCAACGCGGCGGGCTTCAGCCCACCACCGCGAGCACGTCGGACTCGCGGAGGATCAGGTACTGCTCGTTGTCGACGGTGACCTCGGTGCCGCTGTACTTCCCGTACAGCACCTTGTCGCCGACCTTCAGCTCCATCTCGACCCGCGCGCCGTCTTCCACCTTGCCGGGACCGACGGCGACGACTTCGCCCTGCTGGGGCTTTTCCTTGGCGGTGTCCGGGATGTAGAGCCCGCCGCGCATCTGCTCGGTGTCCTCGAGCGCCTTGACGACGACGCGGTCCGCGAGCGGCTTGACCTTGATCTCAGTCGCGGTGGCCATATGGATGACCCTCCCTGGATTGAGTAGTGGGTGTGGACTTCTGTTAGCACTCTCACCCCGAGAGTGCTAACGACGCGGCAAGATAGCACCGCGCGCCGCGCTGTCAAGAGCGGTATGCGCACCCCGAGGACGAGCCCGTCGCCAGAGCGGCGACGCCGCTCCGGCGAAAAATGCCCGCGCCGGGGTCACGCTCGGAGCGCGCGAGATCGTCGGCCTGTCGTCGACCGAGCCGCTCGCCATCCTTGCATCCGCGGCCAGGCGGCAAGGCTAGCATGCGAGGCGACGTCGGCTTCGGCCGTGCGATCTCGGCGGCTTCAGTGGCGGTAGAGTGTCCGGTTGCTCAGGCGCGATGCATGCGAAACGCTCCGGTAGGCTCGTCGGCGGGGTGGGGGCCAGGCTTCATGGATCAGCACCTCGATCGCAGCCCGTCGCGCCGCGATCGCTTTGCGGAAGACGGCGCGCGCATGCGCTCCAGCGTATCGCCGCGTAACGGGGGGAGAAGTGACCACCTTTCGCCCTGGACGCGGGCGGCCCGGGCGGTGGACCACCTGGTCCGCTTCGTCCCACTGTCCGGCCGTCCACCTCCACGCGGTGGGGCGGGTCGCCGTGATGCAGCTGCCCCGCGGCGCCCCCTCTGCGATGCCAAGCTCCCGCCCGTGGAGCATCGAAGCGGCCGAGTCGTGGATGCTCAGCGACTGCGTACCCCACGCTCGTGTACCACCGGTGCTGCGTCGGAACGGGACAATCGCGTACTCGCCGCGCTCGATAACATGGCCGGGGAGAGCCCCACGAATCTGCACGGGAAAAGGGACGCGCTCACCCCAGATAAATAGCCTGCTGGAGTAGCGTCTTCCGTCGCGGGGGTCCACAGATCGAGCGGCTCCTCGCGGTCCTGCAAGCCCAATGTCCGAGCAGCCCGATCACGCCGAGAAAGTGGTCCGCGTGCAGGTGGGTGAAGAAGATGTCGTGGAAGCTGAACCCCGTGCCGAAACGCATCATCTGCCGCTGCGTACCCTCGCCGCAATCGAACACCATCACCTCGCCTCCCGCTGCACCGTCAGCGCGCTGACGTTGCGCCCGACCGTGGGGCGGGAGGCAGCGGTGCCCAGGAAGGTTACGCGCATGGCTTGCAGCTGCCGAAGCACCGCCGGGCCCAGTGAACAGTAGCATCCACGCTCCGCCCTGCCGGGCGGACTTGACGCGCGGGTGTCACGCCGTCTGGACGTCCACCCCGGAGGTGCGGCTCGATCTCCGTCTTGGGAATCAGGGCCGGCCAGTAGGCCATGATCTCCTGCACAGCCGGCCTGCCGCCTGCAAAGCCGGTCACCGAAGGCGGGCCTGCCCGGACGACCGGCGCGATCTCCTTGGTGAAGCGCTCCACCCTTGCCGCCCGGTCTGCCCGCGCACACCCCAGCGGATCGTCACTTCCGGCAGGTCGCGCGGCATGGGGCCGGCAAGTGGACCGTGCGTCGCGTTCCAGCCCACGTACTCGGTAAGAACTTCGTCGAACCGGAGGCCGAGCCGGTCCAGCCGCTCGCGCGCAGCACCCGGTCCGCGAGCTGCGCCTTTTCCACCGCGTCGGGCCAGGCGTAGACAGCGTCCCGACTGCCTTGTAGCCGTCGGTGTAGGCGATGCTCACCTTGAGCATTTCCGTGCGCGCGGTCCCCATGCACACCGACGACGCGCACCCGGTCCTCCGCCTCCCGCTCCAGCTGGATGGTGGTGAAGTCGGCCACCGTGTCCGGAGTGATGTACGCTGCGTGGGTCACCCATCTCGTACCGAGCTGCTCCTTGACGGTGGGCGGCGTCACGCACGCCGGTCCCGTCGTGCTTGGTCACCACGAAGGTGCCATCCCGGTAGGCTTCGATGATGGGGTATCCCACCTGGGCAAGGTTGGGGATGTTGCGCCAGTCCACCAGACAGTTGCCCCCGGACGCCTGTGCGCCGCACTCGTTGATGTGCCCCGCCACCACACCCGCGGCAATCGGTCGTAGTCTTCCAGCGACCACCCGAAGGTATGGATCAGCGCGTAGGTCAGCGCCGTATCGGTGGAGCGCCCGGTGATGACCACGTGCGCATCCTGCCGTAGCGCCTCCACGATCGGACGCGCGCCGATGTAGGCGTTGGCGCTCTGCACCCGGTCCTCGATGGTCGCGAGCGGCTCGCCCGTCTCCATGTTGCGCAGCTCCACACCCCGCGAGAGCAGATCCGGGAGCCGCTCCAGGATGTCATCTCCCGTGATCATGCCCACGCGTGCTCGCCCGCCGAGTCCCACCTTGCGCGCCTCTTCCAGCACGGCATCACGGCACCCCGGTGGGTTTACCCCGCCCGCATTTGCTACTACACGGATTCCACGCTCCACCACTGCCGGAAAGATTTCTCCCATGAGCGGAACGAAATCACGCGCGTAGCCGAGCTCCGGTCTGCGGGAGCGCTGCTTTTGCATGATCGACATGGTCACCTCCGCCAGATAATCCAGCATCAGGTAGTCGATGGGGCCACCTTCCACCTGCTGTTTGGGCGCATCCAGCTGATCGCCCCAGAAACCCTGCCCGGAGGCGATGCGAATCTTGTCTTTCATCATCCGAAAATATCCGTACCGCTGACCTTTAGTCCTGGCAGGGAGCGGGGGGTGCAGCTGTCGTTACGCTGTTTGGTCTCGACGCTCAGGTACCCGGCACCGGAAGGATTTGTGTGCACCAGCACGACGGACTGCGGAAGGTCCACTAACCAGTACTCAGCGATCCCGGAGCGAGCATAGAGGTCAGCCTTTTCAGTGCGATCGCGCTCAGCAGAGCTATCCGCCATGAGGTCTGGCAGAGGCTCGGTTCCGGTACTCAGGTGCAGCGGGTCCTGCACTGAGCGAACTGCGGTGTCCGCTATGCGCCTGCTCAGAGCGGCGACGAGCCGCTTCAGGTGGCCTGCATGGCGACTCCCGGTCGGGCTCATGTCGACGATTTCTCCCTCGATCAGCTCGGTCCGGTCACTTTCAGTGAGAATACCCGCCTGAGCAAGCTGGTAGTAATCATCCACAGTGAAGCGCCAGGATCGCCCTCCGGCGAACATGATCCGGCCGTTGATCAGCTCCACCCCTCGCTCCGGGAGGATGCCGAGCTCCCCCATTCGGTGGTACTCGTCCACTTTGAAGCGGTGAACCGAGTCCAGTCGCGTCGCCATTGTTTCCTCCTCACGTCAGATGGGGCGGCAACACAAACGCCCCCAAGTGTGGGCCTGGATTGTTGAGCGACGTGCGCAGAGCCAGTGCCAGTGTGGCGCGGGTCTCGTCCGGGGCGATTACCGCGTCCACAAAGCCTCGCGCGGCGGCATACCGCGCGTCGAGCTGCTGGTCGTAATCGGCGCGGACAGCGTCCATTTTGGCCCGCAACTCGTCGTCGGGCTGCTTGCCTTCAGCCTTGAGCTTGTCCAGCTGCGCGCTGAAGAGCGCCATCACCGCCGAATCCCCCTCCATCACCCCCATCCGTCCCGTCGGCCACGTGAAGATGAAGTCCGGGTCGAAGCCCTGACCCGCCATGGCATAATAGCCCGCGCCAGAAGCGTGGTTCAGCGTCAGGACCAGCTTGGGCGAGGTGGCCGTCGCCATGGCTTCAACGAAGCGGGCGCCCGCCCGGATGATCCCGGAGTGTTCGGCGTCCGTCCCAACCATGAAGCCGGACACGTCCTGCAGAAAAACGATGGGCGTGCCGTGCCGGCTCAGGGTCTCGAGGAAGAAGGCAACCTTGTCGGCGCTGTCCGCGTACACGATGCCGCCGAACTTGGGGCGGCCGCCGTGGGGGTCCTTGAGCATCCCACGCGCATTGGCGATGATCCCAACGGGGATTCCCTCAATGCGGGCATGCCCGCAGATCATCTCCGGTGCGTGGTCCGCCTGAAACTCGTCCAGCTCGCCGCGGTCCAGCAGACAGCGAAACACTTCGCGCATGTCGTACGGCTGCCGATGGTCGCCGGGCAGCAGCTCGTACAGGTCGTGCTCCGGGCGGGCCGGTGGCTCGGCGCGGCTGATCGGCACCGGAGTGGTGACCCGGGGCAGCTCCCGAACCAGATCCCGAATCCGGGTGATGCAGGCGCGGTCATCCGCCACCCGGTAGTGGGCCACGCCGGAGATGGCGTTGTGGGTATACGCCCCACCCAGCGTTTCGCTGTCGGTGGTCTGCCCCGTGGCTCCCTTGACCAGGTTGGGTCCACCGAGGCCCATGAAGGAGGTGCCCTCCACCATCAGGATCACGTCGGAGAGCGCCGGAAGATACGCCCCACCCGCGATGCAGGGACCCATCACCGCGGCGATCTGCGGCACCTTGAGGTAGCGCCGCATGATGGAGTTGTAGTAGAAGATTCGTGAGGCGCCGTACTGCCCCGGAAACACCCCACCCTGGTAGGGAAGGTTGACCCCCGCGGAGTCCACCAGGTAGATAATGGGTACGCGGCAGCGCATGGCGATCTCCTGAGCCCGGAGCATCTTGGTGATGGTTTCCGGCCACCAGGAGCCTGCCTTCACGGTGGCGTCGTTGGCGATCACCACCACCTCCCGCCCCGCCACGGTCCCAAAGCCGGTAACCACTCCTGCCGCTGGTGCCTGTCCGTCGTACTTGTCGTGGGCGACGAGCAGCCCCACCTCCTGGAAGCGGGTGCGCGGATCGAGCAGCAGGCCGATTCGCTCTCGGGCCGTCAGCTTTCCATCCCCGTGCTGCTTTTCGATGCGCTTCGACCCGCCACCTTGCCGGAGCCGAGCTTCGAGTTGCCTGAGTTCCTGGGTAAGGCGTGCCGCGCGGGATTCCGAGGGTGCTCCGGTTTGCTTGCCGGTGGCAACCGTCACGAGGCGGCGACTTCCCGATCGCGGCCGTGCTCGGCAAACCAGCCGCGGATGTACTCCACCGCCGCTGAAGTCGGAGTTCCGGGGCCGAACAGCTTTCCTACACCCTGCGCATCCAGCGCCTTCATGTCCTCCTCGGGGATGATGCCGCCGCCGGTCAGCAGGATGTAGTCGGCGCCCTCGTCCTCCAGCAACTCCCTTACGCGAGGAAAGAGCGTCATGTGCGCCCCAGAAAGGATGACATCGCCACCACGTCCACGTCCTCCTGGACCGCGGCGGCCACGATCATTTCCGGCGTCTGGTGCAGTCCGGTGTAGATCACCTCCATCCCGGCGTCGCGCAGGGCGGCGGCGATCACCCGGCGCCGCGGTCGTGGCCATCCAGGCCGGGCTTGGCGAGAACGCGGATCTTCCGTTCGGGCATGTTGGTTCGTCGAAATTCGAGCGGTTATAGAGCTTTAACATAGCCCGGAGCCGCGCGACCAGCAAGCAAAGCAACCCTGGAATATGAGCTGTAAAGAGGGATGTGGAGGGCAGGCCGCCAACCATTCGATCCGGCCGGTAAGGCAGCCCGGCCGATCCACACCACAAGAATCACCGTGTCCCGCAGGCCTGTCGTTGTGGTTCAGCTGATACGATTGAAACAAGCATCCCGGTCGCAGCGGAATCCAGAGCACCGTTGGCCGTGCTGGATCTGGCCCCTCGGCGTAGAGCGGCACGCCTCCTTGCTCACCGACCGAACCAGCTCGCGATTCTGCGCAGCGAACCCATCGGGGTCCAGGCGACGCAGATATCCGAAGCGATCATAGCGCCGGCCGTTCAAGATGACAGCCTCATCGTTCCGGTACCAGCCCGCACTTTCAGCGTATCCTGAAAGTCGGATTAGAGTGTCTGCGGTCGCATTCACAATTACCGACAACTCGGTGGCGCGCCCATCCGCCGTCTCGACGCATGGCCGACCATGCATCTGGGCCGGAACCGGGCCGAGCCCGGCGCCGCGTGGTAAGAACAGCCAGTCGCGCTCAATACGACGGTACCGACGGACGCAATAAAGCGCCGAGCCGTGCTGAAATGGAATCTGAACATAGGATGATTGCAGCTTATCATGGGATCTTCTATTCCCTCGGTTGAGCTTGGACAATCAGGTTCTCAGAGGTGTGGGTGAACGGCGTTTGGTCCCAGTCACCATAGCAATCCACCGCCTCCAGACCGGCCTCAGCAAGCATCCCGAGCCACTCAGTGGCCGTTCTTACGCGGATCGCGTGATTCTTTTCCCCGTCGCGTTCCCCCTGCCGCCAAGCGGATGGTTTCGTGGCTTACTCCGGCGAGCGTCCCACTCGCGCTCCACCCAAACCGTCGTGCCGCGTGGAGTTTCCCCACCAGTCCCGCTCGGCGTAATGGGTGACCACGTGGTCGCGGTGCATCGTTTCCAGGACAAGGTGCCCACCTGGGCGAAGTGCCTGCCTGACGAGCGAAGCACCCGTAGATCCTCATCGTCCGAAAGGAAGTATCCCAGCGAGGAGAAGAGCGACAGCACGACGTCAAAACGCCCCGTCCAGGGAAGCTCCCGCATGTCGCCCTGCACCCACTCCACGTCCACACCGGCGCGACGCGCCCGGCGCCGTGCGTGCCCAAGCAAAGTGGGTGACCAGTCCAGGCCTGTTACTGTGTAGCCGCGCCGGGCGAGCTCTACTGAGTGCCGCCCCCAGCCGCACGCCAGGTCCAGCACGGCGGCACCGGGCGGCAGTTCGAGCAGCTTGACCAGGCCCCGTACTTCGCGGCGGGTTCGTTCCGGAGTCAGAAAGGCGCGGTACAGCTCGATGAAGGTCTCGTCGAAGTATCCGTCCCACCAATCGGCTTTCATGGGCGCCTGGTCTGCAGTATCATGCTGGCTTCACCTCCAACGGGAGTACACATGCGCTTTCGCGCCATCGTCGTTCTGCTTGCAATCCTGTTGCCCACGGTCAGCTTCGGGCAAACTCGAACCGTCACCCCGGGCCCTGACCGGCGAGAAGGGGAAGGTCCCTTTCAGCGGCTGATCATCCGTAGCGCCACCCTGATCGACGGCACTGGTGCCCCGCCAGTGGGACCCGTGGACATCGTGATCGAGGGGAACCGCATTCGGGAGTTCCGCAGCGTAGGCTACCCGGGTGTCCCGATCCAAGAGTCCCGCCGCCCGACGGGTGCGACGCGCGAGATCAATGCCGAGGGGATGTTCGTGCTACCCGGCTTCGTGGACACGCACGGGCATATTGGTGGCATCGCACAGGGAACGCCCGCGGAGTACGTATACAAGCTATGGCTGGCGCACGGGATCACCACCATCCGGGACCCTGGCTCCGGCAACGGGGTGGATTGGACGCTGCGGGAGCGGGAGCGGAGCGCACGCAACCAGATTACGGCACCCCGCATCTTTGCGTACGTCACCCCCGGCTCCGGGTGGGAGCGAGGACCCGTTACCAGCCCGGAAGCAGCCCGGAGCTACGTGAGTTGGGCAAAAGCGAAGGGAGTGGACGGCTTCAAGCTGGGATTGGGCCAGTACTACGATCCCGATGTGATGGCGGCGCTGATCGACGAAGCCAGGAAGCAGCAGCTGGGGACTACCGCACACCTGGCGCAGACGGGCGTGGCACGCATGAACGTGCTGGACGCCGCGCGCGTGGGGCTCCACTCCATGCAGCACTGGTACGGGCTGCCGGAGTCACTCTTCACCGACCGGCGCATCCAGAACTACCCGGCCGACTACAACTACAACGACGAGCAGCACCGGTTCGGGGAGGCGGGGCGGCTGTGGAAGCAGGCAGCTGCTCCGGGGAGCCCCCGCTGGAATCAGGTGATCGACGAGTTGGTCCGCCTGAACTTCGTCATCAATCCCACCTTCAACATTTACGAGGCGAGCCGGGACCTGATGCGGGCCCGCCGGGCGGAGTGGCACGACCGGTACACCCTTCCCTCCCTGTGGACTTTTTACCAGCCGAGCCGGGAGGCGCACGGCTCCTACTGGTTCGACTGGACGACGCAGCACGAAATCGACTGGAAGGAGA
Source organism: Longimicrobiaceae bacterium (assembly GCA_030447645.1). Classification (GTDB taxonomy): domain Bacteria; phylum Gemmatimonadota; class Gemmatimonadetes; order Longimicrobiales; family Longimicrobiaceae; genus JAUJOM01. The sequence continues at coordinate 47,411 of JAUJOM010000002.1, read as the reverse complement.
ACTACCGTCTCTGGATGGCCTTCATCAACGAGTACAAGAACCG
>JAUJOM010000002.1:29074-47268 GCA_030447645.1 Longimicrobiaceae bacterium | reverse complement strand
GACCAGAACCCGGTGCAAAACCTGAAGGTGCTGTACGGCACCGGGCACTTCCGGCTGGACGCCGACACCAACCGCCCGATCCAGGCGGGAGGGGTCAAGTACACGATCAAGGACGGCATCGTGTACGACGCGAAGCGGCTGCTGGCGGACGTGGAACGGATGGTGGAGGAGGCGAAGCGAGGCCAGTCCCGGTGAAGGCGGGCTTGCCGGAGCGACGGTAGTGGCGTAATGTCGCCAAACAGGCTTTTCGTTCCGGTCCCGCAACCCGGCACCAATGACCTCCCCCGTCGAGCTTTCCGTCAGGGTAAATGGCGCATCCCATCAGCGATCCGTCGAGCCGCGCCTCCTGCTCAGCGACTTTCTTCGGCATGAGCTGAACCTCACCGGCACGCACGTTGGGTGTGAGCACGGCGTTTGTGGCGCCTGTACGATCCTGATGGATGGAGAAGCGGTCCGCTCCTGCCTGATCTTTGCCGTGCAGGCAGACGGGCACGAACTCACCACTGTCGAAGGGCTAGCTGCCGGAGACGATGCGCTCCACCCCCTGCAAACTGCCTTCCGGGAAGCTCACGGGCTTCAGTGTGGCTTTTGCACTCCGGGGTTCCTGATGACTTTGATCCCCTTTCTGCGCGACAACCCGACTCCTTCCGACCGGGAGATTCGCGAGGGCATTTCCGGAAATCTCTGCCGCTGCACGGGATACCAGAACATTGTGCAGGCAGTTCGGCTCGCGGCCGAGCGAATGGCCCCGGAGGCAACCCCGTGAACAGATCGTACGTGGGACAGTCGGTTCCCCGGAACGAAGACCGGCGCCTTCTCACCGGGCAGGCCCTCTTCGTTGATGACGTGCAGCTGGAAGGCATGCTGCACGTTGCTTTTCTGCGGAGCGACCACGCGCACGCCCTCATCCGCGGCGTTGACGTTTCGGCTGCGCTTGCCCGGCCAGGAGTGGCAGCCGTCTATACCGCGGAAGATTTGGGGGACTACTGGCGCCCCGGTCCGCTGCTCGTTCCGCCTCCACCCGTCGAGGGCCTCACCTTCAACGAGGCCACGCAGGTGCCGCTGGCGAAAGAAAAGGTCTTCCACGTCGGGGAGCCCATCGCCCTGGTTGTGGCCGAAAGCCGCTACGTCGCCGAAGATGCACTTGCGGACATCTTGGTGGACTTCGAGCCCCTCGGAGCCGTGGTGGATCCCGAGGCCGCACTCGCGCCCGATGCTCCGATTCTGCACACCCAGTTCGGCACCAACCTGGCCGCACACGTCGTCCAGGGGCACGGTGACTACGAGCAAGCCAAGGCAGAAGCGGACCTGGTGATCTCCCGCCGGTTCCTGTACGACCGCGGAGCCGCGTGCGCGCTGGAAAACCGCGCCGTCGCCGCACGCTGGGACCCGAAGGCGGAGGAGCTAACCGTCTGGGATACCACCCAAGCGCCGATCCCCATCCGCAACGGGCTGGCGCGCATGCTCGGACTGCTCGAATCACAGGTGCATGTGGTCGCGCCGTTCGTGGGGGGGGGCTTCGGGCCCAAGATCATGATGTTTTACCCGGAAGAAGTGCTCATCCCCTGGGTGGCGATGAAGTTGGGGCAGCCAGTGAAGTGGACCGAAGACCGGCAGGAAAACTTCTACGCTACCACGCAGGAGCGGGGGCAGGTGCATGACGCCGAGATTGCCGTCACCCAGGACGGGCGGATACTGGGTGTACGTGATTTCTTCTTGCACGACACCGGAGCGTATGACTCCTACGGGCTCACCGTTCCGATCAACAGCCAGTGCACCCTGTTGGGCCCGTACAGCGTGCCGAGCTACCACAGCGAATTCAAGGCGGTCTTCACCAACAAGATCACGGTTACGCCGGTGCGGGGTGCCGGGCGGCAGCATGGTGTTTTTGTCATGGAGCGGCTGCTGGATTTGGCCGCGCGTGCACTGGGCATGGACCCGGCTGAGATCCGCAGGCGCAACTATCTGGGTAACGAAGCCTTTCCCTACAACCACCAGATCATCTTTCAGGACTTTTCTCCCCTCTTTTACGACAGCGGAGACTACCTGCCTGCACTCGAAACGGCCCTGGAAACAATCGGCTACGATTCATTCCGGGAGGAGCAGCGCCGCATGCGTGAGGCGGGAAGGCACATCGGCGTGGGGGTGGTCTCGTACATCGAGGGGACAGGGATCGGCCCCTATGAAGGGGCTCGCGTTACGATCGATCCCAGCGGGCGCGTGCGCGTTGCCACAGGGCTAGGCACCCAGGGGCAGGGTCACTACACCGCGTTTGCGCAGGTGGTCGCCGAGGTGCTGGATGTGGACGTAGAGCAGGTGCACGTCACCACCGGCGACACACGCGAGTTTGGCTGGGGAACCGGAACGTTCGCCAGCCGGGGCGCGGTGGTGGCGGGGAGCGCCTGCCACGCGGCTGCTCAGGCGGTACGCGAAAAGATCCTTGCCATGGCCGGTCGGGTGCTCGAAGCCGTGGAGGAGCAGATCGAGCTGAGCGATGGGCACGTGCGGGTTCGCGGCGCTCCGGAGCGTTCACTCAGCCTGGGTGAGCTGGCCCGGATGGCCAACCCGCTGCGAGGTGCCGTGAAGCCTGGAACCGAGCCGGGGCTGGAAGCCACCGCCTACTTCGGACCGGATCGGGGAAGCACCGCCAGCGGGGTGCACGCCATGATCGTGGAGGTCGATCCCGAAACCGCGATGGTGGAAATCAAGCGGTATGTAGTTGTCCACGACTGCGGGCGGCTGATCAACCCGATGATCGTGGAAGGCCAGGTGCAGGGTGGCGTAGCGCAGGGGATCGGCAATGCATTCTACGAAAAATTGATCTTCGACGACAGCGGTCAGCTCTTGAACGCTTCCTTTATGGACTACCTGCTCCCCACCGCGCTCGACGTCCCCAGGGTGGAGATGGCACACCGGGAAACTCCTGCCCCGATGAATCCCCTGGGGCTCAAAGGAGTGGGCGAGGCAGGCTGCATTCCGACGGGGGCCGCCTTCGCCCAGGCGGTGGAGGACGCGCTCCCGGAATACGGCCTGGAGATCCTGGAGATCCCCCTCAGCCCCAACCGTCTCTTTTCACTGCTGGAGGACGCACATGACCATTGACGGAGAATACACCTTCCGCGCTCCACGCGAGACCGTGTGGGAGCTGCTGCAGGACCCGGACGTGCTGGTCAAAGCCCTTCCGGGTGCGAAGAAGCTGGAGCGGATTGGAGAGGATCGCTTCGACGGCATCATGCGCGTAGGCGTCGGTCCGGTCACCGCGGCGGAATGGTCCGTGAACGTGCAGCTCAAGGACCTGGTCCCGCCGGAAAGCTACGCCATGCAGATGGAGGGCAAGAGCCCGCTCGGCTTCACGCGCGGCACCGGCACGGTTACGCTGGTGGCAGAGGACGAGGCCACCACGCGCATGCACTACCATGGAGACGTGCAGCTGGGCGGCAAGATCGCCGGTGTCGGCCAGCGGCTCCTGGATCAGGTGGCCAAGCTCCTGGCCCGCCAGGGATTGGAAGCGCTAAACCGGGAGGTGGAGGCGCGGCTCGCCCGATGAAGCCTGCGCCGTTCGAGTACCATCGCCCCGGCACCACCGATGAAGCCGTCACTCTCCTGGCGGAGCACGGATGGGAAGCCAAGCTGCTCGCAGGCGGGCAAAGCCTGATCCCCGCGATGAACTTCCGCCTGGCCCAGCCCGGAGTCCTGATTGACCTCAACAACGTCGAGGAGCTTGCCTACATCCGCGACGGGGACGTCGGGCTGCACATCGGCGCCATGACGCGCCAGCGAAGCGCCGAGCGGAGCGAACTGGTAGCAGCAAGAGCCCCGCTGGTCCATGAAGCTCTTCCCTTTGTCGCGCACCCGCAGATACGCAGCCGAGGAACGATCGGGGGAAGCATCGCCCATGCGGACCCGGCATCCGAGCTGCCGGCCGTGACGCTCGCCCTGGAAGCCCGCTTTCGTCTGCGCAGTCCGCGTGGGGCACGCTCGGTCTCGGCTGACGAGTTCTTTACTGGCCTGTTCGGGACGGCGTTGGAGTCGGATGAACTGCTCGCCGAGATCGAAATCCCACCCCCCGCAGACGGTGCCGGGTGGGGATTCGCGGAAATTTCGCGGCGCCACGGTGACTACGGCCTCGCGGGTCTTGCCGCCGCCGTCCAGCTGGATGGCGACGGAAAGTGCAGCAAAGCTCGCCTTGCGCTGCTCAGCGTCGGCGACGGTCCGGTGCTTGCCACCTCCGCGGCCGAGACGCTGCTTGGCGCGGAGCCGAGCGAGGAGGCGATCAGGGCAGCAGCAAACGCGGCCGCCCACCGGGACATCGACCCACCGTCCGATATTCACGCGTCCGCTGCGTACCGCCGCCGGCTGGTGGAGGTGCTGACCCGCCGCGTCCTTCCCCGGGCCTTTGATCGAGCCCGCGGGGTAGATCTCAAACCCATCACACACGAGGCATGATGCGGACCTACGACCTGTCGCAGCCCCTGAACGAGCAGGCACCCTTTTGGCCCTACTACCCGCCCTTCGAGGTCAAGTACATCAAGCGCAAGGCGGAGCACGGGGTGAACGCGCAGTACATCCAGACCTCCAATCACATGGGCACCCATCTGGACGCGCCGCGCCACTTCGTCACCAACGGCATGACCATCGACCAGATCCCGATGAGCTGGCTCTGCGGCCCTGGCGTGATCGTCGACCTGACGGACGAAATAGACGAGCTGGCGGTTTACACGCCGGAGATGATCGAAAGCCGGGTGGAAATCCGCCACGGCGACATCCTGCTGCTGCACACCGGGTGGCACCGCCACGCGCAGTGGGGCGAGCAGGCGGACGAGGAAAAATACATCCACATGCACCCCGGCGCGCACCCGGACCTGGTGCAGTGGCTGCTGGACAAGGAGATTCACATCTGGGGCGTGGACGCCGTTTCCACCGATCACCCCATGAACCTCCCCATCGGCCGCTTTCTCGGGAAGGGGATGCACGGCCACTGCGACAAGGTCCGTGCGGCGGCGGAAGCCAAGTTCGGCCCGGAGCAGATGCAGGAGCTCTTCCCGGACAGCGCGTACCAGCTGACGCACAACGCGCTCTTCCCCCACAACTGCATGCACATCGAGAACCTGGGCGGGGAGATCAGCGCACCCGAGCTGCAGAACCGACGGCTGATTCTCGGCTGCTTCCCCTGGAAGTTTCAGGGGGGTGAGGCAGCCTTCTGCCGTGCGGTGGCGTTTGAAGGCGAGTGGCCCCAGGCGTGAGCCAGGCTGGCTCCAGCACACACCTCGCTGATCTCCCGGCGAGCGAGCTGGCGCGGCGGGTCCGCGCGCGCGAGCTGTCACCCGTAGACGTGCTCGACGCCTGCATGGAGCGCGTGGAGCAGCTCAATCCGCTGCTGAATGCCGTGGTGACGCTGAACGAGCGAGTGCACGAGGAGGCGCAGGAGCTGGAGCGGCGAATCAGCCAGGGCGAAGACGTGGGCTTGCTGGCCGGGCTGCCGGTGGGGATCAAGGACGTGACCGAGGTCGCGGGACTCCGCACCACCTACGGCTCCCCGCTCTTCGCGAACCACGTCCCGGACGAGGACGCGCTGGTTGTGCGCCGCTTCCGCGAGGCGGGCGCGGTAATCCTCGGCAAGACCAACACTCCGGAGTTCGCCGCCGGTGGCAACACATTCAACGCGGTCTTTGGCCGCACACGTAACCCTTGGCACCCGGAGCACAGCGCCGGCGGCTCGACGGGTGGCGGCGCCGTAGGTCTCGCTACCGGAATGATCGCCCTTGCGCAGGGCACGGACCTGGGTGGGTCGCTGCGCATTCCGGCGTCGTTCTGCGGGGTGGTGGGGATACGCCCCTCCGTGGGCCTGGTGCCGACCTGGCCGAGCGACTACCTGTGGGACACCATGCAGGTCACGGGACCCATGGGGCGCACGGCGGAGGACGTGGCACTGGCGCTCCAGGGGATCGCCGGCCCGAGCGACCTTTCGCCGCTGGCGCAGCCCCTGGAGGGGCGGGATTTCCTGGGTGCCGTCCGCAATGCCGAGGCTCGCGGGCTGCGGCTCGCCTACTGCCCCGACATTGCTGGGATTGGGATCGATCCTGAGGTGGAGCGTGTCTGCCGCGAAGCCGTGCTGGCGCTGGAGGGTGCTGGCGCAAGCGTGGACGTCATCGACCTGGATCTGTCGTACGGGCGCAAGGCGTTTCTCGCGCTGCGGGGGCTCTGGTTCGCTTCCATGCTCCACACGCAGCGCGATAAGCTGGAGCACTTCGGCGTCAACGTGGCCAACAACCTGCGCGCGGGGATCGCCACCACTACCGAGCAGATCGGCGCCGCCGAGCAGGCGCGAAAACAAATCTGGGAGACCTTCCGGACGTTCTTCGGGAGATACGACCACCTGCTCACCCCCACGATGGCCGTGCCCCCCTTTTCGGTGGAGGAAAACTATCCCAGCACGGTCGCCGGCCGCGCCATGGAGACCTATGTGGACTGGATCGCCCCGACCTGTGTGATGAGCCTCACCGGCCTCCCAGTGGCCTGCCGTACCGTCGCCCGTGTAGCCTTGATGGCCAGCTCCACGGATGCCCGTGACCTCTTGCTCGCGGGCATGCCCGTACCGGCGGGCATGGATCCAGCCGGTTTTCCCACTGGCCTGCAGATCGTCGGTCCGCCGCGAGGGGAAGAAGATCATGTCTCTTCGCTGGCACTCGCCGCCGTGGTGCAGAAGCTTCGCCCGAGAGAGTTGGCCGCCCTACCAGGGCCTTCCCGAGAATCCTAGGGTCACGAGCTTCGGCGAGAATACGCTGCAAGCGGAGATCCGGAACCCGCGCGAAGTGGCGGAGATTGCCGGTGACGAGCTCCAGCTTCGAGATCAGCGCGAATCTCCCCGAATACCCTCGCGACGCCTACGTCGTAGGGAAGGACGGTGACCGCAGGGAGGACACGCTGCTCGATATTCTCCAGGTGCCGCTCCTTCGCGGTGGATCGAAACGCACCCTTGTAGAGTTCGCCAACACCACCTGAGGTCGTAGCCTGAGAAGTTCCGAGATTGCGTCTATGTCGAAGAGGTAAGGCACGGAGGGTCAATCGAGATCGGCTCCGCCGCGCTCTTCCACGCGGGAAGAGCGCGCTATAATACTGACCAGCTCCTCCGAATCCTCCCAGCCTCCCGCGATGCTTGCCAGACCACCATCAGGACCTGCCGCCCGGAGCCGTTCCAGCGCTTGCACGTCCCGACAATGGACCAGGGCGGCGACCTCCTTGCCATGGCGACTAATGATTATGGGTTCGCCGCTTGTCACCTCTCGAATGCGCTCAGACAGGGTAGCCTTGGCTTCAGCGACGGAGAGAAACTTCTTGGGCATGATGCTGCTCCCGTAATGGTCATTTTGACCAAAGCGGTGTGTAGACGGAAGATCAAGAGGACTGCCCGACCACCATCAGGCAAACAGTCGAGACACCTCCGGCTTCATCACCTTGCCCATCGCATTGCGAGGGAGGTCCGCCACGACCTGGAGATCACGCGGAATCTTGTACGATGCGAGGTGCTCGCGCGCCCACGGCTGCAGCTCATCAAGCTTGAGCCCAGCGCCATCCCGCAGCTCGACCGCGGCGCAGATTCGCTCGCCCCACTCGGCGTCGTCCACCCCAACCACTGCACATTCGGCGATCGCGGGGTGCGTGCGTAGCACCTCCTCGATCTCCAGAGCGGAAACCTTGTAGCCCCCGGTTTTTATGATGTCGACGCTGCGCCGTCCGAGGATCCGGTAATAACCATCCTCCACGACGGCCACATCGCCGGTGCGGAACCAGCCGTCGCGGAATACCTCGCGGGTGTCGTCCGGGCGGCGCCAGTACTCCCGGAACACCGTGGGACCCCGCACCTCAATCTCCCCAGCCGCCCCAGCTTGTACCTCCCTGCCCTCCTCGTCCTCCACGCGTACCTGCACGCCCGGGAGGGGTACCCCGACAAACCCGGGCCGCCGCTCACCCCGGAGTGGATTGGAGAGCGCCATCCCGATCTCCGTCATCCCGTAGCGCTCCAGCAGGGTGTGGCCGCTGATTTCCCGCCAGCGCACCAGGGTCTGTACCGGGAGCGCAGCGGAGCCGGACACCATCAGCCGCATGCGCCGGCAGCCTGCGGACATCCGCTGCTGCCGTTCCGGCGGCGCTGCATCCCAGACGGCGATCAGCCGCGCGTAAATGGTGGGAACGGCCATGAACAGTGTGAGGCGCCCCTGCTCGATGCGGCTCCACACGGCTTCCGCATCGAACCTCGGCAGGATCTCACAGGTCGCGCCCGACCAGAGCGCGCAGGTAAGCACGTTGACGATGCCGTGCACGTGGTGCAGAGGAAGCACCAGCAGGGCCCGGTCGTCCGCAGTCCACTCCCATGCTTCAACGAGCGAAGCAACCTGTGCCTGAAGGTTGGCGTGCGTGGTGACGACACCCTTGGGCTTGCCCGTGGTGCCGCTGGTGTAGATCATCAGCGCACCACGGGTCTGGTTCACCGTCGGCAGTGAAGCGGAGCCTCCCTGCAGCACATCGCTCGTAAGCAGGAATCGGCGCCCAGCCTGCTCGGCGATTGGGCGGAGCACGGCCGCGAACTCCGGATGTGCCAGCACAACTGCGGCGTCAGCATCCTGGATGACGTACTCAAGCTCAGCAGGGGGGTGGGAGACGGCGAGCGGCACCGCCATTGCTCCGGCACGCCAGATGCCCCACTGCGCGGCCACGTAGTGCCAGCCAGGCGGGGCGATAAAAGCCACGCGGGCCTCGCGCAGATCATGGGCGCCAGCCAGCAGCGACGAGGCGGCTGCTGCTGATGCTCCCAGCAGATTGGCGTAGGTAAAGGCGCCCTCGGGTGCTACAACCGCCGTGCGGCCGGTATGCACGCGGGCGTGGCGGATGAGTGGAAGCTCGCTAGGCTGTGACATCGAACTCATGTGCGGACATCTTCGCGGGGCCGTGAACGACCCGGCTCGACAGCACGGCGTCCTGCCGGACACATGCGCAGGGCAGCTCCATCCGCAGGACGGCCAGCAGTACCAGCCGGGTCCTTCAGGGCCCGGTGAACAGGGCAGGGCGAAGTATCAGCGTTCGATGTAAGAAAACACCGGCACCCGGTATCCTTCGAACATCTCTTCCACTACGTGGCGCAAACTTAGGAAAGGCGCACTTATGGGAACAGCGCGTCCACCGGCATGGACCATCCGGGAACGGCGGGCTCTGCCTCGGCGACCTCCCCGAGGCCGAAAACCGTCGGACGTTCGGGACTGCTCGCCCGGTACACACGGACCACCTCGCGGCTGAGCAGATCCACGCCCCACACCACCCGCGTGCCCGCGGCGAAGTAGTCGGCCCGCTTCTCGGCTATCGCGCGCTCGGCGGCGGGGCCATAGTCGCTTTCGCTCCGAACTTCCACGGCGAACACCGGTGCCCCCTGAATGAACTGCATCGTCAGCTCACCCAGGTGGAACGCGGCATCAGAGCAGAATGATTTGCGCTGGGGCAAGTCCACTAAAAAACCGACGTTGTCCCCAATCGCGTAGCCCCACTCGCTCCGCCGGGCGTACTCGTGCAAGCTCATGGTGATCGCCATGACTGCGTACCCGGGCAAGCCACCCGTCGGAGACATCAGAAGGATCTCCCCATTGACGAGTTCCGCCTTTCCCGGTACGCGGTACAGCTCCGCAATCGTGGGTTCGGTAGTGGCGGGCACGGGAGTGTCAGAAGAACACGGGTTCCTGGTACGCGCCGAACACTGCCTCCATTGCGTGCCGGATCTCGTAAAGTGTCGCGTACGCGCGCGCCGCATCCAGCAGGGTAGGCACCACGTTTTCGCCTGCGCGAGCAGTATCCTGCAACGCAGCCAGGGTGCGGTCCACCTCCGCTTGGTCGCGGCGGGCGCGCATTGCAGCCATCCGTTCGCGCTGCCGCCGTTCGGCCTGGTCGGTCACCTTGAGGAGGGGAATCTCGATCTTTTCCCCCTCGATGGTGAAGCCATTCACGCCGACGATGATACGCTGATTTTGCTCGATCTCTACCTGCTGAAGCATCGCGGAACGGGCGATCTGCCGCTGGAAGTATCCCACCTCAATTCCCGGAACCACCCCGCCGAGCTTGTCCACCTCCGCGAAAATTTCTTCCGCTTCCGCCTCCAGCCGGTCCGTCATCGCTTCCACGAAGTAGGAGCCCGCGAGCGGATCGATGGTGTTGGCGGCGCCAGTCTCGTACGCCAGGATCTGCTGGGTCCGCAGAGCGATCTGCACCGCCTTTTCCGAAGGCAGCGCGAGCGTTTCGTCCATGGAGTTGGTGTGCAGCGACTGTGTGCCACCGAGCACTGCCGCCATTGCCTGGTAGGCCACGCGCACGATGTTGTTTTCGGGTTGCTGCGCGGTGAGCGTCACACCGGCCGTCTGTGCATGGGTGCGCAGCCGCCAGCTATCCGGGCTCCTGGAGCCATATTTGTCGCGAAGCACCCGCGCCCAGATGCGCCGCGCTGCGCGAAACTTGGCAATCTCCTCGAAGAAGTCATTGTGGACGTCCCAGAAGAAGGAGAGGCGCGGTGCGAAGTCGTCCACATCAAGTCCACGGGCAATTCCCCGCTCCACGTACTCGAAGCCGTTGCGCAGCGTGTACGCCATCTCCTGCCCAGCCGTGGCACCCGCCTCGCGAATGTGATAGCCGGAGATGGAGATCGGGTTATACTTGGGTGCGTTCTTGCTCGCCCACTCGAACATGTCGATCACCAGCCGCAGCGCCGGCTCCGGCGGGTACACCCAGGCGTGCTGCGCCTGGTACTCCTTGAGGATGTCGTTCTGGACGGTGCCCCGCAGCTCGTGGAACGGCACCCCCTGCTTTTCCGCGGCGATCATGTAAAAGGCGAAAAGGATGATCGCGGGGCCGTTGATGGTCATGGAGACGGAAACCTGATCGAGCGGAATCCCGTCGAACAGGGTTTCCATGTCGTCCAGCGATGAGATCGCGACGCCGCACTTCCCCACCTCCCCAAGCGAGCGGGAGTGATCGGAGTCATACCCCATCAAGGTCGGGAAGTCGAAGGCCACTGAAAGACCTGTTTGCCCGCGCCCGAGAAGGAAGTGATAGCGCTCGTTGGTTTCTTCGGCGGTGCCGAAGCCGGCGAACTGACGCATCGTCCAGAGCCGGGTGCGGTACATGGTGCCGTACGGCCCCCGCGTGAACGGGAACTCGCCCGGAAGGCCGATCCGCTCGTTGTAGTACGCCGTTTCCTCGGGCGCGGGTGTCGGCCGGTCGAGCGGCGTGTAGAGTGGCTCGACGGTGGCGCCGGAAATGGTGGAAAAATTATCAGGGCGCTTGGACGCCTGTTCGTATGCACCCTCCCAGGCCGCAAGCCGTGCCCGAAGCTCCTGAACCTCCCGCTCCAAACCCGCCACCTTCTTTTCGATTGTGCTCATGTTTGGATGCCTGCTGGGGTGTCTACGCCCAAAGCGCGCACGATCCGCGCCGCCACACCGTACGGGGAATCGGCCCCGGATTCGAGCGCCGGGAGCGATTCCGCCAGAATTTCTTCGCCGGGGCCGCGGAGCCATGCCAGCGTCTGCAAGCGGCGGTTGACCACCGCCCGGGTCCGCTCACCGAGCCGGCGCTGGCGCCGCAAGGACAGCTCGCCCGTTGATTCCAGGTACACACGATGGCGGTCGATGGTTCGGGCAAGCTCTTCGATCCCGTCGCCTGACTGCGCCACGGTCTTGATCACGGGGATCGCCCAGCTGCCCCCTTCCTCCGCTGCCTGCTGGGTTCGCTCACGGGCCGCCTTGCCTACGCTCTTCAGACTCACGCCATGGTGCCCGGCCGCTGCCGGCTGCGATTCGCCCAGCCGCATGTGCAGCATCACCTCGATCTCCTGCGCCAGCCGGTCGGCTCCAGGGCGATCCGCCTTGTTGATCACGAAGATGTCGGCGATCTCCATCAGACCCGCTTTCATCGCCTGGATGGAATCACCGGACTCGGGAACGAGCACCACCACTGTCGTGTCCGCGGTGCCGGCGACTTCCAGCTCCGACTGTCCCACTCCCACCGTTTCCATGATGACGTGATCGAAGCCATAGGCGTCCAGCAGATCAGCCACCTCCTTGGTTGTGGTTGCGAGTCCGCCCAACGCGCCGCGTGCCGCCATGGAGCGGATAAAGATCCCCGGGTCCGTGGCGATGTTGTTCATGCGAATGCGGTCACCGAGCAGTGCGCCCCCCGTGAAGGGCGATGAGGGATCCACCGCCACGATACCGACGCGCTCATCACGCTCGCGGTACTGCAGCGCAAGCTTGGACGTGAGCGTGGACTTGCCGGCGCCGGGAGGTCCCGTCAGGCCGATCCGTTGAGCCCGTCCCAGGTCCGGGTGCAGCTCATGGAGCAGCGCTTCAAAGCCCGGGCGCGCGTCCTCCACCATGGAGATCGCACGAGCCAGCGCAACGCGCTTGCCGGCCCGGAAGCGTTCCAGGAGCTCCTGCACCGGGGAAGTTCTTGTGTCGGAAAGCATCCCGAAAAGTGCCGGTGGGCGGAAGGGGTGTCAAGCCACCCGCGAGAGGTGTAAGTTGTCCTCCATGCAACCCGTCGTCATTGGTGTAGCCGGAGGATCGGGCTCCGGGAAGAGCCGCCTGGTCCGTGAAATCCGCGGGGGGCTGGGCGTCCCCATCACCGTCCTCCACCACGACGCCTACTACCATGATTGCGCGGATCTTTCCTTTGAAGAGCGCGCGGCGATCAACTACGACCATCCAGATTCGCTCGAAACCAGGCTGCTGATTCAGCACGTGCTCGAGCTACTCGCGGGCCGCTCCGTCGAGGTACCGGTTTACGACTTCGCGGCTCACCTCCGCACCCGCGAAACCACCGCCGCGAAACCCGGCAAGGTAATCGTCGTGGACGGCATCCTGATTCTGGCGGAGCCGGAGCTACGCCGCCTGCTCGAGATCAAGGTATACGTGGACACCGACTCGGACGTGCGCCTCATCCGCCGCCTCAAGCGCGACACGGCCAAGCGCGGCCGCACGATGGAATCCGTTCTTCAGCAATACCATGACACCGTACGTCCCATGCACCTGGAGTTCGTGGAGCCTTCCAAGCGCTACGCGGACATCATCGTGCCGGAGGGCGGCGACAACCGCGTGGCGGTAGACATGCTCGTCACCAAGATCCGCTCGGTGCTGGCTTCCTGACGCTACCGCCGCTCCTCGGCGATGTAGCGACGCACGTTGTCTTCCAGCACCAGCAGGGGCACCGCTCCGCTTCCGAGCACCACATCGTGAAAACGCCGGATGTCGAAACGGGGACCCAGCTCCTTTTCGGCCTGGGTGCGCAGCTCACGGATCTTGAGCTCTCCGGTCTTGTACGCCAGCGCCTGCCCAGGCCAGGCGATGTAGCGGTCCACCTCGTTGGTGATGTTCAGCAGGGTGAGCGCCGAGTTGGCCGCCATGTAGTCGATGGCCTGCTGGCGTGTCCACCCCTTGAAGTGCATCCCGGTGTCCACCACCAGGCGAAGCGCACGCCACATCTCGTACGTAAGTCTGCCGAAGTCGCTGTACGGGTCGGTGTAAAAGCCGCTCTCCAGGCCCAGCCGCTCCGCGTACAGGCCCCAGCCCTCTGTGAACGCGGTAAAGCCGCTGTAGCGACGGAATTTGGGGAGGCCTTCCAGCTCCTGCTGAAGAGCGATCTGCAGATGGTGGCCGGGCACTGCCTCGTGCAGCGACAGCGCCTCCACCTCGTATAGCGGGCGGCTCTTCAGGTCGTACGTGTTCACGAAGTAGGTCCCCGACCGGGTGCCGTCACCCGAGGGCGCGAGTAATACGCGGTGGTAGTACGGGGTGCGATAAACTCGGGGATTGGCTTGATGCCGTAGGGCATGCGCGGAAGCCGTCCAAAGAGGCGCGGCAGCTCGCCATCCATGCGCTTCAGCACGAGTGCGGTGTGCCGGAGCAATTCTTCCGGGGTGTTCACATAAAAGCGCGGGTCGGTGCGCAGGAATTGGATGAATTCAGGCAGAGTGCCACTGAACTCCGCCTTGCGCATCGCGGACTCCATCTCCGCGCGAATGCGGCTCACCTCGGCAAGCCCTGTCTGGTGCACCTGCTCCGGTGTCAGGTCCAGGGTGGTAAACTGGCGTACCCGCTGCATGTAGATGGCACGACCATTGGGCAGCTCGGAGGCGCCGATGCTCGGGCGGGTGCGTGGGGTGTACTCCTGTGTGATGAACGCAAGGAAGTCGCGGTATCCCGGCACCACACTCTCCTGGATCGCCGCACGCCCTGCCGCCCTGAGCCGCTCCCTTTCCGCGGGTGCGATGCCAGCGGGAAATTCGCGGAAGGGAGCGTACAGCAGGCTCCTTGTGGGGTCATCCACGACATGCGCCTGCAGCATTTCGGGAGCCCCTGCACACTCACCTGCGGAAGCACCATACCCGTCCGGACTCCCTCCGCATCAGCTCGACGTGCTGTTGAGCATAGGCGTGGAAGGCGCGCAGCCGGGCGATGTAGCTTTCGTAATCCCTCACCGTAGACAGGGGCACCCGGTCCGGCAGTTGCGGGAAGCTGGTGTGGAATCCCTCCCGATTGGTGATTGGAATCAGGTACCCGCGGTGCTCGTACTCTGCGATTTCGTCCTGCTTCAAGCGCTGGAATATGTCGTAGTTGAGCTGATCCCCGTGAAAGCGCAGTCCGGTCGATCGCGCGGAGCCGGCGTAGAAACTCCCGCTCGGCGGCCAGGCGCCGCTGCTGGTCAGCCAGGCCGACGGAGCCCAACCGGTTGTCGTAGCGCCGCTCGCCTACACTAGTCGCGAAGGTGGGGTTTTCGCGAAGCGTGTACTCCCACTCGTCGGCGAAGAGCTGGCGGAGCTGCGCGGGCGCCGTACCCTGCCCCTGCAGAATAGTCGGCAGGACAAGCAGGGCGAGTGCGGCAATGGCTATCACGGGCTTACTCCCATTCGATGGTTGCGGGTGGTTTAGACGAAATGTCGTAACACACCCGGTTGATGCCGTTGACTTCGTTGATGATGCGGGTGGAGATGCGTGCCAGCACATGATGGGGGAACGGATACCAGTCCGCGGTCATCCCGTCGCGGCTGGTCACCGCCCGCAATGCGCAAACATTCTCGTACGTTCGCTCGTCACCCATGACGCCCACGGAGCTGACTGGTAGCAGCACTGCGAAGGCCTGCCAGATGTCGTCATACAGGCCCGCCGCGCGGATCTCCTCCAGGTAAATCGCATCGGCGCGGCGCAGCACCGCGAGTCGCTCCTCAGTGGCCGCGCCGAGTACCCGGATGGCGAGTCCTGGACCCGGGAACGGGTGCCGCCCCACCATTTCTTCTGGAAGCCCGAGCTCCCGCCCGACCTGGCGCACCTCGTCCTTGAAGAGCTCTCGCAGTGGCTCAGCCAGGGCAAATTTCATATCCGCCTTGAGACCGCCCACGTTGTGGTGGGTCTTGATCGTAGCCGACGGGCCCTTCACGGAAAGCGACTCGATTACGTCCGGATACAGGGTGCCCTGCACCAGAAAGCTCGCGCCCGCTCCCAGTCGCTCGGCCGCATCCTCGAACACGTCCACAAAGGTGTGCCCGATGATCCGTCGCTTCTCCTCCGGGTCCTCGATACCGCGCAGCCGATCCAGGAACAGCTCGGCTGCATCCACCGTTTCCAGCTGCATTCCCATATGTCGCCGGAATGTGCGCTCCACGGTTTCGCGTTCGTGCTGCCGGAGCAGCCCGGTATCCACGAAGATGCACGTCAGCCGATCACCTATGGCACGATTGACCAGCGCCGCCGCCACCGCCGAATCCACCCCTCCCGAAAGGCCGCAGATCGCATGCGCATCGCCGACCTGCGCCCGAATGCGTTCGATCTCAGTTTCGATGAACGAGCCTGCCGTCCAGGTAGGCTCACAGCCCGAAACGCGAAAAACAAAGTTGGAGATGAGGTCCTCGCCTCGAACGGTGTGCGCCACCTCGGGGTGGAACTGCACCCCAAAGATCGGACGATCTGGAGCCTGGAACGCCGCGTACGGCAGATCCGGAGTGCTCGCCAGCATGCGGTATCCTGGCGGGGGCTCCACCACATGGTCTCCGTGGCTCATCCACACCTGCGTCGCCTCGCCGCGCGCAAAGCCATCGAAGATCCCCTCGGGCTCTTGCACGGTAATTTCAGCGCGGCCGTACTCCCGCCGTCCGCGCTCTACAACTCCGCCTTCCAGGTGGGTAATCAGCTGCATTCCGTAACAAATGCCAAAGACCGGAACTCCTAGATGGAACAGCTCCGGTTCGGCACTCGGCACGTTCTCACCGTACACGCTGCTCGGCCCGCCTGATAGTATGATCCCCCGCGGCTTCCACTCCCGGATCCATTCCACGGTGCGGGTGGGAGGCTGGATCTCGCAGTAAACGCGCTCCTCACGGATGCGGCGCGCGATCAGCTGCGTGAATTGCGAGCCGTAGTCGAGTATGAGAATGCGATTGGGATCCACCGGCTTGGGCGAAGTAGGATAAAGGTTGGCTCAGTCGCACGAAGATACGGTTCGGTGGTGGCCCGTGCCAGCCGCCGCATTGCCAAACCCGCGCTTCCGGGGTTACCTTGCCAATGAAAATCGGCAAACCCGTGCAGTGTAACCACTTCAGTATCTATGACTTGTACTCCGCGCAACCTTTCGCTCCTTTTCGGCACGCTCCTGCTGGCAGGCTGCAATGACGCCGCAATCCGCAGGGTGATTCCGCCTGCGTTCGCCGGCGCCGAGGTCCTTGAGGGCGCGGAAGCCCCCCGGGACACCGCCGCGTCCGAACCTGCTGTTCCAGATCCGCGGCAAAGCGCTCCGGAACACATCCGTGGGATTTACCTGACGGCGTACACGGCGGGATCTGCCACGCGACTCCCACAGCTGCTTGAACTGGCGGCGCGTACGGAGATCAACACCTTCGTGGTGGACATGAAAACGGAGAAGGGGATTCATTACCGGTCGGAGATTCCTCTGGGACAGCAGCTCGCCCGTCCCGGAGAGGTCCCCATCAGGGATCTCAGGGCGCTGGCGGACACGCTGCACGCGCACGGAATTCACACCATCGCGCGCATCGTCGTCTTCAAGGACCCGATCCTGTCCAAGGCCAAGCCCGAGTGGTCGATCAAACGGCCGGACGGAAGCGTTTGGAAGGACAAGGCGGGCAACACCTGGGTGAGCGCCTGGGAGCCGGCCGTGTGGGAATACAATCTCCAGATCGCCGAAGAGGCCGCCCGCGCCGGTTTCAAGGAGATCCAGTTCGACTACATCCGCTTCCCGGAGCCGTACAAGAGTCTTCCTACCCAGATCCACCCCAAGGCGAAAGGAAGCCGTACGGACGCGATTCGGGGCTTCCTTGCCGAGGCCAAGCGGCGAATCCACCCGCTGGGTGCCACCATTTCGGCGGACGTATTCGGCCTGGCCATGAACGAATCCAAGGATGTCGGGATTGGGCAGCAGTGGGAAGCCATCTCGGGCACGGTGGACCACATCCTCCCCATGGTGTACCCGTCGCACTACTTCCCCACGCACCTTCGCGGGGTACCGCGCCCCAACCGCATGCCGTATGAGACGGTGTACACGTCCGTGGGGATGGGTGTGGTCCGCAACCAGCGCCTGGCGGAGGCCGGTGCCCGGCCCGCACGCATCATCCCCTGGCTGCAGGCGTTCAGCGCTCCCTGGGTGGACAAGAACTTTCCGTACGGCCCGGAGCAGGTGCGGGCGCAGATCAAGGCCGTATACGACCTGGGGCTGGAAGACTGGATCTTTTGGGACCCCTTCGTTCGTTATGAGCGGATGGAAGCTGGCTTCGCCCGCACGACCGTGTCGCGCGCAAAGCCATGGCAGCCATCGGCGCAGGTGGTAACGATCGTGGACCGTTTTGATCGCGAAGGCGCGGGAGCGGAGCGCGCGCGTAGAGCTTCGGCGGGGGGTGCTCCAGTCCAAACCGCCTCTATGGAGCAGGCTGCGGCAGTCCAAAACCCGGTGGTGATGCAAACACCGGCTCCGGTACAAGCACCCGCGCCAGCAGCGGCCCCGTCGCGGACGACCGCTTCGACTGCAGATGTGGCACAGCCGTCCCGCACGGCTGCCACGACGGCGGCGAAGCCGGTACGTCCCGAGCCAAAGTCCAAGCCCAAGCCCAAGCCCAAGCCCAAGCGTTCAACACCAGAGTTGCTCGGTGTGCCGGTTCAGCC
>JAUJOM010000002.1:0-28974 GCA_030447645.1 Longimicrobiaceae bacterium | reverse complement strand
CCAAGCCCAAGCCCAAGCGTTCAACACCAGAGTTGCTCGGTGTGCCGGTTCAGCCCACCGCGCCAGATACCGTGCGGTAGATTCGCCTGCGCGCGTCAGATGGTGGGTGAGTCCACCGGGCCAACGTAGAATGAAGCAGCTGCGTGGTAAGTTCCATCGATGTACACCTCGAAGGCGTACAGACCGTGTTCCGGGAAACTGGGCTGGAGCATCAGAAAGGTTTTGACCGAGCGCACCGGCAATCCCGGGTAAGCGTCCGAGGCCGGGGGGAACTCGAACTCACCCACCATGGGTGGATTGAGCGCCTCCCGGCGGTCGTTCAGCAGGCGCAGCTCGATGTTGTGGGTGGTGCCCCCTTCCTCCGAGTGGCCGTGCACCACCAGCGAAAGCGAAAGAAACGGGAGCGTCGCGGGCAGGGTGTTCGCCGGGATGCGGTTGAATACCCCTACGACATCCAGCTTGCCGTCGGTGCCGACCCGGGCGTAGTCGGCGAGCAGGATACTGTCCACGTTCATAGCCCCACCTCGCCGGCGACCAGATCCTCGATCGTTTCGCGCCGACGCACCAGCATCGCTTTGTCGTCTTCCACCAGCACCTCCGCCGGGCGCGGACGCTGGTTGTAGGTGCTGCTCATGGAAAAGCCGTACGCTCCCACCGTATGGATCGCGAGCAAGTCGCCCGGCTCCGGCAGCTCGATCTCCCGGTCGAGCGCGAGAAAGTCGCCGGTCTCGCAGATCGGCCCGACCACGTCGGCGAGCACGCGCTCCCGACCGCGGCGGCCCACAAGCTCCACGCGATGGTAGCCCTCGTAGTGGCTGGGACGCAGCAGGTCGTTCATGCCAGCGTCGGTGATGACGAAGCGCTTCCCCCCACCCTCCTTGATGTACAGCACTCGGGTGATGAGCAGTCCCGCGGCGCCGACGATGTACCGGCCTGGCTCCACCACCAGCTGCAATCCTTTGGACTCCACGTGGGGAATGATGGCGTCCGCGAAGGCACTGGCTGAGATTCCCTCCTCCCCGGTGTACGCGATCCCCAGCCCGCCACCCAGATCCAGGTAGTCCAGCCCAATCCCTTCATGCGCCAGCTGCTCCACCAGCTCCAGCACCTGCACGAGCGCGAGCAGATAGGGGTCAGGCTGCAGGATCTGGGAGCCGATGTGCACGTCGACTCCACGGACGTGGATGCCCGGCAGCGTCGCGGCTTCGCGATACAGCTCCAGCGCCCGCGCCATGGGGATGCCGAACTTGGTGGCCGCGTGCCCGGTGCGGGTGTAGGCGTGCGGCGTCGGGGACTGGACGTCCGGGTTAACCCGAAGCGCCACCGGAGCCCTCACCCCCCGCTGGTGGGCAATCTCGGAGAGCAGGCGCAGCTCGCCCTCCGATTCCACGTTGAAGCCGTGGATTCCGGCGTCCAGTGCGGCGGCCATCTCCGGGGCAGTCTTTCCCACTCCGCTGAATACGATGCGTTCGGCGGGGATCCCCGCGAGCAGCGCGCGGTGAAGCTCCCCCCCGGAGACGATGTCCGCCCCGGCTCCCATCTCCGCGAGCGCGCGCAGCACCCCGAGGTTTCCGTTCGCCTTGACCGAATAGGCGATCAGGTGCGGAACCGGGCTGAGTGCCCAGTCCAGCTCGCGGTAGCGCTCCTGGATCGCCGTACGGCTGTAGACGTAAAGCGGTGTGCCGTGCTGCTCCACCAGCGCCGCCAGGTCTACATCCTCGCAAAAAAGATCATCCCCCTGCCGGTGGAAGGCGGCGCTGTTGGTGCTCAGTACGCCCGGGCCCATACCGCCTCCGCTCGTGATTCCCCTCCGCACACGATGCAATGGGTCGGTGGCTCAGGCGACTGGAACTCCGGAAACGGCAGGCAACGGATGGTCGCTTTAGTTTCGCCCTTCACTTTGTCTTCGCACTCCGCCGAGCCGCACCATCCCGTGTACACGAATCCGCCGGGTCCGTCGATGATCTCCTGGAACCGGCCGTAGCTTTCCACTCCGCGATGGGAGTTTTCATCTCGCCGCACACGCGCGCGATCGAACAGGAATTGCTGGTACTCTTCCAAGCGCTTGATCATGGAGCCCAGCACCTCGGCCTCGGGGAGGAACTGCTTGCGCTGCTCACCCTCGCCCGGCACCCGCCGCACAAGCACCACCTGCCCTTTAGCGATGTCCTTGGGACCGATCTCGACGCGGAAGGGCACACCCTTGGTTTCCCACTCAAAGAACTTGGCGCCGGGCGTCAGCTTGTCACGCTGGTCGATGTGCGTACGGATGCCACTCAGCGCCGCCGCGATTTCGTGCGCTTTGGCGAGTACCTGTTCGCGCACCTCGTCCTTGCGGAAGATGGGGACAATCACCACCTGGATGGGTGCTACCCGTGGCGGCATCACGAGCCCCGCATCATCCCCGTGCGTCATGACCAGCCCACCGACCATGCGCGTGCTCACGCCCCACGACGTATTCCACGCGAACTCTTCCCCTCCCTGCTCACCGGCGAACTTGAGGTCGAACTGCCGCGCGAAGTTCTGCCCGAGGTTGTGCGAGGTGCCGTTCTGCAGCGCTTTGTTGTCACCCATCATGGCTTCGCAGGTGTACGTGCGCAGCGCTCCAGCGAACTTTTCCGACTCGCTCTTTTGCCCCACCACCACGGGCATGGCAAGGTAATCTTCCATGAACTCGCGATACACACTCAGCATGCGCAGCGTTTCTTCTTCGGCTTCGTCATGGCTGACATGGGCAGTGTGCCCTTCCTGCCACAGAAACTCGGTCGTTCGCAGGAAGAGCCGCGTGCGCATCTCCCAGCGTACGACGTTCGCCCACTGGTTGTAGAGCAGCGGCAGATCACGGTAGCTCTGCACCCACCGGGAGAACATCTCATAAATGATGGTTTCCGAGGTGGGGCGCACGATCAACGGCTCTTCCAGCTTGCTCTCCGGATCGGGGATGAGCCCACCACCCTCAACCGCCTTCAGCCGGGTGTGGGTAATGATGGCTGCTTCCTTGGCGAACCCTTCCACATGTTCCGCTTCGCGCTCTAGAAAGCTTTGCGGGATGAAAAGAGGGGAAGTAGGCGTTCTGGTGCCCGGTCTCCTTGAAGCGCAGGTCCAGCCTGTCTCGCATCAATTCCCAGAGGCGGTAGCCATAGGGACGGATGACCATGCAGCCCCGCACGGGGGAATAATCTGCAAGCTCCGCCCGGAGGACGACTTCGTTGTACCACGCGCTGAAGTCCTCCGCGCGTGGGGTGAGCGCTTTTTCGTTTGCCATGCAATTAGGAGGAAAGTTCCGGGATCGGAACACTGCCGCGAGCAGCGTCTTCAGCTGTAACCACTACAACTTTGCGGGCGCCGAGCGCAGATGCTTCCTTGAATTGGCGATTCCGAAGGGCCAGACCTAGGCTGTACTCTACGGAGCAGCCCGCGTCACGGAGCTGGTGCACCGTCCGGAGTAGCACGTGGCGGAGTTCGTAATCTTCAGCTACGAGGTAGTAGTCGATACCCTGCCCGGACTTCGGCAGAAGGCCTCGATCCTTGAGCAACTCGGTGAGGACCACGTCACCCATCCCAAAGCCGAGCGCTGGCAGATCCACACCGCTGATCTGGCTCAGAAGATCATCATACCGCCCACCGCCGCAAATGGCTCGCAGTTCACCACGGCGGTCGAATAGCTCAAAGACAGTTCCGGTGTAATACGCCAGTCCGCGCACAACCGAGAGATCGATTTGAACATACGCTTCCAGATCCATCGCGCGAAGTCTGTCGAATAGATCCTTTAGATCGAGAAAGTCAGGGTGAAGCCATTCATTCTCCCCAACCAAATCTTCGACTTCTTTGAGAGACGTGCGGTTCAGCGCATCGAGAATTCGGTCAGCACTGGCGGTTTCAATGCCGACCGTATCCACCAGGCGCTTCCGAATTGCAGCAGCACCCTCTCTTTCCAGTTTGTCTACAATGTTGTACGCGAGCGTGAGTCGCTCAGCTGGTACTCCAGCACCAACGAAAATAGCCCGGAGGAAATGGCGATCCGACACCCGTGCAACGAAATCCTCGTGCGTCAGCCCAAAAGCGCGCAGCACGTCAATTGCGGCGGCGAGCAACTCCGCGTCAGCCGCGACGGTGCCCTCCCCCACGATATCCATGTTGAGCTGAAAATGCTCGCGCAGCCGCCCGCGCTGCTGCCGCTCGTACCGGAATAGCTGGGGAATGGCGAACCATTTGATTGGCTTGCGCAGGCCGTTCGCGCGAGCCCCCACCATGCGGGCGAGTGTCGGCGTCATTTCCGGACGCAGGGCAACCTCGCGTTCTCCCTTGTCCGTAAAGTTGTACAGCTGCTGGACGATCTCGGGGCCGCTCTTTTCGGTGTACAGCCCCAGCGGCTCCAGGGGAGGGCCATCGTACTCCCGGAAGCCGTAGCGGCGGGCGACCTCGCGCCAGGTGCCCATGATGTGGGCGCGTACCGCCAGATCGTCAGGATAAAGGTCGCGAAAACCTGGGAGTGTCTTGAAACCGGGCATGGCGCGGAATCTACGCGCGCCGAGCTAAAACGGCGAGATGCCGAGGTGCTGCATCGCGTCTCCCACGGTGTGAAAAGACCCGGTGACCAGCACGCTGCCGTGCGGGGCGAGTGTGGCGGCACGCTCCAGGGCAGGCTCCAGCTCGGGAATGGTGCGCGGCCTGCGACCGGTAGCCCGCACGACGTGCTCGGCTGCCAGACCGAGATCCCAGCGCCGGTCCGGGGGCGACGACGGCGCCACCGTCAGGATTGCGGCGTCGCTCTTGGGGCAGAGTGCGTCCAGCATCGCCGGCCAGAGCTTGTCGCCGAGCACCGCCATTACCAGCACCAGCGGCCGCGGAAGCTCCAGGAGATCAAGACTCGACGACAGCGCCTCCGCGCCGGCGGGGTTGTGGGCAACGTCGAAAACCCACGTGGTCCCGCGCACCTGCTCGATCTGCAGCCTTCCGGGCCAGCGCACCGCCGCGAAGCCCTGCTCCACATCCTCCCACGAGGGTCGCAGATCCGACGGCAGCCTGGCGAGCAACTCGGCGGCGAGCAGCACATTGCGTAGCTGGTGACTGCCCCGAAGCGGCGCGTGCAGCGTGCGCTCACCCGAGGCCGAGGAGCGGAAATGCACCTGGATTCCACCGGCTGTCACGTCGGTCGACAGAGTTTCCGCCACTTCGTCCATTCCGGCCAGTTCCGTGCCGACCTCGGCGGCGCGGGCATGAAGCAGCCTCAACAGGTCAGGATCGCGCTCGGCAGTCACCGCAGGGATGCGGGGCTTCAGGATCCCCGCTTTTTCCCGAGCTATCTCCGGGAGCGTCGCACCCAGGTACTCGGCATGGTCCAGCGCGATGTTGGTGATCGCCACAGCCACGGGAGTGATCACGTTAGTCGCATCCAGACGCCCCCCCAGGCCCACTTCGACCACCGCCACATCGATGTCAGCATCCGCAAAGCACAGCAGGGCCAGCACCGTGGTGGCCTCGAAGAACGACGCGCCGGTGCGCTCGATAAGCGGGCGGAGACGCTCCGCGGCAGCAACCAGAGCTTCATCGGCGACGGGGCGTCCGTCGATGCGGATACGCTCGGTGAAGGAAACCAGGTGCGGCGAAGTGTACAGGCCCACCCGGTGAAAACCGGATGCACGCAGTGCGGCGTCACAAAGGGCGGCGACGCTGCCCTTGCCGTTGGTCCCCGCGATGTGGAGGGAACGAAAACGCCGGTGTGGATTCCCCACACCGGCGAGCAAAGCTTCCGTACGCTCCAGGCCCCAGCGGATCCCGCCGGCGCCATAGCCAGGGAACCAGTCGGGGAGGGGATTTACGCTCAAGCCACGGCGGCAGGTTCCGGCTGTCCCAGCATGTGCCGCAGCAAGCGGCCGATCTCGCTCTTCATCTGCCGACGATCCATNGCCCTGTCTCCTTGAAGCGCAGGTCCAGCCTGTCTCGCATCAATTCCCAGAGGCGATACCCATAGGGGCGGATCACCATGCATCCGCGGACGGGTGAATAGTCCGCAAGCTCGGCGCGGAGGACGACTTCGTTGTACCACGCGCTGAAGTCCTCCGCGCGCGGGGTAAGGGCTTTTTCGTTGGCCATGATTTACAGTGAGATCACTTGATCGAGAGGGACGCGGAACGCTCGCTCCCGTCGCTCAGGTCGCGGACCGTTGCTACACCCTCCCCTATCTCACGGGTCCGAGCAAAGCCGCGTAGCGGCGCCGGCGCTGATGCGTTCTTGAGCTGCTTCCCCACTCCCTGAGCACGAAAGCCGTACTCCACGGAGCAGCCCGCGTCACGGAGCTGCCGGGCGAGCCGCAGAACGACAGGGCGCTTCTTCGG
Organism: Longimicrobiaceae bacterium; assembly: GCA_030447645.1. Taxonomy (GTDB): domain Bacteria; phylum Gemmatimonadota; class Gemmatimonadetes; order Longimicrobiales; family Longimicrobiaceae; genus JAUJOM01. The sequence continues at coordinate 22,636 of JAUJOM010000002.1, read as the reverse complement.
GGGTGACGGGCACCAGATAAAAGTCCTGCCCCGCGCGGGACTTCGCAGAAGGCCGCGATCTGCAAGCAGCTCACGCAGGACCACGTCGCCCATGCCGAAGCCGAGTGCGGGAAGATCGGTCCCGCTCATCTGCTTCCTCAGCAGGGTGTCGTAACGCCCCCGCGATGGCGCGCAGTTCACCACGGCGGTCGAATAGCTCAAAGACCATCCCGGTGTAGTAGGCAAGCCCGCGCACAATGAGCAGGTCGAAGCGCACGAACGCGCCCAGGCCCATCGCATCCGATGGACGCTAAGATCGAGAAAGTCGCTCAAGCTCCCCTGCTACACCTTCGGCACTCGTCAGCTGCCACGCAGCGCTTCCAGGTCCGGTGCTGGAAGATTGCCACTCAGCACGCGCCGTGCTTTCCTCCAGCGACCTTCCTCCACCAGCCGTGCCGCGACCCATTCCGGCCCTTCGCGCTCCAGCTTGTCCACGATGTTGTAGACGAGCACGAGTCGATCCTCGGAACTCCAGCGTGCAGCAGCAATTCACGTAGCAATCCCCGGCTGGAAACCCGCGCCACGAAATCGGCGTCGGTCAGTCCAAAAGCGCGGAGCATGTCGATGGCGGCGGCCAGCAACTCCGCATCCGCGGCGACGTCGTCTTCCCCGACGATATCCAGATTTAGCTGGAAGTGCTCCCGCAGCCGCCCGCGCTGCTGCCGCTCATACCGGAAGAGCTGTGGTATGGCGAACCACCTGATCGGCTTGCGCAGCCCGTTCGCGCGAGCCCCCACCATGCGGGCGAGTGTGGGCGTCATCTCCGGACGCAGTGCAACTTCGCGCCCCCCCTTGTCCGTGAAATTGTATAGCTGCTGGACGATCTCGGGACCGCTCTTTTCCGTGTACAGCTCCAGGGCTCCAGGAGGAGGACCGTCGTATTCCCGAAAGCCGTACCGGTGTGCGACATCACGCCAGGTTCGCATGATGTAGGCGCGTACGGACAGATCGTCAGGATAAAAGTCGCGAAAACCAGGGAGTGTCTTGAAGCCGGGCATGCCGCGGAATCTACGCGCGTACAGCTAAAACGGCGAGATGCCGAGGTGCTGCATCGCATCTCCGACGGTGTGAAACGACCCGGTGACGAGCACACTGCCGTGAGGGGCGAGTGTCGCGCACGCTCCAGCGCGTCCTCCAGCTCAGGAATGATGCGCGGCGTCGTCGACCGGTCGTCCGCACGACGTGCTCGGCTGCCAGACCGGGATCCCACCGCCGGTCCGGCGGCGCGGAGGCGCCACCGTCAGGATGGCGGCATCCGTCTTTGGGAGAAGCATATCCAGCATTTCAGGCCAAGCCTTGTCGCCGAGCACGGCCATGACGAGCACCATCGGCCGTGGAAGCTCCAGGAGCTCAAGGGTGGACGCCAGCGCCTCCTACGCCCGCGGGATTGTGCGCGACATCGAGGACCCAGGTGGTCCACGCGGATCTGCTCGCTCTGAAGCCGCCCCGGCCAGCGCACTGCCGCAAACCCCTGCTCCTGGATGCCGTCCCACACGGGTCGCAAGTCAGGCGGAAGCAGGGCGAGCAACTCGGCCGCGAGCAGCACGTTGCGTACCTGGTGCGAACCAGGAAGTGGCACCTCCAGCGTGCGCTCACCCCAGGCGGCTGAGCGGAAATGCACCTGCACTCCGCTCGCTGTTACGAGGCAGACTGGACCTCCGTCACCTCGTCCAGTGACGCCAGCGTAGCGCCGGCCGCGGCGGCGCGGGCATGAAGCAGCCCCAACAGGTCAGGATCGCGCTCGGCAGTCATCGCGGGGATGCCCGGCTTCAGGATGCCCGCCTTCTCCGATGCGATTTCCGGAAGCGTCGCACCCAGGTACTCGGCGTGGTCCAGTGCGATGTTGGTGATCGCCGAGACAATGGGCGTGAGGACGTTCGTCGCATCCAGACGTCCACCGAGGCCCACCTCGACCACCGCCACATCGATGTCAGCATCCGCAAAGCACATCAGGGCAAGCACGGTAGTGGCCTCGAAGAACGACGCGCCGGTGCGCTCGAATGAGGGCGGAGGCGCTCCGCGGCAGCGCGCAGCCTGTCAATCGGTACCGGGCGACCGTCGATCTGAATACGCTCGGTGAAGGAAACCAGGTGCGGCGAGGTGTACGAGGCCCACCCGGTGCCCGGACGCACGCAGCGCGGCGTCACAAAGAGCGGCGACGCTGCCCTTGCCGTTGGTCCCCGCGATGTGCAGGCAACGAAAACGCCGGTGCGGATTCCCCACACCGGCGAGCAATGCTTCCGTGCGTTTAAGGCCCCAGCGGATTCCGCCGGCACCGTAGCCAGGGAACCAGTCGGGGAGGGATTCACCGTCACGCCACGGCGGCAGGCTCCGGCTGTCCCAGCATGTGCCGCAGCAAGCGGCCGATCTCGCTCTTCATCTGCCGACGATCCACAATGGCGTCCAGCATCCCGTGATCCAGCAGGAATTCGGCCCGCTGGAAGCCCTCCGGAAGCTCCTGTTTGATCGTTTGCTCAATCACCCGTGGCCCCGCAAAGCCGATCAATGCCCCTGGCTCCGCCAGGCCGGCATCGCCCAGCATCGCGTATGATGCGGTGACGCCACCGGTAGTCGGGTCGGTCAGGATGGAGATGTAGGGGAGACCGGCCTCGTCGAGCTGAGCGAGCACGGCGGACGTCTTCGCCATCTGCATCAGCGAAAAGATCCCCTCCATCATGCGGGCACCGCCGGATGCTGATACCACGATAAGCGGCATTTCCCGTTCCAGAGCAGTGAGGCCAACGCGGGCGATCTTTCCCCGACCACCGAACCCATGCTCCCGCCGATGAAGGCGAAGTCCATCACGGCCAGGGCAACAGGGATCTCTTCCAGCGTGCCATGGCCGCTGATTACCGCTTCACCGCTTGCTCTTGCGCTCGGCCTGCGCGAGACGGTCACGGTATGGCCTTCAAATCCGTGAACTGGAGCGGGTCGCCGGAGCGAAGTTTGGCGTCCTGCTCAGTAAAAGAGCCCTCATCAAGCAGCAGGTCCACATACCCGACAGCGGAAATTAGCCGCAGGTGCTTGGCGCAGTTCGGGCACACATTCCAATTTTCCCGTAGCTTCTCACTGTACAAGATTTCACCGCAGGATGGGCACTTTTCCCATACATCCGCCGGCACGTCGCGCTTGTCCCCAGCCTGAAGCGGAGTCTTGGGTTTGCGAAACCAGGCCAATCCTATCGGCCTCCTTCAGCGGCGACGCGTTGCACGAGAGCCATGGCAAGAAGGTTCACCAGCAGGAATGAACCCCGTAGCTGAGGAAAGGCAGGGGAATCCCGGTAATCGGCATGATCCCCACCACCATGCCGGTATTGATGAGCACGTGCGCGAACCAGCTTCCAAAGAGCCCGAAGGGATCAGGCTGGCAAATGGGTCCGAGGACTTTTCGGCGATCCGCACCAAACGCCAGAAGATCAGGCCGAAGGTGACCAGCACCGCGGCGACCCCGAGGAAACCCCACTCCTCCCCGATGACGCTGAAAATGAAGTCCGTGTGCTGCTCAGGCAGGAAGGCGAGCCGCTTTTGCGTACCTTCCAGCCATCCCTTTCCCCACCATCCACCACTCCCGATGGCCACCTGTGACTGGATCAGGTTGTACCCGGCGCCCCGCGGATCTACCGAGGGTCGAGAAACACCATGAAGCGGTTCTTCTGGTACGGCTTGAGGCTGTTCCAGAGCGGCTGGGCCGCGGCCCCGGCTGCGGCGTTGAGCAGCCACACGACCACCGCCTCCGACAGCAGCGTCTTCCGGTTCAGAAAGAGCCACACCAGTCCACCCGTCAGCAGGGCGAGGTACGCTCCCCACACCCAAACGCTGATGGAAACGAACAGGCTGATCACCGGCGTGACCAGCAAAAAAGGGTCAGCAGCGGCGTGCCCGCCCAAAAAAAGGAGGCGAGCAGGATCGAGGCGAAGACGAGTGCTGAGCCGAGGTCGGGCTGGAGCATGACCAGGCCCATCGGGACCAGCACCACCAGGATCGGCTTCCACAGATCCCAGATGGTCTTGGGGCTTCGCGCCAGCTCCCCAATACGCGCGCGAGCATCATGATTACCGCGATCGGCGAACTCCGACGGCTGTATCTGGAACCCGCCAAAGCCGATCCAGCTCGAGGTGCTCGCCGCGGTACCCTGGCCGCGACCGATCACCAGCGCTAGGACGAGCAGCACCAGGCAAAACGCATAAAAGGGCTGGGCAGCCCATTCGAGCCAGATCACCGGGACGCGCATCAGAAAGTACGTCATCACCAGCGCGATCATGAACCACAGCAGCTGCCGGCGCCAAATTCCCGGCGTGACGTTGGACGGTACGTCCAGTACGCCGGCGCTGTACACCATCATGATGCCAAAGCCAGCCAGACCAATGACCAGCCAGAACATCGTGCTGTCCCCCAGGGGGGTGGAGCGGAAGCGACTCATCTCACACCAGCGCCCTGTACGCCGTCACCGCAACCAGTCCGGCCGCCGCTGCGTACGCAGCGGCCAGCGGAGAAATCAAAAAGAGTGCGGACGCGGGTCCCGTCCGCCCGATGATTCCGATCACACCGTACATCATGGCGTCATACAACCACTTGCCGAGAAAAAGATAAAAAACCAGAAAGACCGCGCTTTCCCCGTGGAAGATTTCCCGGGAGCGGGCCCCCAGAAAACCGAGCACGCTCAGGACAAACGCAGCCGCTCCAAAAAAGATGGGTACAACTGAGCCTTCCAGCAGTCCGAGAAGTAGCCCCAGCCCCGCGGCCCACCCCGCGCGCAACTCACGGGCAGCGATCAGCACCGCGACCAGCAGCAGATCGGGCGCCAACTGCTGGAGTCCGAGCCCAACCCGAAAAACGAAGTGCAGCACCACTAGAACTAGCAGAAATGCGGCAAAAGCACCCCGTGGCATCGGCTTCATCTACGAGTCTCTATGTACGGGGTGTGGTATCCCGCGGTGTTTGCTGCACCGGCGTACCGAGCAGCCGCGGCCCTCGCGGGCGCGGGCGCACCGCTGCCGGTGTGGTCGTCGCGGGTGCGGGCGTTGCTCGGCGAGGGGTGGGAGTCGTGGGCACCTGTGTTTGTACGGGTACCCTGCTTTGCGCCGGAAGCTGCACCTGGGGCAGCGCGGGGGCAGAAGGCGCCGCCGTCGGACGTCGAGCAGGAAGCGCCTGCTGTGGCACTTGCGCGGCGAAGCGGCCGGTGTCCGGTGCGGTCTTCGGCTCCTCCGCCCGGATTCCCCAGGCGGAAGCCAGATCGGCTTCACTTCGTCCAGGAGCCAAGGGACCGAGAACGAGCACGTAGTCCATCGCAGTGGGGCTCACCAGCGGGCGCAGCAGGTAGCTGCGCCGCCAGTCCGTGGCCTGCTCGTCTTTTTCAGATTGCAATACCCGCCCTATGGGGATGCCGCGGGGGAATACGCCACCCTGCCCTGAGGTGACGATCAACGTCCCCGGGCGGAGTTCGGTGTGGGCGGCTGTGCCCGTCAACGCCAGCACCTGCTCGCCCGAGCGTGTCGTCCGTGGCTCCACGATGCCATAGCTTTCACCATCTGTAGTCATCGCACTGGCCCGGAAGTTCGTATGGGTCCAGTCAATGCCATTGGACATCCCGGCATCGCTGTCGCTCACCTGCCCCACCAGACCCCCGGCCGCGATGATGGCGTAACCCGGTTGAACACCCTGGCGCCTGCCCGCCGTGAGAAAGAACGCTCCGCGCTGATCGATCCCGCCGAGCCGCTTCACCTCGGCCGGCACGAAGCTGTACGGGACGCGCTCACGCAGCCCGAGCAGCGCCCGAAGCCGGAGGTTTTCCGCTGCCAGGTTGGACTGTCCCACCAGGTACACCGCCAAGCTGTCCCGCTCAGCCCGGAGCCGGGCCGGGTCCGCGAACCGCCCTTCACGGTCCGCAGTCGCCTGCTGCATCGCCAGCACCGGCAGGAGAATCGTGCCCCGAATCGCGCGCGCGAGCCCGTCCCGGTATGCGTCCGGAAGGTTGAGCACCAGCAACGCGATGGTGGCGCATACGGCGGCGATTCCGAGATCTCGCTTGCGTCCACGCTCATTGGTTCCCGTGAGATACGGTCGAAAAACGCTCAGCTGGTCAACACTCCTCGATATTTGTTCATATCGTCCAATATCCTGCCGGCGCCGCGCACCACACAGGTGAGTGGCTCTTCGTCCACGTGAATGGGGAGCCCGGTCTCCCGCGCGATCAGCTGATCGAGGCCCCGGATCAGCGCCCCACCGCCGGTCATCACGATCCCGCGGTCCACAATGTCCGCCGCCAGCTCCGGGGGGGTGATCTCCAGCGCCCGCCGTACCGCCTCGACGATTGCCTGGATTGGCTCCTGAATGCACTCGCGAATCTCCTGCGAGTGTACCCTCACCGTCTTGGGAATTCCGGAGACGAGATCCCTTCCTTTAACGTCCATCTCCCGCTCTTCCCCGGTGCTGAACGCGGAGCCGATCTGGATCTTGACCGCTTCGGCGGAGGCCTCACCGATCATCAGGTTGTAGTTTTTGCGCAGAAACGTCACCACGCCGCGATCGATTTCGTCCCCACCACTCCGGATCGACGTATCACAGACTATGCCGGACAGGGCGATCACCGCGATCTCCGTGGTCCCACCACCGATGTCGATCACCATGTTGCCGGTTGGCGTTTCCACTGGAAGACCTACGCCGATCGCGGCGGCCATCGGCTCCGCAACCATGTACACTTCTTTCGCTCCGGCGGCGTGTGCGCTGGAGCGGACCGCACGCCGCTCCAGCTCGGTAATCCCGGAGGGCACACCCACCACCAGCACGGGCTTCAGCTTGAAGAATCGCTTGGAGGTGACGGTTTCCAGAAAGTACCGGAGCATGATCTCGGTGATGTCCACGTCCGCGATCACCCCGTCCTTCAGAGGGCGAACCGCGGCGATGCCTTCCGGTGTGCGCCCGAGCATCCGCTTGGCCTCCAGGCCGATGCCCTTGATGCGCGTCGTCCCCTTCTCCACCGCCACCACGGAGGGCTCGTTGAGTACGATCCCCTCGCCTTTCACGTAGACCAGCGTGTTCGCCGTGCCGAGATCGACCGCGATATCGTTGACGGGAAGAAAGCTCCCGGATCTGAACCAGCGACGGGCCATTAAATTCGGGGCCTGGTGTACGAATTCTCAGTAATGGAAGCCAGCAAAGTTACGCCCTTCGTCGGAGAGCCGCAACCGTTTGCGGCCTTGCTTCCCGCTGCCCGGATGATGCACGCCCCATGCCGCCGACCGGATGTCACGCCCCGGTCGAGCCGAAGCCGCCGGCACCCCGCTCCGTCGTGGCAAGCTCGCCCGTCTCCTGCACCACTGGAGCGGCAAAGCGTGCGAACACCAGCTGCGCGATCCGCATGCCCCGGGAGATTACTACCGGCTCCGTCCCCGCGTTCCACAACAGGACGCGAAGCTCGCCCCGATAATCGGGATCGATGGTGGCGGGGGAGTTTGGAAGCATCAACCCCCAGCGGAGCGCCAGCCCCGATCGGGGCCGGATCTGGCACTCCACATCCGGCGGGAGCTGTATCGCGAGCCCGGTGGCGACCGCGCGACGCTGCCCGGGTGCCAGTACAAATTCCGGCTCGGCCGAGGCTATGTCGTAGCCGGCCGAGCCGGAAGTCGCCCGCTCGGGGAGCGGGAGATCAGGGTTGGAAGGGAGGCGAAAAAAGCTGACGATCACGCACTCACGCGAGCACCATGTCCGATTCCACCAGATCCAAATCAAAGGCTTCAGCCACGCCCGGATAGGTCACCTGGCCGTTCACGACGTTCAAGCCTAGCGCGAGTGCCGGGTCCTTGCGACATGCTTCCTGCCAGCCGAGCCTCGCGATCCGCGCAGCGTAGGGGAAGGTGGCGTTGGTCAGCGCCAGCGTAGAGGTTCGAGGAACGCCACCGGGCATGTTGGCAACGCCGTAGTGAATGACGCCGTCCACCTCGTAGATCGGGTTCTCGTGGGTAGTCGGCCGGATGGTCTCCACGCAGCCGCCCTGGTCCACCGCTACATCCACAATCACCGAGCCTGCCTTCATCCGCTTGAGGTCTTCGCGGACGACCAGCTTCGGGGCCTTGGCGCCCGGGACCAGCACAGCGCCAACCAGCAGGTCGGCGTGCTCCAGATGCTCCAGGATGTTGTGGCGATTGGAGTAGATCAGGTCCACGTTCGCCGGCATCACGTCCGACAGGTAGCGAAGCCGATTCAGCGACAGGTCCAGGATGCGAACATGTGCCCCCATCCCAGCGGCCATCTTGGCTGCGTTGATCCCCACCACACCACCTCCCAGGATCACCACGTCCGCCGGAGCAACACCCGGGACGCCGCCGAGCAGCATCCCGCGGCCTCCGAAGTACTTTTCCAGGTACTTGGCCCCCGCCTGGATCGCCATTCGGCCCGCCACCTCGCTCATGGGAGTGAGCAACGGCAGCTCGCCGGAGGGTAGCTGCACCGTCTCGTAGGCGATGGCGACGGCGCCGGAACGGATCAGGGCCTGCGTCAGCTCTTCATCCGCCGCGAAGTGGAAGTAGGTGAACAAGATCTGGTCCCGGCGAATGCGCCGGTACTCCTGGGCGATCGGCTCCTTCACCTTCATGATCATCTCGGCCTCGCGCCAGACGTCATCCACATCGCGGACAATGCGGGCACCCACAGCCGCGTACTGCTCATCCTCGAAGCCGCTCCCCTCCCCCGCGCCACGCTCGATCAGCACGGTGTGCCCAGTGTGAATCAGGGCTTCCGCACCTGCGGGGACGAGAGCGATGCGGTTTTCGTTGGTCTTGATCTCCTTCGGGACTCCGATAATCATGGCGCGACTATGTAACGGGGTTGAAACGAGAGCGGGCAGTGGAGGCAATATGGCACGCGCCTTCAGTGCGCGCGAGTACCGATCGGGTCACTCACTGACAAGCAGCTCCGCGATCTGCACCGCGTTGGTGGCGGCGCCCTTGCGGAGGTTGTCAGCCACGACCCAAAGGTGCAGCACCGCGGGTAGGTCCGGATCCACCCGGATCCTGCCGACAAACACCTCGTCCCGGCCAGCAGCCCCGTGTGGATCCGGAATCGCCTCGGGCCCAGCGGCGACCTGGATACCGGGAGCGGATTCCCGCACCGCTGGCGCCTCCGCCTGCTTCAGGGGGCGCTCGGTCTCCACGGCGACGTGCACCGCATGGCCGATATCCACCGGGACCCGTACACAGGTGGCGACCACCGGCAGCGATGGCAAATTCAGAATCTTGCGGGTTTCGTCGCGCATCTTGCGCTCTTCACCCGTCCAGCCGGCGTCGTCGAAGTCACCGATCTGCGAGATCACATTCCCAGCAATCCGGCGGGCGAAAGGCGATCCCTCGGCAGCTTCGCCCCGCAGCTCGCGCCGCAACGCTTCCCGCCCCCCTTCCCCCGCACCACTCACCGACTGGTAGGTGGTTGCCACCACCCGGCGCAGCCCGGCAGCCGCCTGCAGCGGCCCCAGGGCGACTGCCATCTGAATGGTGGACCAGTTGGGATTGGCGATGATGCCCCGAGGCCGATGAGCCAGCGCTGGCCCCTTTACCTCCGGCACCACCAGCGGCACCTCCGGGTCCATGCGCCAGGCGCTGGAGTTGTCCACCACGACGGCGCCTTCCCCGACAGCGCGGGGAGCCCACTCCTCCGAACGGCTCGCTCCCACGCTGAAAAGTGCCACATCCACCCCACGAAAGATCCCCGGCTCCGGCGGGCGCACTTCATGATCCTGGCCACCCCACCGGATGTGGGTACCCGCAGAGCGGGCGCTGGCGAGCAGCGTCAGGCGCTCGACCGGGAAAGCTCGCTCGGCGAGCACCGCGAGCATGGTCTGGCCCACGGCACCGGTGGCACCCAGGATGGCCACGTTCATTCGGCTAGCCCAAAGGCGCGGTGCAGCGCCTCCAGCGCCACTGTTTCGCTCTGCTCGGGCACCCAGACGGTGATGGACATCGAAGAGGTGGAAACGGCGTGCAGCGAAACTCCAGCTTCCAGCAGAATACGAAAGGTTTGAGCGTACACGCCGGGACGCCCGGTCATTCCGCTCCCCACCAGCGCGATGCGGGCAAGCCCTCCGAGCGTCTCAACCCGCCCGCCACCCAGCTGGCCGGCAAGCTGCTCGGCGATTCCGCGGGCCTGGCCCAGTGCATCCTGCGCAACGGTGAGCTGCAGCTGGCTTCGGCCATTCGCCTCAAGTGCTTCCGTGATGGTGTCCACGCTGATGGCGGCGCTCGCCAGGCGGGAAAGCAGCTCCGTGGAGGTGGCCAGACCCGGCGGCAGATCGCGAACCACCAGCCGTGCCTGCCCACGCGAAGACGCGATTCCGGAAAGGGCCAGCTCTTCCATGCCTTGCGGCGTACGGGTAATCAGGGTGCCCTCGGGCGCGTCAACCAGCGAAGACAGAACCCGAATGTCAACGCCATAGCGGGCGCCGATCTCCACCGCTCTCGAGTGCATGACCTGTGCCCCCGCCGTGGCGAGCTCGACCAGTTCAGTGTGTGAGATTTCCCGGATGCGGCGCGCATCCGGGACGCGCCGGGGGTCCGCCGTGTAAATGCCGTCCACGTCGGTGTAGATCTCGCAGGCAGTCGCCCGGAGCGCCGCGGCCAGGGCGACCGCGGTGGTGTCCGACCCGCCACGCCCGAGGGTGGTCACTTCCCGCTCGGGGCTCACCCCTTGAAAGCCCGCCACGATCACCACGCGGCCCCTGCGCAGTTCCTCCCGAACGCGCTCGGCGCGGACTTCCAGGATGCGCGCGGCGGTGTGGGCACCATCCGTCACGATCGCCGCCTGGCTCCCGGTGAAGGACAGTGCCTCCACACCCTGGTCCCGGATCGCCATGGCAACCAGTGCCATCGCGATCCGCTCACCGGCGGAAAGCAGCATGTCCCACTCCCGCGGGTGCCGCCGACTGGCCTCGCTGCCGGAAACCTGGCCGGCAAGCGCAACCAGATCATCAGTACTGTCCCCCATCGCGGAAACCACGATCACCAGCTGCTCGCCGCTCCGGTGCGCGGCAGCTACCCGCCGCGCGACCGTGCGGATACGCTCCGGGGTACCCACCGAGGTCCCGCCGTACTTTCGAACAACGAGCCGCACGTCTAGGGGAGAACCCGCACCTCGCCGATGTACTTGGCTGGATTGGCCTGCACGTCCGCCAGGAGGCGGCTCATGTTGGCCACTGTCCGCTGCAGCTCTTCGTACAGCGCGGGGTCCTCTAGCAGCCGCCCCAGGCTACCGCCACTCTGGCCAAAGGCCGAAGCGGCCAGGCTTACCTTGGCAAGTGTAGCTTGCGCCTCGGCAAGGGTTTGCCGGGCCTGGGCCACGGCAGGCCCCGCCTCGCGGGCAGCGGGGCGGAGATCCTCTACGAGAGCGTTGACGCTGCGCGCGGTCTGGTTAAGCGAGACCGCGACCGAGTCCGCGCGGGTCAGCAGGCCAGGAACGCCGCTGCCACCACCAGCGCCGCCACCTTGAAGCTGGGCAGTGAGCGCCTGCAGGTTGGCGGATGCCTGACGCGCATTGGTCAGGATCGCGCGAATCTCCCCCTGATCGACGTTGGCACGAACGCTGGTCACCAGCTGTTCGGCGCTTCGGGAAGCCCTTGAAATGTTTTCGGTGGTGGTCAGTACGTTGCGCCCCACCTGGTCATACGTGCGGGTCTGCTTGTCGACAAAGCCGCCAAGCTGCTCGGAGACCTCGCTGACGTTCTCGATCGCCTCGCGGAGCCGCACCGCGGTCTCCTCCGTAAAGGTGATCTGAATTCGGTCGGAGAGCACTTCGATGTCCGCTGCGATCCGGGCGGCGACCTGCGTAAGCTGGGAGATGTCGGGGAGGGCCGCGCCGGGGGAGCACCTTGGGATCGGTGGATGCCATGAACTGCAGGTCCGGGAACGCTGCCTGGCTCACGATCTCCACCTGGTAGTCGCCGAACAGCGACTCGGGAGCAATCACCGCGGCGGCGTCCTGGGGAAAGCTTACCTTCGGATCCACGCTCATGGTGACGAAGACACCATTGCCGCGCTCCGACAGTTCGATATTTTCTACTCGACCCACCTGTACGCCGCGGTACACTACGTTGTTGCCTTCCGAAAGCGTACTCACGTGTGGAAAGGTGCCCACCATTTCGCGCTGCTGCTGCGTCCAGGAGCGGCCCGTCAGCCAGAATGTCCCAATGGCCATGACGATCAGGCCAAGGACGACGGTGACACCGACCAGTACCTCGTTTTTCCCTCTCATTGTGCTCCTTGCTGTGCTGCCGCCTGGGCGGATTCGACCATCTCCGGCTTTCCTTCAACGAACCCCCGCACGATCATGTTCCGCGTGGCTCGGATCTGCTCCGGCGTACCCGACTCGATCACCTTTCCCTCGAAGAGCATCGCGATCCGATCGCTGATGCGGTACGCGCTGGTCATGTCGTGGGTGATCACCAGGCTGGTTACGCCGAGTTCGCGCTTCATCTTCAGGATCAGCTCGTCAATCACCGTGGTGGTGACCGGGTCCAGCCCGGAGGTCGGTTCGTCGTACAGCAGGTACTTGGGACGGAAGGCGATAGCGCGTGCCAACCCCGCTCGCTTCTTTTGGCCCCCGGAAAGTTCAGCCGGGAAGCGCTTTTCGAAGCCATGGAGCTCCACCAGGTCCAGCGACTCCGCGATCCGATCCCGAATCTGGGCTTCCGTCATCCCGCCCTGCTTGAGGAGCCCCATGGCGATGTTGTCCTCGATGGTCATGGAGTCGAAGAGGGCGGCGAACTGAAAAACGTACCCCACGCTGCGACGCAGATTGTACAGGTCTTCGCGGGAAAGCTTCGCCACCTCCTGGTCATCGACCTTCACCATCCCGCGGTCCGGCGTGAGCAGCCCGGCGATGTGCTTCAGACACACGGACTTCCCGGCGCCGGAGAAACCCACCAGCGCCGTGGTCTCACCCTCGGCGACGTCCAGCGAGAGACCCAACAGGATGTGCTTGTTCCCGAACGATTTGTACACATCCCGCATTTCAATGCTCACAGCAGCACCACCGCCCAGAAAGCGTCCAGTACCAGGATCAGCACGCTCGCGGTCACCACGGCACGAGTGGTCGCGATCCCCACACCTTTCGGCGCCGCCTTGCGTATTGAAGCCCTGGTAGCAGCCGATCAAGGTGACCACGAAACCGAAGGACATGGTCTTGATGGAAGAGTACACCACGTCAAACGGCTGAAAGAACAGCCGCAGCCCGCGGATGAACTGCTGCGTCGACATGTCCAGCATGTTGACCGCCGTGATCATCCCGGAGAAGATATGCCGAGGGTGTTCGCGAACGCCACGATGATCGGAAACATTAGAATACCCGCCAGGATCCGGCACCACCAGATACGCCACCGGATCGTACGCCATGGTTTCCAGCGCGTCGATCTGCTCGGACACGCGCATCGTCCCGAGCTCCGCCGCGATATTCGCCCCCACACGTCCGGACAGCGCGAGCCCGGTGAGCACCGGCCCCAGCTCCAGGATCATCGTCTTGCCCACCAGTGTGCCGACGAAGTACAGCGGGATGGCACCCGTAAAGGTGTACGACGCCTGGAGCGCCAGCACGATCCCGGTGAACGCGGAAAGGAAGAGTCCGATGGGAAGCGAATCGACGCCGATGCGTCGCATCTGAAGGAAAAGAATCGGACCCCACGTTCTCACCTCCAGGATCGCGCGCCCGCTCTGCGCCACAAAGGCACCGAAATGGCCGAGCCCGGTGGAGCGTCGGATTACGAACGCCCCGATACCGGCCAAGATGGGTATAGCCCAGTTCATGCGCGAAGTATAACCGCTAATTGACTAAAGGTTTCGATTGAGGAAGGATTCCCACGCATCGGGTGCAAAGCGGATTCCGGTAAAAAAGCGGCCGAACTCGCCGTAGCGGGCACTGGCTTCGTCGAAGCGCATCTCGGTGACGAGTCGTTTGAAGTCCAGTGGGTCTCGGGCGAAGAGGGTGACAGCCCACTCCCAGTCGTCCAAACCGACCGAGCCGCTGATGACCTGCACAATTCGTCCGGCGTAGCGCCGCCCGACCAGCCCATGCTCACGCATCAATCGGCTGCGCTCGTCCATCGGCAGCTGGTACCAGTTGTCACCGGTGGCGCGACGCTTGCTCATGGGATAAAAGGACACGTACGGCATGCCCTCGGGCGGCGCTGGATACAACCGGGACTGGACGTGAGGCGTGGCGAGCTCGGCCTGGGCAGCCTCGGTCAGCGCTGCCTGGAATGCCTCCGTATCGGCACCGTGCGTCCGGGCAGCCTCGGCCGTTGCGTGGTACAGGCCGGCTTCCGTGATGGAAAGGTAATCAAATTCCAACCGGAGCCAATTCCCGAGCCGCGACGTGCGCAGCCGAAGCTCCACTTCGGTAAGCGCTTCAAGGCTGGGGCGGAAATGCACGAAGAGCCAGTCCGCGCCACCCCCGACGAGGCGACAGGGCGTGCTCCAGCCACCCTCGGTCGGTGCGGCCATTGCCTCGAACAGCGCCCGGGCGTCGTCCACCACCGCCTGCCGCTCTTCCGGGGCGAGTGATCGTAACGCCGGCCAGTCGGTGGACCAGGCTTGGTGCAAAACATACCACCCTTCAAGGGTGGCGGGAGCAAGCGTGGACATGCTGCGGAAGGTACGCAACGCATTGCACTCCCGCTAGATGTGTTTATATTTCGTGTTCACCTTCGCACTCGGAGCCGCATGATTGCTGCTGCCCAGCACCCGCTCATCATCCAAGGTGGTATGGGCGTGGGAGTTTCCAACTGGGTCCTCGCCAAGGCTGTGTCCATGCACGGGCAGCTTGGCGTGGTGTCCGGTACCTGCATTGATACGCTGATCGTGCGCCGCCTTCAGGACGGTGACAGCGGCGGCCATGTCCGCCGGGCGATGGCCGCCTTCCCCCTGCCGGAAGTCAGCGCGCAGGTTCTAAAGAGCTACTTCATCCCAGAAGGACGCTCCGAGGACATGCCGTACAAGCCGGTACCGATGTACAAGCAGGTGGTGAGCAGGGTACGGGAGCAGCTTACGGTGCTGGCCTCGTTCGTGGAAGTATATCTCGCCAAGGAAGGACACAGCGGGCCGGTGGGCATCAATCTGCTCACCAAGGTGCAGATGCCCAACCTCGCCACTCTGTATGGAGCCATGCTCGCCGGCGTGGACTATGTGCTGATGGGCGCCGGCATTCCCAAGGACATCCCGGGCGTCCTGGATCGCTTCGCCGAGGGGCTGAAGGCGTCCATGAAGTTCGACGTGGAAGGCCTCGCCCCGGGCGAAGCGGAGCACCTGGAGTTTGACCCAGCGCGCCACTGGGATGGCGAGCCGCCGACGCTGAAGCGCCCCCGATTCCTTCCGATCATCGCCTCCAACTCGCTCGCGGCCATGCTCGCCAAGAAGGCGTCCGGCCGGGTGGATGGCTTCATCATCGAGGGGCCGACAGCGGGTGGGCACAATGCGCCCCCGCGCGGCGAAATTCAGCGCAATGACCGTGGCGAGCCGTTGTACGGAGAGCGCGACGTGGTGGATCTGGCAAAGATGCGTGACCTGGGCCTCCCGTTCTGGGTAGCAGGTGGGTCCGGCTCCCCGGAAAAGCTGCAGGAGGTGCTCGATGCCGGAGGGGCGGGTATTCAGGTGGGTACGCTCTTCGCCTACTGCGACGAGTCGGGAATCGATGCTGCCCTGAAGAAGCGGGTGCTCCTGGACGCGCA
This sequence comes from Longimicrobiaceae bacterium, assembly GCA_030447645.1. GTDB lineage: Bacteria > Gemmatimonadota > Gemmatimonadetes > Longimicrobiales > Longimicrobiaceae > JAUJOM01. Next base: position 6,898 of record JAUJOM010000002.1, on the reverse strand, counting down.
GGAGGACAGTATCGACGTGCTTACGGACGGAAGGGCGTCCCCGACCGGATTTCCCTTCAAGGTGGTGCAGATCGGGGGTACGATGTCCGACCCGGTCACTTACCAGGCGCGCGAGCGGGTCTGCGACCTCGGGTATTTGCGTAGCGCGTACCGTATGGAGAGCGGCCGCATAGGCTACCGGTGCGCCGCCGAACCGGTCGATACATTCGTAAAAAAGGGTGGGGACGTGGACGAAACCACTGGTCGCAAGTGCCTGTGCAACGCCCTCTTCGCCACCGTCGGGCATGGCCAGGTGCGGGATGCCGGGTTCACGGAAAACCCTTTGATCACCTCGGGCGATGACCTGAAGATCATTCACCGCTTTGTCGGGGCGGGCCGCACCGAGTACAGCGCGAGCGACGTGGTCGACTTCCTGCTTTCCGGCGTGCGCCGCTTCACCGGCGCATCCCCGAAAGCCGAGCTCATGCCGGCTACGTCCTAACCAAGCCATGGGGGGCTCGCTGGGATTCGGGGTGGCCTTCGGAGCCGGTTTGCTCAGCTTCCTGTCGCCATGCGTGCTCCCACTGGTCCCGAGTTACGCAACTTTTATCACCGGGGTTGGCCTGGACCAGCTCGCCGAGCCGCGCCGGTTACGGGAGCGGCGCGTCGTGCTGGTGCATGGCCTCCTGTTCGTCCTGGGCTTTTCCGCCGTTTTCCTGATCCTCGGCGCTTCCGCAACTTTTCTGGGTGCGCTCTTCGGGTATGCCCGGGGCTGGATCGAGCGCGCCGGTGGAGTGCTGCTGATCGTTTTCGCACTCTACCTGCTCGGGCTGCTCCGGATACCCGGTGCCGAGCGGGAATGGCGGGTGCACTTCGCGGACAAGCCGGTTGGATACTTGGGAACGCTGCTGGTAGGCGTCACTTTTGGGGCCGGGTGGACGCCGTGCATCGGTCCCACGCTTGGTGGTATCCTGACGCTCGCCGGGACGCGCGGCTCGGTTACCGAAGGCACCGGCCTGCTCGCCATGTACTCGCTGGGCCTGGCGCTCCCCTTTCTTGCCGCTACGCTTTTACTGGACCGTTTTCTCCACGTCCTCCAGCGCTTCCGTGGCTGGCTACCCTGGGTGAACCGCGCGAGCGGCGCCCTGCTCCTGGGTGTGGGAGTGCTCCTCATCACTGGCTCGTTCAGCAGCCTGGCCGCCCTGCTGGCGGGGTGGACACCGGATCTGCTGCTCGAGCGTCTTTGAATTGCATCGCCGCGTTGTAGTTACCGGAATCGGCATCCTTTCCCCACTGGGCAACTCGGCGCGTGAAAGCTGGGAGGGGATTGTCGCCGGACGCTCGGGAATCGGCCCGCTGACCCGCTGCGCGCTGCACGGACTCCCCCCCGAAGTAGCCATCGCCGGAGAAGTGAAGAACTTTTCTCCCGATGGGGTGGTGGACCGCAGGGATGCACGCCGCATGGACACCTTCATCCAGTACGCGCTGGTGGCGGCGGACGAAGCGCTGCGGCAGGCGGGTTTCGGCGGGCTGTCTCCCCTTCCCCACCCGGACGAGGCAGGAGTGATCGTCGGCTCCGGGATCGGGGGGTTGAACATGATCCTGGAAAGCGCGGCGACCATGGCGAGCCGAGGAGCGCAGCGGGTATCCCCATTTCTGGTGCCTGGAAGCGTCATCAATCTCGCCGCGGGGCAGATCGCCATGCGCGTCGGCGCGACGGGCCCCAACTACGCCCCGGTCTCCGCATGCGCCACCGGCAACCACGCGATCGGCGAAGCCTTCCACGCGATCCGGCGCGGAGACGCCACCCTGATGATCACCGGCAGTGCGGAGGCGTGCCTCGTGCCGCTCTCCTTCGCCGGGTACCAGGCCGCGCGAGCGCTGGCCACCGAGTATGATCGCCCGGAAAACGCATCCAGGCCCTTTGACCGGCGACGGAACGGCTTTGTGCATGCGGAAGGTGCGGGGATCCTGGTGCTGGAGGAGGCTGAAGCGGCGCGGGAGCGCGGCGCAACCATTTTGGCTGAGGTAGCCGGCTTCGGCATGAGTGCTGACGCGCACCACGTCACCTCACCACCGGACGATGGCGCCGGAGCGGCCCGTGCGATGCGTGCGACGTTGCGGAACGCACGGGTTGCACCGGAGGAGGTGGACTACGTGAATGCCCACGGGACCTCTACCCCGATAGGCGACCTGGCGGAAACCCGCGCGATCCGCAGCGTGTTCGGCACCCATGCCAACCGGGTGCCGGTGTCTTCGACCAAATCGATGACAGGGCACGCGCTGGGTGCCTCCGCGTCGATTGAAGCCGGTTTCTGCGTGATGGCCCTTCAGGAGCAGGTGATTCCGGCGACGATCAACCTGGAAGAGCCGGATCCTGCCTGCGATCTGGATTACGTGCCCGGAGTGGCCCGGCAGGCGAAGCTGGACATCGTCATGTCCAACGCGTTCGGTTTCGGTGGGGCCAACACCTCCCTGGTACTGCGGCGGTGGCGGGAGGACGGGCCCTGAGCCGCCCTCCCCACCCTAGCCGCCGGCTAGTAATCCCGGTTCCTACCGCCCCGGCCGCTCTCCCGGCCTCGTAGCGGACTGTCCGACTCGCTGATACGCTCCACCGTATCGGCGACCATGTACGCTCCGTCGTGGCCCTCCAGATCGGTGGCGATGTCGGCTTGAGCGATGATCCCCACGAGCCGCCCTTCCCGGTCGGTTATGGGGACGCGCCGCACCTGCTCCCGCTGCATCAGCTGCATGACCTGGCGGACGCTGTCATTCTTGTTGCAGCTTTCCACCTGCGGCGTCATGCACTCCTGAACCGTGCTGCTGTTCACGTCCAGGCCTTCGGCGACCGCACGAACGGCGATGTCGCGGTCCGTGATCACACCGCGCAGACGTCGGCTCTGCTCACTTTCCACCACGGGGATGATGCCGACATTCAGGTCGCGCATCTTGCGGGCGGCTTCGACCAGGGTGGCATCGGCAGTAACGGTTTCCGGGTTTTCGGTCATGATGTCGACCGCGCGCATCCGGCCCAGGTCACCCCCGCGACCACGTGCACCCTCAGCGGAGCCGTATCCATCGGTGGTGTCCATGTACTCGCCGCCGTAGCTCCGGCCCGCATAGCCGCTCCGCCCGGTGTTGTAGCCGCCCATCCCGGCACTGTAACCGTCGAAGCCGTAGTCGGTGTCGTACTCGGTGCCGTACCGTCCACGCTGGGTTCCCGTGTATGCGTCGTCCCCACGCATGCGGCTGCGGTTCCTGTCGTAATCCCATCCGTACCGTGCCATCGTGCTGTCTCCTGAAGTTGAAGTAGGCCTCGGATGGGGGTGAATTGGTGCAAGATACGCACCCCTGCTCAAGGGCGCCGCCGGGCCACCAGGATGAATCCGATCAGGGCGATTGCGGCGAAGCTGAACCACTGGATAGCATAGGATAGATGGGGCCCTTCGTCTAACTCCGGCGTGGGAACGCGCTGCAGCGGCTCGGTAGTCGATGGCGGGGCGAGCTGCTGGATGTAAAGCGGAAGCACCGGGTACACGACTCGCTGGCGCAGACCTTCCAGATTTAGGCGCAGCCAGGTACCTCCCGCGGGCTGAGGCCCGCCCTCTCCCGATGGGATGGCGAGCAGCACCCCCTCGACTTCGCGCGGGCCCAGCTCCCGGAGCAGGTCAGCACTCACCGACAGTGCGTCCGGAGAGGGCGCCCACCCCCGGTTCACCGCCACGGCGAGGTTGCTCCCCGCCAGCCGGAGTGGGGTTACGATGTGAACCCCGGGGCGGCCGCTTTGCGCGCGGCCCCGCAGCACGATCTCACCGGCCGGATCGTACCTCCCGCGGACCCGAACCCGGCGGTTCACGAAGCGGGCAGGTTCGCGGGTCAGTGCCTGCAGGGTCGCTGTATCCAGATTTAATGGGGGGAGCGCGGCAGCCGTGCGGAGTACGCTATTGTATGTGCGCCGCTCCTCCAGCCGATGGAGCTGCCAGAAGCCCAGGCGCACACAAATGGCGACCAAGGCGAGCACCACTGCCCCAGCCGCCAGGCCTCGAAGTGTAGCTTTCAGGGGCGTGGCAAGCGAGAAAAGTCGCGAATCAGGTCACTGGTGCAGCCGCTGCTCTGCTGATCGGCAGTGCTTAGCGGCTGCACCGACGCGCGACATCCTGCCGATCAGCGGTGCTGGGTGCCGCTCAGCTCTCGGGTGGCGCGGGCGAGAAAGCTGGTCAAGCTTTCGACCACCGTGTCGCCCACACTTCGCAGCGGCGAGCTCAGCCGGCTCCAGCGGCTTTCATCCTCCTCTAGTGTGACCTCGTAGCTGTCACTCGACGATTCCATACCCACCCCGTATGGGCGCGGAGTCATACCGGCACCCATGGAAGAGGCACCCGCGGCGGTGGCGGTCGGCGAGCGGCCTCGCAGCTCGCTCAACTCGACTTCCTGCCGCTTCGCCAGGTCGAGCAGCCTTCGGGCACGCGCTTCCCAATCCGAGGCGCGACGCGACCAGAACTCGTCGTCGTCGGTATCCGGATGATGACGATCGTAGCCATCATCCCCTTCGGCCGTCAGGTAGCCGAGGAGCAATCCTGCCCCGAAGGCGATCCCAACGCTCGGCAACGGGTTGTTCCGGACCGGCGAAAAAACGTTCAAGCGATCCTGGATGTTTTCCTTTTTGCGGAGGAGTGCATCCTCGATCTCGTCGATGGTTCCGGACATTCGCGCACGGGTGTGCTCGATCTCCGAGCGGACCGCGTCCGGATCATCAGTGTCGATGCGCCGCGCAACTCCGCCACTGGTGCCGCCACCGGCGTAATCGACGTCGATGTCCTCGACATCATCAGCACGCACGCTTGATGTGCGGTCAGTACGCTCGGTGCTGGCTAGCGTATCGTCCAGCATCCGATCCATATCGCCCATGTTGCTTCCAGTGCGCGGCGTCGAATCGCCTTCGCCGGCAACGTACGTTTCGCGAGTTTCGGCCATGTAGTCCCCCGTTAGCGTAGAAGTCGGCCGACCACGAAGCCGGCTACGGCCGCGATCAGCAGGGTTTGCGCGGGGCTTTCCCGCACCCGCCCTTCCACTCCCTCCCGGATCTGCTCGGCATCGCCTTCGCGCACGAAGCGCGCGGTGCTCGCGAGCCCTCCGCCCAGCCCCGCGGCAACGGGAGCTACCCGCGCCATCGGACCACTATTGGCATCCTGGCCGACACTGCTCAATCGTCCGGCGGCTGCATCGAGGCCACTCGCCACCCGCTCCCGAGCGGCACCGGGAATGTCCACCACACGATCCCGGGCATCACCAGCCAGGTCGGAAACACGAGTTCGAGCGGTATCCGTCAGGTCACTCACCTTGGTGCGGGCCTGCTCCGCCAGGTCGCTGACCCGCTCCTTGACGTTGTCGATGGTGGAACCACCCGCCGCCGCAGCTCCCGCCCGCTCCCGCATCTTGTTGGCAAGGTCGGTTTCCACCCCTTCGCCGGACCCTACACCGAGATGCTGAAGCACGTCGGCCACCCAGCGGTAGTGGCGTTCTTCATCCAGAGCGGCCCGATCCACCACCGCTTTCACGTTGGCCGGCCAGTGGTTGGCCTTTTGGGCGTAGCTATCGTACTTGGTGCGCGTCGCCAGCTCGTTGGTGCGCCAGGAGATCAGCAGCCCCTTGTCGCCCGCGATTCCGCCGAGGCTTTGCAGCGCCTGTTTGAAGGGGCCAGTCGCGTGGGGCTCGTTCTTGGGTGTGCCCCCAAGCTCGGCGATCAGCTCATTGAGTTCGCGGATGTGGCGCTCATGGTCGCGCCGGTACCCGGCGATCTGCGCCGCGTAGTCGCGATCCTGGAGCTTGTCCATGGCGACGTCGTACGCGCCGACCGCATCGTGATCGAGTTGGAGCAGGTCGTTCAAGCCGTCCAATACGTCGGAGGTAGGTGCGCGCGCTGTCTGTGTGTCCACCGGAATCTCCTTGCCAGTACGTGTTGAGCCACTGTGCGCAACGAGTCCACCCGGTTACGCACATCCCGTTCCACGTGGGCACGGCGGTTGCGAGGTGCGGCGGTATGAAAAAACTACTTGTTCGCGGCCCCTGGATGGCCGCGTTCGTGATCGCCTCCGGATGCGCTACGCTCGGTCAGGTGGTCCAGCCACTCGGCTTCGCCACGGATGAGCGCCCCGCGGAGGTACGGCTGGTGGGCCCCTCTCCCGGAAATCCCCTTGGCGGCGCCAGTGTGCGTTTGTACGCGCGGGTCAGCAACCCGAACCCGGTGGGTGTGCGCCTGGTCAATCTGTCGGGTGGATTGCTGCTGGAAGGAACTCAGGCTGCCCGCGTCGACTTTCCGCTGGGAGTGCCCCTCGCCGCCGGCGGGGAAAGCATCGTGCCGCTGGAGATCCAGGTGAACTTTTCAGACGTGCCGCGCCTCGCTTCGCTGCTCCCCCGCGCGTTGACCGGGTCGCCCATCGCTTACCAGCTCGAGGGTCGCTTCGGAGTGGATGCGGGCTTGCTTGGCCAGCCGATGTTCGGGCCGATGACGCTGCTTCGGGGGAGTGCGCAGGTTCGTCGCTGACGAAGCGCCAGCTTGCCTAGTCTTCGCGCGAGGCACCCGCCAAAATTCCCACGGCGCGCTGGCAGGTATGGCAGTACAGTGCAGCCGCGTATTCACCCTCCGGCTCAGTCATGGATGCGAACCCGTTGGGGTCGATCTCCGGCTCAATGAACGCTAGCACTTCTATCTGATCCGGCCCGCAGCGCGGGCAGGGCACGTTTGACGGGTCCTTGCGATAGGCCAGCAACAGCTCGAGGGCTTCAGCATCGCTGAAGGGTCCCTTGGGCTGCGGTAGTGGGTCACCAGACTCACGGAGTCGATTCATCCCGCGCCTCCTCACTTGTTTGTTCCTGCAAGGAGGCGTTCGTGCAATATCTGTTCTCAGTCTTTGCGCAG
>JAUJOM010000091.1 GCA_030447645.1 Longimicrobiaceae bacterium | reverse complement strand
CCGCGAGGAACAATCCCACCTCCGCCACCGCCCGGCCATCAGGGCGCCAGGTCAGACGCACGACTCCACCGGCGAGATAATCTACCGCCACGGCCGCGGCGGCCCCTCCGAGATCGCCCTGCATGACGGTGCTCGCCCCGGTCGCGCTGTAACGGATGGAGTATGGAGCCGCGTATACATAGGTAGGGTAAACAACCGGAACCGCCAGGATGATGAACGCGCTGCCGAAGTGCGCCCCCACATGAAGCCCGTGGTGTCGGTAGCGCCCGCCGTGGTACACCCCGTACGGATACCGGTCGTCCGGATAGTAGCTACCCCAGCGGGGATCCCTCCCACGGTCAGCCGGTGGCCTGCCCACAGTGCGCGGATCACCGGCCACTCCGCGGGGATCTGCCCCGGCACGCCCAGTTTCACCCCGGGCGCTCCCGATCCCGACAACCGCACGCCCGCCCCGCTCCGCGCGCTCACCATGCCGGGTGGGGCGCTGTGCTGAGGCGGGGGTGATCAACGCGCTTCCAAGCAGCAGAGCCGCCACGCCAACGGCAAATGGAGCGTTCATGGAATCGTCCTTTGTATCCCAGGAGGTAGGGCGCCCCGACATCTCGCCCTCCACGCTTGCCGTACCCTGGATCCGATAGCGAGTTCGCACAACCCGGCCCAGCATGTGCGGACACATGCCGCGTGCCCGGCCAACGCGGGCATCCTTCCCGGTACATGGAGAAAATGTATGCGTCGGCTTCTTTGGGTCGCTTTCATCGCTCTGGTGCTTCCCGGTGTGGCCCGAGCCCAGCAGTGGCCACCTGTAGCGACTTTTTCCATCCTTGGCTACGATCCCGCCACCGGCGAGATCGGTGGGGCTGTGCAGTCACGAGTCTTCTCTGTAGGCAATGGAGTACTTTGGGCGGAGGCGGGGACAGGAGTCGTAGCCACGCAGGCCATCGTGGATGTCAGCTATGGCCCACAGGCGCTTGAACTGCTCCGCCGGCGCATTTCTCCCGAAGCCGTTGTTCAGCTGGTTTGGGGCGCTGACCCGGACCCGCGGCCGGAGAACTGGACCAAACAGGGACGCCAGCTTGCGGTGATCAACCAACGAGGCGAGGTGGCCGCGTTGACAGGACCAAAGGCAAGTGCCTGGGCAGGACACGCGAGGTGTGATCAAACCAAGCACTTTTGCACAGCACAGGGGAATATCCTTGCAGGCGAAGCAGTGGTGAAGCGCATGGTGGATGCCTTTTCACGCACCGAAGGTCACCTGTCGCTTCGTCTTCTAGCCGCACTGGAGGCCGGACAAGCTGCGGGAGGAGATACACGCGGAATGCAGTCGGCGGCAATGCTGATTGTAAAGGAGGATGGAGGCGTGTGGCTCAACAACGATGTCGTGCTTCGGTTGCAGGTCGATGACAATCCCGAGCCAATCCGGGAGCTCCGGCGCCTGGTTGAAAAAGCCGCGGAGCAGCGTAGCCGCATCCGCAGGTAGGGAGGTCCATTACTGGGGTGTATCACGGACATGGCGAGAGGTACGGACACGAGCTTGAGCGGATTGGAGCGGATTCAGAGCGGATTACGGCACCCAGTTCGTGCCGGCGGAGCGTCAAACGGGATCAGAGATGAATTCCGGATAGCGAAGGGAGTGCGCCGTTTTTCGCGGTCTGTGCCACTCGGACTTCGATACATGGCGCTCGGTGCGTTCTGGTTCTCCCTTATGAGCCTGCTGGTGAAGGTGGCGGGTCAGCGCCTCCCCAGCCAGGAAATCGTTCTGGTGCGGGCGGTCATCACCCTCGCGCTCAGCTACCTGCTGGGGCGCCGGGCAGGTGTGAACATCTGGGGCAAGAACAAGCGGCTCCTTCTGCTGCGAGGGCTGCTCGGATTTACTGCGCTCAGCTTCTTCTACTACTCACTGGTGCACCTTCCGCTCGCCGAGGCCAGCATCATCCAGTACACCAACCCGATCTTTACTGCCATCCTGGCCGCACTTCTCCTCCGCGAGCACATGGGGCGATGGGATGTAGGCGGTGTGCTGGTGAGCTTCCTTGGCGTGTTGCTAATTGCCCGCCCGGGGTTCCTCTTCGGAAGCACCTCGCAGCTGAGTCCCCTCGCGGTGGGGCTTGCGCTCACCGGGGCCCTCTGCAGCGCGGGCGCATACGTGACGATTCGCAAGTTGACCGCGGAGCACCCGCTGGTGATCGTCTTCTACCTGCCGCTGGTGACGCTTGTCGCCA
>JAUJOM010000036.1 GCA_030447645.1 Longimicrobiaceae bacterium | reverse complement strand
AAGCTTTGCATGGTTGGCAGTTAGCGCGCGGTTAGCCAAATGCTCTACCTGGAGTGTCCTCGCCTGCGGACACTTAGGATCGCCCGTGGTGGACGCCCGAGGTGCTTCGGGCTTGACGCTGCTTCCGCGCGAACGGTAGTATGCGCAATTCCGATTTACATCTTCCCAGGAGTCGTTTCATGACCCGTGCGCTAACCGCACTCTTGCTGCTGGGTGCCGCTGGATGTGCGCAGGGGGCCCGTCGCCCAGCGACTGCCCCTGCGCCCCGAGACACCCTGGCGGCCGCTCGCGCCGCCAATCCGTATCCATCCACCTATCGGCCATTCGCCTCCCGCGCAACGGTAATCCGCGGCGGAACGGTGATGACCGCGGCCGGGCAGGTGATCCCCAACGGACAGCTCCTGCTGGAGAATGGGCGCATCACGGCGGTAGGCCAGACGGTGAACGCGCCCCAAGGCGCAACCGTAATCGACGCGTCCGGCCGATTCGTGACCCCGGGGATCATCGATACACATTCCCACCTTGGCGCATACGCCAGCCCCGGCGTGCAAGCGCACTCCGACGGCAATGAGGCCACGGACCCCGTCACCGCGGAGGTGTGGGTGGAGCACTCGGTATGGCCACAGGATCCGGGATTCGTCCGTGCCCTCGAAGGGGGAATCACCTCGTTGCAGATCCTCCCGGGCTCGGCCAACCTGTTCGGCGGCCGGAGCGTGACGCTCAAAAACGTTCCCGCGCGAACGGTTCAGGCGATGAAGTTTCCCGGCGCGCCGTATGGGCTGAAGATGGCGTGCGGGGAGAACCCAAAGCGGGTATACGGGACCCGGAATCGCGCCCCTTCCACGCGGATGGGGAACTTCGCTGGATACCGTGCCGCATGGATCCGGGCTGCCGAGCACCGGCAGAAGATGGACGGGTGGGAGCGCGGCGGCCGCTCCGGTACAGCGCCGACGCGCGACCTGGAGCTGGAAACGCTCGTGGGAGTGCTTCGGGGCGAGATCCTGGTGCACAATCACTGCTACCGGGCCGATGAGATGGCGCTGGTGCTGGACATGGCGCGGGAGTTCGGCTACAAGGTGCGCTCCTTCCACCACGGGGTGGAGGCGTACAAGATCCGCGACCTCCTGGCGCGGGACAGCGTTTCCGGCTCTCTGTGGGCGGACTGGTGGGGGTTCAAGATGGAAGCGCTGGACTTCACCAAGTCGAATGTCGCACTGGTGCACAGCGCGGGAGCCATTGCCATCGTCCACTCCGACGATCCTACCGGCATCCAGAAGCTGAACCAGGAAGCGGCTAAGGCGCTGCTCGCCGGGCGCGAGGCGGGCCTGCAGATCGCCGAGAACGACGCCCTCCGCTGGATCACCGCCAACGCGGCCTGGGCATTGGGGGTGCACGACCGGGTGGGTACCCTCGAGCCCGGCAAGCAGGCCGACGTGGTCATCTGGTCCCACAACCCCTTTAGCGTGTATGCCCGGGCGGACCAGGTATTCATCGATGGGGCTTTGATGTTCGACCGCCGCAACCCGGCGCTGCAGCCCAGAACCGACTTCGAGGTGGGCATTCTTCCCAGGGGAGCTACCCAGTGAAAACGACCATCTTCTTGCTGGCTGCCGCAGCGGCTCTTGGCGCTGCGCCCGGCCATGCGCAAACCATCGCCATCGAGGGTGGCACGGTGCACACGATGACTGGTGCCGCGATCCAGGACGGCACGGTGCTGATTCGAGACGGGCGGATCGTCGCCGCGGGGCGGAATGTGGCCGTTCCGGCGGGTGCCCGGCGGATCGATGCACGCGGCAGGATCGTGACACCGGGCCTGTTCGAATCCGGCACCAACATCGGACTGGTGGAGATCGAGCAGATCGTCGAGACCAACGATTTCAGGATCGGCGAAGAGGAGGATGACCTGGTCGCCGCCGCGTTCAACGTAGTGGACGGCCTGAACCCCAACTCGATCGTGATTCCGATCACCCGAGTCGCGGGAGTTACCACCGCGGTGAGCCGGCCGCAGGGCGGGCTGATCGCGGGGCAGGGAGTGGTGCTCGATCTGCTCGGGCGCGACGTGGATGCGATGCTGGTGCGCTCGCCTGTCGCGATGTATGGGAACTTGGGTGAGTCGGCCCGCGGCGCCATCAAGGGCGCACGGGGGACTACCACGCTGCGTCTTCGTGAAGTGCTGAGTGATGCCCGCGCATATGCACGCAACCGCCAGGCGTTCGAGCGTGGCCAGACCCGAGAGTACGCGGTAAGCCGGTCGGACTTGGAGGCCTTGCAGATGGTCCTTGACCGCCGCATCCCCTTCGTGCTTGAAGCGCACCGCGCAAGTGACATCCAGACGGCGCTGCGCCTCGCTCGGGAGTACAATTTCCGCTTGATGATCTACGGCGGCACCGAGGCGTGGATGGTAGCCGATGACCTCGCCCGGGCTCGAGTGCCTGTAATGGTCAAGGTGCTGCAGAATCTGCCAGATACCTTTGAGAAGCTGGGTGCGACATACGAGAACGCCGCACGGCTGCGCCGCGCGGGAGTGCAGGTGGCAATTACTTCGGGCGAGACCTTCAAATCTTTCAACCTGCGGCAGGAGGCGGGGAATGCGGTAGCCTACGGCCTGCCCTACGAGGAAGCCCTCCGGGCGATCACCCTGGCACCCGCGCAGATCTGGGGTCTCGACAGGAACTACGGCTCTCTCGCTCCTGGCAAGGTTGCCAACGTGGTGGTGTGGGGTGGTGATCCGCTGGAGCTGCTCACTCCCGTGCAGCACGTTTTCATCCGGGGTCAGGAAGTGCCGCTGGTGAGCCGTGAAACCGAGCTGCGCGACCGCTACCTGCGCATCGACGACCAGACGCGGACGTATCGGCGGGGGAGCCAGTAAACGCCCCGACCCCCAGCCCTCCCTCAATTCTGGGGGAGGGAGCCAAGTTCAGGCGTGCCTGTGTTGTAGGGGTTGTAGTCCCTCTCCCACTCGTGGGAGAGGGGTGGCGCGTAGCGCCGGGGTGAGGGCTGCTGAAGGCCTTACGTGTCCAGCAGCGTCACCCTGCCGTCGTGGAAATCGAATACCCCGCCGACCACCCGAAGCTTCTTTTCGCGCGTCAGGTCCCGGATGACGGGCGATGCGTTGCGGAGCAGATCCACCTGGTACCGCACGTTCTGGGCGACGACGGTGTTCAGGTCCTTGCTCCGCGCCTGCGCGATCGACGGGTAGATGTACGGGTAAAGACTGCCGATCTGCCCGGGTACGGGATCGCCCTTCAGCGTGGCGGATACCGCACCGCACGCCACGTGACCCAGCACCATCAATACCTTGGAGCCGAGCACAATCGTGCCATACTCCAGGCTGCCGATGATCTGCGGGGTGGCGATGTTGCCGGCCGCACGGCAAACGAACACGTCCCCGAAGCCTGTGTCGAAGAGAACCTCCACCGGCACGCGCGAATCGGCGCAGCCGAGCACGGAGGCGTACGGGGCCTGCTTTTCACCGAGCGCCTGGAGGCGCGCCAGCGTTCGGTTGGGCGAGGTTACCTTGCCGGCCATGAAGCGCTTGTTGCCCGCCATCAGCGTCTGGAGCGCCTGGTCCGGAGTGGCGTCGGAGGGGAGCGGAGGCAGCTCATCCGCGTACAGGGTGTTGGGTATGCCTGCGCCGGCAAGCGCACCGGCGCCAGCCACGCCGGCTATCTTCAGCAGGTGGCGTCGGGAAATTTCGGAGTTGGATCGCACCTCATCGCACATCACAGCCTCGTTTGTTCCGGTTTGAGCGTGTTGATTGCCGATGCCGGGGTGCACGGTGCGTGCCCATCAGAGGGAGAGATGCTCCTGCTGGTGCTGGCGAAACGGTTTGCTGCGCCGTAAATTCTATGCATTTCATGCCATTTCCAGCGGCACCCACCTGCCCGTTCGGGGTAACAAGTTCAAAGCCCTGAACTTAGACGTTTCGAGCATACCCAATGGCCGACGACTTTACGCCCGAGCAGAACGGACCCGTCGAGCAGACGCAGCGGATCCTTCCCGCCTGATCGAAGACGAGATGCGCGAAGCGTTCATCGACTACTCGATGAGCGTGATCGTGCAGCGCGCGCTTCCCGACGTGCGAGACGGGCTCAAGCCCGTGCACCGCAGGATCCTCTACGCCATGCACGAAGCGGGGCTGCTCCCCACCCGTGCCTTTAAGAAGAGTGCAACGGTAGTGGGTGACGTACTGGGCAAGTACCACCCGCACGGCGACAGTGCCGTGTACGACGCCATGGTGAGGATGGTGCAGGACTTCTCCCTGCGCTATCCGCTGGTGCAGGAGCAGGGCAACTTCGGCAGCATCGATGGAGACGCAGCCGCGGCGTACCGCTACACCGAAGCGGCTCTCCCAGATCGCAGTGGAGATGCTCGCCGACATCGACCAGGACACCGTAGACTTCCGCCCCAACTTTGATGATCGGCTGCAGGAGCCCACGGTGCTGCCTGCCCGTGTGCCCAACCTGCTGGTCAATGGCAGCAGCGGCATCGCCGTGGGGATGGCGACCAACATTCCTCCGCACAATTTGCGGGAGGTGGTTGATGCCTGCGTGCACCTGATCGACAATTCGGAAGCCACGGTTGAAGATTTGATGCAGTTCGTACGCGGTCTGACTTCCCCACGGGCGGTGTGGTCTGCGGGCGCGACGGCTTTACGGACGCGTACCAGACAGGCCGTGGACGCGTCGTGATGCGTGCGCTGGCGGCGGTCGAAGAGCGCGAAGGCGGGCGGGAGCGCATCGTGGTTTCCGAGCTCCCCTTCATGGTCAACAAGGCCCGGCTGATCGAAAACATCGCCGAGCTGGTGCGCGACAAGAAGATCGAGGAATCTCCGACCTGCGCGACGAATCGGACCGGGACGGCATGCGCATCGTGATCGAGATCAAGCGCGACGCGATTCCGCACATCATCCTCAACCAGCTCTTCAAGCACACCGCGATGCAGAGCACCTTCGGGACGATCATGCTTTCGCTGGTGAATGGTGTGCCCCGCGTGCTGAACCTGAAGCAGATGCTCCACTACTTCCTGGAGCACCGGCACGAAGTCGTGGTGCGGCGTACCGAGTTCGAGCTGCGCAAGGCGCGCGAGCGGGAGCACATCCTGGAGGGGCTCAAGATCGCCGTCGACAACATCGATGAAACCATCGCCATCATCCGCGACTCGGATACCACGCAGGAGGCGGGTGAGCGGCTGCGGGAGCGTTTCACCCTTTCCGAGCGGCAGTCCGACGCCATCCTGAACATGCGCCTTGCCCGCCTCACGGGGCTGGAGATCGAGCAACTGGAAGCGGAGCTCGCCGAGGTTCGTGCCACCATCGCGGACCTGCAGGAGATCCTGGCTTCCCAGGAGCGGCGGTTCACCATCATCAAGGATGAGCTTGCCGAGGTTGCCGACCGCTACGGCGACGAGCGGCGCACCCAGGTGCTTGGCGACACCAGCAACCTCTCCATCGAAGACCTGATCGCCGATGAGGAGATGGTGATCACCGTCAGCCACACCGGCTACATCAAGCGTATTCCGGTGGATACCTACCGGAATCAAGCGCGGGGCGGGCGGGGGATCGCGGGGATGGGGACCAAAGAGGAGGATTGGGTGGAGCACCTCTTCCTGGCGAGCACCCACGACTACCTGATGTTTACCGTGACGGGCAGTGCTACTGGCTCAAGGTGCACGAGATCCCGGTGGGCGCGCGTGCGAGCCGCGGCAAGCCGATGGTCAACCTGCTCAACATGGACAACGACGAGCGGATTGCGGCGCTGGTGCCGGTGCGGGAATTTTCGCCGGACCGATATCTGATCTTCGCCACCCGCAAGGGAACGGTGAAAAAAACCTCGCTTGCGGCCTTTGGAATCCGCGCGCGGTGGGAATCAACGCCATGAACGTCCTGGAGGATGACGAGCTGATCGACGTGCAGCTTACCGACGGGCGGCACGACGTGGTGCTTGCCACCCATGAGGGAATCGCGGTGCGCTTCCAGGAGAGCGACGTGCGCGAGATGGGCCGCGCCACCACCGGGGTGCGCGGCATCATGCTCGGCGAGGGCGACCGGGTGATCGGCATGGTGGTGCTAAAGCAGGGGAGCACCCTGCTGGTGGTGACCGAGCGCGGCATGGGCAAGCGGACGGGAATTGAGGATTACCGGCTACAGCGTCGTGGCGGCAGGGGCGTGATCAACGTCCGTACCACCGACAAGACCGGCAAGGTGGTGGCGATCAAGGAGGTTCTTCCCGGTGACGAGCTGATGGTGATCACCCGCGGAGGGGTCGTCAACCGGCAGTCGGTGGACGGCATCCGGGTGATCGGCAGGAACACTCAGGGAGTACGCCTGATCAACCTGAACCCCGGTGACGTGGTGATGGATGTCGCGCGCGTGATCAACGAAGCCGAGATCGCGCAGGAGCTGGAGCCAGTGCACGAGGCCGGTACCCCGCCGGATGCGGACCCGGACATCGACACGGCCACCAACAAGTCATGACGCCGCTGATCGGGATTACCACCACGATGCGGACCCCGGCAACCGCCCGGGGTCCGCAGGTGATATTGAACGCGGGCTATGTGGAAGCCGTCGAACGGCATGGAGCCACTGCCATACTGCTCTCACCTGCACACGGTCAGGATTCGCTCGGCCGCATGCTGGACATGGTCCACGGTCTGGTCCTGTCGGGTGGGGAAGACGTAGACCCGGCGCGCTATGGTCAGCCTCCCCATCCGGCCCTGGGTACGGTCACCCCCGAGCGTGACGAAATGGAGTTTGCCGTACTGGCGGGCGCACTGGAGCGGGGTCTTCCCGTGCTTGCGATCTGCCGGGGGGTTCAGCTCTTGAACGTGGCGCTGGGCGGCACGCTGTACCAGGACCTCCCCTCCGAGCGCCCCGACAGCCTCATTGTCCACGAGCAGGACGCACCCATCGACCAGCGCTGGCACGCGGCGCGGGTGGAGCCGGACTCATGCTTGCACGGGATCTTCGGCGCGTCCGAGCTGTTCATCAATTCCTTTCACCACCAGGCGATCCGCAACCTGGCTCCCTCTTTGAGGGCGACGGTCTGGGCGGAGGACGGTTTGATCGAGGGGGTGGAATCCATGGAGCACCCATGGGTGGTGGGGGTGCAGTGGCATCCTGAACGCGGGGAGGCCGAACTCGCCCACGACAAGCGGAATCCCGACCGGCGGCTCCTGTGGGAGTTTGTAAACGTGGCCCGTACTCGCGCACAGGCCGTGGTAGGCTAGCCCGGTCTACTCCACGACCGCGAAGCTGTCGATTTCATCCAGCCTGAACTCCATGTCATCGCCGGTCGTGGGGTGCCGGCCGACCAGCGTTTCCACTGGCCCTTCCGTACGCAGGGAGTGAGCCACCAGCACGTACTCCGTGCCCCGCCGGTCGATCTGCACCCGGCTTCCCTCCATCAGCGCACGCTCCAGCCGGTCGAGTTGTTCGGCGCTCCAGTTCACCGCGCTACCGGACCGGGGATGCTGGGACGTACCGACACGTAATAGTCCTTGACGAAGAGCGCTTCGACCTGCGCAAAGGAGCTGTCCGGTTGGTCCCCGAACTTGATGCCGGGCGGCGGCCGCGGGATGGTGGCACCTACCGAATCGGCCCACATGTCGAATTCCGCCCGCGAAATCCTTTGCAGGTATCCGTCCACCTGAATCCGGGCACCCGGCCCGATGGCAGGGGCCCTTGTTCCAGCGGGCAGCGGCTCCCAGCGCAGCAGGATGCGTCGCCGATCATCAGATCGCGCCCAAACCGCTCCCGCGACCGCACGGGTTTCCGTGGTGCCGGTAAAACGTACCAGCCGCCCCAGCTCCTTTTGCTCGATGGGTGCTATCGTTTCAAATGCCACGGACCGCATGGGGATCACCGGGGCGCGTACCTCGCCGAGTCCCGATTTCGCGCCGATGCCGTGCCCCTTGGCGGCCGTGGGATCGCCGAACACATAGGATGACGACCACGCCAACAAGCCTAACGCAATCAAAGCGCCGAGCACGGTTAGAAGCTTTGAGCCGCGGGGGCGCACCAGGCGAATGTCCGGCATGAAACGGATCTTCTCCGAAAGTTTTGCGTAAACGTTTTGTGCACCACCGGGTGCAAAGAGCGTTCCCACGCACCTTGCTAGGCCCGGTGGACGCCCTTATATCATACGCGATCCATACCAACCCGTTCCCTGGAGCAAGCACGTGGCCCGTTCCCCAGCGCCGAAGAAGCAACAGCGGTCACCCTTGATGCCCTTTTACCTCATCCTCGGCGTGGTTGCGCTGGTAGGCCTCGGCCTGCTTGCTCGCCAGATGATGGCCAGCGGAGGGGAGGCGGCGACGAAACCGGTCGCGGTGACAATGGATCCCGCGCAGCTGGCGCAGGTGCAGGGGATCAGTGTCGGACGCGCGGACGCTCCAGTGCAAATCTTCGAGTTCGCGGACTTTCAGTGCCCCGGGTGCGGTGAATTCGCGCGCTTCGTGAGCCCGATCATCAAGGAGCGCTACGTTCAATCAGGGACGGTTCGCTACGTGTACTACGACTTCCCCCTGCCCATGCACCCGCACGCGTTCCTCGCCTCGCGCGCTGGCCGTTGCGCGAATGAGCAGGGGAAGTTCTGGGAATACCATGACGTGCTGTACGGCCGACAGTCGCAGTGGTCCTCGCAGCGTGACGCCACTGATTCATTTATCGAGTACGCGAGAGACGTCCAGGGCGTCGACCAGGGCAAGTTCCGGGAGTGCCTGCGCTCGGACCGTTTCGCTCGGGAAGTCACGGAAAACATGAAGCTGGGTGAGTCCCTGGGGGTAAATGGCACACCCACGGTATTCATCAATGGCAAGCGCCTGCCCAGCGTTCCAGGCCCGAAAGAGCTGGACGTCCTCATCCAGCAGGAAGTCGGCGCTGCGGCCGCGACCGAGTGAATTCGTTGGCAGATGCGGTGGTGGTGGATCACACGCCGCCGCCGCTCGCCCGCATGGTGATCGCGGTGCTCGCTCTGGCGGGTCTGCTCATCTCCCTCTATCTGACGCTGTACAAGCTGGGGTATCTCGGGGTCATCCAGTGCGGCACAGGCGGGTGCGAGGTAGTGCAGACGTCACAGTACGCGTACTTCCTCCGCCTGCCCGTGGCTCTGTGGGGTATGGGTGCCTATACTACTCTGCTGGCCCTGGCTCTGGCCGGGGTCCACGGCTCGCGCGCGGACGATCGCAGACTGGGGCTGGTGATCCTGACGGTGGCGACCATCAGGGTCGTGTTTTCCGCCTACCTGACCTATCTGGAAGCCGCGGTGATCCGCGCCTGGTGCCGCTGGTGCGTGGTATCCGCGGTGCTGATCACCCTGATCTTCTTCGCCGCCCTGTTCGACGTCCGCCGCTCGCGTAACCTGGCGCCCTAAGGCTTCGGCGCAGCAAGTGCTGCCTCGATCCGGGTCCGGAACTGCGCGAACGGGAGGGCCCCGGTCAGCACGTCCGTTTCGTTCAACACAAGGTCGGTGTGCTGCTGATCCGATTCTGCGTCGCCTGCATCAGGTCACCGACCAAGATGGGTGCAACCTGGTCCTCGTCCACGCAGCGACGGAACGCGGCTACATCGAGCTGAAGCGCGGCCGCGTATGCCGTGAACCGTTCGCTGGGATTCGGCGCACGGCCCCATTCATCCTGCCCCGCAAACAGGCGGTCGTGCATGGGCCAGAATGCATCCTGCGCGCCTGCGCAAAGCGCTGCCTCCGCGGCTCCCCAGGCGTGCGAGTGCATGGGTAGCGGCAGGTTGATGTACAGCATGCGCACCTTGCCCGTCCGAATGTAGGCGCTGTCCAGCGCCGGCAGCGTCCGCATGGCGAAGTCTCGGCAGAAGGGGCACTGAAAGTCGGAGATCTCCACCAGCGTCACCGGAGCATTTGCCGCTCCTTTGCTCCGGCTCCTTCCCGCCCGGGCAACCACACTATCCAGAGGCACGGCAGCGCTCGGGCCGGGCTGCTGCGCCGCTCGTGCCGGGGTTTGCTGCGCGCACGCGGGTGCGGCGCAAAGGCGAGGAGTAGCAGGAGCGAGCCTCGGATCGGGTTCATGGGTCTGTTTTGCTGAGAAGGTTGAGGACCCGTTCCAGGGTCCATTCCTGAATGTGCTGCTGGGGCCAGGTGCCGTGGCGTGCCTCCGTCCGCTAGAGCGTCGGCCTGTGCGCGCGCAGCTTCAGCCGTGGCCGTGTCGATCCATCCCTGCCGAATAGCCTCCGCGAACTCGTCTTCGTCCAGGATCTCGACAGTTCCGTCCGCACCGGCCCAAACGTCCAGGCACAGATCCGTGGTGTCCCAGGTGTTGCCCTGTATCCGCACGGGAGTCAGCAGATTGGCGTACACGCCGGTGAAGGTGCCGTCCGCTCGGTGAAAGCGCCCTGCATCATAGCCCCTTCCGGGATATGTGAACCACACCACCGGGAGCCGGGTTCCAGGATG
Source organism: Longimicrobiaceae bacterium (assembly GCA_030447645.1). Taxonomy (GTDB): domain Bacteria; phylum Gemmatimonadota; class Gemmatimonadetes; order Longimicrobiales; family Longimicrobiaceae; genus JAUJOM01. The sequence continues at coordinate 14,964 of JAUJOM010000036.1, read as the reverse complement.
ATCTGCTCGCCGACTCGTACCGGTTTCGGGATGGTTGCTGCCGGCAGGAACGTGACGATGTACGCACCCGCATCCGCCACCACTTCCTGCTCGAATACCTGCATCCGATCCGGCAGGCGGCGGTAGTGGATATGGACTGTTCGGCCCATTCCATCTTGCATATGAGAATCCAGCACGTGTGCGGCAGGTGAGGACATGAGAAGGCTAAAGCAGTTTTCTTGCCCCCAAGGTTACGGGAATTGCCTTCCTGGGTGACCGGGAGGAAAAAGCCCGTAGTCTGCCGGTTGCGCTCGCAGGTGCTCGCCCCGCGCTTTCGCGCATTCCATTACCCGAGTGGGAGATAAAGCACCCCGGCTGCATCGCAGCCGGGGTGCTTCCGCTGATGCCGGGTGCGTCCAGTGCTGCCGGCGGATCAGAAGCCGCTGACGTTCAGCCGCCCGCCGGTCACCGTCTTGCCGGTGAGCGACGGGGTCGGGACGGCGCTCGCCATGATCGCGTCGCGGATCTGTTTGGCCGGCCCCGGCGTGGCTGGACGCGTAGAGAGCCGCGCCGCCGGTCACGTGCGGCGTCGCCATCGAGGTACCGCTGTATGAGCTGTAGGTGTTGAAAGCGGTGGTCGACCAGATGCCGGAGCCGGGGGCGCCGATGTCCACGGTCTTCGCACCGTAGTTCGAGAACCCTGACTTCAGCCCGTCCTTCGTGATCGCCGCCACGGCAATAACACAGTCGTAGGTGCCGTTTGCCGTGCACTCGTAGTTCGATGGATAGCTAGCAGTGGCGTCGTTGTCGTCGCCGACCCCGTCCGAGCCGCCGTTGCCGGCTGCCGCGATGAAGAGAATGCCTGCGCTACCGCCGCGGTTGATCGCATCGAGCAGTGCCTGCGAGAAGCCGCCCCCACCCCACGAGTTGTTGGTCGCGACGATGTTCAGGCCGTGCCGCTTCTTCAGGTCGGTGAAGTAGTCTACCGCCTTGATCGCGTTGGCCGTCGTCCCGCCACGGCGGCCGAGGAACTTGCCCGAAATGAGCGTTACATTCCAGTTCACGCCGACCACACTTTCCGCCGTGCTGTTGTTCGCCTTGGCGCCGATCGTGCCGGACACGTGGGTGCCGTGGTCGTCGAGGCTGCCGCGGGTGCCGCCGTCGTAAATAGTATTGTCGTTGCCGTCGAAGTCCCAGCCGTGGATGTCGTCGACGTAGCCGTTGCCGTCGTTGTCTACGCCGTCGGTCGGGTCGGTGGGGTTGGTCCAAACCTGCCCGTCGAGATCCGGGTGCGTGAACTGGATACCCTCATCGATGATGCCGACGTAGACGCCGGCGGAGCCGGTGTGCCCGGCGGCCCACGCCTCACCCGCCTGGCTGCCGAACTGGTTGGCGGGGGAAGTCCCATCGCCGTACATGCCCCAGAGCGTGCCGTCCGTGTAGTGGGAGTCCGTGGAAGTGGCCTGGTGGCTGTAAATCCAGTTCGGCTCCGCATACTCGACGTTGGGGTTGCCGCGCAGCGACTGGATCGCGGCCGGAGTGCCCATCCCGGAGTGGACCACCGTCAGCCCTTCATTGTCGCCGGCGCCACGCATGGCGGCCGTGACGATGCGCTCGCGCACGGAAGCGTTCGCCGCCTGCAGGGCTGCGCCACGTGCCTCGGCCGAGGCGCCTTCGCGGAACTTGACGATTACCTCACCCGCCACGTACTCGGGTGGTCCGCCCCGGGACGCGGCCGGCTCCTGCGATAAGGAGAGGTCCGTCGCGCTGACCGGATCTGATGATGCGGCGGTGGGCGTTTGATCCGACGAGCATGCCGACAGGCCGACGAGGGAGGCGACGATGACTGCGCCTCGGAGTGCACCGCTTGCGATCGCTGCACGAACCATGAGTGGGACCTCCGGATGGGGTGGTTTGGACTGAGCGTAGGATAAGTAATTGTAAGGCAAGAACGTACGTTCGTCAATGGCTGCTGGCGGACACTCGAGCTGCCCCAATATTATGAGGCCCGGAATGCAGTACCATGTTCAATACCTGCTCAAACCAAGTAAATGTTCTGCTGGCTGTGATTGAGTGGTGCATCAGCCGGCATTTGCCTCATTTTGGTGCACTATAATAGTGCAGTGCATCGCGAATGAGGAACACTCAATAAAACCTAAATGGTTGCGTAACAAGCACTTACCAACCTGGCCTGCTAAATGCCTGAACGAGCGTTCGAATCGTTCCTCCTCATCCTATGCAAGGAGTACTCGCATGAAGCGTGGTCTCGCACTGTTACTCCCTTTCGCCCTGGCCGCCTGCGCGGACGAGGCAATCAACCCTGTGTCTCAGGACGATGTCACTGCCCCGGCGCCAGTCATGGCTGCCGCTCCGGGACAGGGAATCGAGGGTTCATACATTGTGGTGCTGAAAGACGGTGCTGACCCGCGCTCTGTAGCCGCAACCGCCGGAGTGAATCCACGCTACGTGTACACGGCTGCGGTGAATGGCTTTGCGGGGGTGCTTAATGCAGGACAGCTCAACGCGCTGCAGAATAACCCGAACGTTGCCTACATCGAGCAGGACGGTATCGCTACTGCATGGACGACGCAGTCGAACGCTACGTGGGGGCTGGACCGCATTGACGCGCGCTCAGGGCTGGACACCAACTACAGCTACACCAACACTGGAAGCGGCGTCACAGCCTACATCATCGACACCGGCATTGACCTAGGCCACAGCGAGTTCACCGGCCGGATCTCCTCGGCCTCGTTCGACGCCTTTACCGACGGCAACGACGACTGCAACGGCCACGGCACTCACGTGGCCGGCACGGTGGGCGGAAGCACGTACGGGGTGGCCAAGGGCGTGACTCTGGTCCGCGTTCGCGTGCTGGACTGCGCCGGCTCGGGTTCGTGGAGCGGCGTGGTTGCCGGGATCGACTGGGTGGTTTCGCACCACGGCACCGGCCCGGCCGTCTCGAACATGTCGCTGGGCGGCGGCGCGAGCTCTACGGTGGACGCGGCGGTTGACCGTATGATCGACGACGGCGTCGCTTCGGCCGTGGCCGCCGGCAACGGCAACCAGGCCGGCATCGCGCAGGACGCCTGCAAGTACTCGCCGGCCCGTGTGCCCCGGGCGATGACGATCGGCGCCACCACCAAGACCGACGCCAAGACCTCCTGGTCCAACTACGGCAACTGCGTCGACTGGTTCGCCCCTGGCGCCGGCATCACCTCGGCCTGGATCGGTGGCGGCAGCACCGAGACGAACACCATCAGCGGCACCAGCATGGCCACCCCGCATGTTGCCGGCGTCGCCGCGCTGTACCTGCAGGGCACCCCGGCCGCGAGCCCGCAGACCGTGCGTGATGCGCTGTACACCAACACCACTAAGAGCATCGTGACCAGCTCCAAGACCGCGAACAACCACCTGTTGTTCAGCAACTACTAAGCGTTCAATCTCCCCGCTGCACCAGTTTGGTGCAGCGGGTTTTTCACCCCTCCATACCCGAACGAGGTTCCATGCGCTGTCTCCGCCCAACGCTGTTCGCAGGTGTCGTTGTCACCCTCGCCGCATGTTCCGACAAAGCAGTCAACCCAGTCACGCCGTCCTCCGCCGACGAGGTTCCGGTACTGATGAGCCGGGGGATCAACCAGGGAATCCCGGATTCGTACATCGTGGTAGTCAAGGAAGGGGCGGATCCGCGCTCCGTGGCAGCCGTGGCCACGGCGAACCCGCAGTACGTGTACGAGGCAGTGCTCAATGGCTTCGCGGCCACGCTCAACGCGGGCCAGCTGAATGCGCTGCGAAACAACCCAAACGTGGAGTACATCGAGCAGGATCAGGTAATGAGCGTAGACGCGACCCAGTCCAATGCCACGTGGGGGCTGGACCGCATCAACCAGCGCGATCTTCCTCTCGACGGCTCGTACACCTACACCTACACCGGCTCCGGAGTGCGGGCCTACATCATTGACACCGGGCTGCAGGCAAACCACCCCGAGTTCGGTACGCGCGCGCAGAACGTGTACAACGCCATTTCTGGTGAAACCGGTTCCGACTGCAATGGTCACGGCACCCACGTCGGTGGTACGGTGGGGGGGAGCACCTATGGAGTCGCCAAGGCTGCCCTCCTCCGGGGGGTGAAGGTGCTAAGCTGCAGCGGCTCAGGCTCGACCTCGGGGGTAATCGCGGGCATTGACTGGGTGCGGACGAACCACATCAAGCCGGCCATCGCCAACATGTCGCTAGGTGGCTCCAAGTCGGATGCCCAGAACACGGCCGTGACCAACCTTTCCAACGCAGGAGTTTTCGTAGCGGTGGCGGCGGGGAACGAGAATGCCGACGCCTGCACCAAGTCTCCGGCTAGCACACCGGTGGCGTACACGACCGCCGCCTCAGACAAGACTGATACCCGCGCGTCCTTCTCCAACTACGGGAGCTGCGTGGATGCCTATGCACCGGGTGTGGGGATCACCTCCGCATGGATCAACAGCGGGACCAACACTATCAGCGGCACCTCCATGGCCTCGCCGCACGTGGCCGGCGTGTCCGCGCTGATCAAGCATCGCTATGGCGACATCTCCTCGTCGAGCGTGACCAGCTACATCAACGGTGCTCTCAGCTCGGGCAAGATTAAGAGCAACCCGAGTGGCACGCCCAACTACCTGCTTTACAAGTACATTACGGCCTGGTAGCTCGTTTGGGGTCTAGATATCAGGGGCTGCGGTGCATGCCGCAGCCCCTTTTTTTGTGTGTACCGTTGTGGAGGTGGGATGGGGCTCCTATACTTGTCGCCATTCCATACCCATGACGTACGGCGGATGTATTGAAGATTCTTGTTCTCGATGCTGACCGGGAAACCGTTCGGACGCTCGAGCCGCAGCTGACGACTGCGCAAGTACGCGCCGGCTACGGAGCCACCGACGGCTTGCAGCTAGCCAGTTCAGGGCGCTGGGACCTGGTGCTGCTGGACGAGGAGTTCTGTGGTGCGGGGCTGGATCTGCTCCCGCGCCTGCACGCGGATGACACCATGCCCCCGGTGGTACTGCTGAGCCATCAACCCACGATGGATCTGGCGCTCGAAGCGATCCGCAGGGGTGCCTACGACGTCATGCCCAAGCCCCCACCGGTGCCGCGTCTGCTGGAGATCCTCCTCTCCCTGGGAGGGGCGCGGCGGCTCCACCCACTACCGCTGACTCTGGCGGACGCGGACGCGGTGGTAGGTTCCAGTCCGGAGATGCTCGCTGTCTTCAAGGGAATCGCTCGGGCCGCGGCCAGTGATGCGACGGTGCTCCTCCTCGGGGAGAGTGGAAGCGGCAAGGAGATGGTCGCTCGTGCCCTTCATGCCCGGTCGCGCCGAGCGCAAGGCCCTTTCGTCGCGATCAACTGTGCCGCCATCCCGGAAAACCTGCTGGAATCTGAGCTGTTCGGCCACGAAAAGGGTGCGTTCACGGGTGCGATAGGACGCCGCATCGGGCGCTTCGAGCGTGCCAACAAAGGGACATTGTTTCTGGACGAGATCGGTGATATGTCCTTTGCCCTCCAGTCCAAGATCCTGCGTGCCATCCAGGAGCGTGAGGTGGAGAGAGTAGGCGGAACGGCACCGGTGCCCATCGACGTGCGCATCGTGGCGGCCACCCACCGCGAACTTGCCGAAGCGGTGCGCGAAGGCAAGTTCCGCGAAGACCTATTCTACCGCCTCGCAGTGGTGGCCCTGCACCTTCCGGCGCTCCGCGAGCGCGGCAAAGACCTCGACCTGCTCGTGGATCACTTCGTCGCCTTTTACGCCCGTGAGCACGGTCACCCGATCCGGGCGATCGCAGAAGAAGCGATGGAAGTGCTTCGCCGTTACTCCTGGCCGGGGAACATCCGCCAGCTTCGCAACGTGGCCGAGCGGGCGGTGGTCATGGCGGACGGTGACGTCCTGCTGCCGCAGCACCTCCCACCGGAGCTCTTTCGGGCGCCCGAAAGACCGATTGGGTCCGTAAGCACGGACGAGCCCGTGTGTACCCTCGCCGAAATGGAGCGGCGGATGATCACGCAGGCCCTGCGCGAATCGGACAACAACCATACGGTAGCAGCCAACCAGCTCGGAATCCACCGCAATACGTTGCGCCGAAAGCTGCTCGAGTACGGTATCACGGATACGTAGCAGGGTGCACCGTACTGGTGCACCCTGCTCCAGGATGGTGCACGCTGCCAGCGGTTCGGAGTTTCTGCACTTCCGGCAACTGCAAGTCACATAAATGTTTAGCACGGAACCGCATGTGGCGGCTATGTGGTACGGCCTCTGCTCTGGCAGATGGAGCCGCCCTTGTTCCTTGCACCTCCGGGGAGACTTGATGAAAAGCATGGTCCGAAGCTTGGTTTTGGCAGTCGCCGCACCGCTTGTGTTATTCGGCTGTGCGGATCTTGATGCGCCGACGGCGCTCCCTTCCGCTCCGATCTTCAGTACTTCGAGCACAAGCCCTGATTTGAGCAAGCTCGCCCGGTACGGCAAGAAGCAGAGTATAACGATTGCCTGGGCCAAGAAGTGGATCGGTCCCGAGGGAGGGCGGCTGGACTTCCAGGGCTTCGCTATTGAGGTGCCCGCCGGGGCAGTCAGCGAGGTGACTAAATTTGAGATTCGGCTGCCGGTGGATCCATCCGGCTCGGAGCGTGTGGTGGCGGAGTTTTCACCCCACGGGGCTACATTCGCGAATCCAGTCACCATCGAATTCCCGTACGCTGGCACCAGCATCGACGGTTCAACGAGCCCGACCATCGTCTGGTGGAACGATGTTTGGGTGGATATGGGTGCTACAATTACCGGGGATGGTACCCGGCTTCGTACCACGACCAAACACTTCTCCACGTATGGCACCACTGACGAGCGCGCTGGCGGTGGCGTGGTAGTCGCTGGCGGCTGATCACTTTTAAGCACTGCACCGGTGATTCAAGCCTCCCTCACGGTCGAACGGCTCCTGACGCTGATTCCTCCCCTGGAGGAGTTGGACGGCTTGCGCTCCGGGATCGCCCGTGCGGCAATTCCTGACTGGGAGGCTCGCTGGGCCCGCTCGGGTACGCACGCCACCGTCGATATGCGCGTGGTGGTACCAGAAAGTCTGGAGCCGGTGGTTCGAGAAGCGGAAGAAACACTGCACCGGTACGTTGCGTCGCTTTTCGCCACGTATCGTGCGGTGTTGCATACCTTTTGTGCTGGGGATCACGCGAACACCATCGAGTCCCTGATCCAGCTGGGTGAAGAGCAGGAGCGGTACGAGCGACCGCGATACGCGCGGCAGTTTTATGACGCCGCGCTCGCACTCTCCTTACCGCTTCCTGAAAAAAGCCTGCAGATCCTTGCTTCCCGGCGGATCGGCCGTGCCGCTCTGGCAGCGAGCGAATTCGACGAAGCATGGGGATGGTACCAACGGAGCGCGACGCTTGCCCGCGACGCCGGAGATCCACAGGGCGAGGTGGTGGGCTGGACCGGGTGTGGCAATGTGCGGGCATTCCAGGGGCGGTGGACCGAGGCCGAAGCGTGCTACCAGCGTGCCCTGGAGCGGTTGAAGACTCAGGATGGCGCTGAGTGGGCAGACGCGCACCGCGCGCAGCTGTACACTAATCTGGGCATGGTGACGACCCGGCAGAACTGTTTGGATGAGGCCGAACGGTGGCTTTCACTTGTATTCGACCTCCGTGACAGTCTGCAGTCCCCGTCGGATCGGGCAGCCTGGTACCACGACCTGGGCACACTCCGTGGGAAGCAAGAGCGCCACCAGGAAGCGCGTGAATTTTTCCACCGTGCCCTGGAAACAGCGGTTGCGCCTGCGGTTTGTGCAGTGGTCGCTATTGATCTTGCGATGTCGTACCTGGAGGACCACCTCTTCCACCGGGCGGAAGATTGGGCGCGAAAAGCCGAGGAGCACGCGATCGCGGCCCGGTCTCCATATTCCATAGGACGGGTTTACCTGGGGCGTGGCAACATTGCGCGTGCCCAGGGAGCCGAGGGGGGACTCACGTTCTATGAGAAAGCACTGGAGATTGCCAGGGACAAAGATCTTCGTGCCCTCGAAGGCGAGGTGCTCTTGGATTATGCCCTGCTGCGGAAGCAGATGGGAGGTATGGAGGAGGCACAAGCCTATCTGGAGCACGCACGTACCATTTTTTCCGAGCTGGGTGAGGTGCATGATCGCACTCGGGCTGAGCAGGAAATCGGGCGGTTGCTGCAGGCAGAATGAGAATCTAGCGGTCTCGGAACCCCACCAAGAGGGCGGTCACCAGGCCGCCCTCTTTGCGTTTGAGCTTGTACCGGCTGCTCGTGGCGACTTGACGACGCACGGTGCTGTGATGTACATCCACGTGCCCATTCTGCAAACACGCTGTGCGCGGAGATATGGCGCCGGGGTGGGAACGTTTCGTTACCCGCTCGGGTCTGACTAAGATCTCCGCGTTCAGCTAAGATAGGGAATGACACCACACTTTTCGGTGCTTCGGTTGGTGGGCGCCGTGCTGCTGTTTGCTGCCCCGCCGGGGCTTGTCGCTCAGTGTCCCGAGGGGCGAATTGCCGCCGTGTTCGTCAATCGGCGCGAGGTTTTCGAGCGTCCCGAATCCGGTGCCGCTCAGCGCTTTATGTGGGCCTATGACTTCGCCAACCGCGTCCACACGCGGACTCGCGAGGACGTAATCCGGCGCGAGCTCCTGTTTCGTGAGGGCGACTGTTACGATCCGGCCCTAATCGCGGACTCGGAGCGGGTGCTGCGTGCAACTCCATTCCTGGCGAAGGCGGAGATCTTCGCCACACGTGAAGCCGACGGAACCGTGCGGGTGTTGGTGGATACCCGCGACGAATGGAGCACGCGCCCCGAGCTGCGCCTGGAAACCGGCGGTGGGTTGAGCTTGAAGACGCTCGAGCTCCGCGAAGACAACCTGGTGGGTACCGGACAGCAGGTCGCTATCTACACTCGGGAGTCGGAAGGGGAGCGGGAGTACGGCGTGTCCTACGCCACACCGCAGCTTGCCCGCACCCGGTGGGACCTGCAGCTCGCCGGCGGGAAGACGTCCGCCGGCTATTTCGTATCGCAGCTCCTGGCCTACCCTTTTGTTGGTGATACCGGCCCCTGGGCGATCCGGCAGCAGTTCGGCTACTACGACCGTTTCTTCGAGTACTTCGTGTCTCGCGAGCAGGGTGATGGGCTCGCGCGGATCTTGTTCGCGGAGCGCCGCGGCTCGTTCGATGCGGGTGCCGTGTACCGCTTCGGGCCGCGACGGCATCTCACCCTGATCGGTGGTGCGCTCGCGGCCGAGTGGATCCAGTACAACGAGGGTGCACGCTTCGCCAGCCGGGAAGACAGCATGAGTGCTCCGGCAGCCGTGCTGGATCGTTTCCCCCGGCAGGACACGGTACGGAGCATCCGAGCCGTAGCCATCCTCGGGCGGCGGAGCATTGGCTTCGTGCAGCGACGGGGTATCGATGCGGTAAACGCCGCGGAGGACATCCCCCTTGGCACCGAGGTAGAGGTCGCGCTCGGCATGGGTCTGGGTATCTTCGGGACAGACAGGGATGCGACGGTGAACGTCGGACTGCTTACGGGCGGCGAGTATCGCGGGCTACTCGGTGGCTTGCGCGTCGTCACGGAGGCCAAGCGGAATTTGGATGCAAGGGGAACCGGGTCGGAATGGAGCGACATGCTGACCCAGCTGGACGCCTGGAGCTACTGGCGCCCCTCGCCGGAGTCTCGTCACACCTGGGTTGCCGCCGTGTCTGGCGTGGGTGGATGGCAAACCACGACTCCCTTCCAGGCGACGCTTGGCCGCCGAGCGGGTCTGCGCGGCTTCCAGGATCACATCTTCCCCGGGGGACAGCGGGTGGTGATTGCCCTGGAGCACCGAAGATATCTGCCCTGGCTGCAGGTGCGATTCGGCGATCTCGGCACCGTGGTGTTCGCGAACGCGGGGAAAATCTGGCAGGGCCGTGATCCATACGGGGTTAACTCCCCTTTCGAGGTAGCTGTCGGGGCGGGGCTTAGGCACGCCTATCCCAGCGGCAGCCGACGTACCTACCGGCTCGACGTCGCAATCCCGGTCGCCGGTGATGTACCCGGGAGGCGCATCGCCATCATCGCCGGGGTGGGACAAGCCATCGGGATCGGTGCGCTTCGGGACGATTCGCAGGTCAGGCGCAGCGCGCGCCGTCCCCTGGCGGCATCGCTCCTCAGCCTTCCGCGTTGACACGGCCGACTCTTTACAGCTCCGCGTACGTTCTGCCAGTCGCGGCTCCTCCCATCAGGGATGGTGCCGTACTGGTTGGGCGGGATGGTCGCATCGCCGCCGTAGGTCCCCGCGCCGCGATCGGGTGGCCGGAAGGCACGGAGAGGGTGGATCTTGGGGAATCCGTTCTGCTTCCAGGACTGGTGAATGTGCACGCTCACCCGGAGCTTGGTTTCTTCCGGGGTGCGCTGGAAGACATGAGCTTTCGCGATTGGATCCTGCGCCTGGTCGGGGCCAAGCGGGCCGCACTCCAGGACCAGGATTACGCTATCGCGGCGCGCTGGAGCTGCGTGGAGATGCTCCGGGCGGGCATTACCACCGTGGGAGCGACCGAGGCTTCGGGCGCGGCGCTCGGCGCGTTGCTCGAGGCCGGAATGCGGGGTGTGGTGTACCTGGAGGCGCTGGCCCCGGACCCGTGCCACGCGGACGCTGCGCTTGCCACACTCCAGCAGGCGGTCGCCGAGATGCGCGCCCGCGAAACGGACCGGGTGCGAGTCGGCGTTTCCCCCCATGCACCGTTCACGGTTTCCGATCCCCTGTTCGCGTCGGTCGCGGAGTATGCTCTGGCGGAGAATCTGCCCGTCGCCATCCATGCGGCTGAATCCCGTGCTTATCGGGAGCTCGTTACGGGAGGGGCGTTGGATTTCGCCCCGTGACTGCAGGCTCGCGGGATCCCCACACCCATCCGGGGCCGGTCCACAGTCGCCATGCTCGAACGGCTGGGCGTACTCCACGCACGCCCGATGCTGATCCACTGCGTGGACGTGGATAGCGAAGACATCCGCCTCATGGCGGAACGTGGATGCACCGTGGCTCACTGCCCGATCGCCAACGCCAAACTTGGCCACGGGATTGCGCCCTACGGTGCGTTGCGCGCCGCGGGTATCCCGGTGGGTCTGGGTACGGATGGGGTGGGGAGCAACAACCGACTCGATCTGCTGGAAGAAGCGCGGGTTGCCTCCCTGCTGCAGCGCGCGGTGCAGCGTGCGACGGAGCTGCTGCCCGCGGATGAGCTGCTCCGCCTGTGCACTGTAGAAGGGGCACGCGCACTGGGTCTGGAAGACCGGATCGGCACGCTGGAGCCCGGCAAGCAGGCAGATTTGTGCGCGGTGTCGCTCGCGGCGACGCATGTGCGCCCGGTGCACGACCCCGTGGCGGCACTCTTTCATTCCGCCCGCGGGACGGACGTGGTGATGACCGTGGTGGCTGGGCGCGAGGTGTACCGTGATGGAGTGGTGCGGACGCTGGACGCCGCAACCCTGGCCAGGGGCGTGGAAGAGAGCGCGGAGCGCCTCCGGGGAGCGCCGGCGTGATTCCTCGTGTTCCAGGCGCCGACGAGTGGATGGACGCACCCGAGCAGGACGTGGGCGATCTGGACCGTGCGCTCGCGGACCTCCGGGGTGTGAACCGCTGGCTGGGGGGTACGCGCGTGGTGCTCACCCATCTGCGGCGCATGCTCCGGCGGGCTGGAGCTGGCACCCACACCCTGCTCGATGTCGCTACCGGCTCCGCCGATATTCCCCTGGTGCTCGCCCGCACCTTTTCGCGCCTGGAGATCGTCGCCACGGACGCCCATCCGCGGACGCTGGAATTGGCGCGCCGTCAGGTAGGCGATCACCCACGCATCCGGGTGGATCCCGCGGACGCATTGAGCCTCCCGTACCCGGACAAGACCTTTGATTTTGCCCTCTGCTCCACCGCGCTGCATCACTTCGAGCCACCGGAGGCGGTCCAGGTGCTCCGGGAGCTGGCACGGGTGGCGCGGCGCGGCATCATCGTGAACGATCTCCACCGCTCACCCCTGAATCTGCTGGGCGCGAAGCTGCTTGCCGTGACGGTGTGGCGCCACAACCGGGTCACCCGGCACGATGGGCCGCTCTCGGTGCGCCGCTCGTACACACCGACGGAGATGGCCCTGCTCGCGCAGGCTGCGGGACTGCATCGCGGCCGGGTGTACACGCACCTCCCATTTCGCCTGGCGCTGGTGGTGGAGTGGTGAAGCCCTGGGACGTGGTGGTGGTCGGTGGGGGGCCGGCGGGCTCGGCGACGGCGTCGTGGCTCGCCCGAAAAGGCCATCGGGTGCTGCTGCTGGACCGTGCCCGGTTCCCGCGGCGCAAGCCCTGCGGCGAGTGTGTCAATCCGGCGGGAGTGGAGGCGCTGCGTGCACTCGGTGTGCTTCCGGCGGTCGAAGCCCTGGGTCCCGCCCGCTTGCGGGGGTGGCGCATCGGCATAGGCGGTGACTCGGAGTTCAGCGGCGACTTCCCGGCGGAGCGCTGTGGGTACGGCATCCCCCGTGAGCGGCTGGATGCCGTGCTGCTGGAGCACGCCCAGGCTTGCGGCACCGGAATTCGCATGGACGCCCATGTGGTGGCGCTGCTGCGGGAGGGCGAGCGCGTGGTGGGCGTGCGCAGCGCGGATGGGGAAGAGATCCCGGCCCGGATCGTGGTGGGTGCGGATGGTCTTCGCTCGGTGGTGCTTCGTCGCCTCGGGCTGCTGCGGCGCGGACCACGACTGCGCAAACTCGCATTCACGGCACACGTCAGCGGCGCTGGTGAGCTAGGCGAGCGAGGCGAGCTGCGTGTGCAGGGCAGCTCGTGCGTGGGGATCGCGCCAGTGGGTGAAGGCGTTGCCAACGTGGTGGTGGTGGTGCAGGGTGGAACCGAGATCGGAGGTGATCCGGAATGCTTCTTTGACAGGGCGCTCGAGCGATCCGGTCTGGCCGGAGTCCGGCGGCTGGACGATGTGCTGGCTACCGGTCCCTTTGACTGGCCGGTCCGCCGGGCCGTGGCGGATGGCGCGCTGCTCGCGGGCGATGCCGCCGGCTACTATGACCCTTTCACCGGCCAGGGGATATTTCGGGCCCTGCGCGGAGCCGAGCTGGCGGCTGCTACGATCGACGCCGCTCTGCTGCGCGGCGACACTTCCGCTGCTGCCCTGCTTCCATACGAGCGCCGGCGAAAGCGTGCGTTCGGTTCCGGTGAGCGGTTGCAGCGCCTCATCGAGGCGGTGGTGTCCCGCCCGCGTATCTTCGCTCCGGCGGCGGGCTGGCTGCGACGCTCCCCAACCCTGGCGAACGCGATGGTTCGCGCCGCGGGTGATCTGGGCTGGACAGCCTGATGCTCCGGACCTTACTCGCTCCCAACCCATCCCCGATGACGCTGGATGGGACCCGCACCTTTTTGGTGGGGCACGGTTGCCCCGCCGTGATAGACCCGGGGCCTGATGATCCGCGCCACCTGCAGGCGATTCTCGACGCGCTCGCGGGTGCACGGCCGGCGGCGATTCTGCTCACTCACAGCCACCCGGATCACGGCGCCCTCGCCGCTACCCTGTCGCAGCGGACCGGCTCCCCCGTAACGCAGGGCGACGCCGAAACGGATGCGGGGGCGATTCGCGCTATCGCCACCCCTGGCCATACACCAGACCACGTGTGCTTCCTCTGGCTAGACACCCTGTTCGTCGGGGATTTGTTCATGGGAGAGGGTGATACGACGCTGGTGGCGCCGCCCGAGGGTGACCTGCGCGCGTATCTCGGCTCACTGGAGCGGGTGCGGGAACTCGCTCCTCGTGTGCTCTACCCCGCGCACGGGCCGCCTATCACTGATCCCCTTCAGGCAGTGGGTCGGTACCGCCGCCACCGGGAGGAGCGGGTCCAGCAGGTGCGGGATGCCATGCGCCGCACCCGCTCGAGCGACCCCGCGGTGCTGGTGCGCTCGGTCTACGGTCCCCATCTGCATCCCGGCCTGCGCTCCGCGGCCGAAGGGTCGGTCCGAGCCATCCTTGATTATCTCCGCTGAGCGTCACTAGCTTCCCACCATGCTTCGTTTGCACGAGTACCAGTACCACCGCCCTGCTACCCTGACCGAAGCTCTTGCGCTGCTGCATGGGCACGAGGACGCCATGCCGATTTCCGGTGGAACGGATCTGGTGCCCAACATGAAGCACCTCCTGTGGACCCCGCGCCACCTGGTCTCGCTCACGGGTATTTCCGAGATGCACGGAATCGGGATCGTGGAGGATGAGCTGGTGATCGGGGCGGGCGAAACGCTGGCGTCGGTGGCTTCCAGCCCCCTGGTACAGCAGGTCGTGCCGTCGCTTGCCGCGGCCGCAGGCAGGGTGGCGGGTCCGCAGGTGCGCAACCGGGGCACCATGGGTGGCAACCTGTGTCTGGACACCCGCTGCACGTACTACAACCAGAGCTGGTTCTGGCGGGATGCGCTCGGCTACTGCCTGAAAAAGGACGGCACCGTCTGCCATGTCACCAAGGTAGGAAAGAAGTGCGTCGCTGCCCATTCAGCCGACACACCGCCGGTGCTGATCACTCTGGGTGCGGTTGCCGACCTGGTCTCCACCGAGGGAGCGCGCACCGTGCGGGTGGAAGACTTCTTCGTAGCCGACGGGATGTGGAACTCGGTTCGCCGCCCGGACGAGCTGGTGGTGCGGGTGCGTGTGCCACTCCCACGCGAGGGAACACGCATGGCCTACCGCAAGGTGCGGCAGCGCGCGGCCATCGACTACCCACTCCTATCTGTGGCGCTTTCGGCTCAGGTGACGGAGAACGGAACTGTGGAAGCGATGTCGCTGGTAGTGAGTGCCCTGGGCTCACGCCCCCGCGCGGTCACCGGGCTGGACCGCATCGCTGTCGGCCATGGCCTGGATGACGTAGCCGAAGCTGTCGCGCAGCAGGCCTTCAAGCAGTGCCACCCGCTGGAAAACATCATCGTGGATGCGGACTGGCGCCGGGCCATG
>JAUJOM010000090.1 GCA_030447645.1 Longimicrobiaceae bacterium | reverse complement strand
GCGGTGAGGGAGGTGGAGCCGGCGGCAAGTGCCAGCAACGCCGCGAAGAACGTGAAGAAACGATGCCCGGCGAGGGTGTCCGACGAAATGCGCATACGTGTGGGCAGGAGCGAGCGGGAGCCGAATGGCGCTGGGAAAGAAACGATAACCAATGATCCGATTATTTTCCACCTGCGAACGACCGCACTCCAATTTGTTCCGGACATATTCATCCCCTGCGCCCCGAACCGGTGGAATGGGGATTCCGAGCAGAGTATGTTCCCAAGCCTTGTATTCACCGATCGCGCATTCATGACACGCTTGCTCTTCGCACTTGCCGGTGTGAGCGCAGGTGCGGCTCTCGCCGGCTGTGGAGAATCCCGGGACCGCGCTTATCCGGAGGAAGACACCCCGGCGACGCTCGTGCGCTACGAAGGCAACCTAATCGCGATCCGAGCGGAACCCCGCGTCAGCCTTGTGCAGTACAAGGAACGCACCTCCCGGCCTACGAAAGAACGGCCGGATCACCAACTCTGGGTAAGGGTTTCGCTCACCAATCGTGGACCGGGCCGGGCGCGCTTCAACCATGGTGATTGCGCGGTACAGATTCGCGCCTTCCGGAGCCCTGCCCGAACAGGACCGCCGGCATGGACCTCCGAACAGTATCGCCGGGGATGTACCCACCAGATGAACATGCGCGACCTGGCACCTGGAGAGACTGCACGGGGAGGTGGACTCCAGGACATGATTTCAAGCATAGACCTGCACCTGAAGGATACCTGGAGCAAGCCGTCCGTGGCGCGTCCCACCCCGCCGGGGCCAGGGCGCTACTACTGTCCGCGCGTGTGGATCTGCTCGACGAAGTCCAGCGTTTCGCGCCGGATCTACAAGATGGGCTACCACCGCCCGTACTGCTACCCCACATGGACACCTTTCGTGTACCTGCGGGGAGCGTACATCTGAGCCACGCCTGGAGTGTGCCGCGCGAGTAGCCATGCTGTCTCCATCTCAGGTGAGCTGCAGCGGATGCTGAACTGGCCCGGCGGCATGCCCGTCGTCCTCGGAAGCCTCGCACTGGGAGGTCTGCTGGTTGGCTGCAGCAGCGAGGGACCACCGACACCGGATCTGCCTCCGGTGCAGAGTCCACCCATGCAGACGGTGGCGAACCTGGTGATCCGCCCCGAAATCCACGTGGTGGATGGCGGCCCGGAGGGAGACTCGCTCCGGGTCACCCTGACGCTTTTCCGCACGGGGAAGCATTCCCTGCAGCTCGAGGCGAGTGCCTGCGGAAAGTCGGAAGGCAAGGAGCAACTCGATGTAGGAGAGTGGCTCGATACAAGCTGGGGCTATTCCCTCCGCAGCCGGACGCAATGGATCCCCGGCAATCCCGACACACTCCGGCTCGGGGTCTCGCTCGCGAACCGTACGTCCCGCCCAATCCAGTTCGAACTCGGCTGTGGCACCCTGGTTCGTGCCTACCGCACCGCCGAACGGACAGGCCCGCCCGCGTGGGACCTGGCGCGTGCAATGGCAATTGCGTGCGGCGACGCACAGGGAACGCGCCGAACCCTTGCTCCGGGCGACACCGTGCCCGCGGAGATCTGGACCGTGGAGCTGCCCGAGCCCAGCCGGATTCTGGGCGACACCCTGCCGGCGGGGAGGTATTTCTTCTCGATCAGCCCGCCACTCGAATTGAACCCGGCGGTTGATTGGCCTCCCCCACATCCCACAGAGCGGGGGCCATCCTACACGCCCTCCCCACCCGTGCGGATCTCGCTGCGGGCAGGGACCTTGGAGCTGTGACGGTCGCGCTTGCGCTTCATGCTCCGCTCAAGGCCGGAGCCGCCGGTGGATACTTGCTCCATCTCCAGCCGCCACAACTCACGTAGAGCGTCGCCGCCGGGATGGCAAAAACCGTGTAGTAGCGCACCCGGGCCCGGTACTCCGCGTAGGGCTGATCGGCTCCAGGTCCGGATGGGCAGTGCCCCGGCACCTTGGTCACCGAGACGACCCGCGCCGCGGGCATCAGCAGTCGGCCGATGGGATTGTCGTTGTGCATCCATGCATCTTGGACTGCTCTCTGTGCTACGGCGTACATGGTCGGATCGTGCTGGTACTGGTTAACTCCGTCGTCCAGGAGCCACAGCGGCAGAGACCAGGCGAAGACAAGCAGGTAACCGAAGCTAATCACGCCACCAACGGCACGCATGCGAAAGGTGTGACCCTGTCGTTATTGCGTGGCCCCACTCATCTGCGTAGATCCAACGCACCGACATTGAGCCAGACGCGACGGCTTTCTCGCGGGTCCTCCAGCGGTACGATGGCGGTGAAGTAGTAGCGCCCCGGCCGGAGCGAGTCCCCGAGCACCTC
>JAUJOM010000089.1 GCA_030447645.1 Longimicrobiaceae bacterium | reverse complement strand
CCCAGCCACCACGTCCCGCACGGCTGCGCAGAATCGCGTACAAGCACCCGAAGCAGCTCCGGCTGCCCCGACGTGCTCCCGCGGCTATTGGGACGCTCTGGAGGTAGCGGTAGAGCTTGTGGCGCAGTTCAAGGCCCGGCATGGTCGGGAGCCTTCCGAGGCGGAACGTGCGATTGCTGCGACCTTGTACATCGAATTCAACCGGTCCGGCAAACCCCTCACCCGCGGTGCGCAGTGAGCGCGCCCCTACACGCCCGTCGCACCTTCGCGACGGGCAAACTCCCCAAGAAAGGAACCACACCATGCCCGTCATGAAGCAGCGCCCCGCCCTGATCGCACGGACGGCGAACGCAGACGCCAGCCAGGCCCTGCAGCGGTCCGCGCAGAGGAACACGGGGTAACCGTTCGCCTGCTGAAGGGCGTGGCGGAAGCGCTCCCGCTTCCCGACGCAAGCACTGATCTGGTCATTCTGGACAACGTTCTGGAGCACGTCGGTGACCGCGAACAAACGCTCGCAGAGATCCAACGCGTTCTGCGGCCTACTGGCCTTTTGTACATGGTGACCCCCAAACCGCTGTCCCTATACGGTCTTTGGAACGATCCTCACTATGATCTCGCAGGCCTGGTCCTCCTGCCCCGCCGGCTGCAGATCTGGTACTTCGAGCGGCTGCGCGGTGGAGGCAAGGGTACGTACGACGTGGGTGTGATTCCTACCCGGTGGCGATTACGGCGCCTTTTACGGGCGGCCGGATTCGAGTCACTCGTTTCTCCTCGCGAGCTGTGGGTCAGCTACGTTCGCGACCGTATCGCGGACCCGACTGAAGTGCGGCCGGGCATTAAGCGAATGATGGCGGATCGGCTTCGTCGCGGCGAATGGGCGTTCAGCAACCCGCTGCTGCGCTGGGCATGGGATGTGGGCATCGGGTCGAACTTCTTTATCGCGCGGAAGCGAAATTGAAGCTTCGGGTTCTGCACTGCATATATGATGACCCCCGGAATCCTTGGGTTGCCGGTGGCGGCGCCGTTCGGGTTCGGGAGCTGTACCGCAGGCTCCGCCGCGAGGTCGATGCCACGGTTGCTTCGGGCAACTTCCCGGGTGCGCAGAATGAGATTGTCGAGGGTGTGCGCTATGTGCGCCTGGGCGCGCCGAGTCCATACGCCTGGAGCCGGTGGACGTATGCACGCAGCGCGACTCAGATGCTGCGCACTGCGTCGTACGACGTGGCGGTCTTCGATTTTTCGGTGTACACACCTGTTTCGCTGCCCCGCGATCGCCCTGTCGTCCTCACTGTTCACCATGTGACCGGCCCGACCGCGCGTGCCCGGTGGGGCTCTGTGATCGGCTCCGTAGTGGCGGGTGCGGAGCGCAAAACCATTCGCCAGGCGCGCTGGATCACGGCCACCTCTATGGCGACGCTCGAAGCACTTCGGCCACTGGCACGCAAGGACGCGGAGATCACGCTCGTGACTGCGGGTGTGCCAGACGAACTGTTCGCCCTTGCCCGGCATGAAGAAGACTTCTTGCTCTTCTTCGGACGGATGGACTGGTTTCAAAAGGGGCTTGATATCCTGCTCGATGCCTTCCGGCTCCTGGTGGACAGGTATCCAGGCATTCGTCTGCTCGTTGCCGGACGCGGCAAGGATGTAGAGCGAGTCCAACGCCGCAGCCGGGAACTCGGACTCGAACACAATGTGGAGCTGGTCGGAAGCGTTTCGGACGAGGAGCGCCGACGCCTCTTCGCGGGTGCTCGTGTGCTCCTGATGCCTTCCCGATTCGAGGGGTTTGGGATGGTCGCTGCTGAAGCGATGGCTTCGGGGATACCTCTGGTGGCCGCGGCTGCAGGTTCTCTGCCCGAGGTCGTCGACGCTCCCAACGGGGGCCTGCTGGTGCCGCCCGCTGATGCGGCGTCCCTCGCGGATGCCGTTGAGGAACTTCTACAGGATTCCGAGCGGCGCGCCTCGCTGTCTGCCTCCGCGCGCACCTCCGCCGAGCGGTTCCGCTGGGACGCAGTCGCCAGCGAGCACTATGCTGTTCTGCGCCGAGCCGCCGAGCAACAAAACCACTATCAAGAACCCAATGGCCGCACCCGCGCGTAGCCGCACCCAACCCTCGCTCCGTCCCGAGCTCGAAGAGCCGCAGTTCGGCATCTCCACGGGCATGGCGGCTCTCCTATACTTCGGGCTTGCCCTGATCTACTTCCTCCCTGCCCTGCTACCGGGACGCCACATCTTCGGCACCGACTACTTCGCCGGAGGATACTTCTTTTACGATTTCATCTCGGATCGACTCGCCAGCGGTTCCCTTCCCAAGTGGGTGCCCTACATCTTCGGAGGGCTGCCACTCTTCGC
>JAUJOM010000088.1 GCA_030447645.1 Longimicrobiaceae bacterium | reverse complement strand
GACGGAGCGCCTGTCGGATCTGTGGGATCAGCCGTCCGCGGCGTCGGCCGGCGAGGAGCTGCTCGCGCGGCGCGGCGTCGCACCTGCCGACATCTACCAGGTCGCTCCCGCAGATAATCCACACGGCGATCTGGTGCTGCTGGCCGAAGCGCTGCTGGACTTCGACGAGGAAGTCAAGATCTGGCGTTTTGTGCACGCCCGGACTGCGGAGCGTACCGTAGGCCCGGACACGGAGGGCACCGGCCACACCAGCGGGGTGCGCTATCTGGATCGGATGGCGCTGCACCGGGCGCCATTCTTCCCCTTCCTTTGGCACGCCCGCGCAGATCTATGGGAAAGGCAGCAGCACTCTTCCTGACAATTCTGCTTGCCGGCTGCACCGTCAACCTGTCGCGCATTCAGGACCCGCCCCGCTCCGTTGCCGTTACCACCACGGCACCATGGAACAGCATGATGTACCTGGCGCGAACCGACAGCGGCGTGGTGGTGATCGATCTCGGTTGGGCGGGTGGGGAGGGCAAGCTGCGCGAGGGATTGAGGCGAATCGGGGCGCGGCCCGAAGATGTGCGTCACGTGTTTCTCACCCACACTCACCGCGATCACATCGTGGGGTGGCAGCTGCTTCGTCATGCACGTTTTCACCTCGCGGCTCCCGAGGCGGTGCTGTTCCGCGGCGTTCGGCATCATGCTGATTTTCCCTCCAGTGCGGCTGAACGACTCGTTCCCAGTGCCCGCCCCCGGGCCGGTGAGCTGGAGGTACACAGATTCGCTGGAGATGCTACATTTTACCTCGGGCGCGACACCGTTCTCGCCTTTTCCACACCTGGCCACACGGCGGGGAGTGCTGCGTACCTGTTCCGGGGAGTGTTGTTCGTAGGGGACGCAGTGACCTACACCCCGCTGCTCGGCTTCCGCTCCGCCAAGCGAATCTACACGGAGGACGTGGGCCGCAGCCGGGCGAGCGTGGCCGCGCTCTGGAAGCGGGTAGAGAAGTACCGAGTCGACTGGGTGTGCACCGCACATGGCAAGTGCTCCCGTTTCACGGAAGAGTTCAGGCGCGATGCGCTGCGGTAGTCTTGCTCCTGTGACGTACCTGTAGACAGGAGCGTCTTAGCGGCAGATTCCTTTTTGGTTGTCCACGCAATCTCCAGAACGAAGTGCCTTCCCCTGAAACAATGCGGTTACTGACTCTTAGCTTTGCGTGTTTGCTCGCCCTCCTACCCATCGAAGCTGTTCCCGCTCAAGAGGTCGGGGATACGCATCCGGTGGCGGAAGCGTCCCGGCTGCGCGACGCGCGGGACTTCCGAGCCGCGGTCGCGGTACTGCGAAAGCACCTTACGGAGCATCCGTATGATGGCGAGGCCATTCGGATGCTGGCGCAAACTTTGTACTGGACCGGCGAACCCAAAGCAGCCGAGGCTGTGTACGAGGCGGGGCTCGCACAATACCCGGACGACACGCGCTTGCGGCTTGACTTCGCCCGCATGCTGGTAGAAACCCGGCGCCCCGCACGTGCACGAGTGCTGCTCACGCCCTTACGTCACGACCAGCATGCTGCCGCCCAGGCAGAGTTGCTGCTAGGTACCATGGCATATTGGGCGGGGAACCTTTCCGCGGCGAAGCGGCACCTGGAGGCCGCACTCCGGCACGCCCCGGACGATGCCGAGGCTGGCCGGCAGCTACGGGAGATTCGCGCACTCGTCGCACCATGGGTGCGCTTTTTCGGGGAGTTCCGCCACGAGGACCAGCCGCTGGACAGGCTTGTGGGCTCCGGCGAAGCCGGGTGGTACCTGACGCCTCTGCACTCGGTTGCCTTGCGTGTGCAGCCGCAGCGACGTTCGGCGGACAACACTGACGAGACGCTGCTCGCCGGGGAAACCTCCCTTAGTGGATTGTGGCCGGCGGCTGGCCTGGAGACGGAGGCGACGGTGGGAGTGCTACAGCGCTCTTCCGCTGGGGAGCCCCAGCTGACGGGAAGGTTGGGGGTGGGGCTGCGACTGCCACGACACTTCACCTTACGGGCTCGCGTCGAGCGCGCGCCGGACCTGTGGACGCGGGCGAGCCTGGCTTCACCGATCATGACAGCGTCGGCCACCGGCCTGCTCGATTGGGACGACCCACGGGGCTGGATGGGGCAGGCGGGCTACGTGCTGCAACAATACCCAGATCAGAACCGCGTACACACGAGCTACGCGTGGGCTCTCGCGCCCGTGGTTCGCGGCGCGCCGGCCGAGGTGCATTTGGGCTATGGCTTCAACTATCAGGATGCCGAGCAGAACCGGTTCGTTCTCGCCCGGGCAGTAAACCGGGGCGTGGGGCGAAGCGCCACTGACCCGCTAGCTGGACACTACGCACCGTACTACACGCCGCAAAACGTGCAGGCGCACAGCGTATCCG
>JAUJOM010000035.1 GCA_030447645.1 Longimicrobiaceae bacterium | reverse complement strand
GGCGGGCGGATCACCATCAGTGCCGGCACGGCGGAGCAGGCGTCGCCGAATGCCGAGATGGAGGGGTTGGGGCCGTGGGCGTGGATTCGCGTCGAGGACACGGGACCCGGCATCCCGCCGGAGCGGCTGGCGGCGATCTTCGAGCCGTTCGAGCAGGTTGATATGTCCAGGGGGCAGCACGGCGGGAGCGGCCTGGGTATCACCATCAGCCGGCGCATGGCGCGCCTCATGGGCGGGGATCTTACCGCACGAAGCGAGGTGGGGCGTGGGTCGAGCTTCTTCCTCTGGCTCCCCGCGATGCCGGGTGCCGCAGTCGATCTTTCCGGCGCCGTGGAGGCGGTTCAGTAGCTTGTGATGAAGCCGCTCCCACACACCCGCCATCTGCCACTCTTGGAGGCGCCTCCAGCAGGTCATCCCGCTTCCGCATCCGAGTTCCCGGGGAAGCAACTGCCAGGGGATGCCGGAGCGTAGTACAAAGAGAATCCCACCCAATACGTGGCGAGGGGGGATTCGCGGTCTACCGCCTTTCGGCTTCGGCTGCTCAGGTGGGAGAAGCGGTTCAATCACCTGCCACAGCGCATCGGGTACAAGTGGTCCTGCCATCCTCGCCCTTATCCATCAAACCTGGTTTCGTTACGCGCTCTTACGTGCTTGTCTCGTGGTGAATATCGTTAGGCAAAAGCGAGTTTCAAGGCCGCCTTCCGGCAACATGAGCCCGCTGGATCTCAAGGAGGTTGCGGTCCAGCACCCGCACCGCGTCCGCAATCGTGCGCACCGCCCCCAGGAAGAAATTCGGCGGGATGTTCTCGAACTCGTCCGAGGGCTGGTGGTAGTCTGGGTGGTCCTCCACGCCAAAGTACACGAACGGGATCCCCGCCCGGTGGAAGGCACCCTGGTCGGACTGGAAGGTCCAGTCGTCCTGCTTCGTGGGCACCGGCTGGTCGTGCCCCTGCAGGAGCCGGATGGGCGCGCGCTTCGCTACCGAGTCCAGGTAGAGCCGCAGGAACGGGTAGTGAGAGGCCCCCGCAGCGTATAGCTCGCCCTTCTCGCTACGGCTCACCATGTCCATGTTGACGTTGAGGACGATCGCCTCCTTCGGGACCGGCGGCGCGTCCACGAAGGCCTGCGCCCCGCGCAGCCCCATCTCCTCCGCGTCGAGCGCCGCGAAGAGAATGGTGGCGGCCGGCGGATGCCTGCGGAAGTGCTCGGCCAGCGCCAGGAGGGCGGCGGTGCCGGAGGCGTTGTCGTCGGCGCCATTGTAGATGGAATCGCCGTTGACCGCCTTCCCCACCCCCACATGGTCATAGTGCGCGGTGACCACGATGTAGCGGTCCGGGTAGCGGGTGCCGGTGACCTTCCCCAGCAGGTTGACGCCCGGCAGGGTGGTGGTGCTGTCGCGGCGCGGCCGGAAGGTGAAGGGGTGCTCATAGGACGTCCCGACCGGCTCCAGCCCGATGCGGCGGAACTCCCCGAGCAAATAGCGGCGCGCCCGCTCGCTCCCACGGGTGGCTACCTGGCGCCCCAGCATCGAGTCGGCGGCGAGCACCCGCACATGCGAGAGGAGCTGAGCGGCGTCCAGCTCGGCCGGCCCGCCGCGCGGAGCCACCCCCGCGGGTGCGCAGGCGGCGAGCCCCAGCAGGGCGGCGAGACATGCGGTGAGTGGTGCTCGGCTCACGGGCGTGTTTTTATGTGACGGTGATGGCTGCAGTTCCGTTTCCAAACTTCCTCATTGCGCGTAGGTAACGGTTGGTGGCTCAATGGCGAAAGCTCACGCGGCCGGCGCCGTGCCGAGTGCTCCTTCAGCACGCAAAACGGTCTACCTGAGCAGCGTACCGCCGAAACCAGGAGAGCTGTCTGCCGCATATCGACGGACGTCCAGGTACCGGGTGCGTGGGTTGCTCTGGAGGCGCACAATCGCAGCCGAGATAAAGTGCGTGGAGATGGAGCACGCCCTCGACAATGGCCGCATCAATGTATGGATCCGCTTCCGTAGTTTGAAAGAGGCAGCCGGGTCCAAAAGCATTCGTGCTCCAGGGTAATCACCGTGACGCCATCAGTCTGAGTTCGGTGCCGTGATTATCTAGTATCGGTTATGATGAGGCGTCAGGCTTGGACTCAGCGCATCCCGAGTGCGAGCTGGCCATGTGCGATCAAGATGCGCTCGGTGGCGGCTGGGTCGGGCTCGGTCGACCACGTATTCCCCTCATGCGTACCCCCCAGCAGAATCCCATCCCTGCGCGGAAACATGTAGAATTCACCCGCGACATACATGTAATCCACATCGGGCTGCGGTACCAGGAACGCAAGCTGCCCCTTCACCGGTACGAGCTCCTCATCCCCAAAGAGTGCTTTCGCTCCCAGCCCGGTGCAGTTGATGACCACTGGCTCTGGCAAGGCCAGCACGGCCGCACGATCGGGCAGCTCGCGCACGATGACCTCCCCACCCGCCACACGAAAATCCTGCAGGAGAGCACGCAGGTAGGGGTCCGGCTCGATCATCATTGCGTATGCGCGCCAGGCTCCGGCTCTCGGGAAGGGATGCTCCTCGGGCTGCAGGCGTGCCGCATGGTAGAGCTCCGGCGCGAGTTGCCACGTCCAGGGAACGCCTGCGCCAGGATTTTCGTTCAGGAGGTACAACGGAAGCCATCGGATCCCGTACCGCTCGCCCACCATGCTCTGGAAGTACCGGTGCGCAAACCGTGAGGCGCGCGCGAGCTTCTGTGCGAAAGGGCTTTCACGGCGGGCCCAGGAAGCGACGGAGACGGGTGACCAGAGCGCACCGGCGATGTTGGAGGTGGTGTTGGGCGGTAGGTCCCGCGCGTAGATACGCACCTTGAATCCACGATCCTGAAGAAGCCGCGCCGTCGCCAGGCCAACGGCTCCACACCCCAGCACGGCAGCCTGGCGGTGCGGCTGCGCCAGGGCGTGCTCTACCGCCATCTCCGCCGTGCCCCAGGAGAGCGTGATCCCGGCTCCACCATGGCCGTAGTTGTGGATCACAAGCTTTTCTCCCATGGACTCGGCTTCCACGCGAAAGCCCGAGGGGCGATACGGCCGGAGTCCGGCTACGGTTCGAATCAGGCGATCTTCGGAAACCTGCACGGGAACCAGGCGAGTGCGCCCTGGTGCCAAGCGAGCGGAGCGTCGAGTGGGCGAGGGCACACAGGCGGGCAGCGCGAGCCCGGCAAGCATAGCTGCGGATTGTTTCAGTGCAGTCCGACGATCCATGCGTCTGTGGTGGTCACGGGTTGGGAACAGCACTGTGGGGTACACCCGATGCCCAAAGCTCAGGCGTAGAGGGCGAATGGCGCAAGTGCCTGAATCCGCCCCGGCACAGCAGGCGCAGAGGCGGGTGTGGGTGCTAGCCGGGGGCGCGGATCGTCAGGACAGGTGAAAAGATGCTCTTCTCGGGAAGCATTGTGCCCGGCATGATCCGCTGCCGCAAGCGGTAGGTCCCCGCCGGCAAGGTGGCATCGACTGGCTGCCGCTCGACGCGGCGTTCTCCGGGTTTGAGAACGTACAGGATGGCGATGCAGACCTGGGGTTCTTCAAACACCGGCCTCCACTCACCTCCGGTGCGTCGCTCCAGGCTCCGTGAACACGCCCCATAGCCGACGCTCTCATCGGAGTTGTTGATGAAGTGGACCTCCATGGTATCCCCATGAACGTACTCGGTGCGGTCCGTGACGAGCAGCACATCCAGCTCCTCTGGATGCGTCCAGGAGGTTGGAGCATGCAGTTGCGCTGAGGAGCAGGCAGAGCAGCGGAAGAAGACGTGTGCAAGGCATTACACCTCCCAGATAGTTGAGGTGGCAGCGCACTGTGCTTACAGAAGTGATCGAGCATGGTTCTACTTCGAGGCAAACGTTGTGTCGATCACCGTCTCGGCGGGCCAGTTGGCATCCCTCCACTCGTGGATCACCCGCAGGCGGGAGTACGCCGAGGATGCAATCTGAACATCCGCCTGGTAGGCAATGCTCGTGACCACATCCTGAGGGCACGCCCCAGTTGCCTTGCCGACGACGCGCAGCACAAGTGTGTTCCCGGACAGATCCGCGGACGCCGTGGCATTGTAGGGCTGGCATGGGGTTCGGAAGGAGCCACGAACGCGCACCTTCCCACCGGCAGATTCCACCACAAAGGCAGGTTCGATGGGGATGCGGAAGATCCCGAATATGAAGTCCACCGGTACTCTCGACGTAGGCTCCGCCATCTGCGCGCAGGCAGCGAGGAGCACAACGGAGGCAAGGACTACAGCAGAACAGGTTTTACGGAGTATCACTGACTTTTCCTGGCAGCGTGGTGAAAGCACATGAGTTCACCAGATAGAACGCAGCACCAGGCAGGAGTGTGACGAAATGCTCCGCCAGGTGCACATCCTCGGCTGCTGAGCCTAGCGGCTGGCTGAGCCGGGCAGCACTCACTTCGCCTCTGGATCGCCGCTGAAGTAGATGTCGAGGTCGAGGTCCAGACCGCGGTCAGCCAGGCGCCGGAGTAGCGCCGCAGGGAGATTGATGCCCCGGTTCCAGCTCTCGATGAACAGGCCACAGAACAGGTCCACCCGGTAGCAACGGGTCAGCTCGGCCCAGACCTCCGGATCAGCGGGCAGACGATCGAGCCGTGTCCCGATCGCGTACGGGAGAGCCCACTCGGGTGAGCACTCGATGGAGAACGACCACACACCGGTGCGCTGAACGACCGCACGGCCGCCGCTGTGCCGCACCTCTCCCTTGGGCCGCAGGAGGGAAGGCTCCACGCCAAGCAGGCGGCTGACGTGCTCCGGGTCGAGATCGTCGCCGATGACGCGGAGCGACACAGCAATCTCGTCGCTGTCGCCCCCGCTTGTCTGCACATCTACCCTTGCCATTCGGCTGCGAGAATGCCGTAGAGAAGGACGTCCCACCAGCGCTCCTTGAGGTACTCGCTCTCCCGCAACCGGCCTTCCAAGCTCATGCCAAGCTTCTCCAGCACGCGGGCCGATGCGGTATTCTCCGCGATGCAGTGCGCACTGATGCGATGCAGAGCCAGCTCCTCGAAGCCGAACCGGAGCAGCGCGGATGCTGCTTCGGTCGCATAGCCCAAGCCCCAGTGCATGGAAGAAAGCTCAAATCCCATCTCCGCCACCTGCGCACCCGCCGCCGGACGTCGCAGCCCGACGTTGCCGATCAGCTCCCCGGAAGCAGCAATCGTGATCGCAAGCTGCACCTTGCATCTCGGTTCTTCCCGCTGCCAATCAACAAACCGCTGTATGAAAGCTTGAAGGTCGGCTTCGGTTCGCTCGGTCCAGGCAGTGAAGCGCCGGTATCGTGGATCGCGCTGGTACGCCAGTACCGACGGCCAATCTCCGGAGGTGAACTCTCGAAGCAGAAGCCGCTCAGTCTTTAGCTGCATGGATCAACCTGGGTGCCATGCTATCTGTGTGTCCCGGCCTTTCTACAGCTGAGGGACACCTCCAATCAATGCGATATCTAGACATTCGGCACGGGACGATCCCCAACCCAGTAGCCCTGGAGAACGCACGGGGAGCTCAGCGGAAGGAGAATCCATTCAAGGGAACCCTCCTGGAGCATATCGTGTCGTGCATAGACAGGAACACCTTCGACCTCGCCGATGCGCACGAGGCGCGCGGTGGGTTCTGCGCCCTGTGATGCGGAGACCCGAATGGGCCACCCGAACGGGATGTATCTACGTGAGCGAAAAGTGAGGATCTCTTTCCCAATTGGGGGAGCCCAGGACCGGTTTGCTGCGAGCCCTGGGACAACTTCCACAGGTAATTGTGGCATACCGGAAAGTCGCTCAACAATGGCCACCGTGTCTGGGGAGCCACCACATGAAGGCACAGACGAGACCTCGGGCCGTCGCAAGCACGCGCTCAGCACGAACAGGAGCAACAGAGCGAAGTGGAGCAACCTTAACGAACCAAGGTTCAGTGGCGAAGGGCGGCACACGAGCATAAAGGATAAGCCGAAATCATGATACGTCCTACGTCTGCTACAACCGGTGGTTAGGCGAACACTGAAGCAAGCGAGAGGCTACTGGGTGGGTGCTCGGGACTAGACTATCTTGGCTACAATGTCTCTCAGAGGCTGCTNAGGTGTACCACAAATCAATAAAAAGAACTGGCTGGAAGACGGCTGGCCAGATGTGAAGAACGCAACCGGTGAAGAGCAAAAGAGGCCAGCGGCCCGGTGCAGGTACACGAACAGACATGAAGGGAATCGGATGGTGAAAGGTAGAGCCGCCCGGCAGAAACGAGCGGCTGGTGCCCTGCTGCCCGATAGTATACGTCAACAAATGTGTGAATGTAAAGGCGCGTTGGGGGCCGGGGGCATGTGCCCTGAGAATATCCTGGTAGCCGGCAGGTTATTTCAAAAGCCGGCGTAGGCAGATCTGAATCAGCGCGACCATGAAGAAACCGCGGTAGACACTTGCGAGCGTTCCCATCGCACGAGAAGGCGGCGGAAGGTGCCCAGCCAAGCGAAGGTACGCTCCACGATCCAGCGGGTTCGGTATTCCGCCGTGCGGTTCTTGAGCGGGGCGCGCCCGCCGGGGACGGTGATGCTCAGGCCGGCGACGCCTGCGGGTCCCCGTCGCGGGGCAGGCGCAGCGTGAACGTGCTCCCTCCGCCGGGCGTGCTCTCCACGCTCAGATCCCCTCCCATCGCACTCGCGAGATCACGGCTGATCGCCAGGCCCAGACCCACGCCCTCCTGCGGATCGTTGAGGCGGCGCCCAACCTGCCGAAACGCGTCGAAGATCTGCGCCTGGTCCTCCTCCGAGATGCCGCGTCCGTTGTCCCGGACCCGGAAGTGGACCCAATCGTGGTCTCCGTCACACTTCACGGCGATCCATCCGCCGGGCTCGGTGAACTTGACGGCGTTGCCCGCCAGGTTGAGCAGATCTGCCGAACCCGCTCCTCGTCTGCGATCAGCCCGAGGCTCACATCGCACGGTTCGATCGAGAGCGCAATGCCCTTCGCCTCCGCCTGGGGCAGGATGAGCGGCTCCACCCCGGAGAGTAGCTGGGAGACCAACAGGGGGCGCGGATAGAACTCGAGGCGTCCGGCCTCCAGGCGCGCGTACGAGAGGATGTCTTGGATCAGGGTCAGCAGGTGCTGCTGGCCCGCCGTGATCCGCCGCAGCGCCGTGTGCTGCGCCGCCGTGATGGGGCCGTGAATGCCCATCTCCAGCAACTCGGCGTACCCGCCGATGGCGTTCAGCGGAGTTCTCAGTTCATGCGACATCGCGGAGAGGAACTCCGTCTTGCTGCGGTTCGCGAACTCGGCCTCTTTGCGTGCAGCTTCGGCGTCGGAGTGCTCCCGCTCGGCCTCCTTCAGAAGCCGCTCCACCTCGCGGCGGGCGAGCACCTGCTCGGTCACATCGTAGCCGTGCGTGATAATTCCGGATCGTGTGCCGTCCGCCTCGGTGAGCGGCGTGTACACGAAATCCACGAAGCGCTCCTCCAGAGGCGCATCCCGGACTCGGGCCAGGACCACCGGCATCTCCCGCCCGATGAACGGTTCCCCCGTACGCAGCACGCGGTCCAGCAGATCAGGAAATCCCTGAGCTACAACCTCCGGAAGTGCCTCACGGGCCGGCACGCCAAGGATTTCGCGATAGCCGACGAGTTGGTGATAGGCATCGTTGACCAGCTCGAAGACGTGCTCGGGCCCACGCTGCACTGCCAGAAAGGAAGATGCCTGCTGGAAGACGAACGACAGACGGGATCGCTCCAGTTCCAACTCAGAATGGAGCCGTTCGCGCTCCTCCTGGAGTCTGCGCCCCTCAACCTGCTCTGTAGTCTCGAAGGCTACGTCGAGCACGCCGCCCACCCCGCCGCTCTCGTCCCAGACGGGGCTGTAGGCGAAGGTGAAGTAGGTCTGCTCGGGGGCTCTGTGCCGTACAAAGGTGAGCGGCATATCTTCCATCTTCACCGCCTCGCCTCCACGCACCCGCTCGAAGAGGGGGGCTGATTTCGGTCCAGATCTCGGTCCAACACTCCGACGCCCTCTGGCCCAGCGCGGCCGGGTGCTTGGCGCCGATCATGTCGCGGTAGCCGTCGTTGTAAATCTGGACCAGCTCCGGTCCCCAGGCGAGCATCATCGCGAACGGAGCCGAGACCACCGTGCTCACTGCCGTTCGCAGGCTCGGTGGCCACTGCTCCACCGGGCCGAGCGGCGTCTCCGCCCAGTTGCGCTCGCGGCAGAGACGCGCCAGGTCACTGGAGCCGGGGAACACCTGAAGGAGGAGGGTGGAACCAGCGCCGGACGCAGCGGGGAGAGGATTCATCACTGGATCGGAGCAGGGATCGGCCAAATGGGCGTCCCGAACCTAGCCTCCCGCCGTCACTTTTGAAATAGGCTGGGGTGCCAAAGCTCTTGGCGGGTTTTTGCCTGGACTGAATCCCTAGCTCAGATTGAGCGAGCCCGAGCCTCCACTCTGCGATCCAGGATCAGGCGGTGAAGCGCTTCAGGCCAGCGGCACCGTGCAGCATGACGAGGCATCGTCACACTTCCACGATAGCTCCTGGAACTGTGCCGGAGGGATGCACCGCTGCGCGTTGCAGTGAGCGTGGGTTGGCCGCGTCCGCGTGATCTCCGGTTTCGGAGCGCATCGTCCCTGACTGCTCCGATAGCTCCTGGAACGAGTTGGCCGGAGGGATGCGCGCGAGATCTTGTGCGCGTTGCAGTGATGCGTGGGTCTTCTTCATCAGCGCTCACGGACTTCCCGGTGTGATCTCCGGAGATGCAGGAGTTGGTCTGGTTCAGTTCACATCACAAACGCAAAACGGGAGTCGCATTCCCTTGCGGTCAGCTTTCCGGCTGAACGCGGCGAACAGACCGAGCCGGGGAGCGAGATTCCCTTGACCCGGTGACGGAAAACCCGTACACGCGGTGGCCTGCCAAAGGGGACGCGACTCCCGTGGCGAGCAGAACAAAAGGCCTCAGGAGAGTTGTCAAGGGTGTTGTCGAGTTGTGCTGGCAATCTCAGCGCACCAGCCGCTGGCTAGCGCTGTGGAAGTGCCTTCAGAAAGGTCTCTAGGTGCTCCCTCCAGACTGCCGCCATGGTATGCGTGCCGTGGCCGCGGGTCTGCTCACTCGTAGGGATCAGAATGTAGCGCCCGTGCCTCACCCGGGGGATTAGCCGCTCCATGAGTCCCAGCTCTGGCGGGTTCACCAGGTCATCCGCGGAGTTGATGGCCAACACAGGGGTGTTGATCCGCTCCAGGTGAGGCGAGGGTCGTAGTCGTGCGAGGCCTCGAAGGCGTACAGGAAATCATTGGTGTCGGTTGAGGCGAGGCGTGTCCGCATCCACTCGGTAATCCAGCGGTCCGCTGCCTCGCGGGTAGGGGCTGCCCGGTGCTGCTGAAGCGGGGAGCTGGTCATCATGAACAGGATCGGAAGCGCCGCCTGCAGCCCAGGCGGCTGCCGGCTGTAGTTCCCCCCTTCCACTCTGGATCGTTGCGTATAGCATCAATCATCATCTTCCGCATCATCCGGTTCCGCCCGGCAATCTCCGTAGGCACGCTGGCGAGGGGGACCAGCCCGTCCATGAAAGCGGGGTAGCGTTCCCCCCACATCCATGCGTGCATCCCGCCCATGGAGGTCCCCATCACCAGCCGCAGGTGGTTTACCCTGAGCCCCTCCGTCAGCAGGCGGTACTGGGCGGTGATCATGTCCTGGTAGCCGTAGCGTGGGAAGCGCGCGCGAAGCCCGTCGCTTGGCTTGCTGGAACGGCCGTGCCCAATTCCATCTGGGAGAATGACGTAGTAGCGGGTAGTGTCCAGGAACTGCCCCGGGCCGAAGAGCTCGTTCGCGAAGCTCGGGGAGAGGAACTGCCGTCCAGAGCCGGTGGTCCCATGGAGAATGAGTACCGCGTTCCGGGTCTTCCCGGTGGCGTCCCGCCGCGGCTTTCCCAGGGTGAGATAGTGCAGCCGGAGCTCAGGCAAAACCTCCCCACTCGCGAAACGGAAGTTGCGGATCACGAAGTCTCCCGCCGTGGTGTCCGCTCGGACAGCAGCAGCCGCGGGGCGCCCCACGAGAAGGAGAAGGGCGAACACGGCACCGATATTGATTCTATAAAGCATGGAATTCTTTACCTCACCAGGTGAAAGCGCTCCTGCCGTGATAGTACCCAGCGGCGATTACCGGCGGCGTCCAGATATATCTCCTCCTCCTGCGCCATCCGCACCGGCTGTCCGCCCACTCGGGAACGGGCGTGGTGACCTGAAGCTCGGTTGAGAACCAGGTGTTGGGGCGGATCGGCACGTCACCGCGTCCCACCACTCCTTCCTGTCGATCCCAAAGGCCGATCAGTGGTCCAGCACCGTGCCCATGCGCGCCGATGGGGTGGGTGTACATGGTCCCATTCAACCCTTCGGAGCGCATGCGGGCGAGGGTGCTTGCGAGCACCTGGTTGCCGGTGCGTCCCGGCCGCATCTCCTCCAGCAGGATGTCCTGCAGCCGGTTGGAGTTCCGGAGTGCGGCGTACATTCCGGCGGGTGCATCGCTTTCGCCCGGAAGCAGCACGTAGCCCATGTGCTGCGTGTCGGTGTTGAGGCCCAGCGCGGAGATGCCGAAGTCGGTGTGCAGCGTCGCCCCGGAGAATTACGGGGTTGGTGGAGTCGCCCATTTCCACACCCCGCCGCTGCACGGTGACCGACGGCTGAAACCAGGTGCCGAGCCCCAGGTCGTTCACCCGCTGCCGCATCCACCAGACGACGTCGTCGGTACGAGTGGTGCCGGGCGTAATTACCTGGCTGGAAAATGCCGTGGTGATGATGTCGTGCACCACACGCTGCATCTGCACGTAGGTCGGGAGCTGCTCGGGCAGGCGCGCCTCGATGAACTGCAGCGGGAGCAGCTCCGCGACGCACCACCCGGGAGCGGTACTTGGCGGGAAACACTTCCATCAGCTGCTCCCATTCACCCACGGTCAGGCCGTCCGAGAAGGCATGGGTGCGTGAAATGTTGAGCTGGATCGACCGGGGGTCGCACTGCTCCACTACCGGAGGGAGCAGCTTCCACTGCTCGGGGCCGAAAGGCTCCGCCAGCCGGCGCTGTGCTCCTGCCGCTCCCATCTGCGCACCGGGGTCGCGTACCACCCTGTACAGCCCACCCTGAGCTGTGCCACCAATGGCGATTCGGTCCACCCCACGCTCCGGTCCCCGGTCGCAGAACACATAGACGGTACGCCGGCGCGCGGCCATCGTGGTCGGCGAAACGAGTGACCCGAAGACGGGATCCTCGTTGTACTCCCGCACCGGGATGATCCACATCCCGACCTTGTGTTCGCGCATCAATCGCGGCAGCACCCGCTCCAGGCGGAGCCGGAGCCACTCCTGCCGGGTAGCCGCTTGCTCACGCAGAGTGCCGAGAGGACGCTCCTGAGCCGCAAGCGAGGTGGATAGCAGGAGGCTGAAACAAGCGACGAGGCAGCGCACGAAATTCATGGGAAGTACGGGTTTTGGGATCGGGAATTACGGGGTAGTCTGGTGTCCGTGCAGTGGCAGGCGCAAGGTGTGGAATCCATCTGGTCCGATCCTTCCATGCAAGTCTGCAGGTTGAATTCTCCTGTCTCCAGAGACCACAAATGGCACAGATCAGCACACCCTGGACCACATTCAACGCGGCGCCCGGCAGGCCAGTCACGATGCCGCCCCATGGATCGAGAAGCTCGCGCGAATGGGCTACGCCGCCAAGGGTGTGGTGTACATCGTGGTTGGCCTGCTTGCGTTGCAAGCGGCTCTTGGCGGCCGCAGGCAACAGATTCCAGCGGTGCGCTGCGGACAATCGTTGAGCAGCCTTTTGGACGCATTCTCCTCGGGATTGTAGCACTGGGACTCGTCGGGTACGTGGTGTGGCGCTTTGTAGCGGCATTTCTGAATCCGGAAGGCGAGAAAACGTCCAAGCGAGTCGGGTATGCCATCAGCGGCGTGATTCATACCGCACTGGCACTCGAGGCGATACGCCTTGCGATGGGTAAAGCCAGTGGCGGCGGAAATGGGGACCAGGCAAGCCACTGGACCGCCGAAGTGATGTCCCACCCGTTTGGGCGCTGGTTGATCGTGCTGGCGGGGCTCGGGGTAGCGGGGTACGGCATCCAGCAGCTGTACAAGGCCTATACGGTGGAGCTGGACAAGCAGCTGGCGCTGGGCAGTCTCAGCGCGGAGGCGCGCAGCTGGGTGGTTCGTGTTGGGCGGGCGGGATTGGCAGCGCGAGGAGTGGTGTTCGCGATCATCGGCATCTTCCTGCTTCTGGCTGCGCTGCAAACCGACCCTGGCGAGGCACGTGGACTCGGGGGTGCGCTCCAAACGCTTGAGCGACAGCCTTTTGGCCCCTGGTTGCTCAGCCTGGTGGCGATCGGCCTGGTTGCGTACGGCATTTACGAGCTGGTCCGCGCCCGATACCGGCGGATCCAGCCCGCGTGAGGCGCCATGAACCCGAGAATTGCCAACTTACTTGGCGCAGGCACCGCGCTGCTGGGCGCATGTTCCGGAGCTGTTGTACCGGTGCGTGCCGGTAGCCCGGGTGGCGAAGCCGTAGCCCTGGTCCGGGACTGCACCATCCCTGCACCACCGGACGCCACCGCCATCAACCTGGCCAGGGACGTCACCTATGCAGTCATGGACGGGCAGGCGCAGCGGCTCGACATCGCCTGGCCGAAGAGTGCGGGACCGCACCCGCTGGTCGTCTTGATCCATGGCGGGGGATGGAGCGGGGGTGACAAGAGCGCTTATCATGGGGCCATGCGCCTGCTCGCGGGGCAGGGATACGTCGCCGCATCCATCAACTACCGCCTGGCTAATGCTCCGAGGAATGTTTTCCCCGCGGCTGTTGAGGATGTGCGCTGCGCGGTCCGCTGGCTTCGCTCCCGCGCGGAAAGCTATGCCATCGATCCATTGCGGATCGGCGCGCTGGGAAGCTCCGCGGGAGGTCACCTGGCCGCCATGCTCGGCACCGCCGCGGACGTGGCGGGGCTGGATGGTGCCTGCCCATTACGGGAGATTTCTCCGGCAGTCAGTGCAGTGGTGGCGATCGCCGGCCCGCTCGACATCCGCACCGCGGGGACACTGGACTCAGGCCAGCATTCGATGGTAGAAAACTTCCTGGGAACAAGGCCGGAAGCGGACCCGGCGCGGGCGCTGCTCGCATCGCCTGGCGTGCACGCCAGCGCGGGTGATGCCCCGTTCCTCCTGATCCATGGAACGGCGGACGATGTGGTGCCGATCCGCCAGTCCCGCTCCATGCGGGACACCCTGCGTGCGGCCGGTGTGCCGGCGACGGTGATCGAGCTGCCCGGAGTGGGCCACAGCTTTCCCGAGTTCAGCAGCGAGGCGCGCTTCCGCACCGCGAGCTGCACGACGCTCGCGTTCCTCCGGGAGCGCCTCCGCCCCGGGAGCTAGATCGCTTGCGAGTGGGGGGATCAAGTCCGCTGGAGGGCATCCGGGTTCTCACGCTGGCGGGGAACGTTCCGGGTCCAGTGGCTGCGGCGCGGCTCCACCGGCTCGGGGCCACGGTCACCAAGGTCGAGCCGCCCACGGGAGATCCCCTCGCCCCGATCAGCCTCGCCTGGTACCGGGCGCTGACGCACGGGCAGGAGATCCTGCGTCTGGATCTAAAGGATCCCGCAAGGCGCGAGCGTCTACATCCCCTGCTGGAAGCAAGCGATCTGCTGCTGACGGCTACACGCCCGGCGGCGCTGGAACGGCTTGGGCTCGGGTGGGAGCAGGTGCACGCACGATACCCAAGACTGTGCCAGGTGGCGATCACCGGGTACCCCCCGCCCCATGAAAACCGGGCAGGGCATGACCTCACCTACCAGGCCGCGGCGGGCATGGTGGCTCCGCCGGGGCTGCCACGTACCCTGCTGGCGGACATGGCCAGCGGAGAGCAGGCAGTGAGCGCGGCGCTGGCGCTGCTGCTGGCGCGTGAGCGAGGGCAGGGAAGCGGCTATACGCAGCTTGCCATGACGGAAGCAACGGATGCGTTCGCCGCTCCCCTCCGCTACGGGCTCACGGCTCCCGGCGGGCTGCTGGGTGGCGGGCTACCCGGCTACGGAATGTATCCCACGCGGCAGGGGTGGATCGCGGTGGCAATCCTGGAGATACACTTCAGGGAAGCACTCGAGCGCGAGCTGGGCGTAAACAGCGCGAGCCGGGAAGCACTTGAACGTGCGTTCCTGGCCCGCACGGCGGCGGAGTGGGAGGCCTGGGCCGATGCACGCGACCTTCCTATCGCCGCCGTTCGCGATCCCGCCGCTCAGTAGTAGCCGCGGCGGCTAACTGCGGACCGAGGCTGCGATTGCTTCCAGCCGCCTCTGGATCTCGCTTTCCGGAAGCCAGCGGCCGCGCACCATCACCCCCGCACGCCGCTGCACGTTGGCCACCTCCCTGAGGGGGTTTGCATGGAGCAGGATGAGGTCCGCCACTTTGCCCGTTTCCACCGTTCCGGACTCTTTTTCCGTGCCGAAGTAGGTTGCCACGTTCCGGGTTCCGGTGGCCAGTGCCTGGTATGGAGTCAGCCCGGAAGCAACGAGCGTTTGCAGCTCGTGATGAATGGCGAAGCCGGGAACATTAAAGATCTGCGGTGCGTCCGAGCCGAGCAGCAGCCCTGCGCCCGCATCATGCAGTGCCCGGATCAATCTGCGGCGCGTGTCGATGAAGCGCCGGTTGTTCTCCGGCGTTGCAAGGGGATTCTGCTGGAACTCCCGCTTCGCCTTTACCCACTGCGCGACCGTTTGCGGCGGCATGTAGCGCATCTCCGGGCGCCGGGCAAGCGCGTCGGCGTCTTCCGGGCCAGCGAGGTGCTCCAGCAGGCTCTGCGTGGGCACATTCCACACACCGGCGGCGCGGGTGGCGGCGGCGAGCGCGGGGATCCTGGACTCGTCCAGCTGCGGCGTCAGGTTGAAGCCGAAGAAGCCGGGGTTGCCACTCTGCGTTGCCGCCAGGGCTTCCACGTAGCCGTCCAGATGGTCAATGGACTTTTGCCGCGTTGCCAGGCTGCGCTGCAGCCCCACATCCGCGGACACGTGCCCCGCCCACGCCATCCCGACGCGGGTGCCGGTTGTCACGATGGCCTCATACACGGGGCGGCTCAGGCCGGGGTGCAGCTTGAGGAAGTCGTAGCCGGCGGCTTTTTGCTCGGTGATCATTCGCGCGGCCACCTCCGGTGTTTTGGCGCTGTTGCCATTCAGGGAGGGACCGGAGGTATAGATCCGGGGCCCCACCACCTGGCCGCTCTGCGTTTGCCTTCGCAGCACCAGGTGACCCGGGTGGCCCAGCATCCCCCGAATGGTGGTGATTCCGTTGGCGAGATACAAAAAGAGCGTGCGCTCCACGACTTCGCGTCCGGCCTGCGGCGGAGGGATGTGCGCGTGCATCTCCGCCAGGCCGGGCATCAGGTACTTGCCCCGCCCGTCGATCCGAAGCGCCCCTGCGGGAACCGATGTTCGGCCGGTTGGGCCCATCGCGGCGATCCGCCCGTTCCGCACGATTACGGTTTGTCGCTCAAGCACCCGCTCCCGGTCC
This sequence comes from Longimicrobiaceae bacterium, assembly GCA_030447645.1. GTDB lineage: Bacteria > Gemmatimonadota > Gemmatimonadetes > Longimicrobiales > Longimicrobiaceae > JAUJOM01. The sequence goes on along the minus strand of JAUJOM010000035.1, from coordinate 23,545 downwards.
ATCGGGACCACGTTCACATCCGTGAAGGCGACGGTGCCGGTGGCCGGAGCTTGACCAGGAAGCGCAGGCGGCGCGCTGAGGGCCAGAGCCAATGCGAGCAAAGTGCAGAGCAGCCGGGTTTCGATCATGGTATTCCTGCGAGAGGTTAGGTGGCTGGCGCGCACCATACGGCGCGACCGGGCGAGCGTCAAGAAGAGCTTACGAGGGAAGCTCCCGTTGTGCCGCTGCCAGCGAATCAATTCGCTGCAACGACTGCGTGAAGTCCCCCTTCGGGGACTCCTCCACTCGCCTGTTCGTGTGTCGTTGAAGTCGACGCAGGCCGACTTGGTGCCGGGATGGCAGCGGACCGAAACGGGAAATGCTGTAGCCGTTATTCGACGGGGAAGGCACCCTGGCGAGCCACTCTCCTGCCCCATGCTCCGCGTGGTCCGCACGTCGCCCCGGGACTCGCGCGGGCCCTCGTCCGTCTTGCGGTGCAGGTGCGTGCCCTCCACGGTCAGACGGTTGTGTGCTGAAGCGCCGAAAGGGGGAGCAGGTCGTCTTCGGCGTACATGAATGGAGCCTGGGTTGCGGGACCTTCCAGTTGCTGCATGGGGTAGTGAGGAAGCGCCAGGTTAGCTAAACTTCTGGTCCACCCCGAGCAACGGAGAGGCCATGAGCATCGTCAATGTCCACGCGGCCAAGACTCACCTGTCGCGCCTCATCGAGCGGGCCTGTGCGGGGGAAGAAATCGTGATCGCGCGCAACAATGAGCCTGTGGTGAAGCTCGTCCCGGTCCGGGAGCCCCGCCCGGAGCGACAGTTCGGAGCACTGAAGGGCAAGCTTGTCGTGCCGGATTCCTTTTTCGACCCGCTCCCCGACGACGAGTTGGAGGCGTGGGGCCAGTAGCCCGGGTGCGGCGGTGAAGCTGCTGCTCGACACACACGCGCTGCTCTGGTTTCTGGCTGGCGACGAGCGCGTGCCGCCCGAAACGCGGGCGCGGATTGCCGCCCCCGAAGCCGAAGTGTACGTCAGTGCCGCCTCCGCCTGGGAGGTGGCTACCAAGGTTCGCCTCGGCAAGCTTTCCGGCGCCGAACTTCTGGCACAGGAGTTTCCGGTTGAAATCGAGCGTCGGGGATTTCTCCCGCTTCCCATCACGCTGGAGCACGCCCAACGCGCGGGCTTCCTGCCGGGGCCGCACAAGGACCCGTTCGACCGGATGCTCATCGCCCAGGCTCAGGCCGAGAACCTGCACCTGGTGAGCAACGAAACGATGTTCGACCGGTACGGCGTGGTGCGGGTGTGGTGAAGTGGTTCACCCGACCCTGGGCAGGCCCCCCCGGGCCCCCAATTCTGGGGGGAGCACCGCAACCCGGCCTCAGGATCGGGGGGCTCGGCGAACCCCTCGGTGGGGAGTAGCCCGCGGGCCGCGCGCTGGAGGATGCCGCTCGGGTGTTGCCGAGCAACATTCTCGATCGGGCTGGTGCCATGCGGCAGGTCCTGTTGAGTCTTTCAGCGGATCCGTGGAAGTTCAGCGAACAGGATGAAAAGGGCTGGGTGGACGTGTACCGGGTGCTGAAGTTCAACCGGCTCCTTTGGGTCAAGATCAAGATCGAGCAGCGGTTCGCGAAAGACCAGGTGATCCTTATTTCATTTCACGATTGGGATGATGAAATTCCCATCTAATGCCGAGGGTTCAATGGGCCGGAACGATTCCCAGATGACCGCGCACGCTTGTGATGATCATATGGAAATGGTGACTCGTACCGGCTCACGCTCCATCAACGGTGTTGCCGTACCTGTCGAGGAGGAGTTTTATCGTGGAGGAGGAGGAAGGAACGGATGTGAGCACCTTTGCCGCCGTACTCCTGATGCAGGGTACTGAGCGGCGCGGTGTTTCGCACGCGTCGTGACGGCAAGCAAAGTTCCGCCGCCGGCGGATGGAGCTGTACGGATCGTGCCTGTACAAGTAGATTGAAGCATGCCTCGCACCCCTGCCCGCCGCGCTGACGCGCCCCGCCGGACTGATCGGCTGGAGCTGCGCGCCACGCCCGAAGAAAAGCGTCTACTCGCCGCCGCCGCCGCGTACGAACGCACCGACGTTACTGGCCTGGTGCTGCGCAACGCGCTCCCGGCGGCGCGGGAGATCATCGAGCGTGCCGAGCGGTTGGCGCTCTCTGAGCGGGACAGTGCGCGGGTTCTGGAACTGCTGGAGAACCCGCCTCCGCCCGTGGCACGGCTCCGCCAGGCTGCGGAGGCGCTGCTCCGCAACGAAGGCACTTGACGGCGCTGCCACTCTGGCGTGAGGAACCTATCTCTCGGCCCCATGACCGCGCCCGCTTCGACTGCGGCGTTCCCGCGCTGAACGAGTACCTGGCTCGCTACGCGCGCCAGAACCACGCTTCGGGCGGTGCGAAGACCTTCGTGGCGGTGCCGACGGACGAACCGGCTCGCGTACTCGGGTATTACACCCTCAGCCCGGTGACGCTGGCCTTTTCCCGTGTACCGGAAGTGGTGACCCGGGGGCTTGGGCGCTACGAGGTCCCCGGCTTCCGGCTGGGGCGTCTCGCCACTGCCCGCTCCGTGCAGCGCCTGGGGCTCGGCGGGCAGTTACTGCTCGCGGCGGGCCGACGAGCGCTCCGGGTGGCGGTGGAGGTGGGCGGGGTGGCGCTGGTGATCGATGCCAAAGACGAACGGGCCGCTCTGTGGTATCAGGGTTTCGGGGCCCTGCCGCTGCTGGACAGCGCGCTTACCCTGGTGCTCCCGCTCGCGACCGTTGCCGAGGCCGTGGGTGAGTAGCGCTCCAGGGGACCAGACCTGAGTGAGTGGGCAAAAGCAGGCCCCCCCGGCCCCCAATGCTGGGGGAGAACGACAGGAGGTGGAGGCGCGCCGTGCTCCCCCGTTATCGGGGGGATGAGCGAACGGGCAAGCTGTGCGCGAAGCGCCGGGGCTGGGGCCTCCACCAAAGTGCTCAACACTGCTGGCACTTACTCAGGCTGATATGCTCCACATCGCGCTTGCTACCGTCGCGGAGGTAGATGTGCTGGTGAGTTGGAATTTCAAGCACGTCGTGCGGTTCGATAAGATCCGGCTCTTCAACTCCGTAAACCTGGAGCAGGGCTACAAGCCGTTGGTGATCCACTCTCCCAGGGAGGTGACGACGTATGGACAAGACGGAGATTCGAGCCGTAGATCTGGTGCGCTCAATCCGCGACCAGATCTACGAGGAGACGAAAGGCTTTTCGGCCGAGGAGTTCAAGGAGTTCATCACGCGGGAGGTCGCTAAGGCGGCGCAGGAGAGCGGACCCGGCGAGCACCCATCCGAACGGGCGACTGCCGGGCGGCGGCTGGGGTGGAGCCACTCCGAAACCCGGGCCGGCTGAGCGCATCAGAGACGTGCGGGGTACGGACAGTGCGCTCGGCGCAGACTTGGTGGAGCGGGCGCACGATCCCGGTGCCGCTCGCGGCGCGGTACCCGCGCCCGCTCCCCGGCGTCCCGGAGCTGGGCGGCAAATTGAGTGCGCAAGCGGACGATCAGACCAGATCCTGGAGATCCCGGAGCCGCAGACGCTTCCTCCAAAACGCGCCTGACGTTCAGGCATTCGCGAAGCTGCCCTCGCAGTTCGGCTTTTCCATCGACTACACCGACTCCGTCGCCAACCTGCGCTACTACGAGCCGGACTTTGTGGCTGTGCTCCAGGACGGATCGCATCGGCTGATCGAGACGAAAGGCCGCGAAGATCTGGACGTGGCGCACAAAGACCGTGCGGCACAGCTCTGGTGTGAGAACGCGACGCGGCTGACCGGCACCGACTGGGGGTACGTCAAAGTGCCGCAAAGCGGCTTCGACAAGCTCCAGCCGACCGAGTATGCCGACCTGCAGGTCTTCGGATACCTGCCGCTCTCCTGATTGAGCATCAGCTGGGCGGACGTGTGTTCCCGCCCTGCCCTACACCACCACCTGGAGGGCGGCGCGAACGTGCGTCGCGGGGCGGATCCGCGTCAAGACGCGCCGAAGCTGCGCCTGTGGTGAGGTGTCGGGCCGTGCTCCCGCAGCGCTTGCTGATGCGTGCGGGTACCGTAGCCCGCATTGTGCTCCCATCCGAATGCTGGATGCCGGAGGGCGAGCCTGCGCATCAGGTGGTCGCGCACCTCCTTGGCGATTACCGATGCGGCGGCGATGGAAAGGCAGTGATGATCGCCTCGAATAATGGCGGTCTGCGGATAGCCGAGATCGCGCACGGGATGCCCGTCCACCAGCACATGGGTGATCTCACAGCGCCGCTGGGCACGGGCGAGTGCGCGCTGCATTGCCAGCCGGCCGGTGACGGTGATGCCGAGGCGGTCGATCTCCCCTGCCGACGCGGCTCCGACGCCGATCGCCAGGGCATGTCGGCGGATGCGAACTACGGCGCGGGCACGCGCCAGGGGGGTGAGCGCCTTGGAGTCACGCACCCCCGCGAGCCGCCGCGGTGGGAAGCCCGGCGGGAGGACCACCGCCGCGGCAACCACCGGCCCCGCGAGCGGACCTCGGCCCACCTCATCCACCCCCGCGACGTAGGGAATTCCTGCCTCCCACAAGCTTGACTCGGCGCAGAGGCAGGGTCGCTTCTTGCAATGGCACCAGTCCGGTTTCATCGGGCGGGGAGGCATGGGTGAAAGGTAGTTGCGACAGGGGCGACGAGGACAGGGTGAAACAGATTTCGGGGGGCAGGTGAGCGAATCGCTTCTGGTCGGCGCACATTCGGTCGATAACGGCGGGATTCACATGGCGGCGCTGCGGGCGGGGGCGGCCGGGGCACGGGCGCTCCAGATCTTCACCGCGCCCCCGAAGTTCTACGGCGAGCGGGCGGGGATGAAGCCGGAAAAAGCAGACCGCTTCCGTGCCGCACTCGCGCAGGCTGGCATTGCTCCCGAGCACGTGGTAGTACATGGTGCGTACGTGCTCGGCGTAGCCACACCCGATCCCGCCAAGTGGGCTCGAGCGAGCGCCGGCCTCACCAAGGAGCTTGAGCGCTCCGTCGCGCTCGGGGCAGGCAGTGTGTGCTTTCATCCCGGCTCCGCAACCGATGGGGACCGCGATGCGGCCGCGGAGCGGGTAGCCCGCGCGATCACTGCTGCACTGGAAAAGGTTCAGGGACCCACGCGCCTGCTGGTGGAGAACAGCGCTGGTGCCGGGCAAACCTTTGGGCGCTCAGCCGCCGAGGTGCGCGACATTCTCACTCATGTCCCGGCTGTGCTCCGGCATCGAACGGGCTATGGGCTGGACACCTGCCACCTCTTCGCGTCCGGCTACGACATCGCGGAATCCGAAGCGGCACAGCGAACGATCTGGGAGGAGTGGGAGAACACGGTGGGTGAAGCGCCTGCCTTCTTTCACCTGAACGACAGCGAGGGCACGCTTGGTTCAAACCGGGACCGGCACATGCTGATCGGGGAGGGTCAGATTGGACAGGAGCCGTTCCGGTGGCTTCTCCGGGATTCCCGCAGCCGGGGCATCCCGCTGATCCTGGAAACACCCCACTCTCATCCTGATCTGGCCGATGACGATCCTTCCGCCGACTCCTACGAGGCGCGGATGATCGCTCTGCTCCGGGAGATTGCAGCGTGAGCCGCCGGGTTTGGACCCCGCTCGGGGGAGGAGGGCGGGTCTGGTGTGCTTCCCTCCCCCTTGCAGGGAGGGATTGAGGGAGGGGGTCGGCGGCTACCGCGGCGCCTGCTGCATGTTCAGCCGCTTCAGCGCCTTGGCCGCGTTCCGCTCCAGGAATGTCGCCATCTCTTCTTCCTGCCTGAGGTTTTCCCCGAGCAGTTCGGCGCACTGGGTTTCACCCAGCACCTTGGCAATCGCGATGGCACTGCGATACCCGGCAATTTCATAATGTTCGACGCGTAGACCGGAGCCCAGGTCGAACGCCTCCAGCATCGTCTTGGAGGGCTTCTCGTCGGACTTGAAGCTGTCGTGCTCCTCCATCAGCCCGATCGCCGCGTCACACCTCTCCGCCTTGGGCTTCTCGCCGATTGACTCGAATGCTTTGTTCAGGGTGTCGATCTGCGATTCGGTTTCACGCGAGTGCTCTTCGATGCGCGTCTTGATGTCCGGATCGGCGATCTCCTTGCTCATCTTCTTCATGCCACGCAGGAACTGCCTTTCCGCGTAGAGCAAGTCTCCCAACTCATGCTTGAGCAGGTCCTTCATTTCAGTCAGTTCGGCGGCCATCGGGTACCCTCAGGTTCGTAGGAACGGTAGGCGGGGCGACGTGCCCCGCACTGCCGAAACGATGGCAAGACGGGTGCCGGAAATTACCGGCTCCGCTGCTGGTATCTCACCTTGCCGCCCACGATCGTGTACACGACCTGTGTGCCTGGAATCTGCTCCTCGGGAACCGTCATGATGTCCCGCGAGAGTACCACGATGTCAGCCAGCTTTCCCGCCGTGAGAGAGCCCTTGAGGTCTTCCTCGAAGGCGGCGTACGCGTTGTTGATCGTGTAGCTGCGCAGCGCCTGCTCGCGTGTCATCCGCTGGCTGGGGAGAAAGATCGATCCGTCCGGGAGCCGGCGAGAAACCGAGGAGTAAAAGCTCGCGATCGGGCTGATGTCTTCCACCGGCACGTCGGTGCCGTTGGTGACCATGGCGCCCGTGCTCCACAGCTTCTGCCAGACGTACGCACCCTCCTCGGTGCGTCGCGGGCCCAGTTTGGCGGGAACCCAGGGCCCATCCGAAGTGGCGTGCACCCCCTGCATGGAGGCGATCACCCCCAGCTGGGCAAATCGCGGGATGTCCGCCGGGTGCAGGTGCTGGGCGTGCTCGATGCGCCAGCGCAGGTCTCGCTTGTCCGCGTTGGTCTGGAAGACGCGGGCGTACAGGTCCAGGATCTCGCGATTCCCCCGGTCGCCGATGGCGTGGATGTTGAGCTGGTAGCCGTGCTGCACCGCCAGCTCCGCCGTTCGGGCGATGTCCGGCACCGGCTCCAGGTTCAATCCAGTGCTCCGCGGCAGGTCAGTGTACGGCTCCAGCAGCCAGGCGCCGTGCGCACCCAGTGCGCCGTCCACCTGCCGCTTGATGGAGCGCACTGTCAGGAAGTTGTTCCCATGGCCGATGACCCGGTAGGCGGGGAGCTTTTCCGCCATCACCTGGTTGGAAGCTCCACGCACCATCACGTACAGGCGCACGGGCAGCTGCCCCTGATCGGCCAGGCGCCGGTAGAAGTCGATGGTTTCAAAGGATACTCCCGCGTCGTGAAACGAGGTGATCCCCTTGGAAAGCGACTCCTGACCAGCCAACTCGGCCATCCGTCGCATGGCGGCTGCGACCTCGGCTGGGGGACGCTTGGCCTCGTGGGCATCCAGTGCCCGGCCGGCGAGTCCCTGTGCGGTTTCCCGGAGCAGGCCGGTGGCGTTGCCGCGGCGGTCGCGCACGATCTCGCCCCCGGATGGGTTGCGGGTGGTGCGGGTGATCCCCGCCAGCTCCATCGCGCGCGCGTTCGCAAACGAGGCGTGGCCGCTGGCGTGGGTGAGGTACACCGGGTTGTTGGGAGAAACGCGGCTGAGGGTTTCGTGTACCGGGTTCCCTTCTACAACGGGGGTTGGCGCCTGCGTCCACTTGGATTGGTGCCATCCCCGTCCGAGGATCCACTCGCCGGGCCTGGCGGTGCGGGCAGCCTCGGCCACCATGCTCACGATGCCATCCCAGGTCTGCGCGGTGGTGAGGTCCAGGATGGTCTTCGCCCGCCCGAGCCCCATGAAGTGCCCGTGCCCTTCGATGAACCCCGGAATGGCGAGCCGCCCCTCCAGGTTGATCGTCCGGGTAGATGGTCCCACGTACGCCTGGATCTCCTCGCTGCTTCCCACCGCGACAATTCGATCCCCGGTGATGGCCAGCGCCTGCGCCTCCGGGCGCGCGGAGTCCACCGTCACGATCCGACCACCCGTCAGCACCAGGTCGGCGGGTTGCACTGCCGGTGTGCTCGGTAATGGCGAGGCGGCGGGTATCGCTGCAGGGGGAGACGCTGCTGGGGCGCATGCGGCCGCCATGCTCAAGAACAGTGCGGCAAGCGGTGCGAAGAAGTTCGGGAGCGGTCTGCTATGCATTTGTGTCACAAGGCTGAAGAATCATTAGGTTTGTCTGGCACAATGTACCGTCTGCGCGGACCGATGCGGAAGTGCGGGGAGCGATCAGGAGTGCGAGCGCGTCCGCAGGGACAGCAGAGCTTCCAGTTCGATCAGGTGTTCCTGGTCCTTGCGGCGCCCCGTTGCCCGCTTGGCTGTGATCACGCCCATGGAGCATGCCGAGCAGGCTCATCGCGCTGCCTTACCACGGAATCTACGGACGAATTCCATGTTCAATTCCAGCCAACAGCTTGCTGGACTCTGTATAGTGCTGATATGCTACAATCTGTCCGCTTTCCAGAACCTGCTGATCTATGCTTGCCTTCGCTTCGCGGTATGTATTGGCCCTAGCCTTTTGCTGCCTTGTCGCCATGCCTGATCCGATCAACGCCCAAACTCCGCAGTCGGCGACTCCAGAGGCCGCAGCCCAGGCCCTCTTCACCGCCCTGTCCGAAGACCGCTGGCTGGACGCAGCCCGGCTGGTCCATCCGGAGGCACTCACGCGATTCCGGGAGCAAAAGCTCATGGAGCTGCGCAACATCCGGGAGCCTAAGCCTATGACTGCTGCCGACTACCGCCGCGGCGAACCAGAGATGCCCGACGCAGTGGCCGAGTACATGGCGAAGCGGGCGAACCAAGTTAGAAACAAACCCGGATCACGGATCGCCTACGAGTTCGCTGGGGTGAGCTCCGTCGCCGAGCTGGAGCGCCTGTCCGCGGAGGAGATGATGGCCCGTTGGTTCCAGGCACAGCATCCAGCATACAAGATGGAGCAGGCGATCAAAGAAATCGGTCGCCCACTGCCACCGGAAGCAGCCGGGCAGATGCCAGGGCGGGTTGAGCGCACCATCTTGGGCACGACTCCGGCACAGCAGGCTGACAGCATTGCTTACGTGGTGCACCGTACCGTGTGGCTGCATGGCGAGGAGCGGGCGCCGCATTCACCCCTGGGTGTGCTGGTGATGCGGCGGACACCTGTCGGGTGGCGTGTTGATCCGACGCAGAGCAGCGGCCACGATCCATTCGATACGTACTTCTCATTCGGGTGGGACGAGGTGGAGGACCTGCGGGAAACCGTGAAGCAGGTGGTCGCCTGGCCGTCCCAGGCAGCCCCAGAGGGGCGGGCGTTCCTCACCGGGTATGGCGAGGACCCGATGAAATCCCCACCCAAGGCCCTGGTGATCGAGCAGCTTGGCAAAGGCAACAGGAAGCAACCGTTGCAGCGGGTGGAGATCCCGGCGGCGGCGTTCGAGGAGCTTGCGGATCTGCTGATGCGCTGGGGGTGGATGGCGCACCAGCTCCGTGACGCCCTCTCCGGCCCGGCTTAGGCTCAACAGCGCCCCCTATACCATTCCCCCTTGAATTGCAGCACGGCGGTACGCCCCCACCAGCCCCTTCCCCGACCCAGGAGGGGAGCTAATTTAACGCACGTCGTTGCTGTGGTGATGTAAGTCCCTCTCCCGCAGGTGGGAGAGCGCGCAGCGCCGGGGTGAGGGCTTTGCCAGGCGGGCCATGCACAATCACTCTGGAGAGCTGGTATTAGTCCCCACTCCTGAGGGCGAGGCTGAGAAGCTGTCGTAGTGTTCCTCCCAAGAATTGGGGAGGTCAGGGTGGGGGCCCGGCGGTGCTATCTGCCCGGCCTCACCACCCGCCCCGGAAGAGGGTGTGCTCGCCATCCCGATCACGGGCGTGCTGTTCACCCACACGCAGGATGCCGAGCGGGTACTGGTGGGGTTTTTCGAAGGTAGCCCGGTCGATCACGCGGTCCGGATCGAAAGCCACCAGATCCGCGATCATTCCCGGCGCGATCCGGCCCCGATCCCGAAGCGCAGCCGCGCCGCCGGCATGCCAGTCATCTTGTGGATGGCGGTTTCCAGCGGCATCACGCGCTGCTCGCGCACGTACCGCCCCAGCACCCGGGGAAGGTGCCAGGTGCGGGGGTGCGGCGTTCCCTCCGAAAGCGGGCCGTAGGGGTGCTCGTGCGCCGCCGTCCGAGCAGACGAGAGTGCAAGTGGGTGCGCCAGCATGCGCGCGACGTTCTCCTCACTCATCCCGAACCCTACCATCCCGGCGCGGTTTCCGGTCTTGCGATCAGGCGCACCAGCAGTGCGTAGGGATCTTCCCCGCTCTTTGGGCTAGCGCGCCGAGTCTCCGCCCGCGTGCCCAGGCCAGAGCGTCGGAGTGGAGTGGAGGTGATCTGCACGGCATCCCATGTCCCCAGCTTGGCGATCTTTTCGCGCACTGCTGCTTCCAGGCCCGCGCGCTGGCTGGGGTCCCGGAGCCGCCGGATGAATGCTTCCGTGCCGTCTCTTGCCGCGACAGGGAACAGGCTGGCGAGCCCGGTGCTGCGCCACGTAAGGGTACACGTCGAAGCGCACGTCCGTCCCAGACTGTCGCGCTCTTCGATCATCTCCAGCCCGGTCCGGCCTTGGGCCAGTTGCGCTGTCCCTGGGCTTTGAGGTGAGAGATTTCCACGGGTACCCCGGCCTGCCTTCCACCGCAATTGCTTCTTCCACGGCGGGGAGCAGCTCGTCGTCCTCGTTGCGCATGTGGCTGGCGTAGGGGAGTCCGCGTCCCCTGTAGAGCCGCCTACCGCGGCTAGCTCCGGGGTGCTGGCAAAGGCGCTGGGGGTATACTCCAGCCTCTTGAGAGTCCGCACGCTCCGGTGCGTACCATCTCCCGCACCAGCTCCGTCATGCGGGCGATCTCGGCGGGCGTGGCGGGGCGGTTGTCGTTCTCCCACCACGAAACCGCGCACTGTCCCCTGACCGACCATGCTGGCCAGATTTACGGCCGCACCCTGCGTGTCAATGTGGCGAAAGAAGCCGGCGAGGTCCCGGAAGGGATGTCCACGCCGTACTTGCTCCGGTACTCTTTCCGGGTCTCCGCATGCTCGTCCGCGGTCCACGGTCTGATCGAGCCGCCATCCTGCCCTACCACTTCGGTGGTCACCCCCTGCCGTACTTTGCTTTCCGCTCGCGGATTGATCAGCAGCACCAGATCGCTGTGCGAGTGGATGTCGATGAAGCCGGGGGCCAGTGCGAGTCCCCGCAGGTCCACCACACGCGCACCGCTCGCCTGCAGCCGCGGCCCGACACCCGCGATGCGTCCCGCCACCGCCACGTCGGTCTCGAAGGGGCGTGCACCGGTGCCATCGAAGATCAGCGCACCACGAGCACGGTGTCGGCTCGTGAGGGGCTGGTAGCTCCACCCGCAGCAGGGCTGAGCAGGACGGCACCCGCGGTGGCGGCGCTGGTGCGGAGAAAGGTGCGACGGTTCTGCGGATAAGCAGTATGGGGGAGATGACAGTCCTTGCAGAGGGTATCGCGGCTCTTGTGGATGTACGTACCGTGGGTGCGCCTTGCGCCGCACTGGCCGGGAGAGATGCCCCCAGTGCGTGGACAAGGTGTCCAGCACCGTAGCCGTGGCATCACCAAACCTGCTCATGTTGGTGGGGTTGTCCCGCACACCGACGTAATTGGCCTCGATCTGCACCCCGCAGATATTCCCACTGGAGCCCCTACCCAGGCCGGTGGCCTCAACTCCACAGGAGTGCCGAGCGGCGTTGTAGCCACCGCGAAAGTAGGGATCTCCTTCGGGCCGGGATCACTTGAACTTGGAATCGATGGGAAACCGTTGTTGGCGTAGAGCGTGCCCAGGCTGGTACTACCCTGGAGTAGCGCGGAAAAGGAGTACCGGGTGTTGCCTTCGGACATGGTCTTGACGCTGCTGGTGTCCTCGTACGCCTTGCTGCCATCGAGCGCGGCGTCGGCAAGGTCCAGTTGGCACCCACTCAGCTGATAGCCGAGCTCCAGGCGCTGGATGCTGTGGCCGTGCCCGTGCAGGTCCATGTACCAGCCTTTGCCGGTATCCTTGAGGACCGTGCCTTTGGCTACGTTGAGGAATTCGTGAAGTCTGTTCCAGGCACCGTGCTCCTGGATCACCACAGGCGGCCTCCACCAGGTCCCGGTTTGCGTCGAGCTTTCTGCGATGAAGATGATTGATGATGACGTGCGGATACTTGCCGAATCTGGCGCGGAAGCTCTGCTGTATCGCGAGCGTAAGCTCACGCGTATTCAAGTCCTTGCCAGTGGTGGCGTGCCGCCACATGAGCCACTGGTGCGGTCGGGGATCTCCGGTGGGATGAGGTCACCTCCGTGCGCGGAAAGGATCACCGGGCTGTTGCCCGCGATGTATTCGATGTACTGGCTCTGCCCGAAGTAAGACTGCCCTGGAGTATAAGGGCCCGGCGGGATGCTCTGGGAGTTTGTCCTGGAGTGCCTGGCTCGGTCACGACCGACCCACCTGCGCACGCACCCGTGATCACGAGCCCACCCATGAGAAGGAGGAATCGAGCAGCTCGTAGTTCGGGTATTCTCACTGTCGCCTTGCCGGACGGGAAAGGGGAAGTCGCACGTAGTATGATTACCCTCCGGCCCGCAGCTGATCACAGCGCCTGCGGCGAGCCAGGGGAGCGACTGGTCTATGAAACAAAAAGCCGGCCCACTGACCGGCTCTTTGCTGGCGGGGCAGGGATTTGAACCCGCGGTTATGAGCCCGACGAGCTACCAGGCTACCCACCCCCGCGCCAGTGTACATGTCAGGAGGCGATTTTACCCGATGGTACAATCGGTGTAATGATCTTTCGTGTCTGTCACCGGACTCTGCGTAACCACGTGATCAGCCCCTGGTCTCAATAGGGTAGGCCTAAAATGTGAACCCACCGTCACGTACAGTGTTTCGGGGCCATATGCAAATCCATCGTTTATCAACTAGTCAACCTTCAAGCTGTAGCGGCCCTGGCGGCGGTACTGACCCGCCAGCTTTCAGCCTTGGCACGGAAAATCCCATGCCTGGGGAAGGCGCGTCCGTGGCGCAGCTTCTGCACCAGAGACTCTCCAATAGGGTAGGCTCAAAATGTGATGGCGAGTCGAATCGGGCGTCGTACAAAGGCCAGGTGGGTGCTGCCGCATCCGTTTACCCGGAGGGCCACGCGTAAGGCGATGCACGCCAAGGGGCTTCAGGGCTGCGTGCACGGCGGCAGCGGGCTCGGCAATCAAGGCTGGCAGGCATGCCGAGCAACTGATGGCGTTTGCGGATGGCCTGTCGGAGCAGGGGAAGGCGCGCTAGCTTTGTCTTCGTGCGAACGCTTGCAAATCTACGCTGCCGGGTATCTTTCTCCTCTCGACGGTCAGTAGATGTAGACCAGGACACCCATCGGTACGTTCTTGTAGAGATGCTCCAGGTCCTTGTCTCCGACACGGATGCAGCCATGGCTTGCCGCCGTACCGATGGTGGTTTTGTGCGGTGTGCCGTGGATCAGGTAGCCATGCCCATGCTCAACATGGCACCGAGTTCTCCTTGACCAGCCGGTTGTCGTGCCGGTCGGAGGCACAAAGAGTGTATCCCCGAAGATCACCTCCTCGTCCGGTGGAATCACTTCACGGGTGCCATCCGCGCAGGTGCACGATCCGCTGTCCCTGCACCTGGCTGGCTCCGTCCCGCCAGCCTGGCGCTCCTGCCGCGCTGCGGGTGGATCAGCGTGAGCGCGCTATCACGCGCAAGCTCCACGTTCCAGTCGGGAGGAGTCCACACCGGGTTGGTGCCTTGTTTATCACGGTGCGAATGCCACGGGCGTGGAGAAGTTCCACGTCTTGCCTCGTGCTGAGCATCTTCCCCGTCCCGACCGCGATGGGTGCCTTGTACTGGGCGGCATCCCCGCCCACGTCCATCCACCACAGCCTGAACGGCAATGGAGATAACAACTCGACGACTCACCGCCTGCCTGGGTGCCCAGTGGACTGGACGATACCGTGCCAGGCGGCGACCGACGGCGGCCCGGGTTGCGCTGTTGCGCGCGGCGGCTGCCGGGACAGGCAAAGACGGGGGAGACGCTGTATCCGCGGGTGCGAAACCACCGTATGTTGGGTCCGCGCCGTATCTCAAGGCCTGTACCGTATCCCTGGTCTGCCGCGGCAGGGGTGCCGCTCCACGCGAGCTGCCAGGGGAGCTAGCTCAGCAGGGAGCAGGTAGGTGGATCAACCAAAATCTTCGTGAAACAGCTTTCAAATGATCGACTGTGGTTGCCGCAGAGCGCGGCGCCACAGTCTATCTGGGAGGCTAAAGATTCCTTCTTTAACCCAGTGGTTTCGGGTCGTGCCCCAGGCTCCAGTTGTACGCTGGTCTTCACGAGTTCTGTCCCCGTAACGGTGCCCTGTTGCCGCGCTCTTGCCGTGTCCTGTTGCTCCATCTGCATCTGCTGCCGTGCTCTGGCCGAATCCGCATCCTGTTTGCTGCATCTGCATCTGCCGTGCCTGGGCCGAATCCTGCATCATCTGTATTGCTGCATCTGCTGCCTGGCGTACTCTTGCCGTATCCTGCTGTCGCCTGGTCGTACCGGTCTGCCGACGCCGCTCCCACGGAGATCGTCGTCACCAGCAGCAGCCATGGCTGAATGCGTGTCTCATCAGTTCCTCCGTTCGCGGTGAAAAGGGCCTGCCACGCGCGGGCAACCCTTCGTGAAGAACAGGAAAGCAGAAATAACTGGACCCCTGCCGAAATCCGTGCTCCCAGTGCCCTGTTCGCATTTGCCGCTGGCTCGGCACTACCGAGCGCTGTCCCGGTCCGTGTCTTGGCCGTGGACGGGGGTGTAGCGGTCCCGGCTTTCGTCATCGCCTGCACGCGGCTTACCTCGCCGCTTTGGTGCGTTTCCACGCTCCCGGCGGAGGTCTGCTTCCACCACATGCTGGTCCTGCACCTGGTCTTTGTGGATGACCAGCTCTTCCTTGACTACCGCACGTTTTTCGATGACCACTTCTTCTTCCACAATGGGGATACGGATTTCATCCCCATCGAAGTGTGCCTCGGTGTTCGTCGGTTCGGTGACCGGCCGGCGCTCCACGGTGACTTCTTCGCGCATCACGGGAACGCTTTCCCGAACGTGCTCGGTTTCCACGTGCTTGTCGATTTCCACCGCGCCGGTCTCGACTCGCTGCTTGCGGAGCTCCAGCTCTTCTTCGGCGAGGACGATGCGCTCTTCATCGCCCGCGGCGCTGGTCGCAGCGGCGACGCCGCGCGTCGAGGTGCCGGAGAGCCCGAGGTACTCCACGCCCGCACCCTGGATAGTTGACGGCCGGAGGTGTTGATCTCCACATGGTTGATGGGAACCTGCACCCTCGGCTCACGGCCGAGATCGAGCAGATCCTGGCCTACATCGATGGTGATGGCGGCCACACGCTGCGCTGCTGGATCACACCAGGAGCTGGTCCACTTCGCCTACCTGGCGGCCGTCTTCCGTATACGCTTCAAAGCCACGGATGTCCGTGTAGCCGTCAACCGCCTTGAAGTTGTCCAGCTCATCCAGCGGGAGAGTCCGCCGGCCGTGTTGTCGTTGTCGTAGCTGTTCATGCAACTTTCTCCCTCGGGGTCGCTGCTGAAGTGGCCGGTCAGTGCCGCCCAACCACCTGCCGCATATGCCAACGGGGCGCCGCATCGCTGGGCGCCCCCATTGCCATTCAGCCGTGGCTAGCGAACGCCGTCGCCATCCAGGTCGCGACCACCCCGGAGCGGGTTGTCCGCATCCAGGCTCCGGTCCATGCCATCGGCCCGGTGCACGTCACCCGTCTTGTGCACCTCGGCTCGCTCCCGGCGCAGGTCCGCCTCGATGGTCTGCTCGTCCTGCACCTGGTTCTTGCGGACCACGATTTCTTCCGCGGCCACGGCACGTTTTCCGGCGACCACTTCTTCCTCGGAGAGCGGCACGCGGATGTGCTCCTCCTGGAAAGCACCTTCGGCACGCAGCGCTTCGTCCCCCGTGATGGGGCGGCGCTCCGGTGACCTCGTCCCGCATCACGGGAACACTTTCCCGGACGTGCTCGGTCTCCACCCGCTTGTTGATCTCCACCTCGCCGGCGGCGCGCTGGCGCTTGCCGATCGCCAGCTCTTCTTCGGAAAGGGTGATCCGCTCTTCTCTGTCAGCTCGCAGGTCGCGGCTGGTGTCATCCAGCCGGTCGTTGTTCAGGCGGTCCAGGTTGTCGTTGTCGTTTCGCATCTGCTTTTGCTCCTCTGCTCCCAAAGGTGCTTCGGCCGTCGGACGCGGCCCATCCGGTCCGGAACGGCATGGGCTCGCGAACGAGCCCTCGATTACTCGCGTGCGGTTCGCCCCGCCCCGAACGCCGCCGCGGCCACCGACGAACCCATCAGCAACAGGGCGCCCCAGGCTGCCTTGGAGGCGGTGTTCGCCGCCTCACCCGCCACTTGCCCCGCGCGCTGCTGAAGGGTGTCCACCGTTTGGGAGACCTGGGTGCGGGCACTGCCCACCGTGCTCTGCACGCGATCCGCGATCTGCTCGGCCTCAGCCCGGCTCTTGCCCGTGCGTGCCGCGATCACGTTCACCATCTCCTCGCGGTCCACCTGGCCCGCCCGGCTCCGCAGCAGATCACCTACTTGCTGCGCGACCTGCTGCTGATTGCTCGCGCCGCTCTGTGTCGCCTGGTTTTCGGCACGCTGGCCGTCCGCACTCAGGCTATCGGGAGAAAGTGCCGGGTTGCCGGTCTGCTCCAGCGTCGTCTCGATTTCCCGCTGAATGGCGTTGAAATCCAGTTCGCGCTCGCCGTCGTTGGACTGCTGGTTGATCACCGCCGCGCCCACCTGTCCCGCCCCGCTGGTCACGCCTCCGACGGCCGCGGCCGTCGTCTGGCCCAGCAGACTGGTGACCCCGCCGAGAATTCGCGTGGCACCCGAGGAGAGGAGATAAATCGCCAGCAGCGTGGACAGGGACCACATCACGACGCCGTGCAGCATCCCGTCACCTCGCGTGAGAACCCCGGCCAGGCGGCCCGTGGTCATCCCGCCGATGAACATGGTAGAAATGGCAGTGAGCGCGAACCAGATGGCGGCGCCAATTCCCAACTGGAGGCGGAATCGCCCTGTCCGGGATCGAACTGCGAACCCAATGGCCGCACCCAGCGTGGACAGGACCATTTGGAGCGCCGTCGCAACCACAAAGCCCGCAGGATGGCTCCCCAGCTCAGGCGAAATCCGGTACGCTCAACCAGGGGGTCACTGCCTCGGCCCCCGGTCCCGCGGGACCTTTCGACTGCGATGTCTGCCATAACTTGCTCCTTGCTCGAGTACCTCCTGCCGGAGGTGAAAACCTGAACAAGCGTTTCGGTGTATATTTGCAGCCGTTTATCCTGTAACTTCAGCGCCTACAGACCTGAAAACTGGACAAGGGTGAACGCAAATGGTGGGCCAGGGTTAAAACGGCCTTCGACGGGGGTGGCGAGCGTGGGAACCGTGCCCTTCCGGCTGCTGCCCCTTATGTTGGGCGGTATCACTACTCCCACTGCCACCCCAATGAGAGAACGCCCGGATGCGAGTTTGCCCCGTCACCCGATTCGGGTGGTCTCCGAAGAACGGGTCTGACGGAGTTCACGCTGCGCGCCTGGGAGCGGCGCTATGGAGCCGCGCGACCGCACCGAACCGAAAAGGGGCGCCGCCTGTATTCGGACGCCGACATCGAGCGCTTGCTCCTCCTGCGCCGCGTGGCCGAGTCGGGACACAGCATCGGGGAGATCGCGCGCCCTTTCCAACGAGCAGCTGGAAGCGCTACTCCAGGAAGACCAGGCAGCCCCGCTCGCAGGCTGATACACACAGCCAGTCGGAGATGGAGAGGAGCACGTGGGCGCCTGCTTCCAAGCGCGCTGGAGCGGTTGGATGGCGCCCGCATCCAGGCCGTTCTCACCCGGGCGGCGGTGGAGCTGGGCCCGGGGCGCTTCATCGACTTCGTCGCACTCCCGTTCCTGCAGCGGATCGGCGGCTTGTGGGAGGGCGGCGAGCTGCGCCCCGGCCACGAACACCTCGCCTCGGTGGCGATGCGCCAGGTGCTCGGATGGCTGCTGGAAACCTTCCAGCCGACGAATGGCGCGCCTACTCTGATCGCGACTACCCCGGCAGGGCAGCGGCACGAATTCGGAGCCATGCTCGCGGCCGCGATCGCCGCGACGGCGGGATGGAAGACTGTGTATCTCGGCCCCGACCTTCCCGCGGAAGACATCGCGGTGATTGCCCGCGAGGTGGAGGCCCGGGCTGTTGCCCTGAGCATGGTGTATCCCAGCGAGAAGGAGCCGCTGGCGGATGAGCTTCGGCGGCTGCACGAACTCCTGCCCGCCGGGACTTCGCTTCTCGTGGGTGGGCGCGCCGCCTACCTGTACCAGCGTCAGCTCGAAGGGGAGGGTGCGGAGCTTATCCCCGATTTGCGGAGCCTGCAGGAGCGGCTTCGGCTCAGCTAGCAAGCCGTAGCGGCGAGTGGGGGCAACACCTGCCTTTGCTTGCCACTGTCGGACCGTTCCCGTAAGCTCTTGTTAGCCTGCTCGCCCTCGTCGGCAGGCAGTCTTTTGCTCGGAATCTGGAATCCGTGACTGCATGCCCGTAGACAAGAACTCCCTGAGCGAACGTGACATCTGCAGCAAGTACATCTCTCCGGCCCTTCAGGCGGCGGGGTGGAATCTGCACACGCAGGTACGCGAGGAGGTGACCTTCACGAAGGGGCGGGTCATCGTGCGCGGGAAGGTGGTCAGCCGGGGCACGGCGAAGCGGGCGGACTACATCCTGTACTACAAGCCCAACCTGCCGATCGCCGTCGTCGAAGCCAAGGATAACAAGCATAGCGTCGCTGCCGGAATGCAGCAGGCCCTCCACTACGCTGATCTGCTGGACGTACCCTTTGCCTTCAGCAGCAACGGCGATGCGTTTCAGTTTCATGACCGCACCGGGCTTTCGGCTACGCCCGAGCAGGAGATCGCACCCGACGCCTTCCCCTCACCCGCTGAGCTTTGGGAGCGCTACTGCACCGCAAAGGGGATTGGTGCCGAAGCAGTCAGTGTAGTCTCCCAGGACTACTACAGCGACGGCAGCGGCAAGGCCCCACGCTACTACCAGCGCATCGCCATCAACCGGACGGTGGAGGCAATCGCCAGGGGACAGGATCGCGTGCTGCTGGTGATGGCCACCGGAACGGGCAAAACCTACACCGCGTTTCAGATCATCTGGCGTTTGTGGAAGGCGGGAGTCAAAAAGCGCATCCTCTTCCTGGCGGACCGCAACATCCTGGTGGATCAAACCAAGACCAACGACTTCAAGCCGTTCGGTCAGGCGATGACCAAGATCACCAACCGCACGATCGACAAGTCATACGAAATTTACCTGTCGCTGTATCAGGCGGTGAGCGGTACGGAGGAAGCAAGCAACATCTACAGGGAGTTTTCCCGCGACTTCTTCGATCTAGTGGTGGTGGACGAGGCGCACCGCGGCAGCGCGGCGGAAGACTCGGCCTGGCGGGAGATCCTGGAGTACTTTTCCAGCGCCACCCACCTGGGGCTTACCGCCACGCCTAAAGAAACGCGGGACGTTTCCAACATCCACTACTTCGGCGAGCCGATCTACACCTACTCGCTGCGGCAGGGCATCGACGATGGCTTCCTGGCACCGTACAAGGTAGTCCGCCTTGATCTGGACAAGGACCTGTCCGGCTGGCGCCCCACCGCCGGGCAGACAGACAAGTACGGTGCGGAGATCCAGGACCGCATCTACAACCAGCGCGACTTCGACCGTGCCCTGGTGCTGGAGGAGCGCACCCGGCTGGTAGCCCGCAAGCTGTCGGAGTTCCTGAAGGCGACGGATCGGTACGCGAAGACCATCGTCTTCTGCGAAAACATCGACCACGCGGAGCGCATGCGGCAGGCGCTCGTGAACGAGAATGCGGATCTGGCCGCCGAGAACCGCCGCTACGTGATGCGGATCACGGGGGACGAGGCCGAAGGGAAGATGGAGCTGGACAACTTCATCGATCCAGAGAGCCGCTACCCGGTGATCGCCACCACCTCGGAATTGATGACCACGGGGGTGGATGCGCAAACGTGCAAAGTGATCGTGCTGGACCAGCGGATCCAGTCCATGACCAAGTTCAAGCAGATCATCGGGCGGGGTACGCGCATTCACGAGGATTACGACAAGTTCTTTTTCACCATTCTCGACTTCAAGAAGGCCACGGAGCTGTTCGCGGACGTGAAGTTCGACGGTCCGCCGGAGAGCGTTTATGAGCCGGGTGCGGATGATCCCGTGGTGCCGCCGGATGAAACCGGAACGGGTGAAACGGAGCAGCTAGAAAACGAGCCAGTGAGCACTGATGGCCCGGGGCCCGGAGGTGAGGAGCTGTCGGCCTATGGCCAGAAACGCTACGTGGTGGCGGGCGTCCCGGTGATGGTGGTCTCCGAGCGGGTGCAGTACTACGGGCCGCAGGGCAAGCTGATCACCGAATCCCTCAAAGACTACACGCGGCAAAAAGTGACGGAGGAGTTCGCGTCACTGGATGACTTCCTCCGTACCTGGAATACAGCCGAGAAAAAGGAGGCCGTGATGCGCGAGATGGAGGAGCGCGGGGTGCTCTGGGATGCGCTCGCGGAGGAAGTGGGGCGCGAGTACGATGCCTTTGATGTGGTCTGCCACATCGCGTTCGGGCAGCCGCCCCTCACCCGGCGCGAACGCGCGGAACGGGTCCGCAAGCGCGACTACTTCACCCGCTTCGGCAACGAAGCTCGTGCCGTGCTGAACGCACTGCTCGACAAGTATGCGGATGAGGGGGTGGAAAGCCTGGAGCGGATGGACGTGCTGCGGGTCCAGCCGTTTACGGACCTCGGCACCCCGACGGAAATCATCCGTCGCTTTGGTGGGAGGCAGCAATACTTGGAAGCTGTACGAGAATTAGAGCAGCACCTCTACCAGCCGGCCGCCTGAGAATTCGACCCAGCCCAAACAGAGACGAGCAGCAGACGAATGAGTATCAGCACCACCATCAAGTCCATCCAGGACATTATGCGCAAGGATGTCGGCGTGGACGGCGACGCACAAGCATCGGGCAGCTCGGCTGGATGCTGTTTCTCAAGATCTTCGATGATCGGGAGGAGGAGCGCGAGCTGCTGGACGACCATTACACCTCCCCGTTCCAGAGCGTCTGCGCTGGCGGAGCTGGGCCGCGGACCCGGAGGGAATGACGGGCGACGCGCTGCTGAACTTCGTCAATACGGACCTGTTCCCCACGCTGAAGGAGCTGCCGGTTGTGGACTACGCAGGGGACCCGTCGGTGGTGGTGCGCGGGGTGTTCGAGGATGCGTACAACTACATGAAGAGCGGCACGCTTCTCCGGCAGGTGATCAACCGATCAACGAGATCGACTTCAACCGCTCGCAGGATCGCCACCTTTTCAACGACATCTACGAGCAGATCCTCCGAGATTTGCAGAGCGCCGGCAACGCGGGCGAGTACTACACGCCGCGTGCGGTGACGCAGTTCATGGTGGAAATGACGGACCCCAAGCTCGGGGGACGAGATCCTGGAGCCGCCTGCGGCACCGGTGGCTTCCTGGTGAACACCATCGAGCACATCCGCTCGCGCTACGTCAACAACCCGGAGCAGGAGGCGGAGCTGCAGCGCTCCATCCACGGGGTGGAAAAGAAACCACTCCCGCATCTGCTCTGCACCACCAGTCTGCTGCTGCACGGGCTGGACGTGCCCACCCAGGTGAGGCGCGACAACACGCTGGCTCGCCCCGCTCGCGACTACGGCCCTCGGGACCGGGTGGAGGTAATCCTCACCAATCCGCCCTTTGGGGGTGAGGAGGAGCAGGGGATCGAGAGCAACTTTCCCGCGCAGTTCCAGACGCGGGAAACGGCGGACCTGTTCCTCGTACTCCTCATGCACCTGCTCAAGGATGGTGGGCGTGCGGCGCTGGTGCTGCCGGATGGGTTTCTGTTCGGGGAGGGGGATCAAGACGCGGGTGAAGGAGCGGCTGCTGACGGAGTGCAACCTCCACACGATCGTGCGGCTCCCCAAGGGTGTGTTCGCCGTATACGGGCATCAACACCAACCTGCTCTTCACCAAGGGCAAGCCCACGACGGAGGTCTGGTACTACGAGCACCCCTATCCCGCGGGGCAGAAGAGCTACAGCAAGACCCGGCCGATCCGCATTGAGGAGTTCGAGGTGGAGAAGGCGTGGTGGGGAGCGCGGGAGGAGACGGAGAACGCCTGGCGGGTGCCGGTGGAGGAGATCCGCAGGCGCAACTACAACCTGGACATCAAGAACCCGAATGCGGAGGCCGAAAGCCACCGCGATCCGGATGAACTGCTGGCGGTACAAGGCGGTGCTGGCGGAGGTGGAGGAAACGCGTGAGGCGCTGAAGCAGGAACTATCCGCCGCGCTGGAGTCGTCGCTGCTGGTGGAGGCGACGGCGTGAGTCCGAAAACGCTGTTGCAGCACTTGGAGCGGTCACCGATGCCCCGAACGGGGTGCAGAACTTACGTGACTGATCCTACAGCTTGCGATCGTGGGCAAATTGGTGCCGCAGGATCAAGGT
Organism: Longimicrobiaceae bacterium; assembly: GCA_030447645.1. GTDB lineage: Bacteria > Gemmatimonadota > Gemmatimonadetes > Longimicrobiales > Longimicrobiaceae > JAUJOM01. The sequence goes on along the minus strand of JAUJOM010000035.1, from coordinate 1,048 downwards.
GATGAGCCGGCCTCAGTGCTGCTGAGCGGATCGACAGGGAGCAGAGCAACGGGCAAAGCGCAAAGAGATTAGCAGGTCGCCTGCCTTGGAGCCTGTCAACGAGACTGAGCTTCATTACCAACTTCCTGGGGTGGTGCTGGGCTCGCCTGGGCCAGTTGCTAATCTTCGAGTACGGGAGGAGCCTTCCGGCAGGCCAGCGTGTTGAGAATGGGAACAGTTCCTGTTTATGGATCTAATGGAATCGTGGGGTACTACACCGAGCCGCTATTCGCCGAACCCGCGATTGTTGTCGGTCGGAAGGGTTCACAGCAGGAGCTCTGAACGTTACACCTGGGCCAGCCTGGGCGACTGACGTGAGCTACGCCATAGTGCCCCCAGTCACTCCACGACTCCGTTTCGCTTTCCGGCTGTTGGAGCACTCCACCTTGATCAGCTGGGAAGGGGATCAAACCCGGTCTGAATCGCAATGAGGCGTACGACCTGATTGTAGCTCTCCCCTCCCCTTCCGAGCAGCGGCGCGGTGGAAAAGGTGGATCAGCTCATGGCCCTGCGATGAGCTGGAGGAGCGGCAACGGCGGCGTACGCAGGCGAGGTGCGGCTGAACCGTGTTTCGCTGCACCATCTCACCGCTGCCACGGATGACAATGAGGTGGCCGAGCACTGGCAGCGCATCCGCGATAACTTCCCGGTTGCTGTATGATGCACCCGAAACGGTGACGGAGCTGCGGCAAACGATTCTGCAGCTCGCGGCCGGAACGTTAGTACCGAATGGTACACCCCCTCCACCGCTACTTCAGTTGTCGGCGATTTCGTCTCGTTCCAGAATGGGTACGCGTTCAAAAGCGAATGGTTCTCTGGCGATGGAGTCAGGCTCGTCAGGAATGCTAACATCGGACATGGCCAGCTGAACTGGAAAGATCGGGCATCCCTCCCTCTGGAACGTGCTGTGGAGTTCGAACGCTTCGAGTTAGCGGAAGGCGATATCGTGCTATCACTTGATCGCCCGCTGATCTCAACTGGGCTCAAGGCTGCACGTATAGGCAAGGCA
>JAUJOM010000034.1:16926-36427 GCA_030447645.1 Longimicrobiaceae bacterium | reverse complement strand
GCGATCCACGCCATCGTCTGCTCGTCGACGTTCTTGTCCGGCGCCATCACGTCGTACTCAGGATAGGCGGTGCGTCCTCCACCGCCCGCTGGAGGGTGCGGCATCGGCGGTGCTTCTGGTGGCGAAGCCTCGCGTCTCCGTGTCATGATGAAAACTCCCCCGCCTGTGCCAGGAGCGAAAGCGCGGCCAGTCCGGCCAGCGCCATCCCCACGAATGAAGGTGGGGCAGGCAGCGGAGGGCCATTCTGAATGTTCTGGCTCCAGTTGTACCATCCGCCCATGTTCCGCTGTATGCCATAGGCGTGGAATCCCACGCCCGCGAGGCCCGCCAGCGCCGTCGCTCCGAGCAGCGCTTGCGCCACCTTCAGCCCGGTGGGTGTGGGGCGCAGCGTCGCGAGCCCAAGCACTACGGCGGCGAGTGGCGGGATGGTCACCGGCGTGTACATGAAGGGATTGTGAAAGGCACCGCGGAAGTGGAGCAGCCCGGCCTCGCCGGCCGTGCCCAGGAGCCCGACCGCGGCCAGCCCGGCGAGTAGCGAACCCGCAGAAGATCCCAGGAGTTCGGAACTCCCGCTTTTCACCAGCCAGTTGCCCGCGATTCCGAAGAGACCGGCGAAGGTGAGCCCGAGTGGTGCTCCGATAGGAGCTCCGTAAAACAAGTTTCCCCAGCTCCAGCCCCCGGGCCGCTTCGCGACGTTGTAGGTGTGGAACCCGGCTCCGACCACTCCGGTCACCGCAGCGACTCCGAAGACGACCTCCCGGGTGCGCTTCGCACCCAGGTGGCTCGCTGCGGCTGTACTCGCCGCCAGGGCGAGCCCGGACACGGTCGGTCCCACGTACATAACCGGGTTGAAGAATGCACCCCGGTAGTGGCCGAGCAAACTGTCGCTAAGAATGCTGAACGAGAGCACTGCGGCCCCTGCGTTCAGCTGGCGGAGGGCTCCGGACTGATCCCGAACCCTCCTGCCGCTCTGCCCGCGCGCCGTGATCCACTCGTCGATCTCTTCGCCAGACATGGGCATCCCCCGTCAGGTCATCGCGTCGAAAGCCGCCGCCGTCGCGAGTCCGAAAACAAGGTGCGCACCGGCGGGAATCGCCGCCTTTTCTATCGGCTGCTGGCTCGGCGGAGGAAGAACGCCCATCTGGGGAAGCAGCCCCCACTCCGGGAAGTCGGCTGCGTACACAAGCCCGCCCAGGAGCAGACCGCGGAGCAAGTCCGGTGGATGGAGACGATTTTGGACCACGCCGAATACGGCTCCCCAGACCGCACTGTAGCCCATGTGCACGCCCATTCCGGCGGCCATGGATTGCGTGTCTGAAAGCTCGATTCCCTGATTCTCAGCCAGCGTTTCAACTAGCTTCTTGGGTGGGGGCTCCATCTGCTGTCCCTCGGGCAGAAGGACCTTCTGCTCTGCTTTCATGGCCATCATCATGACAGCGCCCCCGATCAGCCCGGCTAAAGCCCCCTTGAGTGCGGCCTCACGGGCGCTCACTTGGTGCGTACGTTCCCTCATATGCCCGTCCGTTCTTCGACGCGGTTTGCACGTGCCTTGTACCACCAGGCGACAACGGCACCGAACATCACATGGGCGAAGATGCTTATCCAGTTCCGCGCGTTGGCGAACCAGGGCCATACTGGGGTCATCAGGTAGAACACAAAGAAGTAGAGGAGCATCGCCAGCACGATCCCGACGCCGATCGCCGCACCCGTGGACATGTTACGGACGATGAACGCAGTCGCGATCCCGAACGCAATGGAAAGGGTGAAGTGGATCATCATCGCCACCATCACCGCACCCAGGTGGAAGGTTCCGGGAGGCGGAAGCACTTCCTTCCCCAGCCCAATTGCGTCGATCATCCGGGGTGGCGCCCAGATACCGGGTGCTCCCGTGAACATCGGTGCCATGATCATCTCCAGCATCATGAACACGATCCCGCCGACGACACCCGCCCAAATGGCGGCGCTCCAGTCGATGCTCTGCGAGCGGGAATGACGTTCTACAGCGATCTCAGCCATGTTTCTCTCCTTTGTTAAAGGGTTCACCACCGCGCGAATCCTCAGGTGGATTCGCCCTCCTTTTCCGCGCCCTGCGGGCCCGGAATCCGCCCGATTCCCTGCACCAGGATCTCGTCCACCTTGTTGCGGAACATGCTCAGGCCGATCCGCACCGGATTGGGCTGTCCCTTCGCCATGGCTTTCATGAAGTTGACGGCCTGCTCGGTGGGAATTTTGGGCGGCAGATTCGCCTCGTCCGGATCCACTACGCACTCCACCAGCGTGGGACCGTCGGTCTTCGCGAAGGCAGCGCGAAAGGCGGGTTCCAGTTCCTCTGGCTGCGTCACGTGGAAACCCTGGCCGCCACAATTCGTTGCCCAATCGGCGAACGAGTGCGGGTTGTGCAGCTCCACACCAAACTCCGGGTTACCCACAAAGGCCATCTGCTCCCAGCGGATCTGCCCGAGGTAATCATTGCGAATGATTACGACCACCAACGGCAGCTTGTACTTGACCGCGGTAAGCATGTCACCCATGAGCATGGTGAAACCGCCGTCGCCGACGAACGCAACCGCCCGCCGGTCGGGGAACGCCACCTGCGCCCCAATCGCGTAAGGGAAGCCGGAAGCCATGGTAGCCAAGTTGCCGGAGCCGGAGGCTTTCATTCCCGGCCGCACATCGAGATAGCGTGCGAACCAGGTGGTGTTGGTACCTGAGTCGCCACACAGGATAGCGTTGTCCGGGAGGTGCCGATTGAGATCCCGCGCGACGCGCTGCGGCTTGAGGGGAACACCATCGTCCTCGGCTTTATTCGCCAGCGCCTTGCGCCAGTCGGCCTTCGCGCCCTTCAGCTCCGCCAGCCACGCGGCCCCGTCGGGGTTTGGCTGCAGCCGCTCAACAGCTGGGACAAAGTGGCACGGGAATCCCCAGGAAGCCCCACCTCCACCGGGTATCGAAGCCCGATCCGCGTGGGGTCGATGTCGATCTGAACGGCGCGTGCCTTTCCCGGCTCGGGATAGTACTCCATGTAGGGAAGAGACGAGCCGACGATCAGCAGCGTGTCGCACTGCTCAAGTGCAAGCTGCCCCGGAAGATCCCCCAGCAGCCCCACGCCGCCCATGTGGCTGGGGTGCTCGGCGGGCACCACACCCTTGCCCAGGTAAGCATGGACGATGGGTGCATTGAGCCGTTCCGAGGCGGCGATCACCTCCACGGTCGCCGCCAACGCGCCGCTCCCCACCAGCATCGCCACGCGAGTTCCGGCATCAAGCAGCTCGGCCGCGGCGTTCAATGCTTCCACCGGCGCCACCGGTGCTGCGTGCGTCCAGGTGGCTCCCACGTGGCCGGTGGGCTTCTTCCCCGAACGACCTTTCCGAACCCATCCCGCGGGAGCAGGCTCTGCTTGAAGGTCGTTCGGGAAGGAAATGTGGGAAACCCCGCGCCGCCCGAGCGCCGCCTTCACCGCCTCGTGCACGAGAACATCCACCTGCGCGGCGGAGCGGACCTCATGGTTGTATACGGAAACGTCGCTGAACAACCCAAGCAGATTCACTTCCTGCTGGTAGAAGGTGCCGATCAGGTCATGGTAGATCTGCCCGGTGATCGCCAGTACGGAGGCGCCATCCAGCTTGGCGTCGTACAGGCCGTTGAGCAGGTGGATCGCCCCGGGACCGGAGGTGGCAAGGCACACCCCCAGGCCGCCGGTAAATTTGGAGTAGGCGCAGGCCGCGAACGCGGCTGTTCCTCGTGCCGCACCTGAATCAATTGCACACGGTCCTGCCGCGTGCGTAGCGCCTCGTAGATGCCGCTAATCCCGTCACCTGGAAGCGAGAAAATGTGCTGGACGCCCCAGTCTTCAACCAGAGTTTCGATCAGGATATCGGCCGCGTTCTGCGCCATGACTACCTCATAATGGAAAGGTGAGCAAACCGCCTCAGGTGCGCTTTTGGATCGAAAGTGATCGGGAGCCGTAGAGCTTATCCACGGTGCTGGCGTTTGGACCCTGTTTCTCCTGTCGCTCCTTGCGCGTAGGTGGCTCGCTCCACGGCATCATGGGGACAACCAGCTTCGGAATGTTGATGAACACGTCCGTCCCGGCACGACGCACTACGGCATCCAGCGGGATGTAGGTATCTGTCTCAAAGATCATCCCCCGTGGAACCACCATGTACGCTTCGTGCTCCGCGGTGGCTTCCACCACCTTCTCGACTTCGCCGATCTCGCCATCATCAGAGCCGTGAACCGTGTCTCCCTTCTGTACGGAGTGGCGGCCGGCGCTGGTGCCGTCCAGTGCAGCCACGAAATCGTCCACCTTCATCACGCCGTTGGCGATCAAGGGGTAGTTCAGGTGAATGGACGCTTCGTAGGAGGGCACGCTCTCCGAGCCGATGGCATCGGACAGAAAGGTGACGTCGTAGCCGTGCTCGGTGGCATGCCTTCCCGTGCTTTCGCAGCACAGGTTGGCTGTCATCCCGGCGATCACCAGGTGGGTGATGCCGAGTCGCTGAAGGTGATCCGGAAGATCGGTCTCGAAGACGTCGGTCCCCTTGTGGGGGAGCAGCACGATGTCGTCCTCCAAGGGGCGCAAATCCGGGTGGAAGTCCGCGCCCCAGCTTCCGGCGAGGAACATCTTGTGCTCGAACATCAATCGGTTGATGCCGCTGCGACGCTGCAATTCCTTGTCGGCGTAATCTTCCTCGGTGTAGGCCATGGGGCCGAAGAGCACCGGGATTCCCCGCAGCTTGGCCTCGTCTATGGCGCGCCGCAGGTTCTCGACGACGTTGTTCATCTTCACCGTCGTTTTGGTCATCTCCCAGGCGGCGCCTCCTTCGGACAGGAAGTCGTTCACCGGATCAATCAGCAGGAGCGCGTGCGGCCCTGGGGAAGCTCACATCATCGCTGCCGCGTGCCAGATACGCCCCTCCTGCCCACCTGCCGCCACTTTATCGATATGCATGGTGTTCATCGTTTGGCTCCTTGTTGAAGTAGAGTTTGTGATGCGCATCGCCTCACGGCCGCCAAGCCTCGGTTTGAGGACGGAAGGTGATCCAGGCGAACCAGAACGGATTGTCGTGCGGGACTGCGCGTAACCGCTGCCCCCGAAGCGGACCCGACACCGCGCGCCCCGCGAGGTCCCAAAGGGAGCCGGTCTCTCGGTCCTGAAAACCGTTGCGCACGGGGCGGAAGGTGAGCACCCGCCCCTGCACCCGCCGGTCGAACGCGGCGCTCTGCCCCACGTCTCGCCCATCGGCGATCTCCTTCCGGTCCAGTGCGCTTGCGGCGCCCGGCGTCCAGAACACCGGTGAACGGGGTATCGCGACCTCGGCATTCACCACCCGCACGCGCCGCAGCGTCGCGACCGGGACCGCCCAGCCCCGCCCCAGCTCGACCGCGACCAGACGCTCCATGGCGGGCAGGCGCGGGTCCGGCTTGCCGCGGAAAAAGTCGGCCAGCGGACGGCCACGGGGATTGTCATAGCCGACGTAGGGATTGCGCCCATAGGGACGAGAATATCCGGTGTTGCGGGACAGCACCTGAATGCGCGGGTACAGCTGCCGCGCGCTGCTCCACGCCAGGGTAGTCGAGGGGACACGCTGGAGCTTTCTGCCAGCCAGCTGCCCCCACGATCCCCTCGCCGCTCGCCTGCTGCCACCAGCTTTCCGTTTGGCGATCGTACATGACCAGATCCGAGTGCCGCAGCCTCCCGGTCGTGCCGAAGTTGAGCACCTGGTTGCCGAGGCGCCGGTCGAACACCAGCGCGGTGTTGCACAGCGGACAAAAGGTCACCGCCACCGGGAGCCCCCGCCACCTCATCGTTCACGATCTCGTGCCAGACCAGGATGCTGAGCAGATACGCCCCCGAGCGACACCACCGTGCTCAACCACCATCACCGGGTCCCGGGCACCAGCCACCTGCTGGCCTGTGCGGCGGTTTCGAAGCGGGGATAGTCGATGGGCGGAATGCCGTCCTTGCGAGGTCCACCGGAAATGATCTCTCCTGGACGGGACCGTGCGCCGGCTGAAGTCGGTTCGCCAGCGCTCTCCCTCCGGCGAGTCGAATCGCAGCGGTATCCCGCACCTGCGCCTGGACAACCGGCGCGGCGAGCATCACGAGCAGCGAGGCGATGACAGGGGGCTCTCACGGGTTCTCCTCCAGAATGGCAGTACATCTTTGACCAGCGCGCCTAACCGATCCCAAACCCCTACGGAAAGCGAGTCCAGCGGCGGCTGCCGGATCAGGTGCAGTGTGCCCTCCTGCTCCAGCACTTCCACGTGCGACTCGCCTTCGCCGTGGAAGCGCAGCGACACCCGTGCTTCGCCGACGCGCAGGTTGCGCAGGGTGACATCAGGCAGCCAGACGGGCAGCACCGGGTCCACCGCCAGGGTGTGGAGTGCGGCCACAGCGCGCATTCCCAGGAGCGACTGTACCAGGATGGGAAGTGTGCTCTGGTTCCACGCCTGCGGAGCATTGGCACGCGGATAGCTGCCCGGATATCCCATCTCCTCACGTGCATAGCCGCCCACACACTCCGGCGTGCGTCCACCCCACACCCGAGCCAGATCGTAGATGCCCCGCGCCAGCTCCAGCGCGCGATCATCGAAGCCGTAGCGCCGCAGGCCAAAGATCACGGTGCCGTTTTCCACCGGCCAAACGCTGCCGAGGTGATAGGAAAGCGGGTTGTAGGCGGGATTGTTCCGGTCCAGCGTGCGCAGACCCCACCCGCTCCACAGGCCGGGCTCAAAGAGCGAACGAACCAGCCGTGGCGCGTGCTCGTCGCTCACGATTCCGGTAGTCAGGCACTGGGCAGCGTTGGAGGTCAGCACCCGGATCGGGCGCTTCTTCGCGTCGAGACCAAAGGCGACGTACCCCTCCTCGTCGACCCAGAAATCCCGGTTGAAGCGCGCCTTGAGCTCGCCGGCCTCGCTCCACAGCGCACGCGCATTCTCCCGCTCACCCATCACGACGGAGAAGGCAGCCATGAATTGCAGCGCGGCGTGATAGTAGCCCTGGATCTCGCAGACCGCCACTGGTGGCTGGACCTGCCGGCCATCGGCATACACCACCGCGTCGTTGCTGTCCTTCCATCCCTGGTGTGCCGGGCCCTGCTCCGCCTGTGTCAGGTATTCCAGATACCCATCACCATCGCGGTCCCCATATTCACGGGCCCAATCCAGAATACGGCGGGCCGCATCCCAATTGTGGCGCACGTCCTCCTCCCGACCGCTCCAGGCGTACAGCTGCCCCAGACCGATGATGAACATGAAGGGGCTGGCATAGTCGGCGTAATAGCGCCCGAATGGAGTCTGCCCCAGGCGGGCCTGAGGGCCACGCCGGTGCTGCTGGATAATGCGCCCGGGCTCCTCGTCGCGCGCGGGGTTCACCTCAGTGCCCTGCATGCGTCGCAATGCGGCCAGTACGGCCCGGATCTGTCGGCCCTGGTCAAAGGTCGCGGCCTGCCACCCGGTAGTCAGTGCGTCACGGCCGAACAGGGCGTGGTACACAGGGATGCCGGCTGCGGGGGCGAGCCACTCGTCCTCGGGTCCGTCCAGGAGTGCCAGCGAGCCCAGATCGCGTATCGCGTTGTTACTGAACTCGACCAGCGGTGTTTCCGCGGCTGCCCAGAGGGTAATCACAGAGCCGAACCACTCATCCAGCACCCGCATGCGACGCTCTTCGCCCGCCTCGTCAATCGGGTCCGCCCGGTCCACGGCGCGGGTGCGCAGTCCCAGATCACGCGACTCCTGCGGCCCGAGCCGAACCTGCGTCCGGAGGGCGCCGTCGCTCCAGCGCCAGGCCAGCCCCTCGGCGCCGCGCACCTCCGTTTCCAGCGGCAGCTCCGGGTGCAGACAGCGAAAGAGGACGCCCCAGTCCGTAGCCTCGGATTGAACTTGGAGATCGGGTGCCGGGGTAGCGCGTGGCTGGGTTGTGCCCAACTCCGCGAAATCGGCGGCGAGCGTCCACGCCAGCTCGAACTCCACAGGATCGGTCGTGCGGTTGGTGGCGACAAGCGACGTGCGGAGCGAGGCAGGGCGCCCTTCGTGAACCAGGCGTAGCTCCACAGCACGCGTGGGGATGCCGCCATGCTCGCCCCCGCCCGAACCGCTGCCCCCACCGCCGAACTCGTCTACCGGCGGGTACAGGTAGCTCGACTCGATCCGGCGGGAGTCCACCTCGGCAATGGAGCCACTCAGAGCAGCTTCGCCGTTGATGCGGAAATGCATCTCACACAGGAAACGCGTTTCCCGAAAGAAGAAACCGGTGAGCGGAACTCCACCGCACCCGCCCTCCGTGTTGGTCACCAGCAGAGCGGGTCCGCACCACGCGTAGCGAATCCCTGGCTGGTTGCTCGCCCTCACGTGCTCGATCGGGACGAGCGCCACGTCAGCGGACCGCTCGAAAGAAAGTGCCGAAGACGCTCCGGGCGAGCGGCGTCAGCTTGCCCCGGCGCCACTGGTCCGCCGCCTTGCGAATCGCCTCCGCCTGCGTGGGATACGGAAAGATGGTTTCGCCCAGCTTTCCCAGTCCGATCCCCGCGGTCATCGCCTGGGTAATCTGGCTGATGATCTCCCCGGCGTGCTCCGCGACCAGCGTCGCACCCAGGATCGTGTCCGAGTTCCCCTCAAGATGCACGCGAAGAAAGCCCTGCGTCTCACCATCCAGTTGGGCGCGGTCCACCTCGGCGAGCGGGACGGTGATGGTCCCTACTCCGCTGCCGCGCTTCTCCACCTCGTCCGCCGTGATGCCCACGTGGGCCAGTTCGGGCGAGGTGTAGGTGACCCAGGGGATCACCAGATCGCTGGCCTTGCCGCGCCCCAGAAGAGCGCGTTCCTGACCGCGAGGCGCGCCTGCGCATCGGCCGTGTGGGTGAACTGGTACTTGGCGGTCACATCGCCCACCGCGAAGATGGCGGGGTTGCTGGTTTGCAGCCGGTCGTCCGTCTCTCCCCCTTCTTCCCATACCGCACCCCGGCGGCCTCCAGTCCCAGGCCCTCCACGTTGGTTCCGCGACCGGCGGCAACCAGGAGCTGATCGCCGATCGCGCTGCGCTCTTCTCCTCCCCAAGGTGTAGCGCACCAGGCGCTCGTCCCCATGCCGCTCCACCCGGGCGATCTTTGCGCCGAAGACGAACTCCACCCCGTCGCGCTCCAGCGCCTGCCGGACCAGTGCCGCCGCCTCAGGATCATCATGGGCGAGAATACGCTCGCCCTGGTCCACCACCGTCACCCGGCTGCCGAAGCGCGCGAACGCCTGGGCCATCTCGCAGCCGATGTATCCGGCACCGATCACCACCAGCCGCTCCGGCAGCCGCGTCAGCTCCCACAGCGTTTCGTTGGTGAGGTATCCCGCCTCCCGCAGGCCGGGAATGTCGGGCACGGCAGGGCGGCCACCGGTGGCGATGATCGCCCGGCGGAAATGGAGCGTTGTCCCGTCCACCTCCACCCGGTCCGGGCCGGAAAAGCGAGCATCCCCAGGAACACGTCGGCGCCGAGCTCACGGAAGCGCCGGGCGCTGTCGGCGGAACTGATCTCGGCGCGGACGCGGCGCATGCGCTCCATCACCTCCGCGAAGTCGCCATCCCCCTGCACCGCGGGCCCGCCGAAGCGCTCCCGTGCAGTCCGCGCCGCGTTCCACGCTCGTGCGGCGCTGAGCAGCGCTTTGGAAGGGACGCACCCCACGTTCAGGCAGTCGCCCCCATCAGGTGCCGCTCCACGAGCGCCACCCGCCCGCCCAAAGCCGCTCCGATGGCTGCGCTCACCAGTCCGCCGGTGCCCGCCCCAATCACCACCAGCTGGTACTTGTCCTTGGGCTCGGGATTGGTCCACTCCGGCGGGTGAACGTTTTCAACCAGCCGCTGGTTGTGGCTGTCCCAGGGCAGGACGTGGACCTCAGGGTGCAGTGTGCTGGTTTCAGGCATGGTGTTCCGTATGGGCGAATGGCGACGTGAGCAGGGCAAGCCGCCGCAACTGGCTCACCCCTGGTACGTCGCAGCGAACGTGCCCTTGCCAGCCAGCATCAGTGCGCCAAGTGCGACCAGGCCGGGAAGTGCTCCCTTTTCTTCAGCTTTACGAAGTGCCAGCACACCTAGACCGAGCACCGTCGCAGTGGCAAGTGATGCCAGCGCAGAGTGCCCCGCGATCGTCTGGTACAGGCTGTGGGGCTTGGCCTGCTGCACGAAGTCACCTCGCACTCCGCCGTCAGCCTGCACGGGCGCGTACAGGTTGTTGGGCGCGTTCGCCGATTTGGGCCAATCGGTCTTTTGACCCGCGAAGCCCTGCTTCAGCTGCTGCAGATCGAGCAGCTTGGGTGAAATCCGCTCCGCCACCGACATCACCTTCCCCGCCCCACCGATGAACACATTGCGCTCGTTCCCTTCCGCCGCGCGCAGGATGCCCTCCGCCCCGAGCTGCGGATCGTAGATCGGCGGGATGGGCATGGGTAGCACGCCCATCTGCGTCTTGGCCTTGTTGAACAGTGGCGTGTTGATGGACGAGGGCTGAACCAGGGTGACCCGCACCTTGGAGCCTTCGTGCATCAATTCCACTCGCAGGCCATCCAGCCAGCCCTTGATCGCGTGCTTGGAGGCGCAGTACGCCGACTGCAGCGGGATGCCCCGATCCGAAAGCGTGCTGCCCACACAGATCAGCGCACCCCGGTTTGCTCCAGGTGGGGCAGTGCCGCTTTCGCGCCGTGGACCTGCCCCAGGAAGTTTACTTCAACCACCCGCCGGAAATCCTCTGGCGAGGCTTCCTTGAAGGTAGCGTAGAGCGACACCCCGGCGTTGTTCACCCAGGTATCGATGCGGCCGTATCGCTCGACGGCCGCGCTTGCGAGTGCCTGCACCTGGCCGAAATCGGTGACATCCGTCGGCACTGCCATGGCGTCGCCGCCGTTCCGTCGGATTTCATCGGCCGCGCGCTCCAGGTCGGTGGCATTGCGCGCGGCGAGGACCACATTCGCGCCCCGCCGCGCTGCCTCCTGAGCCGTAGCCAGTCCGATTCCGCTGGATGCGCCGGTGATGACGATGACCTGATCGGATGTCTTCTTCACGAGGCGTTCATCCTCCTGTAGCGGTTACATGATTGCGCGGCCGGGGTCGTTGCCGCTCGCGGGCGGAGTGAACATGAGCCCCTTAGTATATGCCGTCGGTTTCCCGGCCTTCATTGCCTTGATCTCCTGGCCGTACTTCTGCTTGGCCTGTTCCACGTTGATCTTTCCGGTGGCGATCTCATTCGCCAGGTTGAGCGCCAGAAGTTTGCACCCTCCTTGTCACACCGCGCCGACATCTCGCCCTTGGTGCGCTCCACGATCACGCTGCCATCATACATCGCGATCTGGTCGAACTTGCCGGCCGGCATACGATAGTCGATGAACTGTTCCATCACGTCCGGGTGCGGCATGGGGAAGTTGTGCTGCACCGCATCCCGGTAGACGATGGTGCGCTTCCAGGGCCGGTCTTGTTCCAGATCGCCATGCTTCCCGTCATCTCGGCGGGTGCGCCGTACTTCTTCATCATGAACGTGATTGCTTCCCGCGATGCCGGGTGCCAGCCAGTCATCATCTTTTGGACCTGCGCCTTGTTCATCTTGCCCTGCGCCTGATTGCCCTGCGCGATTAGGGCGCTGCTCGAAAGCAGCAGCGCCATGGCTGCACCCGCGAGCCGAAAATGTGAGACTTGTGCTGCATGGGAGTCCTCCAGTTCAGAGACGAAGATGGTGCGATGTGCACGGGCATGACCATCGCAAACTTTACGCCAATCTGTTGCATTTGCATTTGCAACAGATTCCGCTAAACAGACGAACTGTTACATCCGGAGGTGCATGCAGCGGCATGCAAATCGCACCTGGCCCCTGTATGGCATCCCGCCGTGACGAAATCGCGGACACACTCCGCCAGCGCGTACTTACCGGATTGCACTTCGGCACCATTGGCCCAGGTGACCGTCTGCCGAGCGTCCGTGCCCTTGAATCCGAGCTGGATGCCGACCCACGGGTGATCCTCGCCGCGTACCGTCGGCTGGAAGGTGAAGGGCTGGTGGAGCTGCGACCCCGGTCCGGCATCTACGTCGCTCCAACCAGCTTTGTGTCCGGCGAGATGTTGCCGCAGACGGCGGAGTGGGTGGTGGATGTGCTGGTGCAGGCGCTCGGACGGGGAATTCCCGCCATTTCACTTCCCGAACGAATGCGCCGCTGTCTGGAGACGCTCCGGCTGCGGGCCGTCTGTCTGGAGTGCAACCAAGACCAGATCACGGACCTTTGCGCGGAGCTGCACCGGGATTACGGGTTGGAGACTCACGGGACCGACATCGATGCCCTACGTGCTGGGGAGATGCCACACGAGGTGCGACGCGCCGACCTCCTGGTCACCACCTCCTTTCATGGTCCCGAGGTGCAGCAGCTCGCAAAGCAGTTGAGCAAGCCATGGATCGTGGTATCGCTGCGCGCCGACTACCTCGCCGAAGTCGCGCGGCTTTTGAGCCGAGGGCCCGTGTATTTCGTGGTCGCCGACCCACGGTTCGCCGCCAAGCTGCCCCGCATCTTTTCCGCATCGCCCGATGCCGCCAACCTGCGCGTACTGGTGGCAAACGGCACCGACCTACATGGGCTGCCGGAATCCGCACCCATCTACGTCACGCATGCGGCCCGCTCCAGCTCGACGAGCTGGAGCTACCTGGACACGTGATGCCGGCGATGCGGATGTTTTCGGCGGAATCAGCCCGGCAGCTGCTTACATTCATCATCAAGTCCAACGTGGCGGCGATGCTCGCCCAGGAAAGTGCACAAACGTGAACAACCAGGAGACTGCTGATGCTGGGACTCGGAAAACCGAAACCCGTGGACGAATACGAGGCCCACGGAGAAACGGAGCGCATATACCACCAGCTCCGGCAGACAGTGCGGGTGACGGGCGTCAACCTGAACTTCCGCACCTGGGCCGGCTTCGAGCACTTCTTCCCCGCGATGTGGGACACGGTTCAACCCAATCTCGAAACCCGCATCTTTGAGGACGCCGCGGACCAAGTACGCGCGCAAGCCGTGCATGCCGCCGACTTGCTCGGCCGAGTGGGCGCAGTGGCCGAGGCTGACCTGGGTGAAAGCCAGGCGTTCCAGGTTCGTGCGGCGCTGAACCTTTATCACTATGTCAACCCGAAGATGCTCGTGCTCACCTCTGCGGTCCGTTTGGCGCTGGAGGGCGAGTCGCCGGGACAACCCGAAAGCACCGACGTCGAACTCATCGCGCGTGGAGCCCCGGCTGGGATGTACCCAATGGAGATGGTGGACGAAGATCCGGAGAGCAATCAGGTGGAGAAAGTGTTCCGGGACATCAAGAAGACGCTCGGCCTTTCACAGATCAACAGCGACTACCGTACCCTGGCGCTCTGGCCGGATTACCTGGAAGCAGCCTGGAAGGGCCTCAAGCCCATTACCCAGCGCGACGAGTACCGCACGGCTGCGGACGTGCTGAGGGAGCGATCCCGTACCCTGGCACGCCGCCTCCCGCACCCGATTCCCCTTTCACCGGAGCAGGTGGAAGCACTGGGAGAAGACGCGGACGAGGTGATGCAAACCACGGAACGATTCGAGCAGCTTCTTCCGGGTCTGATCCTTAACATTGCGCTCCTGGCTCTCGATTGGGCGGAACCCGAGGCGCTGGCCCGCTCGCCCTTTCCAGCGCCGGCTGCCCAGCTAGCCGGAGGTGCACGATGAAGTGGCGCGAGTTTCAGCGGATGCAAAAGGTCGCGCAGCTCGGCGACCGTTTCCTCAGCTATGTAGACCAGGGCTCGGGAGACCCTGTCATCCTGCTGCATGGGATCCCTACCTGGGGGTACCTGTGGCAGGGGATCATACCCACACTTGCCGACTCACATCGGGTTCTGACGCCGGATCTGCTCGGGTTCGGCTACTCGGACAAAGGGGACAACTTCGACCGCTCCATCACCCGGCAGGCGGAGATGATCGACGCCTGGCTGGAAGCGCTGGGGATCGAGCGCACCGACGTGGTCGGGCACGACATCGGCGGGGGTGTGGCGCTGCGCCTCGCCACCCTTTTTCCGCAGCGCGTGCGGCGCCTTTGCGTGATGAACACGGTGTGCTACGACTCCTGGCCCGTGGAGATGATGCTTCAGCTCGGTCATCCCTCGGTGTACCGCAAGGCGTCGGCGAAAACAACCACAGCGGGGATGAAGCTCGGGCTGAAGCAGGGCTTCGCCTCATCTCCAGACGATGAGATCATGGAAGGACTGCTTGCCCCCTACTCCACCGAAGTCGGCAAGCTTTCGCTGATTCGCAACGCCGCGGCGCTGAACACCAATCTGACTACGGAGATCACCCGGCTGCTCCCCGAGGTCCGGGCAGAAACACGGATCCTGTGGGGCGAGGACGATCAGTTCCAGCCCGTCGAGTACGGCGAGCGCCTGGCCTGGGACATTCCGGGTGCGCGGCTCGTGCGGATCCCCGACGCGAGGCATTTCGTTATGCTGGACCAGCCGGATGAGGTTGCCGGTCAGATCGCCAGCTTCCTCAGATAAAACGAAGGTGTAGCAGTGCGAGCCTAAACCGCCGTCAGCGTTTCGCGCCAGCGCGCCAGGCGAGGCGCCAGTGAGGCGGCGGTTTGCGCGCGCGGTCGGAGAGAAAGCGATACCAGGGTTGGCCTCTCCCAGGAGCGCCAGCGGCGCATCCCCACCTGGTCGCCCAGGTCACGACACAGCGTGTGCAGACGGGCTCGTGCGTGCTCACGCTGCGGCGGGTCTCCCCATACGGTAGCAGCCAGCAGCGCTTCACGCGCAGCGGCCGGATCTGCACTCGCGAGCGTCACGTCGGCCAGGGCGTGCGCCACACGGGCACGATCCACTCCGTCGGTGAAGCGCAGCGCCGCCCGACACAAATCCCGGGCCGCTCCACGGCGATCCCCCGCGGCCCGCCGAACTCGTGCTCGCTCCTCCAGCCCGACCGCCGCAGCCTCGCGATCCCCCGCACGGATCGCCTGACGGATCGCGCGTCCCAGCGCGGAATAGGCATCGACCGACACCGCCGCTTCGCCGATGGCCGCCAGGCGAGCGATCGCCCCGGTGGCCCCGTCCAGATCATGCGCCGCGCGATACGCGGCATGCGCTCGCTCCGCGTGGCCGAGCTTGCGGGCTACGCGCCCCACGTACAGTGCGATCTCCGCGTCCTCCGGTACCAGCTCGCGCGCGAGCGCCAGAGCCGCATCCGCCTCCGCAAGACGGTTCTGCTCCAGATGGTAGGCATAATCGGCCAGCTGTCGCACCACGTCCGCAGTGCAATCACTCGCCACGCCGAGCAGCAGGCGCCGGAGAACGGATGCCTCCCGGGACGGGCCGAGCCGTTCCAGCTCCGCACCCGCACGTGCAACGCCGAATGCGCACACCCGTCCGTGCTCCGCCCGGTGCTCCACGGTGCGAAGCACCAGCGCGCCGGCGGCCGCACGGCGAGCGCGCTCACCCTGGGTCTGCTCCGAGATCTGCCGGAGGGTTCCTGCGGCGGTTGACGTGGAGGGTGTGGTGAGCATGGCGACCGGTTGAGAAAGATTCTCAGCTATGATAGCGCTGCGACGTCACCCTGTCAAAGGCTCATGCAACGAGGGGCTGCCCAATGTGGACAGCCCCTCGTTGCGGACCGCGCGGGTGCTACGGCCGTGCCCGGGCTCGCTCCGGAGCATACGTCGCGCAGACCGCGCCCTGTGCGCCTACCTCCACGCGGATCTCACCCGCATGACACTCGCGGTTCTGGTTGTATGTGCAATCCGTAACCGAGCAAGCCGCAACCACCGAAGCTTGTGCGGAGGTCCGTTCCTGTGGGTTGGCCATGGGTCGCTCCTGGTGAAGATGTGACGTCTCGTTGCCTATTAAACAGATAAGCAAGAGCCAGGCCAAGCGCAAGAGCTAAGTGCGCCGCCTGCAAGCGGTTGCGAATCATTCTCAACCGGCTAGCGGGCAACTGTCTGAAGGATGCGGTACAGATACTCCGTGGCCCATCCGAGCGCAGGCACCGGCACACGCTCATTGTCGCCGTGCATGCGCAGCTCGTCCTCCATGGGAAGCGGCATGGGGAGGATGCCATACGTCGGAATTCCCCGGCCCGTAGCGCGGCACCGTCGGTGGCACCCGTGGACATGAATGGGATTACCGTCGTTTGAGGCGCCATGACCTTGGCGCTGGATTCCATTGCCCGGAACAGCTCCGTTGTCACCGGCGAGGGAGGGGGCGATTGCTCCGGCTGCCCGTTAAGCGTGAACGTCACCTGTGACTCGCCACCAACCCGGTTCATCTCCCGGACAACCTCCGTGACATCTTCACCGGGCAAAACACGCACGTTGAAGGTGGCGCGTCCGTCCGACGGGATCACGTTGTTGCGGATTCCTCCCTGCAGGATCGTCAACGACGCGCCCGTACGGAGCACCGCGTTGTACAGCGGGTTGCGGCTGAGCACTTCCGCTGCCTGGTTGATCGCGGTTGAATCGGTCGCGGAGCCGATCCGCTGCATGGCCGCGCGCATCTCCAAATCTTTCTCGATGCTGGCAAGACGGTTGAAGTAAAGGCGCGTGGTCTCGTTCAATCGCGCCGGGAAGCGGTGCTTGTGCACGTGCACCGCGGCGCGCGCCAGGGCGGCGAGCGCGTTGTCGGGAAGCGGCACGCTGCCATGGCCGCTCGGCCCCTTGGCGGTGGCGATGACGTTGTAGGCGACCTTTTCGGTAGTTTGAATGTTGACCGTACGTATCGTGCCGTCCTCTACCCGGATGCGCCCTCCCTCGTTCAGGGCGAACTCCGCATCCCCCACCAGCTCCGGGTGATTGGCAAGCACCCAGTCGATTCCCACCGGCGGCCCGCCCTCCTCGGCCGCGGTGGCGAGAAAGATGATGTCACGCGTCAATCGGTCCCGCTGCCTGGCCAGGTGGACCAGCGCTGTGGTCGCTGCCGCCAGCATCCCCTTGTCGTCGATGGCACCACGGCCGTACAGGTAGCCGTCCCGGATGGTGGGCTCGAACGGATTGGTTTCCCACTTGCTGGTGTCCGCGCCCACCACATCCATGTGACCCATGATCAGGACCGGCTTGCGGGTGGGGCGCGTCGCCCGGAGACGGGCAACGAAGTTCGCGCGCCCCTCGCCCACGTCGAGCACCCGGGTTTCGATTCCCGGAATTCCCCGGAACACCGAATCGAAGTAAAGGGCGGTGATCCGCTCGTTGCCGGGCGGGTTCTGCGTGTTCAGGCGGATCAGGCGCTCCAGGTGCGTCTGAGTGGTGCGCTGACCCGCTGCGCGGTCGTATCCCGCCGGTGCGGGAGCCCGAACCCCGTACACGGTCTGGCTCGCGACGGGAGAAGCGGCGATGAGCAAAGCTGGAAGCAGATAACCGAGCATGAAGGCGGGCACCGGATCAGTGTGACTGGAGATGCTGCTGGATCGCCGCGGCAATCTGCTGCTCCAGGCGGCCTGTACTGGCACAGCGGACCGGCGCACTGCTGACGCCACGCTGGGTGGCATTCGCGTCAATGGAAGTTTGCACCTGGGTGGATCCCCCGGGCGCGGGAACGATCTGGGTCAGTACCGAAAGGTCAACCTGGTAGCTATCCGCGATGGGCACGCCGAGCCCGGTGTTCCCGCAGTTCAGATACGACGATGCGCGTGCCCCGGCGATCCGCCCGCTGTTGGTTTGAATCCGGCGGTTGCCGATCACCCGGGAATTCTGATCGATCGTTCCGATTGGGATTTTTAATCCCTCATAAACCGCCGGCATCAATGCCCAGACCCGCTCCGGCGGCGCCTGCACGGTGTTCGAGGAGGGACGGTTGTCCGCGTGCATGGTGATGTCCAGGTTCGCACCGCCTCCCGTGGTAACGCTCGTCGTGGTCTGTGTTGGACCCGTCGGCGGCAGGGATGAGGTTGCGGGAGCGCACGCTGCGATAGCGAGCGCAGCGAGGAGTAGTACGGCTGTACGCATAGCAATAAAAAGGGTTGAGTATGTTGGAGTCACCTGGTCATCCGAAGCTAGCATTAGGTACTGGGGGCGGGCAACCGATGTTCAATGGAGCTGGCATAGTAGCATAGCGCCAGGAGGTCCGCAGGAGCAGGCCTGTACAAGCTCGACCCGGACGTGCTCGAGTCGTGGGATTACTCCCGGGTAAGCCCAAGCTGCCTGAGCTTTTTTTGCAGGCTTTGCCGGTGCAGGTCCAGTGCTCGTGCTGTTTGGGACACGTTGCCTCCATGACGCTCCAGCGCGGCCTCCAAGAAAACACGCTCCCAGGCCTCCACCGCGCGATCGCGCGCTTCCGCGAAGGGTGCATCCGCCAGTGCCGCATCCACTGCGCGGAGAGGTGCCGCCGCGCCGCTCACCTGCACCGGGAGATCGCCGACGTCGAGCACCCCACCTTCGGCTAGGACCACGGCGCGCTCGATAGCGTTGCGTAGCTCACGGACGTTGCCGGGCCAGTCGTAGGCGAGCACAGCCCGACGGGCGGCGTCGGAAAGCTCCCGTACGGGCCGGCCGTGACGTGCGGCAAAGTCAGCGATAAACCGCAGCGCGATCGGGATGATGTCCTCCCGGCGCTCCCGCAGCGGTGGAATGTGCAACGAGATTACCTGCAGCCGGTAGAGCAGATCCTCCCGAAATTGACCAGTCTGCGTCATCTCCCCAAGCGGCCGGTTGGTCGCGGCAATCACCCGGACGTCCACCGGTGTCGGACGGGTAGCTCCGAGCCGGGTGATCTGCCGCTCTTCCAAGGCGCGCAGCAGCTTGGCCTGCGCTGGCTGGGCGAGGTCACCCACTTCATCCAGAAAGAGCGTGCCTCCGTCCGCAGCCTCGAAGAGGCCTGTCCGATCCCGATCCGCGCCGGTGAAGCTTCCGCGGAGATGTCCAAACAATTCGCCCTCGACCAGCTCTCCTGGCAGCGCGGAGCAGTTCAGGGCGATAAAGGGATTGCGTGTGCGCCGACTTTCAGCGTGCAGTGCTCGCGCGACCACTTCTTTTCCGGTGCCGCTTTCTCCGGTTACCAGCACTGTGGCATCCGTGGGGGCGGCACGGCGAATCACCCGAACCACGTCGTGCATGGCAGGCGAGTCACCAACCAACCCCCGGAACTCCCCCGCCAGCTCCTCCCGGAGACGCTGGTTTTCGGCACGTAGCGCGAGCACCTCACGGGCGCGGCGCACCAAGGCACGGATCTCCTCGTTGTCCCAGGGCTTGGGAATGTAGTCGTAGGCTCCGCTCTTGAGTGCGCGCACCGCAGTCCGCTCGTCTCCAAAGGCGGTGAAGAGCACGAAGAGCGCTTGGGGATGGCGTGCACGCACTTCGTCCAGCAGCTGCAGACCGTCCATGGCGGGCATGCTCAGATCGGAAAGGACCAGGTCTGCTGATAACTCGTCCAGCGCTTCCAGGGCGGCGGGTGCGTGCGCGGCCTCGCGCACGTCATGGCCTTCGTCCTCCAGAAGCTCGCGGAGGGAAAAACGAATCGACGGCTCGTCGTCCACCACAAGGATTCTCACCCGCGCCT
>JAUJOM010000034.1:0-16826 GCA_030447645.1 Longimicrobiaceae bacterium | reverse complement strand
GAGCGCAATCCGCTCGCGGAGCACCTGGAGATCCTGCGCACTCCCCCGCCGACACTCAACGAACTGGAGTATTGGCTGGACAACCGTGCGACAAAATAGCACCACCAGCGGAATGGAAACTCCGAGGATCGGGGCCCATTCGTTCATGCGCTTGTTCCGATGCCAGGGCTATGCGTGGATAGCGAGCCGGCCGTTGCCGGCAGCGCTGGTTACGGCGGCAGGTATGCGCAAGCGGAACTCCGCCCCCCCGCCAGGTGCATCCCCCACCTGTACCTCCCACCCGTGCTCCCGGGCGAGCCGCCGAACCACGGCCAGGCCAAGTCCGGTGCCACTTCCGCCGCTCTGGAAAGGCTCCCAAATGCTCGCCTGCTCTTCCGGGGGCACACCTGGTCCCGCGTCCCGCACCAGGATTTCAGTCCAACCCTCGGCTTCCTGCCCGAGCAGGGTGACGGCGCTGCCCCGTGGAGCGTGCGCGAGCGCATTGAGCAGGAGATTGAGCAGCGCCTGGGCAAGAACCTCCCGAGACGCATTCGCATGGATCTCCTCCGCATTTGCCGCGAGGCGAACACCAGCCTTTTTGGCGCGGGAGCCTAGCAGCAGGAGCAGATCCTCGAAGAGGGCGTCTAGCGGCGTACTCCCTCCCTGCACGGCCGCAGACGGGTTCCGCCGAGCGATGCCGAGCAGGTTGGAAACCAGACGCTCTACGCGCCCAACCTCTTCGAGGATTATGCCCGCGTAGCGACGCCGACGCTCCTCGTCCACCTGGTCATCGGCCAGCCGCTGCGCGAGGGAGCGCACCCCGGTGAGCGGATTGCGGATCTCGTGCGCCAGTGACGCGGACAGTTCCCCCAGCACCGCCAGCCGCTCCTGCTCTGCAGCCGCGGCGGCCAGCTCGCCCGTACGGGCGGCACGCACCTCGATGTCGTAAAAGCGCAGGTGCACCACGCCTACAAAGATCATGAACTGGGTCCAGACCACGAGCAGTGGCATCGCGTACAGCCACATCCGGCCGCCAATGAGGATCCAGCCCACGAGCGACACGGGGGCAATCACGAAGAGTAGGGTGCGCACCAGGATCGCCAGGCGCCGGCCTACGCCCGGTGGACGGGATTTGTGTCGATGCCCGCGGGCGAGCACCAGGCTCGCCGTGCCCCAGACGCCAATGTGCCACGCGACAATCAGCCATCCCGCGCCGCCCGGGAAAGTGTAAACGGGCAGGGTAACAAGCCCCAACACTACAGCCAGAAGCGCGTCACGATCGGGACGTGAGTAGCCGTCCACCAGCGCAAAGGCGAGGAACAGCGCCGCCATTACATGTACCGTTCCGATGACCACCCACGCGAGCTCGCTCCAGTTTCCGGTGGCAGCCGCCCATCCCTGCGTCCCCAGCCACACCAGATTCGCAGCCTGGAACACCACCCACCAGCGGACGCTGCGGCTGCGCGGATTCAGCAGCAGCATCACCATCGAGCCTGTCAGCAGGGCACCAAAGCCGAGGAACGCGATCGCAGCCGCAAGTGGGTTCATCGAAGGTTGATGCTCCCGCCCAAGACTACCGTTCGCTGCCCGAAGAACGTCGGAATGGCCGTGCGCTCACCCGTGGTGTCGTCGAAGCCGTAACCCGCGATGTTGGCCCGGTCGGTGGTATTCAGCATCTCCATGTAGGTGACCAGCGTCCTCCCGCGTACGTTCCAGAAGCGCATCAGCCGTGTATCCAGCCGGAGGTAGGTCGGAAGACGGTCCCCGTGGATCGGGCCCAGCTCGCCATCGACCCGGGGTGTATAGGGCCGGCCGGTTGCATAACGCAGCGTGTTTCCGAGATGAAGGTCGTACGGCAGCTTGAGCATGGCAACCGCGGTGATGCTGTGCGTGACGTCCACGGCTGACGGGACGGTTTGTCCGTCCTCCAGGTCGACGCGGCCGCGCAGCAGCGAGTACGTTACCCAGCCGTTGAGCCGCTCCTGTTTGGTCCAGCGGATGATCGCGTCTGCTCCGGAAGCGCGGCCCGCCTCGACGCGCGGCCCTTCACCCGCCGGGACGTACTCGTCGTACGTCTTGGTGTACGCTTCCAGCTTGACTGACGGCTCGCCGCGGCGCTCGGCTCCGGCTACCAGGTGACGGGCGCGGCGGGGCGTTCCGGAGGGCAAGCCGGGATCGGGCAGCGCGTACCGGGTGCGCCAGCGCCCCTGGTGGAATTCACCCCCACCGACCCGGAGTGCCCACTCGCCCGGGCGCACGGCTACCGCGATGCGGGGATCGACCGTCCAGGTATCCTCGCCGGGAAGGCAATCCGCTCGGAGGCCCGCAACGAGGCCCAGCCGGGAGAATGGCGCCCACTCCCACTCGGTGTACCCGCCCAGGTGCGAGGCTGCCTGGGATTCCTCTGCCAGCCGCTCGGTAGGCGCGCCGGGCCCCAGCTGATCGCTGGTTGGAACTATACCCGTGTGGTGCGCGTCCATTGCCGCGGCTTCAACACCGGCACGGAGCCTCGCGCCACCGATTAGCACGTCGCCGTCCACGCGGGCAGTGACGCCCTGGTCCGTCCGCTCCCGGTCCATCACTCCAAATGCAAAGCCGCTGCTTCGCGAGGAGGCGGACAGGTTGGCGCGGAGTGCTGCACGGCCGTCGGATCCCAGCGCTCGTCCCGTCACCGACAGCAGCCGGTTGCTCCCATGGCTGGCGAACGGGCCCGTGTAGCCCCACCCGGAGACGTGCCGGGCAGATTCGTCGGCGTCCACCAGGCCGACTGCCTTGAGGCTCCAGCCGGGGCGGGGCTGCCACACCGCGCCCATCATTCCTTCAAGCGAGCGAGGCGCAATCGCGAACTCCTCACGCCGGTTGTGCATCGCGAGCATCAATGTGCCTTCGGTTCCCCGTCCGGCACCCCAGACACCGAACCGCTCGCTCACCGGCGCCTGCATCATTCCACCCGCAGCCACCGTGTTGGCGGAAAGTACGCCGGCGCTCACGTCGGGAAGTCCGAGCGTTTCCACGTCCAGCACCCCCGAAAGCGCATTGCCGTAACGCGCGCTGAAGCCGCCGCTCGAAAAAAAGGCTCCACTCAGCACCGCGGGGTCCAGTACGCCGAATGCGCCCCCGTGCAGCGACTCATACCGTCCCGCATAGAATAAGCGGGCGCCATCCACCCAGACAGGGGCCTCCGCGGGATCACCACCGCGGACGTACAGATCGCTGCCCTCTGCTGCTCGCGTCGTACCGGGACCCGTCTGGAAGGCCTGCATCAGGTCGGCAGCCCCACCAGGCGTCATCAGCACATCCAGCCGCTTGACCGAGGTGCCGCTGCGGGTGTCATCCATACGGTTCGCGCTGGCGGACACCACCAGCTCATCAAGTACTGCGCCTGGCTTGGGCCTGCTTTCGACCGTTGCCTCCGACCGGCGCTCGTGCTCCGCGATGCGTTCCCGCAGTGCCTGGTTCCCGGGGAACAGGGTTGCACCCCTCCGCCACACTGCGAGTGCATCACCGGTACGCTTGCGCCGCAGGTACAGCTCCCCCAGACGCAAGTACGGCTGCGCGTAGATCGGTGGGTTGGTGCGCGTCCCTTGCTGCGCAACGAGGCGCTCGAATTCGCGAATGGCATCGTTGGTCCTGCCCAGAAACTCCGGCGTATGGTAATAGTTCATCGCCAGCGAGTAGCGCCCGCTCCAATGAGTGCTGTCGATTGCCAGGGCCTCCTGCAGCAATTCCAGGGCGTCCCCTGACAGCTTCGCCATTCCCATGAAGCTGGCGAATGGAAGCCGGCATTCGCTGATGACCCGTGCCAGGCCAACACGGGCATCTACATCGCGCTTGTCTGCGGCGATCCGCTGCTTGAAGAGTTGCTCGGCACGGCTGGCGGCGCTTTTCGCCTCCGCTTCCCGCTTCCCCCGCGCCGCGGCGGAGCAGGCTGCGAGCGCGGAGTCGGCCGGGGTGGCGGGCGCCTGGCCGGCCAGCGGGGCAGCGAGGAACGCGACGAAAAGAGCGAGCACGAGAGTCTTGGTACGCATGGGTGTCTCCGGTTGAGCCGTTGAGTGCATCAGTTGCCGGGTACCCAAAGCAACCGGCGGGCCGGAGAGCACAAAAACGTAAACCGTTGTCCTGTCACTACATAGCTTTTTGCCAGCGTGACGATAGATGCAGCCCAACGGCTCCAGTGCAGCCCGCGGGCTGCACCCCAGGGCGAGGCGGCGCACGCGCCTTGCAGCGTCGGTTCGAAGGTCATTGGGGTCCTGTTCGGCCGCAGTGCTGATCGCCCGTCCGGAGGGCAAGGAGTTGATCCGACGCCCGATCGACCACCCGATCCACATGGCACCGGCGAACCAGTGAGGAATCGTTCCCGAACGGGAACGTCTGGATCGTGGATCAGGTACACACAGTCCGGCCGGGGCGTTGCTTCCGGCGGCAACACCCTCGTGTCTCGCAAAACATGCACAGCACGTCCGCCCCACCCACAGCTTCGTCATCGCGGAGGGATACAGATCTGGCGGCGCTGGACCGCCTGGTTGGCGCGGTGGAAACCGTGTTCCGAGGCAAACACGAGACAGTTCGACTTGCCGTAGCGGCTCTGCTGGCCCGGGGCCATGTACTCTTCGAGGACGTGCCTGGAGTCGGCAAGACCACGCTTGCTCGTGCTCTGGCTGCCGCCCTGGGGCTCGGCTTCCGCCGCATCCAGTTCACCAGCGACCTGCTCCCCTCCGACGTGCTCGGCGTGTCGGTGTACAACCCGCGCACCCATGAGTTCGAGAATCGCCCGGGGCCCATCTTTACCCAGGTGGTACTGGCGGATGAGATCAACCGGGCGCCGCCCCGAACGCAAAGCGGCCTGCTGGAGGCGATGCAGGAGGGACGGGTGACCATCGATGAGCGTACCTACGACCTGCCCCAGCCCTTTCTGGTGCTGGCGACGCAAAATCCGCAGGAGCAGCACGGCACCTACCCGCTTCCTGAAAGCCAGCTGGATCGATTCCTTCTCCGCCTCAGCATCGGCTACCCTGACGCTGGAGAAGAGCGCAACATTCTGCTGAGCGCGTCCGGCGCCGAGGACCCGGTGGACCGCGTTCTCCCGGTGCTGGACTCGGAGCGTGTTCTCGCGCTGCAGGGCCGGGTGGATGAGGTGCACGCCGATGAGTCGCTGGTGGACTACCTGATGAGCATGGTGAGCGCGACTCGCGAAAACCCGCGACTGCGCACGGGGGCAAGCACCCGCGCGGCTATCGGGCTCTTCCGGGCTGCCCGCGCGTACGCGCTGGTGGATGGCCGCGAATACCTGGTCCCCGACGACGTACGGCGTCTGGTGGTACCCTGCCTGGCCCATCGCATGCTCCCCGTGGGGTCATCCGCCGCGACGGCACGTGCGCACGAAGAAACCAGCGCCATTCTGGAGGGGATCGTGGCCGCGACAGCGGTGCCCGTATAGCATGCCCGGATACCTTCGGCGCTGGCTCAAGCCACCGCGCCGCCTGCGAGTAAAACGAATAGGAGGAGTGTTCATCGGGGGCACTTTACTGATCGGCCTCGCGGCCATTCCGACCGGCAACAATTTGCTGTTCCTGCTGCTCGGCGCCATGCTCGGCTTCATCGCCGTGAGCGGCTGGCTATCCGAGCAGATGGTGCGGAACGTCGCCATTCTGCGGCGGGTTCCCCACGGAGCGACCGCGGGGCAGCCGACACGCATCACCTACGAGCTCGCCAATCCCAAGCGACGACTCCCCTGCTTCGCTCTCGATGTCGGCGAAGCAGGAAGTCCGGCCCGTGCGTTCGTCGCGAACATACAGCCCCGCAGTACCGTGATCACGCGGGCGGAGGGGACGTGGCCGCACCGTGGAGTTTACCAGCTGGACACGGTGACCCTCGCCACCTCCTTCCCATTCGGTCTGTTTCGCAAGGAGCGCGACGTGGAGCTGGCGGGCGAAATGATCGTATGGCCCCGGGCGGATCGCCGGGTGCCGGACCCTCGGCCCGCTGGTGCACGTCCCCGGCAGGGTACCCTCACCCCCTTCGGGGCGGCCGGTACGCGCGGTGAGTACCGCGGCCTGCGCGACTACCGCTCGGGCGATGATCCGCGCGACGTACACTGGCGCTCCACGGCGCGGCGTGGAAATCCCGTGGTCCGCGAGTACGAGCGGGACGCCGCCGAAGCGCTCTGGATCTGCCTGGAGCTTCGGGGACCCGGTGATGAGCAGGCGGAGACCAGTGTGGAGGTTGCAGCGTCGCTGGCGGCGGCGGCGCTGCGACGAGGTCAGCCTTTTGGGCTCGCCACGCCTGATGTGCGAGTCGCTCCGGGTGCGGGACCCGTGCAGCTGGAGCGTGTCCTGGATGCACTCGCCCGGGCCCGCTTCCGCCCGGATGCGCCCCGGCTGATCCCACCGGTCCCGGCGCCGGAGTGCGTTTGGGCGCGGGCTGAGATGGCGAGCGCGGCATGAGGCTCGCCCTGCTCCACCGTCGCCTGACGGCGGGCACTGCGCTCGCCGCGCTGCTGGCATTCGCGGCAGGTGCTGGCTTTGGCTCACCTACAGTGGTGATTTCCGCCGCCGCCCTGGGGCTCGCACTGGTGTGGCGCACTTCACCGGAGGCGGGCCCCCGTCTGGAAACCGCGGCGCAGGTGCTGGTGTGGCTGCTCTTTGCCTGGATGGCGGCTGCACTCTTCTTCGGCGGAGATGCGCTGGAGCGTGCCATGGTGCTGCTCCTCTTCCTGCTCGTTTCGGAGGCGCTCCGCCCGCTTCAGGCTCACAACGACATGCGCCTGTACGGCCTGTCGTTCGCGCTGCTGATCGCCTCCACCGCGTACCGTCCTGGGCTGGCGTTCGGAATCGGGTTTGTGGCCTACGTCGTGCTCGCCACCCTGGCGCTGATGGTGGGCCACCTCCGTCGCCAGGCGGAAGCGTTTCGCATCGCCGACGTTCCCATTGGGCGCCCCTTCTTCACCGCCACTGCTGCGCTCTCCGGGGTCACGGTGCTGATGAGCGCGGTGGTGTTCATCGCCTTTCCCCGGCTGCCTCGCAACTGGTCGGGGCCACGGCTCCAGTCCTCCGAAGCCGTGATGGTGGGATTTGGAGAGGGGGTATCCCTGGAAGAGTTCGGCACCCGCATCGCTCCGAATCCGCAGGTGGTGCTTCGTGTGGAGTTCCCGGACGGTGTTCCGGCGAATCCGGGTGCGCTGCACTGGCGAGGGCGCTCCTATGACCGGTTCGACGGCGTCCGCTGGTCCCGGACACCGGGACCCATGTCGGTGGTGCCCCCCAGGATTTACCGGGAGCGATGGGGCTCTGGAGCGATGCGGCAGCAGATCTTCGGCAGCCCCCCGGGGGTGAGCGTGCTCTTCGGTCTGCACCCCATCCTGGACATCCGGCCGCGCTCCGCGATCCGGCCGCTGGTGGACGGCACCGGTGACTTCCGCTTCTTCGGGCCAGACGCCCCGGTTTACACTGTGGTGTCAGGCGCAGCGCTCCCGTCGGCAGAGGCGCTCCGGGCAGCGCCGGACGAGCCACCTCCAGGCGGCAGAGCCTACCTGCAGCTTCCGCCCCTGGACCGGAGGGTAGCGCTGCTCGCCGACTCGCTCACTCGTGGACTCACCAATCGGTACGACCGGGTACGTGCAATCGAAAGCTTCTTCAAGCGCGAGTTTCGCTATACGCTGGACCTCCCCGCAACTCGCGCCCAGACCTCGCTGGAGTACTTCCTGTTCACCCGGCGGGCCGGGCACTGCGAATATTTCAGCAGCGGAATGGCGGTACTGCTCCGCTCCATCGGAATCCCCACGCGCAACGTGAACGGCTTCCTGGGCGGAACGTGGAACGCGGGTGGGCGATACCTGGCCGTCACCCAGAATGAGGCGCACTCCTGGGTGGAGGTGTGGTTCCCGGAGTTCGGCTGGGTTCCCTTCGATCCCACACCGGCAGGGAGCCGGGAAGAAAGCATTGCCAGCGAGGGCGGCGTGGGCGGTGCGTTCTGGCCCGGTCGCTTCTTTTTCGACGGGATGCAGCACCGCTGGAACAAGTGGGTGGTGGATTACAACCTGGAAAAGCAGATCGGCGTCTTCCAGCAGGTTGGCGACCTGTTCAGGCGGAATCAGCCCACACTGCGTCCCGGTAATCTCGGTGCGTTACGGGGTATTCTTCCCTGGATCGCGCTCGGAGCCGCGCTCGTGCTCCTGCTCCGGCTGCGGCCGCGAGGGGGGCGGCGCAAAGTGAGCGCCGAAGCGCGAATCTACCTGGCACTTCGGCGGGCGTATGCCCGCGCTGGCTACGCGGACAAGAACGAGACGCCGCTCGCCTGGATCGAAGCCCTCCGCGGCACCCGCGCACCCGGCGCGCCAGCGGCGGAGCGGCTGGTGCGAAGCTACCTGCGCGCGCGCTTCGCGGGCGAAAGCATCGGGGAAAGCGGGCATGATCAGATGAAGCACGATCTGGCCGAAGTTCGGCAGGCGCTCCAGACGAGGCGCAGGGCCGCCTAGCACATCCTGGATTGCGGCAGAACCGTTATTGGGAGCTACCCTTTCTCCACTCGCAAATCTCCCTTCAACGTTTGGAAGCCATGCGACGCTCCTTCCCCGGGCGGATTGCTACGACGCTCCTGCTCGCCGCCTGCGCGCCCCAGGCGGCACCCCCATCAGCCACGCCCGCCGCTTCACCACGAGTCTTCAATGTGATGCAGGCAAGCGCCCCGACGGCGGGCGCCATGTCCAGTACGGACGTGCAGGAGACCGCACGAATGGTCACGCGCGTCATGCGCATCGCTCCCGGAGGGAAGATCGCCGAGCACCATCACCCGGCGTTCGACGAGGGCTTCACGGTGCACCGCGGCAGCTTGACGGTCTTTCTGAACGACCAAAGGCACGCACTCCGCACGGGCGACGTGGTTTACATCCCGGCGGGTACGGTGATCTCAGGAGTGAACGAGGGTAAGGAGGAAACGGTGATCGTGGTGGTGTTCGCCAACACCGGCCGCCCGGGGCCGCTGACGGTACCTGGACGCGCACCGCACCATTAGCCGATCACGCCAGCAGCTCCCCACGTAGTATAGTGACCGCCTGCCCGCCGAGCAGCACGCGCTCTCCGGCGACCTGCACCCGCACCGTTCCACCTCGCGCGGACGCCTGGTACCCGACCAAAGAGTCGTGGCCCAGGCGCGCTGCCCAGAAAGGCCCCAGGCAGCAGTGTGCCGATCCGGTCACGGGGTCCTCGCTGATTCCAACTGCGGGAAAGAAGCAGCGCGACACGAAGTCGTAGTCACCTGACGAGTTCGCGGCCGTGACGATGATGCCGCGAGTCGAGATTCGCTCCAGCGCACTGAAGTCCGGGGACAGCTCCCGCACGGCAGCCTCCGACTCAAGTTCTATCAGGTAATCCAGCCGATTCCGCCCCACAAAGCGGGCATCGGCACCGAATGCTTCCAGGAGTCCCGGGGGTGCAGCGGCAGGCTGCGGCGGCTCGGCGGGGAAGTTCATCTCCATCCATGGATCCTGCCGCCGCACCGTGAGCATGCCGCTGAGGGTGTGGAAGCGTACCTCGAAATCCGGTGGGAGGTGCCCCTCCTCCCACAGCACGTGGGCACTCGCCAGAGTGGCATGCCCGCACAGGTCCACCTCGGTAACCGGAGTGAACCAGCGGAGGCTGTACCCGTCTTCTCGTGGGTGCAGAAACGCGGTTTCCGACAGGTTCATCTCGGCCGCGACATCCTGCATCCAGCCGGCGTCGACCGGGCTGGGCAGGATGCACACCGCCGCCGGATTGCCGCGAAACGCCACCCCGGTGAACGCATCAACCTGCGTGATTCGCTGCGACGGCATCACACTGCGGCTTATCTACGCCGTACGCGCCGATAGCGTTTCGCGATCCGTAAAGCCGAAGTAGGCCAGCGGCAGACCCAGTAGCGCGTGGAGCCAGATATCGTTGCCTCCGATGGGAACCAAGCCAAACGTAGTTGGAGAAAGAAAGGCGAGCACCACCAGCCCCAGGTATGCAACCCCGGAAATCTGACAGTACTGTTTCGCCGCTCCCCAACTCCGTGATGCCGCGAGCCCCCAGATGCCGAAGGCCAGGTGAATCAGGTTGTGGAGTAGGTTGACGGGGAACAAACCCAGCGCGCGGGGGGCGTGTTGTACGCTTGATTCCATGCTGCCCCCGGAAGCCAGAAACCCGGCCACCGCAGCGAGCAGAAAGCCAACACCGAAAATTTGCGCAACACGTTGTACAGTGGTCATGTGTCAACTCCGCGTGGGATGCCTGGTTTGCTTCGAGATGCGTAGCAAGGTGCAATCCGTGTGCCCTCCAGCGCCTGGCAATTGGCAGGCGCTTCAACGGACGCAAACTTGCAGATTGACCAGGCCTACTTGCCTGTGTGGACCCTACGTTTGGAGGAGTACAATGGCCCGGTATGAAGACGACTTTTACAAGGACAGTTCCCGCGGTTTCCCACCGCCCCGCCGCGACTCGGCACGTGGATTGGATCCCAACTACCGGCGCGAAGGGTACCGCGGAGATCGGATGCATGCAGGAGAACGGTATCAGGCGGCTTACGGCCGCTACCGTATGCACCACCGGGGAGATCTCGAAGGCTACGGGCGCCATGACGAGGAGATCCGGGCGCGCGGCAGATACGACCGCGGGTACCGACAGGGACAGGAGGACGGCGTCCGCTACGACGACGCATACCTGCACGACTACAACGCCAACACTCCCGCGCTCCGCTCCGGCCGGCAGCAGCGCGGACCCATGCCGCCGCGCAGCTTTGGACGCCCCGAAGAGGTGAACCGCGGCCGGCCGACACACCGCACGGACGCTTCCCGCAATCTCCGTTACGACCAGGGATTCGGACGCTACGTGGGGTACAACAGTGGTGGGTTCAGCGAGCCGTGGGTGGGGTACGATCCGGTGGCCCGCAAGGAGCGCGGTCTGTAGCCGGGCTCACACGCCCATCCCTTCGGTACGCACGAACTGGGTCTTGTCGCCGCGCTCCCGCGCCTGAACGAGAAGATCCAGTTCGCGCTCCCGGAGGTTGAAGGTGTACCCCGCCCCGACGATGCCGACGCGCAGGTAGCTCAGCGTAAGGGGGCTACCATGCATTGCGTCCTCCGCGTTGTCGAAGCGAACGCCGCGCCCATCCACAAAGGTCACGGAACCCCGGCCAACCACCTCGCCCCTGTGACCTTGAACGACCAGTGCCGTGTCTTCATCGATCCCCAGGCCCATCAATTCCGGGTTTTGCGCGATCACCATGAAAAGCCGCTGAAGGCGCCGGCGCTGAGCGAAGTGGGTGTCGATCACCGCCCGAAAGCCGAGCAGCCCGAAGCCGGGTCCGAGGTGGAGATCCTGCATCTGCCCCTCCTCGTCCGGCTCCGCCCCTGCCATGATGATTTCGGTACAGGCGGCAGCGCCGGCACTGGTGCCACCCACGGTCGCCCCCGCGATGTGGGCTTCACGGATCGCGTTCCCCACCCGGGAGCCCCCAAGCACCGACACCAGGTGGATCTGGTCTCCGCCGCCCAGAAAGATCCCCCGCGCCCCACGAATCAGCTCGGCAACCGATGCGTCCTGAGCACGGTCACGCCGATCTATGATGGGGATCTCCACATTGGTGGCACCGGCCTCGTCGAACGCGGTCATCCAGTCCCGGGCGGACTGGGCCGGGTCCTGCGACGCGGTGGTGATCCCCACGATCCGGCCACCGTCCTGGGCGCCGGCACTCGCGAAGAAATGCACCCAGCGCCTCACCGCGGGGATCACTGGCTCCGCCAATCAGCACCAGGGTACCCCGGCGTGAATCGGTGCGGCGGCGATTGGGTGAAATCGAGTCTTCGGGGTCAGGCGACGTACCGCCGTGGCCGTTCGGCATCCAGATTTCGGGTTGGAGAGAGGACTGCGAGTGAGCGCAAGGCCAGCGCGGCGGCGACCTGCGGCGCGCCGGGGTGTCCGGCCGCACGGGACCGACATCCTCCGGCTCGTCATCCCAGTCGATGAGGATGCGGCCATCACGTACCCGGGCAGCCGCCCTCGCCACCCGCGCGTCCTTGAGCGGTGATGTCGTCATCGGTGGCGAAGATGGCCACCCCGGCAGCCCGCATCCCGCGCGGCATCCTGCACCTCCCACGCTTTTGCGGGCGCGACGACGATGCCGTCCCGGTCCACCGCATCGGCGATCACGCTCACCAGCCGCTCGGCAAGCTCGGGGTCCTGATAGCGCTCGGGGACGTCGGTTGGCTGCGCGTCCAGGATGATGCCGATGGTGGAGTGCCCATACGGAAGCCCGGCGTTCAGGATGTAGGCGGGAGGCACGTCCACGATCAGGTCTTCGTCCGTCAGGCCGCCGCGCAGCAGCTCTTCGCGCGTGGCACGTCGGTCGCCACCTCCGGTGATTCCACACAGCACGCGTGCGCGGAGGGGGGGCACGTCCGGGGACTCGGCGAGAGCGCGCAGCTCGACCCGCGCGTACTCCACGTCTTCGAGCGCGCCGGCGAAGGCACGCTGGACGATTTCCAGCGCAAGCGCAGCGGAGCGGAGTCCAACCTCCGCGTGCAGGTGCTCGAAAACCACCGTGTACTCGCCGGGCCGATCGCCGCCGCGCAGCGACCGTACCCGACGTCATGGCCGATCAACGTCTGCAGCTCCAGCGCGATGTGCTCGATGATGTGGGGGGCGTAGGTACCGCGCCGCAGGCGAGTGATGAAGCCGCCGCGCTCGCCGATGGAGCAGCGATGCTCGATCAGGCCGGGGAACGCCCGAACCAGCGCTTCGGTGAAGCCCGGCACGTCGGCGCTGCTGATGTCGTCGTACGCACCCACCGCCAGGTCCAGCCGGTGACGGGGAGCCGGGACCAGAAAGTTGGCGCCGCGCAGGCTGCGCAGCGACACCAGCCGAATTTCGCTTGCGGGTCGGGGCGATTCACCGCGCTACAGCGCGGCGTTGGCGGCTGGAGCCTGCGCCTGCACCTGCGCCAGAACGCCCGGGACATCGTCCGCGAGAATTACCACCAGATCCCCGTCGCCCATATCCGAGAGCACCTGGTTGACGGCCTCTTCCTCGGAGGGGGCGGTCTCCCACTGCTCGTCGCGCATCCCACCGGCACGAAGCCCCTCGATGATCAGTTCGGCGATCTCACCCTCGCGCCTCCCGCGGCGATCTTCGTCTTCCTTGAGGATGACCCGGTCCAGCGAGGCCGCAAGGCGCCCCAAACCCCGAATGTCGTCGTCGCGGCGGTCTCCCGGTGCGGTGACCACACCCACACGGCGGTTGGCGGAAGGTGCTGCACCATGTCCATCAAACCCGTCAGTGCAGCCTCGTTGTGCGCATAGTCGATCAGCACGCGCGCGTTCCGGGATGCGAAGCAGGTTCAAGCGCCCCGGCGTCATGGTCGGCGACGGGAAGAAGGAAAGGAGCCCGGCGCGGATGGTGTCGTAGCGCACGCCCTGCACGTACGCCGTCCCGATGGCGGCCATGATGTTGCCCTGCTGGAAGCGGGCGGCCCCATCCATCATCAGCGGCACCTCGCGCAGGGTAGCGATGGGAATTCGCAGCCGCCCGCGCCGGATCACAAAGGTTGCGTCCTCGATGCGCACCGCGATACCGCCCCGGGTGATGTGGTCCTCCATTTCCGGGTTTTCCACCGTCGGGCTTGACGCTGAAGAGCACCACGTCCGCACCGGTCTTGTAGCGCATCGGGTACACCAGGGGATCATCGGCGTTGAGCACCACATGCCCCTCGCGCTTCACCACGCTGGCGATCACGCTCTTGACTTCGGCAAGCTGCTCCACGGTGTTGATGCCGCGAAGCCCCAGGTGATCCGCCGTCCGCGTTGAGCACCACGCCCACGTCCGCCTCGTCGAACCCCAGACCGGCGCGCAAAATCCCACCCCGAGCGGTTTCCAGCACCGCCACGTCCACGGTCGGGTTGGACAGAATGATGTTGGCGGAAAAGGGACCGGCGTCGCCCTCCATCACCAGCCGGTTCTGCAGGTACACGCCGTCCGTGGTGGTGAACCCCCACCGAGCTCGTATGACGGAAGAGGTGGGCGATCAGCCGTGTGGTGGTGGTCTTGCCATTGGTGCCAGTCACGGCGATCACCGGGATGGAGTACGGCGTCCCCGGTGGGTAGAGCATGTCGATGATCGGCGCCCCCACGTTGCGCGGCTTCCCCTCGCTGGGGTGGGTGGCATGCGCAGCCCGGTGCGGCATTCACCTCTATGATCACCGCGCCATTCTCCCGGAAGGGGACAGAGATGTCCGGAGACAGCACGTCGATGCCGGCGATGTCCAGGCCAACCACGCCGGCTGCCATCTCACAGGCGGTCACGTTGTCCGGGTGGATCTCGTCGGTACGGTCGATGGAGGTCCCACCGGTGGACAGGTTGGCGGCGCGCAGCAGCACCTGCTCCCCCGGCTTCCGGTACGCTCTTCATCCCAAGCCCTTGCGCCGCCAGGAACTCCTCCGTCTGCCCTNCACCCACGCGCCGGCTGGCGGGGAGTTGCTGTACCATGTCCATCAAGCCCGTCAAAGCAGCTTCGTTGTGCGCGTAATCGACCAGCACGCGCGCGTTCCGGATGCGCAGCAGGTTCAAGCGCCCCGGCGTCATGGTCGGCGACGGGAAGAAGGAAAGCAGGCCGGCGCGGATGGTGTCGTAGCGCACGCCCTGCACGTACGCCGTCCCGATGGCAGCCATGATGTTCCCCTGCTGGAAGCGGGCGGCCCCCCCCATCATCAGCGGCACCTCGCGCAGGGTAGCGATGGGAATTCGCAGCCGACCGCGCCGGATCACAAAGGTCTCGTCCTCGATGCGCACCGCGATGCCGCCCCGGGTGATGTGGTCCTCCATTTCCGGGTTTCCACCATCGGGTTTGACGCTGAAGAGCACCACGTCCGCACCCGTCTTGTAGCGCATCGGGTACACCAGGGGATCATCGGCGTTGAGCACTACGTGCCCCTCGCGCTTCACCACGCTGGCGATCACGCTCTTGACTTCGGCAAGCTGCTCCACGGTGTTGATGCCGCGAAGCCCCAGGTGATCCGCCGTCACGTTGAGCACCACACCCACGTCCGCCTCGTCGAACCCGAGACCGGCGCGCAAAATCCCACCCCGGGCGGTTTCCAGCACCGCCACTTCCACGGTCGGGTTGGACAGGATGATGTTGGCGGAAAAAGGCCCGGTCATGTCGCCTTCCATCACCAGCCGGTTCTGCAGGTACACGCCATCCGTGGTGGTGAACCCCACCGTAGCTCCGGTTTGACGGAAAAGGTGGGCGATCAGCCGTGTGGTGGTAGTTTTGCCGTTGGTGCCAGTCACGGCGATCACCGGGATGGAGTACGGCGTCCCCGGTGGGTAGAGCATGTCGATGATCGGCGCCCCCACGTTGCGCGGCTGCCCCTCGCTGGGGTGGGTGTGCATGCGCAGCCCGGGTGCGGCATTCACCTCTATGATCACCGCGCCATTCTCCCGGAAGGGGACAGAGATGTCCGGAGACAGCACGTCGATGCCGGCGATGTCCAAGCCAACCACGCCGGCTGCCATCTCACAGGCGGTCACGTTGTCCGGGTGGATCTCGTCTGTACGGTCGATGGAAGTCCCACCGGTGGACAGGTTAGCGGTTGCGCGCAGCAGCACCTGCTCCCCTGCTTCCGGTACGCTCTGCATCCCAAGCCCTTGAGCCGCCAGGAACTCCTCCGTCTGCCTGTCATTAGGCAGGCGGGTGAGCGTTCGCGAATGGCCCATGCCACGGCGGGGATCCCGGTTGGCGGCATCGATCAACTCCCGGACGGTGCTGCGCCCGTCCCCGATCACGTGCGCGGGAACCCGCTCCGCAGCCGCCACGACCCGCCCGTCCACCACCAGCACCCGGTGGTCACGTCCGACCGCGAACTGCTCGACCACCACCCGGCGCCCGAAGGCGCTCGACGCGGGCCAGGCGGCGCGTACCGCGTCCTCGTCGTCAAGCCGCCCGGAGATCCCCCGCCCGTGGCTCGCGTCCAGCGGCTTCAGAATCACCGGGAAGCCGATCTCCCGCGCCAGCTCCACCGCCCCGTCCACGGTGCTCGCGGTATCCCCCTGCGGAACCGGAAGCCCGATATTTTGCAGCACGCGCCGCGTATCGTCCTTGTCCTGGGCGATCTCCACCCCGATGGCGCTGGTGTAGTCCGACATCGCCGCCTGGATACGGCG
Organism: Longimicrobiaceae bacterium; assembly: GCA_030447645.1. Lineage (GTDB taxonomy): Bacteria > Gemmatimonadota > Gemmatimonadetes > Longimicrobiales > Longimicrobiaceae > JAUJOM01. The sequence continues at coordinate 677 of JAUJOM010000034.1, read as the reverse complement.
CAGGTTTTTGCCGAGCCCGAGCTGAACCAGCGAGTGGGAGTTGAGCCTGCGCACGGGGATGTTCCGCCGCTGCGCTTCTTCGACGATTGCCCCGGTAGAGGGCCCGAAGCGAACCGACTCGCGCAGATCCTGCAGGTCTTCGATGGTGGTGGCGATGTCGAACGGCGCACCCGTGATGCACGCCCGGACCAGCCGCACCCCGTCGCGCACGCTCTGCAGCCCGACTTCCTCTTCCTCGTAGGCGACGATCAGCCACCAGACGCCCTCGTCGCCCGATTCGACCACCCGCCCGAAGCTCACGTCGGAGCCCGCGAGTGTTTGCAGCTCCAGGGCGACGTGCTCCAGGATGTGAAGAATGCCGGTCCCCTCCTCCAGCCTTTCCAGGAAGCCACCCGCCGTGCCCCGGGAGCAGGGATGCTCGCTCAGCGTCGGGAGCAGAGTGCGGAGGCACTCGTTGAAGCCAGGAATCTGGTCCGAGGTGACATCTTCCAGCGAGCCCAACTGTACATCGCACGCGATCACCGGAGCGAGCCGCCAGAAGTTAGGTCCACGCAGCGCGCGCAGGCGCGAGATGCGCAGCTCGTCAGGATCGACGTGCGGCGCCGCGAGCCCCGCGGCGGCGGAGCTATCGGAAGTTTCCATCATGAAAGTAGGTCGGAAGGGAGAAAGCTTAGCGG
>JAUJOM010000001.1:160255-184555 GCA_030447645.1 Longimicrobiaceae bacterium | reverse complement strand
ATGCACAGCGGCTGGGCGTGAAAGTTGGCGGTGAGCGCGTGCTCGCGGGCAATATCCTGGTTCGTCAACGCGGTACTCGCATCCATCCCGGCGCGAACGTCGGAATCGGCAGCGACGACACTCTTTCGCTCTTGTGGATGGCGTGGTTGAGTTCGGCCGCCGGGACCGCAAGCGGAAAGGGTTTCCCGTGATGCCAGCCGCGACAGGTCAGCGAAAGCTGCGGCGTAGCGCGCTTAGCACGATCCGCTGCTTGAAACGCCTGGCTTTTGGCTGGGGCGTTTTTCGTTCAGGGCGGCCGGAAACCTGCATGGCCACGGCAGCCTCACCTGAACCTGACCGTTATGAATACTGTTGCTCCCAGCTGGCCGCCGACTTCCAGCGCTGCTTTTCCGCGGGTTTCCCGCCTTCCAGCCTACGTATTCGCGACGATCAACGCCGAAAAGCGGGAGCGAATCGAAGCCGGAGAAGACGTAATCGACCTCGGGATGGGCAACCCAGACCTGTCCACCCCTGAACACATCGTGCAGGAGATGGTGCAGCACGCGGCGGAGGGCATCCACCATCGCTACCAGTGCTTCACGCGGGATCTACAGGTTGCGCGACGCGATGGCGGAGCACTACGCCCGCAGCTACGATGTCCAGCTGGACTCCGAGCAGGAGGTGGTGGTCACCATCGGCGCCAAGGAAGGCATCGCTCACCTGATGCTGGCCCTCCTCGACGCGGGAGACACCGTGCTGGTACCCACGCCCGCGTACCCGATCCGCCTACTCGGTGGTTTTTGCAGGTGGGCAGGTGCGAACCCTTCCACTGATTGGCGACGACGGGGAAGACGTCGCTACAGCGATGCGCTCCTCGCCGGGGTGGAGGAGGCGGTCCGCTCGGGGGTGGCCGCGTCCCAAAGCTCTGCTGCTCTCCTTCTAACAACCCCACCACTCTCGTCGCGGACCGGCCGTTCTTCGAGCGGGTGGTGGAGCTTTGCCGGCGCGAAGGCTTCTGCTCATCCACGACTTCGCGTATGCTCATTTCGGGTTCAGACGACCCCCCGCCCAGCATTCTGCAGATCCCCGGCGCGAAGATATGGCGGTCGAGTTTTTGCCGATGTCCAAGTCGTACTCGATGGCTGGCTGGCGGGTCGGGTTCTGCGTGGGAACAGCCATGGTGCAGCACTCACCAAGGTGAAGAACTACACCTTGACTCGGCATCTTTACCAGCCCATCAGATCGCAGCTGCGCGCGCTACGTTGCGACCAGTCGTGTGTGACGGATACGCGAGAAACCTATCGCCGCCGGCGTGACGCGCTGATCCAGGGACTGCGGGCGAATGGCTGGCCCGTTCCACTGCCCGCGGCCACCATGTTTGCATGGGCACCACTCCCGGACCGTTCGTGGACATGGGCTCGGTGGAATTCGCCCGCCGGCTGCTCGCGGAGGCGGGTGTGGTGGTGTCTCCGGGAGTCGGGTTTGGGGCCGACGGGGAGGGGCGTGCGCTTCGCCCTGATTCAGGACGAGGAGAGATTGCGTGAGGCAGCGGACCGGATCGGCGGGATGCTGCGTTCAGCGGCCTAGCCACAAGCCCAAGGCGAAGCCCGCGCCTCCCGCAGCGAACGTCACGACAAGGACGCTGAGCCACCAGCGGATGTCTATGCGAGGCTTCTTTTCTGGTTGGGCCATGGTCATCTGGATGAGGGCCGCTGCGGTCAGCGCCCCCGGAAGGCGGGTGCGTTTGGCGAAGAATGCGTTGATTCCTTCCTGTTTGTCTTCGCTCGCGAAGCAGGTCGAGCATTTCAGTCTCGTAGGCGAGGCCGGCACTCAGCGGCATTTCGGCGGCGGCGCGCACGGCCGCCTTGGCCATCTGAAGCGCGACGGGAGACTTTGCTGCAACCCCGGTGTGCAATTTCCAGGGCGCCGCTTCGCAGCTCGGTTGCGGGAAGGACGATCTCGACGAGGCCAATCCGCTGCGCTTCCCGAGCGTCGAGTAGATCCCCGGTCAGCATCAGCCGCATCGCCTGGCCGCTCCCCACCAACCGCGGAAGACGCTGCGTTCCTCCGCCGCCGAGGATCAGCCCGAGGTTGATTTCCGGCTGCCCCAGCCGCGCACTGTCGGCGGCGATCCGAAAGTCACAGGCAACCGCCAGCTCACCCGCCGCCGAGGGCGAGCCCGTTGACCACCCCGCGATGGTGGGCTTTGGGAACGCGGCGATCTCGTCGAATATGCGGCGGCCAGCCATGACGCGGCGTTGCTCCAGAGGTGTGCGCTCCGCGAACTCCTGGATGTCCGCACCCGCGACGAATGCCTTGTCCCCCGCGCCGGTAAACAGCACCGCTCGCACGGCCGTGGTCGCCGCGCACAGCGTCCAGCGCATCCAGAATCTCCAGTCCGCGGCGGCGTTGAGCGCGTTGCGCTTTCGGGCCGGTTTATCGTCACCGAGGCGACGGCACCGTCCCGCTCCAGCGAATGCTGGTGTAACTCACGCTTCGTCCCAGCGGTAAAATCCTGGCCGCTCTCTCTTGCCCAGCTTCCCGTCCGCAACCATGCAGGAGAATCTCAGGTGCACGGCCCACTGTTCTCCGCCGAGTTCATCATGCAGGTACTCGGCGATCCCCAGCCGAACATCGAGACCCACGAGATCGGTGAGCCGGAGCGGACCCATGGGATGGTTGTAGCCGAGCTCCATCGCCCTGTCGATGTCTGCCGGCAAGGCCACCTCCTGCTCAACCATGCGCATGGCTTCCAGACCAAGCACGATGCCGAGCCGTGAGGATGCGAACCCGGGAGTATCCGCGACGACGATCGACTCCTTGCCGATTCGCTCGGCGACGCAAGGCAGGGTCCAGCGTCGGCTGCGAGGTAGCTCGCCCGCGCGCACAACCTCCAGCAGCTTCATGATGTGCACGGGATTGAAGAAGTGCAGCCCCACCACGCGCTCTGGAGCGGCGGTCGCGCCGGCGATCCTGGAGATGCTGAGCGACGACGTGCTCGCCAGAACTGCGCTGGCGGGTGCATGTCGGTCAATTCCTGGAAGATCTCGATCTTGAGTCGATCCGCTCGGGGACTGCCTCGATCACCAGATCCGCGTCTCAGGCACTCTCGTGAAGAGCCTCGACTGACGCAGGTTCGCCAGCGCCATGTTGCGAAGCTCTACGGAAACTGCCGCGCTCGATGCCGCGCTCCAGGTTGGCGCGAAGAACTCGCCCGACGGCGCTTTCGACCTGTCCTGGCTGTGGATCGTACAGGTGGACATGGAGCCCGGCCATCACGCACACCTGGGCGATCCCGTGGCCCATCGTTCCCGCGCCGATTACCGCCACCCGCTCAATGCTCGTCATCACGACTACTCGCCTGTAAACTCGGGAGTTCGCTTCTCCACGAAGGCGGCGATCCCCTCGCGGGCGTCCGCCGAGCGGAAGCAGGTCATCTGCGCGGCGGACTCCGCGAGGAGCCCCTCCTCCAGGTCGCTGACCAGCGAGCGCGCCAGGGTGCGCTTCGCTGCAGTGAGCGCCAGCGGTGGCTTAGCCGCGAGGGCGCGCGCATACGCTCGTACTTCGCCGTGGAAGCTGTCCTCAGGAACCACCCGATCCACCAGCCCAATCCTCTCTGCCTCCGCCGCGGGCACTGTGCGCCCGCTCAGGATTAGCTCCGACGCTCTGCCGATTCCCACCACCCGGGGCAGAAAGTACGTCGCTCCCCAATCCGGATGAAGGCCGATCTGGTTGAAGCCGAAGCCGATCGACGCCGCCTCGGAGGCGATTCTCACGTCGCACGCGAGCGCCAAGGAGGCTCCCGCACCCGCGGCGGGGCCGTTGATGGCGGCGATCACCGGCTGCGCAAGGGAGCGGATCCTGCGCACCACTCGCATTCCCGCCTGCACCAGTCCACCAAACGCTTCCTCGTCCCGCCGGGCCGCGAGATCGGAGGTGACTACCAGGTCCGCTCCGGCAGAAAATGCGCGCCCCGCTCCCGTTATCACCACGACCCCCACGGCATCCGCCTGGCCGGCCTCGCATAAAGCCTGATCCAGTTCGTCCCGCATCGTGCCAGCGAACGCGTTCAGACGTTCCGGCCGGTTGAGCGTGATCCACGCCACCCCATCAGCAATCTGCAGCAACACAGCGTCGTCGATGTTCTCCAGCACCACGAATTACTCCACCCGCTCGACGATGGTGGCGATTCCCTGGCCTACCCCAATGCACATGGTTGCCAGTCCGTAGCGCACCTGCCGCCGCTGCATCTCGTAGAGCAGGGTAGTGAGGATACGTGCGCCGGAGGAGCCCAGCGGATGCCCGAGGGCAACCGCTCCCCCGGAAACGTTGACGATCGCGGGGTCGAGGCGGAGATCGCGAATACACGCCACCGCCTGCGCAGCGAAGGCCTCGTTCAGCTCTACCAGGCCGATATCGTCGATCGAGAGACCCCCGCGCGCGAGCGCCTTGCGGGTGGCGGGTACCGGACCGATGCCCATGCGCTCGGGATCCACGCCGGCTACCGCGCTCGCCGCCACCCGGGCCAGCGGGCGCCTGCCCAGCCGCTCGGCCGCCTCGGTGGATGCTACCAGCAATGCGGCGGCTCCATCGTTCAGCCCGGAGGAGTTCCCGGCGGTGACGGTGCCGCGCTCGGTACGAAATGCAGCCTGAAGGCCGCCAAGCGTTTCGGCCGTCGTGTCCGGCCGCGGGTGCTCGTCGCGTTCAACCAGTCGGGGCGGCCCCTTCTTCTGTGGGATGGGCAGGGGAACAATCTCCTCGCGAAAACGGTCCTCACCGGCCGCAGTGGCCGAGCGCTGCTGGCTCGCGAGGGCAAAAGCGTCCTGATCCAAGCGCGAAACGCCATACTCATCGGCCACCAGCTCCGCCGTCTCACCGAGACCGATCGTCCACTCCCTGGGCATGCGCGGGTTGATGAAGCGCCACCCCAACAGCGAGTCCGCCATCTCCGGCAGCCCACGCGGATATCCGCTCTCCGGCTTGAGCATCACCCAGGGCGCCCGGGACATGCTTTCCACGCCCCCCGCGACGAACAGCTCCCCCTCGCCCGCGCGGATTGCGTGGACGGCACTGACCACCGCCTGCAACCCGGAGCCACAAAGCCGGTTAACGGTCTGACCCGGAACCGAAACCGGCAGGCCCGCGAGCAGACCGGCCATCCTGGCTACGTTGCGATTGTCCTCGCCCGCCTGATTCGCGCAGCCGAAGATCACGTCGTCGACGGACGCCGGATCAACCCCGGTGCGCTCCACCAGCGCGCGGATGGCGTGCGCGGCCAGATCGTCCGGGCGAACTCCCGCCAGAGCGCCGCCGTAGCGCCCGATGGGCGTACGGCAGGCGTCCACGATCAGGGCCTCAGGCAAGATTGACCCAGACGCTCTTTACCTGGGTGTACAGGTCCAGCGCGTACTTACCCAGCTCGCGGCCGTAGCCGGAATGTTTGTAGCCGCCGAAGGGGGACCCGGTGTCCAGCGTGTGGTACATGTTGACCCAGACGGTCCCGGCGCGAAGCGCGTGCGCGGCGCGGTGAGCTTTTTTCACATCCTGCGTCCATACCGCGGCGGCGAGCCCATAATCAGTCTTGTTGCCAAGCTCGATCGCCTCGTCCAGGTCGGCGAAGGTGGTGACGGCCAGCACCGGCCCGAAAATCTCCTCCCGGGCGATGGTCATCTCCGGCGTCACGCGGTCGAAGATGGTGGGATTCAGGAAGTAGCCGGGGTTGTTGCTCACCTCCGCCCGGTCGCCGCCGATCACCAGCTCGGCGCCCTCGGACTTGCCCTTTTCGATGTAGCCGAGCACCCGGTCGAGCTGCTCCTGCGAGATCAGGGGGCCCATACGCGTCTTCGGGTTGAGCGGGTCTCCGGGTCGCATGCCGTCCGCGCGCTTGGCCAGCTTTTCCAGGAACTCGTCCCGGATGGACTCATCTATCAGCAGGCGCGAGCCGGCGGTGCAGGCCTGGCCGGTGTTGTAAAAGATGGCTGAGGTTGCCCCACGTACGGCAGCTTCGATATCGGCATCGGCGAGCACGATGTTGGGGCTCTTGCCACCCAGCTCCAGCGATACCCGCTTCAGGTTGCCAGCCGCTTCGCGCTGAATGATCCGGCCTACTTCCGTTGACCCCGTAAAGGCGATCTTGTCTACATCGGGGTGGCGGACCAGGGCGGCGCCGGCGGTTTCCCCGTGCCCGGTGACCACGTTGAGCACCCCCGCAGGTAGCCCGGCTTCGGAGGCAATCCGCGCAAGCTCCAGTGCGGTGAGGGGTGTCTGCTCAGCGGGCTTCAGCACCACTGTGTTGCCGCAGGCGAGTGCGGGCGCAACCTTCCACGCGGCCATCTGCAGGGGGTAATTCCACGGAATGATGGCCCCGCAAACTCCGATCGGTTCCAGGCGAGTGTAGTTCAGATAAGGGCCGGGCAGCGGAATTACGTCCCCGTAAATCTTGTCCGCCCAGCCCGCATAGTAACGGAAGCACTCGATCGACTCCTTGATGTCGAACATCCGCGCCTCGCGGAGCGGCTTCCCGTTGTCCATGGTTTCCAGCCGGGCTAGCTCGTCTGCGCGCGCCTCGAGTCCGTCCGCGACGGCGTGGAGCAGCTTGGCGCGGCTGCGGGCGTCCATGGCCGGCCAGGCACCACTTTCAAAGGCGCCACGTGCGGCGCGGACCGCCTGGTCCACATCCGCCACATCCCCCTCCGCAACCTCGGTCAGCGGCTCCGCGGTGGAAGGGTTGATGGTGGGGAAGGTGCGGCCGGACTCGGCGTCCCGCCACTCTCCCCCGATGAAAAGCTTGCCGGCGCGAATCGCCACCAGCGCATCCGTCTGCATGCTAGCGACCAGCGAACGCGGCGGTGCGCTTTTCGACGTAGGCGGTCAGGCCTTCCTTGGCGTCCTCGGAGTTGAACAGGTGGGCCTGGAGCTCACGCTCCAGGGCGAGACCCTGTTCGAGCGGCAGCTGGCCGCCGGTCTGGCAGGCGCGCTTGATGTTGCCCACAGCCAGTGAAGCCTTTGCTGGACGGGTGAACTGACGCGCATACGCCATCACCTGCTCAAGGAAGTCTTCGGTGCTGTCGGCGTCCATCACCCGATTGACCAGGCCCATGCGCTCCGCCTGGTCGAAGTCGGTGTTGGTTCCCTCGGTCATCAGCTGGATCGCCCGCGAGTGGCCGATGAGCCGGGTGAGCCGCTGGGTGCCCCCGGTGCCCGGCAGCACACCGAGCGAAACCTCCGGTAGCCCGACCTTGCCCGCGCCGCGCCGCGCGATGCGCAGATCCGCCGCCATGGCGATCTCCAGCCCACCTCCCACGGTGTGGCCGTTGAGTGCGGCGATGACCAGCTTGGGTGTGTGCTCCAGCCGGAGCAGCGTTTCATTCGCATGCAGGCAGAAGTAGTACTTCCAGGTAGGGTCCGCCTTGGAAAGCATGTTGATGTTGGCGCCGGCGCAGAAAAACTTGTCGCCGCGCCCGGTGATCACGATCGCGTCCACATCCGTATCGAAGCGGGCCTTGAGAATGGCCGCGTCGAGCTGGACCATCATCTCGTGCGTATAGGTATTCGCCGGCGGGTCGTCCAGCGTGAAGAGTGCAATGCCGTTATCTACTTCGTAGTCTACCAGCGTTTTGTCGAACATCGGATCTCCAGCGCGTGGGAGGTTCGTGAATGCTTATGACTGCCAGAAAGAAGGGCGTTCCTCGCCCGGTACAGCCTGTTGTGCGGCCTTGGGCAGATCCGCGCCGCCCTGCAAGAAGCCGCCCAGAAAAAGCCGGTTGATGTCGCCCGCCAGCCGGGTAACGTCGACGTCGCGCTCCGGCCGGTACCAGTTGTACAGCCAGTTCATCATGCCGAAAAGTGAGAAAGTCGCGACCCGAAGATCGATTTCCCCATTCGGTCGCAGCTCCTCCAGAATCCGCATGGCGATCTCGGTCAGGCGACGCTTCCTGGCATTCACCCGAGTGCGCATCTCGGCGGTCAACACGTCGGCTTCGTGCGACAGTACCTTCATCTCCGCCATGTTGGCGACGAAGTAACGCAGGTGGTTTTCTATCAGGAGACGAAGGCGGCGGTGCGGATCGTTTACGCCGTCGAGCAGGCGCAGCAGATCGGCTTCCAGGGTGCCGAAAGCGTGCTCCTGGATCAGGAAGAGAAGCTCTTCCTTGCTGCGAAAGTAGTAGTAGAGTCCCGAAAGACTCACCCCGGTAGCACGCGCAATGTCGCGGATGCTCGCCTGGTGGTACCCTTTCTCCGCGAAAATAGCCGCCGAGGTACGCAGGATGCTTTGGAGCTTTTCATCGTAGGCCGTACGGTCGTCCGCCATGCACGTCAAGCTACTGCCCACCGGTTGCACACGCAACCGCGCGGATGTATATTTTGGGTCCCGCCGGGGTGGCGGAACTGGTAGACGCAGCGGACTCAAAATCCGCCGCCGCGAGGCTTAGGGGTTCGAGTCCCCTCCCCGGTATGCAGCGGGTCGTCGATCCCCGCGAACGGCACCGCGGACTTCGGCATGGGCGGCCGCTACCATCCGCCAGTGGCGGTGATTTCTGCGCGGTCCGCGCTGCGCAGGTTCAGATAGGTAGCTCCCTGTTGCAGGCGGGGGACCACATCAAACAGAGATGTCGCTCAGGAATCATGCTGAGGTCGATGCGGTACGGCTGCCGGTTTCAGCGTCCGCGATTGAGTTCTGCCCGGCGCTCCGGTTGCTGCAGATCCCGGAGCGTCCGGCTGAGATCCTCGCGCTTGCTGCTGTTGACGATTCGCCATGGAAGTTCGAGGTGAACAACGAAAACCCGGCACCACATTACACAGGACCGGGCCGATGAAGCACGCTCGAGCGTGTACGCGAGCGCTTCCACATGGCGAGGACATCGGCACCGGGCGAGGCGCACGAGCAGGAAAACCGAGACACGAGCAGGAAAAAGACGCACTGGCAAGCATGGAGGGGCGACGGCTTTATGCGCTCGACGATGCGCTCCGGCGCCTTTACAAGACGCCCGAGAAATTCGGAGTATGCGAGCGTTGCGGCAGAGACATCGAAGAGGCGCGCCTGGAGGTGGTCCCGGCGGCGCAGCTTTGCGGGGAGTGTCAGAACCTGGTGGAAGAGAACTCAGACCAGGCCGCGTAGGCGTTCCTGCAGCGCTTCCCGCGCGCGCAGAACTCGCATCTTCAACGCGGGAACCGATACGCCGACCAATTCGGCCATCTCCTCGTAGCTGTGGCCTTCCACGTGCTTCAGGAGAAACGCCTGTCGCTGCGGGAAGGGGAGCGCGCCCAGGGCAGCGTCGATGGCGGCGCGGAGCTCGCTCTGGTCCAGCGTCAGTGCGGGATCGAACTCGCTGGCCGTTGCGGCCGTATCGTCGCTGAGCGCCTCCCTGCGCTGCCGCGGGCTTCGGAGGTGATCCTTGCAGCCGTTGACCAGGATGCGGAAGACCCAGGCACCAAATCGATCCGGGTTCTGGCAGCCGTTGAGGTTGCGGTATGCTTTGATGAAAGCGTCCTGAACCAGGTCAGCGGCAGAATCCCCGTCACCGGCCATGCCCCGCGCATACCGGAATAGCGGCTCCTGATAGCGCCGCACCAGGATCGCGTACGGGGCGGGATTTCCGGCCAGGATTCGGGCGACCAGCGCTCCGTCGGTTTCTTGCTCCACGCCGGCAGGTTTGGGGGATCGTTCGGCTTGCGAGTGCCGGACGATCCGGCGTATACTAGCCCGCTCCACATGGTCTGTATCGTGCAGCAGCCATGCGAGGTAGCATTGAAATCTATCTTTGCCATCGGCCGGAAGGAACCCATCATGTCCAAGAGCGGTCTCGAAGGAGTCATCGTCGGGCAGTCCCGCCTCAGCTACATCAACGGCGACGAAGGAGAGCTGATCTACGGCGGCTACGCCATCGACGACCTCGCCCGGAACACCACCTTCGAGGAAGTTTGCTATCTGCTGTGGAATGGGAAGCTGCCGAACCGCGCTGAACTAGACGGTTTGAAGGTGGAACTGGAGGGCGCACGCAAGGTGGACCACCGCCTTCTGGAGATGATTCGGCAGTTTCCGCACGATGCCGACCCCATGGCGGCGCTACGCACCGCCGTCTCGGCGATGGGCCTGATCGACCCTCAGGCGAACGACAACTCGGAGCCGGAAAACCGCCGCAAGGCGATTCTGATCACCGCCCAGATGCCGGTGCTGATCGCCGCGTACGACCAGGTTCGTGCCGGCAAGGAGGTAGTCGAGCCGAAGAGCGGGCTGGACACCGCGGCCAACTTCCTTTACATGCTGAACGGCGAAGAAGCCGATGATGCACGGGTGCGCGCGATGGACACCGCCCTGGTGCTCCACGCCGAGCACGGCATGAACGCATCCACCTTCGCGGCCCGTGTCACCGCCGGCACTCTTGCCGATATCTACTCCGCCGTGGTTTCCGCGATCGGAACGCTCAAGGGTGCGTCGCATGGCGGCGCAAACGTGGAGGTGATGCGGCAGCTCCGCGAGATCATGGAGAGCGGCACCGATCCCAAGCAGTATGTGCGTGACACGCTCGCCGCCGGGAAGCGAATGATGGGCTTCGGTCACCGGGTGTACAAGGCTACCGACCCGCGTGCGACCGTGCTCCGCGAGCTGGCTGACAAGATCATGCAGGGCAGCGAGGCCAAGTACCTCACTTTGTCCGACCAGGTGCGAGCCGCGATGGCCGAGGAGATGGAGGCGAAGGGGAAGAAGATCTACCCGAACGTCGATTTCTTCAGCGCATCGGTTTACACCACGCTCGGGATCGCCGAGGACCAGTTCACCGCGATCTTTGCCATGGCGCGGGTGCCTGGCTGGACTGCACACCTGTTCGAGCAGTACGCCAACAACCGGCTGATTCGGCCCGAAGCCGAGTACATCGGGCCGCGCGGCCTGAAGGTGAAGCCGATCGAGCAACGCTAAGCTCTCCAGGAAATCATGCAGACATCCGGCGAAACCATAGCCCTTGAGGGGGCGGAACTCCGCGTGCCCGCGCGCCCGATCATCCCCTTCATCGAGGGCGACGGTACGGGTCCGGACATCTGGGCAGCGTCCCAGCCCGTGTTCGAGGCCGCGGTGGAAAAGGCCTACGGCGCCGAGCGAAGCATCCAATGGCTGGAGGTGCTGGCGGGGGAAAAGGCCCACAACCAGACTGGCGAGTGGCTCCCGGAAAGCACCCTTGACGCCTTCCGCGAGTACAAGGTGGGCATCAAGGGGCCACTGACCACGCCGGTGGGGGGCGGAATTCGCTCGCTGAACGTCGCGCTTCGACAGGAGCTGGATTTGTATGCGTGTGTTCGCCCGGTTCGCTACTACGAAGGCGTACCTTCGCCGGTGCGGCGGCCGGAGCAGGTGGACATGGTGATCTTTCGCGAAAATACCGAGGACATCTACGCAGGTGTCGAATTCGAGCAGGGAAGCGACGATGCCGAAAAGTTCTGGCGGCTCTTCGAAGAAGCCTTCGCGACACGGGCCAAAAAGGTTCGCTTCCCCGCCAGCACCGGGTTCGGCATCAAGCCGATTTCCCGTGAAGGCACACAGCGCCTGGTCCGCTCCGCGATTCGCTACGCGCAGGAGAACGGGCGCAAGTCCGTGACGCTGGTGCACAAGGGCAACATCATGAAGTTCACGGAGGGCGCCTTCCGGGATTGGGGGTACGAGCTTGCCCGCGACGAGTTCGGCGCCGAGCTGCTGGATGGCGGCCCCTGGATGACGCTCGCGGATGGGATCGTCGTCAAGGATGTGATCGCCGATGCCTTTTTGCAGCAGATCCTGACGCGGCCCGCCGATTATGACGTGATCGCCACCCCAAATCTGAACGGGGACTACATCAGCGATGCACTCGCTGCCCAGGTGGGCGGGATCGGCATCGCACCCGGTGCGAACATCAACTACATGACCGGCCACGCCATCTTCGAGGCGACCCACGGCACCGCGCCCAAGTACGCCGGCAAGGACATGGTCAATCCCGGCTCGGTCATCTTGTCAGGCGAGATGATGCTCCGGTACCTGGGGTGGGGCGAGGCGGCGGATCTGATCGTACGGGGACTGGAGGCAGCAATCCACGCGAAAACCGTCACCTACGACTTTGAACGCCTGATGGAGGGCGCAACCAAGGTATCCTGCTCGGAGTTCGGACGACGCATCATCGAGCACATGTAACCCGATGAATGTCGTTGTTAAGTCGATCGCACCGCACCAGGTTTCAACCCCGCTGCTCGTTCTGCCGCTCCCGTCCCGCGAGGATGTACCGGCTGAGCTAACCCGGCTGGATGACCGGCTAGGCGGGCTTCTCGCCGACGTGCGGCAGCGGGGGGATTTTCGGGGCCGGGAAGACGAGACACTGCTGCTGTATCCGCCTGCGGGAACGATTGGAGCCGAGCGGCTCCTGCTGGTCGGGTGCGGCACCGCTGCGCGTCCGGATCCCGAGCGTGTCCGCCGCGTCGCGGGCACCGCGAGCAAGCAGGCAAGCAAGCTACGCACCGGCGCCTTTGCCCTCCTGCTGCCGGAGGGGAGTGGCGAGGCCGAGGCCCGCGCGGCTGCGGAGGGCGCGGTCCTGGGTGCCTACACCTTCGCCGAGCTCAAAGCGTGTGACGATGGTGACCGGCCCGGGGAGGTTTCGGAGGCTACACTCCTCACCCCGGCGGCTGTCCATGAGGCGGTCCGCGCAGGGAAAATACTGGGCGGGGCTGAAAACCTGGCGCGTCGCCTCGGAAACCTTCCGCCGAATGTGTGCACCCCGAGCTACCTTGGCGACGCGGCGCGGCAGATCGCGTCCGCGCATGGGCTGACGTGCACCGTTCTCGGCCGGGAGCAGCTCCAGGCGGAGGGAATGGGCGCTCTGCTGGCCGTGGCTCAGGGTACCGAGCAGGAACCGCAGCTGATCGTTCTGGAGCATCGGGGCGGTCGCGTTGGCGACGCTCCGCTGGTGCTGGTTGGTAAGGCGATCACCTTCGATGCAGGTGGAATCTCGATCAAGCCCGCCGCCAGCATGGAAGACATGAAGTTCGACATGTGTGGCGGAGCGGCGGTGCTGGGCGCCATGAGCGCTGTTGGCCAATTGAAGCCGCCCGTGAATGTGATCGGAGTGGTCCCGGCAAGTGAAAACCTGCTTGGCGGTGCCGCGATGCGCCCGGGCGACATTCTCACCAGCCACCTGGGCAAGACGATCGAGGTGGTCAACACCGATGCCGAGGGCCGCCTCATCCTGGCCGACGCTCTGTCGTACATTCGGCGGTTCGAGCCGGCGGCGTGTCTGGACGCTGCCACTCTGACCGGGGCATGTGTAATCGCGCTGGGACACCAGGCCTCGGGTGCCATGGGGAATGACACGGCGCTCCTGGAAGACGTTCGCGCTGCGGGAGAACGGGCTGGGCAGCGGGTATGGCCGCTGCCCATGTACGACGAATATCGGGAGCAGCTCAAGTCCGACTACGCGGACATCAAGAACACGGGGGGCCGCCCCGCCGGCGCGATCACCGCGGCGTGGTTCCTCCGCGACTTTGTCGGCGACTTTCCCTGGGTCCACCTGGACATCGCCGGCACGGCCTGGGGGGATGGCAAGCTGCCGTATCACACCAAGGGTGCCACCGGCGTCCCCACCCGGTTGTTTGTCGAGTGGGTGCTCGGACGCGCATCGTAGCGCTGCTTTTGGGCGGGCTCCTGCTCGCCCTCGCTGACGTTGCCTGGGCTCAGGACACGGTCCGGGTCCCGATTCCGCGCGAGCAGCTCCCTCCCGACACGTTCGTGAACCGCGGTGCGCGTGACACCGTCCCTGCCGACTCCATTCTGCCGGCACCGAACCTCCCGGAGTTTGTCCGCCCCGCCTCCCGCGGCTGGTGGAACGCCACCTACGAGTGGAGCGGCGCGGAGCTGCAGCGCTACAGCGGCGTCTCGCTCCTGGAGCTGCTCGAAAGGGTGCCCGGGCTCGTCGTCACCCGTGCCGGTGCGTACGGCCGCCCCGCGGGAGTGGCGGCGTTCGGCAGGGGCGGGGGGCGTTTGCGCGTTTTCAGAGACGGGTACGAGCTGGACGCCCTCAGTGCGGCGGACTTCGACCTTCAGCAGATTCCTCTCGCGGGATTGGCAGGCGTTCGGGTAGAGCGGCGGCTGACGGAGACCCGAATCGATCTTACGTCGTTTCGGCAGCGGGACCGACGTCCATTCTCCGAAATCGAGGCCGGGACCGGGGATCCGCAGACGCGGTTTTTGCGGGGCCTGTACGCGCAAACCATAGGAGGAGCGACCACGTTTCTGGGTGCCTTCGACGTAGCCGACACGGAGGGCTTCCGCCGAGTGGATGCCTATGCCGTGAACTCGCTCATGGCGCGAGTCGGTCGGTTGCTGACACCCAGGACGGGTCTGGAGCTGGAGTTGCGGCAGACGGGTGTGGATCGGTTTGGAGTGCCCTTTCCGGAGGTTGCCGTCCGGCGCGAGGTTCTGGCACGGGGCCGTGCGCAGCCTTCACCGGCCGTTACGGTTGAAGGTTGGGCGGGACGCGCGTCCCGTACGCCTGGGACCGGGGACTCGCTTGGGGTTGACCTACAATCGGCGCAGGTCGGCGCGCGAGCGGGTTTCCAGCAGGCACTCTGGCGACTGGAGGGGAGTGCGCGCGCCAGGTTCGGCGAGGGCGGCTACACCGGGCCCGGAGTCGAGCTCTCGGCACGCGCTGACTTACGGCCCTTCTCCGCGCTGGCCGCCACAGGTTCGGTGCGCTCTTCTACCATCAGGGGCGTCACCGGTGTAGAGCTCGACGGCTCCGCCCGGCTCGCACTTTTCGGTGGCCTTTCCGTGTTCGGATCGCTGGCCGTCGGTGAGCGCCCGGTGCCTTACCTCGCGGACGCCGTCGAACGGCGTGAGGGAATTCGGCTGCGCACCGATCGACTCCGGGTGCAGGTGGACACGGCGTTGGGCGCGACGCGGGTGCCTGGCTTTCCGGTGATCACTTCCCAGTCCAGTGCCGCCCGTGCGGGAGCTGAATGGGAGCTTCGTGGCGCATCCGCCGGAGCGGCCCTGGTCACCAGGGTCGCAGCCAACTGGGTTCCGTTCGGGCCGGCGTTCGATGTTCGGGGCACAACGCGTCGGGCCGACCCCGTCACGGGTATTGAGGGGTACGCGTCAATTCCCCTCCCGCTGCTCCGGGTGACATTTCTTCGCAGTGCGCGCCTGGACGCCTGGTACAGCTGGTGGCGGGAAACCGGGTCGGCCTCCTTTTTTCCGGCGGAGCCCCCATTCCTTCCAAGGGACCAGGGGCGGGCATCCCTGGAGTTCCACGAGGTTTTCCGCGAGGGCAACTTCGAGCCCACCTTCAGGGTGGAGGTGGTCCGTCGTGGTGAAAGCTTCGGCCCCGCCGGCCGGGTGAACGCCCCCTACACGCTCTTGAACGCGTTCCTGCAGCTTCGCATCCTGGACGTTCGCATATTCGGCATCGCCCAAAATCTCACCGCGGAACGTGAGGCGGCGGACATCGCGGGGCTCGGTCTCCCTCCGGTTCCTTACTTTTATTACGGCGTCCGCTGGTTCTTCCGCAATTGACAACCACCCGCGCCCTCGGGTAACTTGGGGCGGATGATACGGAGCATGACCGGGTACGGCGAGGCGGAGCGGACAACGCCGGCTGGGCTGTTGCGGGTCGAGTTGCGGACGGTCAATCACCGCTACTTACACACCAACTTTCGTACTCCCCAGGCGCTCTCCCGGCTGGAGCCGGAGATGCGCGAGTGGCTGCGGGGTGCCTTCGGCCGTGGCAGTGTCAATTGCACGGTTCGTCTCGATGCGGAATTTGCATTGAGGCCGGCGGGAGTGACCGTGGATGAGGAACGCGTCGCCGCGTACCTGGCGGCCTTTCGCGACCTGGGCGAGCGCTTCGGTGTGCCCGGGACGCGCGATCTTGCACTCCTCGCCGGCTTCGGCGACGTGCTCATCCGGGACCGCGAGCCGGACACGGGCCCGGAGCTCGATCCGGAAGAGCTTCGGGCCGTGATCCAGGCTGCTGCCGCGGCGACGACCCGAATGCGGGAAGACGAGGGGCAGCGTCTCGCACTGGATCTTGCGGCACGCCTGGAAGCGATCACGCTCGAGCTTCAGCACATCGAGCGTGAAGCGCCGGAGCGGCTGATTTCCGAGCGTGATCGCCTGAGGAGCGCGGTCCGGGAGCTGGCGTGCGGCGTCGCGGTGGATGAGGCGCGGCTTGTCCAGGAGATCGCTCTGCTGGCCGAGCGCTGGGACCTCCATGAGGAGCTGGTTCGCTTCCGCTCCCACATCGAGCTGTTCGGCGAGTTGCTGGGCGCGGACGCCGCGGAAGCTGTCGGCAAGCGGCTGGGGTTTCTGGTGCAGGAGATGCACCGCGAAGCCAACACGATCGGGTCCAAAGCCAACCACGCCGGGATCGCACACCGGGTGGTCGCCATCAAAGACGAGATCGAAAGGCTCCGCGAGCAGGTCGAGAACGTGGAATGACCGAGCCCGGAGTACCGGAGTTCCGCGCCTTTCCGTTGATTCTGGCAGCCCCCTCCGGGGCAGGCAAAACCACCATCGCGCGCAAGCTCCGGGAGCGCCGAACCGACGTGGTGTTCAGTGTGTCCGCGACCACGCGCCCTCCGCGCCACTTCGAGCGCCACGGCCGGGACTACTGGTTTCTCTCCGAAGCCGAATTCAGGGAGCGGATCGGGGCGGGTGAACTCGCGGAGTGGGCGGAGGTACACGGGCACCTTTACGGCACTCCAATGGAGAATGTCCGCCGCGCGGCGGAGCAGCGGCAGATCCTCCTGCTCGACATCGACGTGCAGGGTGCCCGTCAGATCCGCGCCACCGTACCCGGCGTAGTCTCCGTGTTCATCCTGCCCCCATCAGGCCGGGAGCTCGCGGGGCGGCTGACTTCTCGCGGAAGCGAGGGAGAGGATGTACGGCGCCGCCGATTGATCAATGCTTGCCGGGAGATCGCGGCCGCTCCGGAGTTCGACTATGTGGTCGTGAACGACGACCTTGAGCGTGCGGTGGTTCACGTCGACGCAATCCTGCGGGCCGAGTCGGCACGAGGTGCGCACATGGTGGGATTGGCGGAATACGCCACCCGGCTGTGCAGGGATATTGAAAGCTGTTTAATCTGAACGAACTGGAGAGCATGCAAGTTTTTACCCCCGGCTCCGTTGCAAGGCATACAGGCTCCAAGTACCTCGGCGTACTGGTGGCCGCCAAATACGCTCGACGGCTGAACGACCTGAGGCGTGGCGAGCTGATGGAAGATCCGACCATTGCGACCGCACCCCGCGAGAAGCTGACCACCACCGCGGCTGCGGAAGTCGCCTCCGGTGCGCTCCAGTACCGCCTCGAAGACCGCCGCACCGGCGACCTGGACTGAGCTGATGGACGCGCGGCGGCGGCCAAGACGGCCGTATGCCGGCAGGCGTGTCCTCCTTGGGGTCACGGGCGGCATCGCCGCCTACAAGGCGATACAGCTTGCGCGCGACCTGACCCTCGCCGGGGCGGAAACCGAGGTGGTGCTCACGGCGGGCGCGCAGGATTTCGTGCGTCCGCTTTGCTTTGAAGCTCTTACCGGGCGAGCTGCCCACAGCTCGCTTTACACTCCGGGCCAGCCGCTTACCCACATTCGCCTCGCCCGGGATGCGGATGCCGTGATTGTCGCCCCGGCCACCGCCAACTTTCTTGCTCGGACTGCCGCGGGAATGGCGGATGATCTGCTGACAGCGATTCTGCTTGCGACGGCCGCGCCGGTGCTGGTGTGTCCCGCCATGAACGACCGGATGTACGCGCATGCGCAAACGCAGGCGAATCTCGCACACCTCGGGGCACTGGGATACCACATCGCGGGGCCGGCCGTCGGTCCCCTGGCGTGGGGGGAGGGAGAGGGGCCTGGCCGCTTGTTGGATCCGATGGAGATACTGGAACACACCGCGCGGCTTTTGGAAGCTCCCTCGCTATCAGGACGCAGAGTCGTGGTGACCGCGGGTCCGACGCGTGAAGCGATCGATCCGGTCCGCTACATTGGGAATCGCTCCTCGGGCCGAATGGGATATGGGCTGGCGGCGAGTGCCTGGCGTCGTGGTGCGGAAGTCGTGCTGATCTCCGGGCCGTCAAGTCTTCCGGCCCCCACCGGGGCCCAGCTGCAGCGAGTGGAGACCGCCGAGCAGATGTGCATCGCGGTTCGAGACGCTCTCCCGGCCGCCGACGTACTGCTTATGGCCGCCGCCGTCGCTGATTATCGGCCGTCGGAGCCGGCGGGGAGCAAGGTGAAAAAACAGCCTGGTCAGGCGCCGGTCCTGCAGCTGGAGTCAACGCCGGACGTTCTCACGGCTACGCTGGATGCGCGGCGTCCCGGCACCCTGGTGGTGGGTTTCGCTCTGGAAACCGATGACGTGCTGGCGAACGCCCGGCGCAAGCTCACCGGAAAGCAGCTGGATCTGATGGTCGTCAACGACGCCACGGAGCCCGGTGCGGGATTCGAGGTGTCGACCAACCGGGTTACGCTGCTCGCTCCACATCGGGAGGACGAGACATTGCCCCTGCTTTCCAAGGACGAAGTGGCGGACCAGATCCTGGACCGAGTTGAGGTGCTGCTGGGGTGAGGGGGGATGCGAGGGAGTTGCTGCGAGTGCACCTCCGGCAGCGGGCGGAGCTGGGTGAAACGGAGGTCTTCCTGGATGCCCTTACTGCCTCGGATGTACGTGACCTCGCCGCCCGGACCCCGGTGGAGCGCAGGGCTGAAGCGCCGGCGCACGGTGTTCCCGGAAATGACATCGTCCAGATCGGCTCCCTTGATTCGCTTCGGGAGGTGGCACTCGGATGCCCCCGCTGCCGGCTGGCCGAATCGCGCCAACACGTGGTGTTCGGCGAGGGCAACCCCCAGGCTGAGGTGGTGGTGGTGGGGGAGGCCCCGGGTGCGGACGAGGACCGGACCGGGCGGCCCTTTGTGGGCAGGGCAGGGAAGCTGCTCGATCTGCTGCTCGCCGCCGCTGGCTACGCACGAGCGGATGTGTACCTTTGCAACGTGCTGAAATGCCGCCCCCCCGGAAACCGCGATCCGCGCCCGGAGGAGGTGGAAGCGTGCAGCCCATATCTGCTGCGGCAAGTGGAGCTCATCCGCCCCCGCGCGATCCTGGCGTTCGGGACGTTTCCCGCGCAGACGCTGCTCGGGAGCAAGGAATCCATCGGCCGCATGCGCGGTCGCGTTCACGACTATCACGGCGTTCCGCTCGTTCCGACGTACCACCCCGCGGCGTTGCTTCGCAATCCCGCCTGGACTCGTTCCACCTGGGAAGACCTGCAACGTCTCCGCACACTGACCGATCCCGCCTAGCCCTTGAAACTCGCATGTCCACACTCCCCGCTCTCTCCATTGTAGCTCCGCTAGCCTCCAGCCCGCCTGCGTTTTCGGACCGTTCGCCACCATACTCCGCCGAAGCCGAGCTGTCGGTGCTCGGGGGCATGCTGATCGACGCCGACGCGCTGGTGAAAGCCATCGAAATCGTCGATGACACCATGTTCTACCGGGAGGGGAACCGCCGCCTCTTCCGTACCATGGTCTCCCTGTGGGAGCGCGGCGAAGTCATCGATGCGGTTACGCTCTCGGATGCGCTGAAGACCAGCGGCGATCTCGAGATCGTGGGTGGCATGCCCTTTCTCGCACAGCTGCTCGGCGCCGTTCCCACGGCCGCCAACATCGAGTACCACGCGCGCATCGTTCGGGAAAAGGCGCTGCTGCGGAGGCTCATCGAGGCAGCCACTTCCATCATACAGGAGACCTACGCCGCTCAGGGGGACGTGGAGGACATACTGGACGTGGCGGAGCAGCGCATCTTTCAGATCGCGCAAACGCACGACCGCAAGGGCTTCGTGTGGATCAAGGAGATCCTCTGGCCCACCTTCGAGCGGATCGAGCAGCTGCAGAACAACCCCTCGTCGGTTACAGGCGTGCCGAGTGGCTTCCATGACCTCGATGAGCTGACCGCCGGCTTCCAGGCCGGGGATCTGGTGATCGTGGCCGCCCGCCCCTCCATGGGAAAGACGGCATTTACGCTTAACGTAGCCCAGCACGCGGCGATCAGCGCTCGCAAGCCGGTGGCCTTCTTTTCGCTCGAAATGAGCAAGGAGGCACTGGTGCAGCGCATCCTCTGCGCGGAGGGCCGGGTGGATGCAAGTCGCCTGCGCCGTGGGAGGCTGCGCGACGAGGAGTACGCCAGCCTTGCCACCGCCGCCGGCTACCTGAACACCGCGCCCATCTACATCGACGACACACCCGGCATCACCGTGCTCGAGATGCGCGCCAAAGCTCGGCGGCTCAAGGCGGATCGTCCGGACCTATCCCTGGTCGTGGTGGACTACCTTCAGCTGATGCAGGGACGGGGAAAAACGGAGAACCGCCAGCAGGAGGTGTCGGAGATCTCGCGTGGCCTGAAAGCTCTCGCCAAGGAGCTGGACCTCCCCGTTATCGCGCTCTCACAGCTCAGCCGAGCCGTGGAGCAGCGTCCCGACAAG
This sequence comes from Longimicrobiaceae bacterium, assembly GCA_030447645.1. GTDB lineage: Bacteria > Gemmatimonadota > Gemmatimonadetes > Longimicrobiales > Longimicrobiaceae > JAUJOM01. Next base: position 164,091 of record JAUJOM010000001.1, on the reverse strand, counting down.
CGCCCAATGATGAGTGACTTGCGTGAATCGGGAGCGATCGAGCAGGACGCGGACCTGATCATGTTCCTGTATCGCCCCGAGTACTACTACGGCCCGGTAGACAAGGAAGGGAACAGCCTAGAGGGGCGTGCGGAGCTGATCATCGGCAAGCAGCGTAACGGCGCCACCGGCAAAGTGGACCTGATGTTCCTGAAAGAGTTCACCCGGTTCGAGAGCTTTTCTCCACGTGCGGATGGCTAAAGCCAGGACTCTCTTTTTCTGTACGGAGTGCGGCAACGAAGCGCCGCGCTGGCAGGGGCAGTGCCCCGCATGCCAGGCGTGGAATACGCTCGTGGAGCAGCCTGCGCAGGCTGCACGACGGGCCGAGGCAGCATCGCCACCAGCGCGGAGTGGCGGCGGCGGAGTACCGACCCGGCTTCGCGACGTTGCGGGCGCCGAGCGGCAGCGTTGGCATACCGGTCTCGACGAGTTCGACTTCGTACTCGGCGGTGGAATCGTTCCGGGCTCCGTGGTGCTGGTCGGCGGCGAGCCCGGGATTGGCAAGTCGACCATACTGCTTCAGGTAGCAGCTTGCCTGGAAGCGGCCGGTTACCCTACGCTTTATGCGTCCGGCGAAGAGTCCGCGCTGCAGGTGAAGCTCCGCGCCGACCGCGTCGGCTGGGCAGCCGGCGAGGTGACCCTGCTCGCGGAAACGGAGTTGGAAACGATCCTGCTGCGAGCTGCGGAGCGCGCGCCGCAGGTGCTCCTGGTGGACTCCATCCAGGCGGTATACACACCTGATCTGGAAGGCGCGCCAGGGAACGTCGGCCAGGTGCGCGAGTGCGCCGCGCGCTTCCAGCGCTTTGCGAAGCAAACGGGAACCGCCGTCTTCCTGGTCGGGCACGTAACCAAGGGCGGTGGAATCGCCGGGCCGAAGACGCTGGAGCACATTGTGGACACGGTGCTGTACTTCGAGGGTGCCGGGGGGCTGGACAATCGCGTGCTCCGCGCCACCAAAAACCGCTTTGGCGGAGTGGACGAAATCGGCGTTTTTCGCATGTCAGCGGAGGGCCTGGTTCCGGTCGCCAATCCTTCGGAGCTTTTCCTGGGCGAGCGAGCTTCGCCCGCATCCGGCACGGCCGTAGTCGCGACGATGGAGGGAACCCGGCCGCTGCTGGTCGAAGTGCAGGCGCTGGCCACCAAGGCGGCGTACGGCGCACCCCAGCGGGTGAGCACCGGATTTGATCCCAAGCGGCTGGCCCTCCTGCTGGCCGTGCTCGAAAAGCGTGCGGGGATGGTATTCGGGCAGCTTGACGTTTTCCTGAACGTGGTGGGAGGGCTTCGGCTCGTGGAAACCGCGGGTGACGCTGCGATTGCGGTCGCGCTGGTCTCGAGCGTGCTCGACCGGGCCGTGCCCGGAGATGCCGTCTTCATAGGTGAGCTCGGACTTGGCGGCGAGATCCGGCCGGTCGGCCAGGTCGAGCGTCGCCTGGGGGAGGCGGCGCGCATGGGCTTTCACACCGGCTACCTGGCCCCGCGCGCCCGACCTAAGCAGCTGCCGTCGGGACTCGCGGTGGTGGGGACCGGCGACGTACGGTCGCTGATTGACCGCGTCTTTGGCTAGCGGGGCCGGCGCGGTAATCGTCGCTGCCGGGTCCGGGCGGCGCTTCGGTGGTGACACCCCGAAGCAGTTCCTCCAGCTCCGTGGGGAACCGGTTCTGCGCCGAGCTGTTCGTGCATTTGCTGAGCACCGGGGAATCTGCGAAACCGTGGTGGTGCTTCCGCTCGCCTATGCCGTCGCACCTCCCGAATGGCTCCAAATCCTGCCGGTGAAGATCGTAGCGGGCGGTGCCGAGCGCGGCGATTCGGTGTGGAACGGGCTTGCCGCGCTCGCCCCGGACGTGGGCACGGTACTGGTGCATGATGGGGCGCGTCCGTTCGTCACGGCCGACGTCATCACGCGCGTGCTTGAGGCCGCGCGAGGGGGCGGCGCGATCGCCGCCGTACCGGTTGCCGATACCCTGAAGCGCGTGCAGGCAGACCGCTGGATTACCGAGACAGTGGAGCGCGCTACTCTGTGGCAGGCTCAAACACCCCAGGGATTTCCGCGGCGCTTGCTCCTGCGCGCGTACGGACGGGCCCGCACCGAGGGCAGGTCAGGAACCGACGAAGCCGAGCTTGTGGAGCGGCTCGGAGCGAGCGTCCGCGTGGTGCTCGGCTCGCCCACCAACGTGAAAATTACCCGCCCCGAAGACTTCCCGCTCGCGGAGGCACTTGCCGGAGCTGCGGGCTGACACGCACTTTTCTGTCATGGAAACCGGCACACCCGCCGAGCGGCCACAGACGGAAGCATTCAGGATTCTTTTCGTTTGTACCGGCAACACCTGTCGTTCGCCCATGGCGGAAGCAGTCGCACGTGCGGAGCTGCGGCGGCGCGGTTGGGAGCACGCGGAGGTGGCTTCCGCCGGGGTTGCGGTCGAGCCTGGTACGAGCGCGTCGACGCCTGCCGTGAACGTTGCCCAGAGGGGAGGGCTGGACCTGAACGGGCACCGGTCGCGTGCACTCGACCCGGATCTTCTCGCGTGGGCAGACCTGGTACTCGCCATGTCGCCCTCACACCTGGCGCGCATCGATCACATGGGTGGGGCCGCGAAGGCGGCGCTGCTCGGCGACTTCGCCGCGGGTGCTGGTGGGCAGGGGACCCCGGTCTCGGACCCCTTCGGTGGCGACGAAGCAGTGTACGAGACGACGCTGCGTGAGCTGCGGCAGCTCGTCTCTGCCGCGCTGGACCGCCTGGCACCCATCGTCGGTCCGTGAACCCTGGGCCCACGGCCCGCACTCGCCTGTTCGCCCTGCTCGGCGACCCGGTCGGGCACTCCCTTTCCCCGGTCTTTCAAAACGCCGCGCTTCGTGCCGCGGGGATCAACGCCGTGTACGTAGCGCTCCGTTGCAGCACCGATGCGCTGCCATGCCTCCTCCGCGGAATCGCGGAAGCGGGTGGAGGCGGGAATGTGACGGTACCGCACAAGGAGGTCGCGTTGCGAGCAGTGGACCGGCTCGGTGACGCCGCTCGGCGTACCGGTGCGTGCAACGCCTTCGGCTTCTCGGACGGCGCTGTATGGGGGGACAACACCGATGTGGAAGGCGTCCGGGGCGCCCTCCGCGCACTGCCCGGATCTTCAGCCGCCGGTATGCGTGTTCTGGTGGTGGGTGCCGGGGGTGCCGCCAGGGCAGCAGTGTGTGCGCTGCTCGACGATGGCGCCGCGGAGATCATGGTCGTGAATCGCTCGGCCGATCGCGCCCGCAGGCTTGCCGCCCAGTTCGATCACCCCCCATCCCTCAAAATTGCCGAACGGGTGCCGGCTGACACGTATGACCTGGCGGTCAACGCCACCAGCCTGGGGCTTCGCGCGGGCGATCCATTGCCGCTCGGACCGGATGTGCGGGCTGGAGCGGCGCTCGACCTGGTGTACACTCCTGAAGAAACGCGGTGGGTCCGGGGCATGCGCGCGGACGGGGTTCCGGCGGCCGACGGGCACGAAATGCTGCTCCAGCAGGGCGCCGCGGCATTCCGCCTCTGGTTCCAGCGGGAGCCCCCGCTGGATGTCATGCGGCGTGCGCTGGGAGTGGGTGCGTGAGCTGGCTACGGGAGCTCTGCAACGGCGCCTTGGACCTGGTCTTTGCCCCGGTGTGCGTCGCATGCAAGCGCCCGATCTCTCCGGACGAGCCGGAGCGCCTGGTTTGCCGTGTCTGCTGGACCCGCAGTCGGCCCATTCCTGCGCCTCGGTGCACTCGCTGCTGGGCCCCGGTGGCGCCGGGTCGCGAGCCGGACCCACGCTGCACCGCGTGTCGCGATT